>NZ_JBIAXU010000003.1:627827-656290 GCF_042896985.1 Streptomyces sp. NPDC001194 | reverse complement strand
GAGTTCTCAAGGAACGGACGCTTCCTTTGTACTCACCCTCTCGGGCTTTCCTCCGGGCTTTCGTTCTTCGTTCTTGCGTTTCCGACTCTATCAGATCCTTTCGGGCCTGACCCCCGGTCAGCGGGGTTTGTCTTCCGGGCTGTTGGGCCCTTCCGACTCCCAGAACTCTAGTGGATTTCCCGGCCGATTCATAATCGGCCTTCGGAAATCAATTCGGGCATGCCGAATTCGTTCCCGGTGGGAGATCGTGCTGAGTTGGGTGCCGCAACGAGGCGGCGGGATGTGTCGTCACCAAAACCTTCCGGCTCTGGGACAACTCGAAGAACCTTACGGACCCGCGGGGTCGGTGTCAACCCCTGAGCTCAGGCGCTGGTCAGCTCGGCGACTGGAGGTCCTCGACGCGGTCCAGGAGGCGCGTGAGCATGTCGCCCAGCACTCCCCGCTCCGCCGTGGAGAGGTCCTGGAGGAGGTCCTCCTCGAAGACCGTGGCCGCCCTCATGGCGTCGAGCCACTTGCTGCGGCCCTCGTCCGTGAGCTCCACGATCACGCGGACCCGGTTGGACTCGTCCCGCTCGCGCGTCACCAGTCCCTCCGCCGTCATGCGGTCGATCCGGTGGGTCATCGCCGCCGGCGTGAGGCCCAGCTGCTTCGCGAGCTCGCTCGGGCCCATCCGGTACGGGGATCCGGAGATGACGAGGGCCTTGAGGACCTCCCACTCCGCGTTGCTGATGCCCAGAGCGGCGGTCTGGCGTCCGTACGCGACGTTCATGCGGCGGTTCAGCCGGCTCAGTGCCGAGACCACCTTCTCGACCTGCGGATCGAGGTCCTGGAACTCGCGCTGATAGACGGCGATCTGCTCGTCGAGGCTCGGCTCGTGGACGGGCGCGGTGCCGTCGGGGGTGTCACCCATGGTTCGAAGTATCGCACGAGCCCGTTGGCATCTAACTCCTTCGATGTGTAGAGTTAAGGGTCGAAGTTTAGGTATGAAGTCTTCGGGCTTCAGTTCTCAAAGGCGGTGAGAAGTGACCAGGGTGATGGGCGCTGCGATGCGGCGGATCCAGGCCGGCAACGCGTTGACCGCGTTCGGCATCGGTTTCACGGTTCCGTTCCTCTACATCTACGTGGCGCAGGTGCGGGGTCTTGGTTCCATGGCGGCCACGAGTGCGTTCGTGGCCTTCGCCGTGAGTGCCCTGGTCGCGCTTCCCCTCACCGGCCGGGTCATCGACCGCCGAGGTCCCGTCCCCGTGGTCATCGGTGCGGCCGTCGCCGCCTCGGCCGGTGCGCTGTCGCTCGGGCTGTCCACGGGCATCGTGCCGATCCTGCTGTCCGCCCTGGCGCTCGGCGCCGGGCAGGCCGTCATGCAGCCCGCTCTGGCCACGATGATCGTGTGGTGCTCGACGCCGAGCACCCGTACGCGTGCCTTCGCGCTCCAGTTCTTCATGCAGAACCTGGGTCTGGGCATCGGGGGTCTCATCGGCGGCCAGATCGTCGACGAGAGCCGGCCCGCCAGCTTCACCCTGCTGTTCGGCATCGAGGCCGTGATGTTCCTGGTCCTGGCCGGGGTCATCCTCACCGTGCGCCTGCCGCACGCGCCGAGCATCAAGGACGCCGTGCCGCGGGACGAGTCCCGTTCCGGCGGTGCGTGGAAGCGGCTGCTCGAGCACAAGGCCATGGTCAAGCTGCTGGTGCTGGGCTTCGTGATCTTCTTCGCCTGCTACGGGCAGTTCGAGTCCGGTCTCGCCGCCTTCGGTACCGAGGCCGCCGGCATCTCCCCGTCGACCCTCGGCTTCGCGCTGGCCGCCAACACCGGTGCGATCGTCGTGGCGCAGTTCGTCGTGCTGAAGCTGGTCGAGAAGCGCCGCCGGTCCCGTGTGATCGCGCTGGTCGGCCTGATCTGGACCGTGGCGTGGGTCATCGCCGGGTTCTCGGGGCTGGGGCACGGCAGCGCGATGATGGCCGCCGCCGCGTTCATCACCACGTACGCGCTCTTCGGCATCGGCGAGGCGATGCTGTCGCCGACCCTGGCCCCGCTGGTGGCCGATCTGGCGCCGGAGGGTTCGGTCGGTCAGTACAACTCGGCGTTCGCGCTGGTCAAGCAGATGGCGCTGGCCCTCGGGCCGCTGGGTGTGCCGCTCGGTGCGGGTGTGCCGATGCTCTACATCGGGGTGTTCATCCTGGTCTCGCTGGGCATCGCGTGGCTGGCCCTGCGGCTCGGCAAGCAGCTGAGCCCGGTGCAGGACAAGCCGTCCCTGCTGGGCAGCCGGGTCGTCGCGCAGGGCGCGAAGGCGGGCTCCGAGGTCGGCGAGCCCGTCGGCGCGTAGCCGCGAGGGCGCCCTCGGGCGTGCAGCAGGGCGAAGGCCCCGGTCGGGTGACCGGGGCCTTCGCCGTACCTGCGTACCTGAGTACTGGCGGGCGTACGGGCGTACGCGCCTCCGTGTCTACGGCTGCTTGTCCGGCAGGGCGAACTCGCACCAGACGGCCTTGCCGCCGCCCGGGGTGCGGCGCGAGCCCCAGGAGGAGGCGATGGTCGCGACGATCGAGATGCCGCGCCCGGTCTCGTCTGCCGGTTCGGCCCGGCGGCGGCGCGGGAGGTGGTCGTCCCCGTCGGTGACCTCGATGATCAGCCGGCGGTCGGTGCGGCGCAGCCGCAGCCGCATGGGCGGGGTGCCGTGCTGGAGGGAGTTCGCGACGAGCTCGCTGGCGGCCAGGACGCCGAGGTCGCACAGCTCGACCGGGAAGCGCCAGGAGGCGAGGACCCCGGAGGCGAAGGCGCGGGCGCGCGGGGCGGCCTCGACTCCGCCGAGGAGTTCCAGGGCGGCGTTGTGGAAGAGCTCGGCGTCGGCTCCGGTGCGGCTCGGCTGCTGGAGGACCATGACGGCCACGTCGTCGTCGTGGTCGGCGTCCACGCCGAGGGCGCGCATCAGGCGGTCGCAGATGACCGCCGGGGTGCCCTGGGCGCCGGAGAGGGCGCGTTCCAGGGCGGCCACGCCCTCGTCGATGTCCTCGCCGCGCCGTTCGACGAGGCCGTCGGTATAGAGGACGGCGGTGGATCCGGGGCCCAGGGCGATGGTGCCGGAGGTGTGCAGCCAGCCGCCGGTGCCGAGCGGCGGGCCGGTGGGGTCGGCCGCGCGGCGCACGGTGCCGTCCTCGTCGCGGACGAGGATCGGGAGGTGGCCGGCGGAGGCGTAGGCGAGCAGGCCCTCGTTGGGGTCGTGGACGGCGTAGACGCAGGTGGCGATCTGGCTGGCGTCGATCTCGGCGGCGAGCCCGTCGAGGAGCTGGAGCACCTCGTGCGGGGGCAGGTCGAGGCGGGCGTAGGCGCGGACGGCTGTGCGCAGCTGGCCCATGACGGCCGCGGCACGGACGCCGCGGCCCATGACGTCGCCGATGACGAGGGCGGTGCGGCCGGCGCCGAGGGTGATGACGTCGTACCAGTCGCCGCCGACCGCGGCCTCGGTGCCGCCGGGCTGGTAGGTGGCGGCGATGCGGAGGTCGTCGGGCTGTTCGAGTTCCTGCGGCAGGAGGGAGCGCTGGAGGGTGACGGCGGCTTCGCGCTGGCGGCGCTCGCTGGCGCGCAGCCGTTCGACGGCTTCGGCGTGGTCGCTGACGTCGGCGAGGTGGATCAGGACGCCGGTGTGCCGGGGGTCGGCGTCGCCTTCGGTGGCGGCCTTGGGGAACTCGACGGGGGTGCAGGTGACCGTGTACGAGCTGGTGCCGCCGGGTGCGGTGCGGTTCTTGGCGGTACGGGGCTTGCCGCTGCGCTGGACCTGGTCGAGGAGCGGGAGGAGGCCGAGCTCGCCGAGTTCGGGGAGGGTTTCGTGGGCGGGCGCGCCGGTGGGGCGGGGGCCGAATCCGGCGGTGTAGGCGTCGTTGACGTAGGCGACGCGGTGCTCGGGGCCGTGGACGAGGGCGACGAGGGCCGGGAGCCGGCCGAGGACCTCCCGTACGGAGAGCTCGTCGAGGGCGGGCACGGCGGCGAGGGCGCCGCTGCCTGCGCCGCCGCTCGGGCCGGTGCCCGCGCCGCCCGTCCCCGTGCCGGAGACGGTGGGGTCCGCGGGGCCGTCGTCCGGCGTGGCCGGGCGGGCGGCGCCGCGGGCTGCCGGGACGGCGCCCTCACCCCGCTTGGCCTGGGCGGCGGCGTGTTCGGACCGGGCGGCGGCGCGGCGCTGCGTTCCGGGAAAACGGGCGCTCCAGCGCGTGAAGTTCACTGCGTTCAAGCCTCGTGGTGTCGCAAGTGGTCGCTGTGCCGTGAATGTCACTGTGTGCAGGCGTGGGCCCACCTATGGTCACACGTCCAGTGTGGCCGAGCGCACTGACAACGTCAGCCCTGACTGTCCTTCGGGGGGTTGGGGGCGGGCGGGGGCGGGGGGAATTTGTGGCCGTGTCCTGCGGCGAGTTCGAATTCTGCCCTGGGGTGTTCGAGGGAGCCGAGGGAGACGATCTCACGCTTGAAGAGGCCCGAGAGGGTCCATTCGGCGAGGACGCGCATTTTCCGGTTGAAGGTGGGGACCCGGCTGAGGTGGTAGGTGCGGTGCATCAGCCAGGCGGGGTAGGCCTTGAGCTTGCGGCCGTAGAGGAGTGCCACGCCCTTGTGGAGGCCGAGGGAGGCCACGGAGCCTGCGTACTTGTGCGCGTACTCGGTCAGGAGCTCGCCGCGCAGGGAGGCCACCAGGTTGTCGGCGAGGACCTTGGCCTGGCGGACGGCGTGCTGCGCGTTGGGGGCGCATTCGCGGCCGGGCTCCCCGGCGGTGATGTCGGGGACGGCGGCGGCGTCGCCGGCGGACCAGGCGTGTTCGACGCCCTCGACGGTGAGGAAGGCGGTGCAGGTGAGGCGGCCGCGTTCGGTGCGCGGGAGGTCGGAGGCGGCGAGGACCGGGTGCGGTTTGACCCCTGCGGTCCACACGACGGTACGGGTGGGGAAGCGGGCGCCGTCGCTGAGGACGGCGACGCGGTTCTCGCAGGATTCGAGCCGGGTCTCCAGGCGCACGTCGATGTTGCGGCGGCGCAGTTCGCGGACCGTGTAGACGCCGAGTTCCGGGCCGACCTCCGGGAGGATGTGGTCGCTGGCCTCGACCAGCACCCACTTCATGTCCTCGGGCTTGATGTTGTGGTAGTACCGGACCGCGTCGCGGGCCATGTCCTCCAGTTCGCCGAGGGCCTCGACGCCCGCGTAGCCGCCGCCGACGAAGACGAAGGTGAGGGCGGCGTCGCGGAGGGCGGGGTCGCGGGTGGAGGAGGCGATGTCCATCTGTTCGATGACGTGGTTGCGCAGGCCGATGGCCTCTTCCACGGTCTTGAAGCCGATGGCGTAGTCGGCGAGTCCCGGGATGGGCAGGGTGCGGGAGACGGATCCGGGGGCGAGGACGAGTTCGTCGTACTCGATCTCCAGCGGGCCGGTGCCCTCGTCCTCGGTGGCGAGGGTGGCGACGGTCGCGGTCCGTTTGGCGTGGTCGATGCGCTGGGCCTCGCCGATGACGATGCGGCACTTGTCGAGGACGCGGCGGAGCGGCACGACGACGTGGCGCGGGGAGATCGAGCCGGCAGCCGCCTCGGGGAGGAAGGGCTGGTACGTCATGTAGGGCTCGGCGCTGACCACCGTGACCTCGGCTTCGCCGGCTCTGAGCTTTCGCTGGAGCCGGAGCGCCGTGTACATGCCGACGTAGCCGCCGCCGACGACGAGGATGCGCGTACGGGGCGGGGTACCGGGGTCCGTGCCCCGGGAGTTAGCAGCCTTCACCATCCCATGACGCAACGTGGCCGGGAGTTTGTCCACAGCCCTGACACATTGTGTGACCGGTGGGGGTGCCGGTACGGGGCTGCCGGATGGCTTGAGTGGGGGTGGAGTTTCGCAGGTCAGGTGGTGCGGAAGGGGTGATTCCGGGGGCTTGGATCGGAAAAGTGGGGGTGAATGCTCCGATCGGGCGGTGGTCCGTCCGGGGCTGCCTCTTCTGAATTGACTCTGGCTCAACTATGTTCGTATCTCGTCGAGGAGTAAGACCGGGGCCCACATGACCGTGGCCCACCTCGACACGAAGGCGGGGAGTGTCTCCGGGGGGAGACAAATCATTACCGGGGGATACATATGCATATTTCCGATTTCCATGGTTCCGCGACCGCGCTCTCGGGTGAGAGCAGCGGCCGCCTGATGGCCGGCGGCACGACGCACGGCGTGGGTCGCTCCACGCCGCTGCGCGTCGACGCCCAGCGCAATCTCGAGCACGTGCTGCGCGCCGCCCGCGAGGTGTTCGGCGAGCTCGGCTACGGGGCTCCGATGGAGGACGTGGCGCGGCGCGCCCGCGTCGGCGTCGGCACCGTGTACCGGCGCTTCCCGAGCAAGGACGTCCTGGTGCGCCGAATAGCCGAGGAGGAGACCGCCCGGCTGACCGAGCAGGCCCAGGCCGCGCTCGGCCAGGAGGAGGAGCCGTGGCAGGCGCTGTCGCGCTTCCTGCGCACCTCCGTGGCCTCGGGCGCCGGGCGGCTGCTGCCGCCGCAGGTGCTGCGGGTCGGATCGGCGGGCGAGGACGAGCTCGAAGAGGCGCCGGTGCGGGTTCCGCAGCAGCGCCAGGCGGGCGTGACCGGCGGGGCTCCCGATCTGCGGGTCGTGGGCGCGCGGACTCCCGTCGAGGACGAGCCCTCCGAGGACGCGGGCGCGGGTGCGCTGCTCGAGGTCGTCGGCCGGCTGGTGGACCGCGCCCGGGAGGCGGGTGAGCTGCGCGGCGACGTCACGGTGGCCGATGTGCTGCTGGTGATAGCCACGGCCGCTCCGGCTCTGCCCGACGCGGTGCAGCAGGCGGCGGCTTCGTCCCGGCTGCTCGACATCCTGCTCGAAGGACTGCGCTCCCGGACGGCCTGAGCCGTACGGGGCACCGTCCTCGCGGACGCTCCCGCAAGGTGCGTGCCGTGCCCGTCTCACCTGCCGACCGGTTCACCGCCCGGTTCATCACCCGTCCGTCGACCGGTTCGTCGAACGGTCCCCGAACGGCCGCTCGCTCGAAAGAGTGAGGAGCGGTACGGGGTTTCACGTGATGTTGCCCGGACGAGTGGATGGTGGGAAGACGGGTCCGGCGCGCGCCCCCCGTGTGACACGCTTGAACGGTGTACCGGTTGAGTGTGGCGTGCGGGGGCTTCCGCGATGGGCGTTGACGGTCGGGAAGAGCCGTTCGGCGGTGCCGGCGGCGAGGTCGAGGCGGAGACTCCGGCCGCACGCCAGGTCCCCGCGCAGCGCGAACCGCGCCGCGGCCGGCACGCGGCCCCGGGGTACGCCGGATCCGACCTGCCGCCCTCCGACGGGGATTTGATCGCCCGGATGCGCGGGGGCGACGACGGCGCGTACGAGGAGCTGTTCCTCCGGCACGCCGATTCCGTGCGCCGCTACGCGCGGACCTGCTGCCGCGACGCGCACACGGCCGACGACCTGACCGCCGAGGTGTTCGCTCGGACGCTGCAGGCGGTACGGGGCGGGGCCGGGCCGGACCAGTCGGTGCGGGCGTACCTGCTGACCACGGTGCGCCGGGTCGCGGCGGCGTGGGCGAAGACCTCCCGGCGGGAGCATCTCGTCGAGGACTTCGCGGTGTTCGCCGAGCAGGCGGCCGCGCGGACCGAGGTCGGCGGTGGCATGTCCGGCCTGACCGGCGACGACACCCTCGAACTGGGCGCGGACGTGCGGGCGATGCGCGAGGCCGAACAGTCGCTGGCGATGCAGGCGTTCCGGAGCCTGCCCGAACGCTGGCAGGCCGTGCTGTGGCACACCACCGTCGAGGACGCCTCGCCGAGTGCGATCGCCCCGCTGTTCGGGCTGAGCCCCAACGCGACGGCGGTGCTCGCCGGCCGGGCCCGGGAGGGGCTCAAGCAGGCCTATCTGCAGGCGCACGTGAGCTCGGCGCTGAGTGCGGGCGGGGACTGCGCGCGGTACGCGGACCGGCTGGGGGCCTATGCCCGCGGCGGGCTGCGGATGCGGGCGGAGCGCGGACTGCGCAAGCACCTGGAGGAGTGCGCGAAGTGCCGGCTGGCCGTCGGCGAGCTCAAGGACGTCAACGCGGGCATTCCCGCGCTGCTGCCGGTCGCGGTCATCGGGTGGTTCGCCGCCGGGTACGCGGCGAAGGCGGCCGGTGTGGTGGCCGGCGGGGTCGCGGCCGCGGGGGGCGCCGGGGCCGCCGCCGCGGCGGCGGGCGCGGGCGGGTCCACGGCGGGAGCGGGAGCCGGAGCCGGGGCCGTCGGCACCGGGGCGGCCGGGGCCGGCGCTGGTGCTGCCGGGGGGACCGCGGGGGCCGGGGCTGCCGGTGGTGCTGGTGGGGGCGCCGGTTCCGGGCTCGGGGGTGCGGTGGCTTCCGAGGGGCTCGGGCTGCCGGTCAAGGCCGCCATCGCCGCCGGGATCGCGGTCGCCGCGGCCGCGGGGGTGGTGTTCGCGCTGGCCGGGGACGATCCCGAGCCGGGGCCCTCGGCGCAGCCCGCGCCCAGTGTGGCGGCGCCCGTGGTGCCGCTCGTACCGGCTCCGCGGACGACGGCGCCGACGCATGCGGAGCCTCCGGCCGCGCAGGGCTCCGTACCTTCCGAGCCGGGGACTCCGTCCGCGCCCGCTCCCTCCCCCTCGAAGCCCAAGGCCCCGGCTCCGGCTCCGCCCGCCTCCCCGGCGCCGAAGCCCTCGCCGACGCCGTCCGCGACCCCGAGCCCGAGCCCGGCCAAGCCGTCCCCTTCGCCTTCGCCGTCCGTTCCGAAGCCGGCTCAGGGGTTCCGGCTGGCGGGGATCGGGCACGCGGCGTTCGGCGACCACAGCGGCCCCGAGCTGCAGACCGGGCGCAGCAGCTGGGTGTGGCAGCGGTGGGGGCTGCGGATCGCCGACCGGCGGTTCGCGCAGGGGATCACCGTGAACTCCCGGTCCTCGGTGGAGATCACCCTGAACCGGCAGTGCACCGCGTTCTCGGCGCGGGCCGGCGTGGACGACCTGTCGCTGTTCACCGACGGCACGGTGCGGTTCTCCGTGTACGGCGACGGGCAGCGGCTGTGGCGCTCCGGCGCGCTCGGGTTCGGGGATCCGGCCGCCGCCGTCGACGTCTCGCTGGCCGGGCACAAGACGCTGCGGCTGGTGGTGGAGCAGGCCGGGCAGGGCCGTCTGCCGACGCTGGCGAGCTGGGCCGACGCCGTGATCAGCTGCCGGTGATCCGGGGGGCTTCGGGGGTGCCGGGGGCTTCTGCGGTGCCGGGGGCTTCTGCGGTGCCGGGGGCCGCGGCTGCTTCGGCGACGAGGGCGGCCACCGCGGCCGGGGAGAGCTCCGCGCCCGCCGCCTCCTCCACCGTGTAGCGGTCGGCGCCCAGTACGGCGCGCGCGTCGGCCGGGAGCCCGGCGACGGCGGCCTGTTCCGGGACCGAACGCGGGTGGCCCGCGCGCCAGGCGGTGGCCGCCGCCAGTACCCGTACGGCCTCCGCCGTGCGCCCGGCCGCGGACAGCAGGACGGCCGCGCTGTCGGAGAGCGAGGCCAGGACCCGCTCGGCGCAGTGCGCGGCGACGGCGTCGGCCAGGGCCGGCCCCAGCTTCGCGAGGCCGGCCCGCGGGCCGTGTACGCGGGCGGTGAGGACGGCGTCGATGTTGTCGAGTCCGGCTGCGAGCTGCGGGGGCGCCGAGAACCTCGCCGAGACGGTACGGGCGAGCTCGCACTCGGCACGGGCCTGCCCGAGGTCCCCGCGGATGAGGGCGAGGAGCGCCGCGAGCATGCCGCCGTAGGCCTGGACGTCGTACACCCCGCCGTAGCGCTCGACTTCGGCGGCGACCTCCGCCAGCAGCCGGCCGGCCTCGTCGAAGTCCCCCGAGCACAAGGCGGACTCGGCGATCCGGGCGATGGCGAAGGGCACCTCGGTGTGGGCCCCGACCTCGCGGGCGAGGCGCAGGCACTCCTCGTACTCGATGCGGGCCCAGTCGTACCGGCCGCGGGAGAGCGCGACCTCGCCGGCGGCGCTCGCCACCTGGGCACGGGTCCAGCGGTCGCCGACGCGGTGGGCGATCGCGTGCAGTTCGGCGAGGTCGGCGTCGACGGACGGGAGGCCGCCGGTGAGGTCGATGGCCACGTGGGTGCGGAGCATGAGGGCGATGCCCAGTTCCCAGTCGCCGCCGTGGCGGCGGCAGTTGTCGACCGTCTCGTCGAGCCCGTCGCGGACGGCGAGGGGGTCGCCGGTGAGGAAGGTGGTCATCGGCCAGAGCATGCCGGGGAAGCGGGCGGTCTCGCGGCCGCCGTTGCGGAAGACGTCCTGGAGGTGTTCGGCGAGGGCGATGTTCCGCGGGGTGCGGAACTCCTCGGGCGCGTGGCCTTCGGCCTGGAGCAGGGCGCCCAGCATCCGCGTGCGCATGAAGCGCCAGTACTCGGGGGTGCCCTCGGGCGGCTCCGCCGGGTGGGGCGCCAGGACCCGCGCGGCCCATTCCGCGCCCTCGGTGCGGTAGTCGCGCAGCCACCAGAACCAGCCGAGGGCCAGGACGAGGCGCTGGCCGGTCTCGGCGGTGTGGGCGGTCTCGATGGTGTGGAGGAGGGCGGCTCGGAAGTTGTCGAGCTCGGTCTCGATGCGCCGGATCCAGGGCAGCTGGGCGGCGCCGCGCAGCAGGGGCTCGGCCTCCTCGGCGAGGGCCAGGAAGTGCGCGGTGTGGCGGCGGGCCGTGGCGCTGCGGTCGGCCGGGTGGGCCGCCGCGCGTTCGGCGGCGTACTCGTGGATGGTCTCCAGCAGGCGGTAGCGCATGCCGGTGTCGTCGTCGGGGTCGGGAGCGGCGACGACGAGGGACTTGTCGACGAGGGAGCCGAGGACGTCGGCGACGTCCAGGGTGTCGTCCGTGCAGACGGCTTCGGCGGCGGCGAGGTCGCAGCCGCCGGCGAAGACGGAGAGCCGGCGCAACACGGTCCGCTCGGGCTCCTCCAGCAGGTCCCAGGACCAGTCGACGACGGCGCGCAGGGTCTGCTGGCGGGGCAGGTGGGTACGGGAACCGCTGGTCAGGAGCCGGAAGCGGTCGTCGAGGCGGTCGGCGATCTGGCGCGGGGTGAGCAGCCGCAGCCGGGCCGCGGCCAGCTCGATGGCGAGCGGGAGCCCGTCGAGTCGGGCGCAGATCTCGGCGACGGCCGCCGGGTCTTCGGCGGGGGTGAATGCGGGGCGTACGGCGGCGGCGCGGTCGGCGAAGAGGCGGTGCGCGGGGGCGGGGGGCAGGGGGTCGAGGGGGCGGACCGTTTCACCGGGTATGCCGAGGGGTTCGCGGCTGGTGGCCAGGATCCGGACGCCGGGGCAGTGGATGAGGAGGTGTTCGGCGAGCTCGGCGGCGGCGCCGATGACGTGCTCGCAGTTGTCGAGGACGAGGAGCAGGCGGCGGTTCGCGCAGTGCTCGACGAGCTGGGCGGTGGGGTCGTCGGCGGGGGTCTTCTCGCGGGCGACGAGGGTGCTTTCGCGCAGGCCGAGGGCGCTGAGGACGGCGCCGGGTACGGCGGCGGGGTGGTCGAGGCGGGCGAGTTCGACGAGCCAGCCGGGCTCGGGGTCGGCGGCGGCCGCGTGCTCGGCGAGCCGGGTCTTGCCGGAGCCGCCGGGCCCGATGAGGGTGACGAGCCGCAGCCGGGCCAGATCGCCGCGCAGCCCCGCGAGCTCGGGCTCCCGCCCGACGAAGGAGGTGAGCCGGGGCCGGAGGTTCCCGGAGGGCCGGGCGGGCGGGGCGGACGGCTCGGCCGGGGGCGCCGCCGGGGCTACGGGGCGCGCGGGTGGTGCGGGTGGTGCGGATGCGGGGTTCACGGGTGACGCCGGGGAGCTGTGGGCCATGGGCCGGGCCGCGGGCACGGTCGCGGTCGGAGCCGCCGGGAACCCCGGGGATCCGGGACGCGCCGGGGGCGCGGGTGCGGCGGGGGGCCCGGGGTGCGCCGGGGGCGCCGGTGGGGCTGGGGGCGCGGAAGGCCCGGGCTGCGCCAGGGGCGCGGGTGGGCTCGGAGGCCCGGGTTGCGCCGGGGGCGCCGGTGGGGCTGGGGGCGCCGGGGGCGCGGGCGAGGCGGGGAACGCGGGTGCCTCTGGGGGCGCGGGTGCCGCGGGGGGCGCGGGACGGGGGCTCGCCTTCGGCACCGCCGGGAGGGCGGGGAACTTGGGAAGTTCGGGGAGCTTGGGGAGTGCGGGGAGCTTGGGGAGTGCGGGGTGCGCCGGGGACTCTGCTGCCTCCGGCTCTCGGGAGGGCCCGGGGGCTGCGGGGTGCGCCTCGGGCGCGGAGGCCTGCGGGGAGGCGGCGGGTGCCGCGGGCCCGATGCGCACGGCATGCGCCGCGGGCCGGGACTCCCCTCCGGCCGCCGGGGGCGCCTCGTACGCGGTCGGGGCCGGCGCCCCCGGCTGTACCGGGTGCTCCGCCCGGGCCCCGGAGGCTGCGGGGTGCACTTCGGTCGCGGACGCTCCAGCCGCCTGAGGGGTAGCCGGGGGCCCGGTCGGCGCCGGGAATCCCGGGTGGGCCGCCCAGGATGCGGGGGCTGCGGGTGCCTCCGCCGTCGCCGGGGGCGCCTCGTACGCGGTCGGGGTCGGCGAGGGTGCTTTCGGCTCGGGGGGCGCGGGGGCGGTCGGTGCCTGGGGTGCGGGGTGGAGGAGTTCCGCGTGGAGGGCCTCGAGTTCGGGGCCGGGGTTGGCGCCCAGGGCGTCGGCGAGGGTGCGGCGGGTGCGCTCGTACGCGGCGAGGGCGGCGGCCGCGCGGCCGGCCGCGCGGAGGGCGCGGAGCTGCTGGGCGCGCAGGGGTTCGTCGTACGGGTGCTCCCGGATCAGCGCCTCGATCTCCGGGAGGAGGGACGCCGGGTCGGTGGCGCCGCTGCGGAGTTCGGCGTCGATGCGGGCGCGGAGGGCGGCCGTGCGGTGCGCTTCGGGGGTGGCGGCGTAGCCGGTGCGGCCGGGCTCCGGGAGGTCGGCGAGGGCGGGGCCGCGCCAGAGGGCGAGTGCGGTGCGGAGGGTTCCGGCGGCGGTGGCGGGGTCGTCGGACAGCTGCCGGGCGCCTTCGCGGGCGAGGCGGGTGAAGCGGTGGAGGTCGACGTCGTCGCGGTCGGCGACGGCGAGGCGGTAGCCGCCGACGGGGTCGGCGAGGATGCTGTCCCGGCTCCCGAGGGCTCGGCGGAGCCGGGCGACGAGGGCCTGGAGGGCGGCCGGGGCGTCCTGCGGCGGGGTGTCGCCCCAGATGTCGTCGACGAGATCGGGGACGCTGGCGGCGGCCGGGCCGCCGGCGCGGAGCGCGAGGGCGGCGAGGAGCGCGCGCAGCCGGGCGCCGCCGATGGGGAGGGGGGCGCCGGTCTCGTCGCGCGCCTCGCTGACGCCAAGGATGAGATACCGCACCGGGCAATTCTGCCTTGCCGCTGCCGCGGCGCCGGGCGGTTTTCGCGGGGCCCGCGTCCCGGGTGCCGGTGAACGCCCTGCCTCCCCGGGTGCCGGTGAGTCCCCGCCGCGCCGGCGCTACGGGTCCGGGAGCCCCTGCGTCGGCACTGCCGACGAGCGAAGCCGGGGCGGCTCCGGGGGCACCGTCCCGGGCTCCCCGCCTCGACCGCGACGCCGCCGCGGGCATGGGGCGGCTGCTGCCGGTCAGCCGGTGCCGGGACGCCGGGACCCTGCCGGGGGCCGGCCCCCGTACCTCTCTGGACGCGCCCCGGCGGGACCCAGGAGCGGCGGGGCTACGGGGAGCCCCAGCCTGCTCCCGGGGCTCCGCCCCCGAGCGACGCCGCACGTGCCGGGGCGGCGGGCCGCCGGTGAGCGGGAGCCGGGCCTGCCCGCCCCGATCCCCTGCCCCGGCGGGACTGGACGTGCCACCACGGTGGCGTACGGAGCGCTGCACGCCCGGGAGCGAGTGCCTCGGCGCTCCCGGGGCGCCGCACGTGCCGGGACGGTGCCCCCGGGTGGGCGACCACGGCGCCGCTCTTGGAACTCCGGACGGGCGACCCCGCACGTGCCGGGCTCCCGTGGTCGGGCCCGATCGGCGCGGCACCCCGGTGACCCCGCGCCTCGAACACCGAGGCCGTGCCGTCCGGGGCGGCCCGGGGCCGGTGTTGGACGGCGGGCGGTCAGGAGAGGGCCGGGCGGGGAGTGGGGACGCCCTCCGGGACCGCTCTGCGGCGGGGGGTGGACGTGCCCGTCCAGCACGTGCCGCGGCGGGAGAGGAGGCGGCCCAGCCACAACTCCATCGAGACGAGTTCCGCCAGACCGTCCAGCGGGACCGGGCGGCCCTCCGCCGCGTCCAGGAGGGCCTGTTGGACCACCCGGCCCTCGATCAGGCCCGCGTCCGCCAGGAGCGGGGTCGCGAAGAGGGAGAGCAGGGAGGGGAGCGCTGCGCCGAGGCCCAGGCGGGTGGCCGTTTCGTTCGGGGTGCGGGTCGGGGCGCCCCAGCCCGGGGGGAGTTCGCGTACGCCCGCCGAGGAGAGGACGGTGCGCAGGATCGCCGCCCGGGCGCCCGGCTGGACCCGCAGGGATTCCGGGAGGGCGCGCGCCGCCCGTACGACCTGGTTGTCCAGGAACGGGGCGTGCAGGCGCTGGCTGCGGACCTCCACGGCCTGTTCGAAGACGCGGTGGTCGGCCGCGTGCCGGGTCAGCGCGGCGCGGGCCCGGGCCTCGCCGGGGCGCAGGGACAGCGGCGGGCGGCCCGCGGCGGTGGCGAGACGGATCGATACTTCCGCCAGGGCCTCCCCCGTCAGCCAGCCCGCCGCCGGGCCCGGGCGGGACCAGGTCAGGGCCGCCAGCGAGGCGTCCACCGGGTTCGACGCGCCCCCCGCCACGGCCCCTTCGCGCAGCCGGGCCGCCGCCGCCTCCATGCCCGCGCGGTACGGCGTACGGGCGAGCCGGCGGGCCGCCGCGTAGACGGAGAACGGGACCAGCAGGGACAGGGCGGAGTCGCCCGGGGCCGAGCGGGCCAGGGCGGCGACCGGGCGCAGCAGGTGGCGTCTGCGGCGGTCCATCAGGAGGTCGGCGAGCCGGGCCGGGTGGGCGTCGAGGACCTGGCGGGCGCCGTGCCCGACGAAGTGGTCCGCCGAGCCGGCCGCCAGCCGGCGCCGCTCGCGGGCGGCGGTGACGAGGGAGGGGCCGGGTTCGTCGGTGAGGGGGCCGTCGAGGTCGGCGTACGGGAGGGCTTCCGCGGCGGCGGCCACGACCACGTGGTGCAGCCTCGGGTCGGCGGCGATGGCCCGGGCGCGTTCGAGTTCGGCCTCGCGGCCCTGGGGGGTGGCGAGGTCGTTGAAGGTGACGGCCAGGAGCCGTTCGCCGGACTGCTTCATCACCGTGCCGGGTGCCCCGGGCAGGCCGGCGGCGAGGAGGGCGAGGGTCGCGGAGGCGCTGCCTCCGGAGAGGTCGGCGCCCACTCCCGGTACCGGGGCGGGTGCGCCCCGGGCCGCGCGCCGGTCGGCGGGGCCCATTCCGGGCACCGGGCCGGGGTCGTGGGGCGGCGTGTCGGGGGCATGCCGCGGCGCCGTGAGCCGGGCGCGCACGGCATCCACCAATGCTTCGCGTACGCCCTCCACCGCGCGGTCGGGGTCGGCCGTGGGCGCCGCCACCGCGAGGGAGGCCACCGGCTCGTACCCGGTGATCTCGCGCGAGCCCTCGCGCAGGATCAGCGCGTGGCCGGGCGGGATGCGCCGCACGCCGACGTACGGTGTGCCGTCGCCCAGTGCCTCCGGGCTGTCGGGGCAGGCCAGCAGGGTGGCGAGGTGGCCGATGTCGAGCTGCGCCTCGATGAGGTCGGCGAGGGGGAGTGCGGCGGTGGCGTACGCCGTCCCGCCCGCCCAGGGGGTGTGGAAGACGGGGCGGGCGCCCGCGAGATCGCCGACCACGGTGATGCGGCGGCCGGTCTGGACGACGGCGGTGTAGCTGCCGGGCCACTGCGTGAGGTGGCGCAGGGCTCCGCCGCGGGCGGCGAGGAGGGCGCTGCGCAGCTCGGCGTCGGTGGCGCCGCAGCAGCCGAGGACGGCGAGCCGGGTGAAGGGGTCGGCGGGGTCGGCGGCGAGGGTGCGGATCTCGTCGGGGCGCCAGTCGCCGACGGCCCAGAGGGGGTCGGGGTCTCCCCAGAGCAGTTGGGCGCCGACCGGTACGACGGTGCGCTCCGCGGGGTCGTCCGGGTGGGCGGTGTCGGCGTCCGCGAGGCCGCCGCTCACGGGGCCGCCGCTCGAATGGTCGCGCGGGCCGGATCCGCCCTGTCCGCCGACGCGGCCGGCCGTGCCGAAGCTCGCGGCGATACTGCTCCACCCGACCAACCAGCGCACCGCCGCCTCCCCAGCCTGTGGGCAATTGACCGGGGTGGGAACGTCGTGGTCAGCGCTGAGGGCGCAGCCGAACGGGACCCCGGGTGGCTCGGGGTCCATGCTGCCACGAGACAGGCGTGCGAGAGTGGCCGAGGAGGGCGCACATGCAAACGAACACGCCGTGGACACGCGGTATTTGGCGTTCCGTTCCCACCGCCCCATAGGTCGGTTTCGGCCATTCTTCGGCCGTACTGAGGCCGTACCGGGGTCGTGCCGGGGCCGCGCCGCGGCCCCACCACGGGCGCACCGCGAGTACGCCGCGGGCGCACCGGCCCCGCACGTGGCGCCGCCGCGGGCCCTGCGGGCCGCCCGGCGGCACCGGCCCGCGGGCGCGGTCCGGGAGGCGGGATCCACCCCCCGGACCGTTCCGCCACCCGCGGGGATTGAGGCAGCGGCATCCCCCGGCCCGCCGGTTCCACGCGGCGGGCCGACCCACGCAGGGCACATCGAATCGCCGGGTCCGGTGACCGGCCAGAGCGCACGGGCGGGCGCACGGCCACACGCACGGAGCACGGAAGGGGGCGTGCGCCCGCGGCGCGGACCCCGCCCCGACTGTGCGGGCGGACAACAATCCCGCCATCCGGAAGTCGGGGCCTTAACGCTTGGGAGGCGGGGAACTACGCTGGGTTTACGAAATGCCGGGCAACTATGCCCCGGCGGCGTATGCGTTGTGTGCGTTCCGCGTGTGACGAGGGGTGGCGCATGTCCAGGGAGCTCCGCGAGCCCAACGAGAAGCTCGGCGCCGTCCTCGCCCTCGCCGGCATCAGCAACGCCGGGCTGGCCCGGCGGGTCAACGACCTCGGCGCACAACGCGGCCTGACGCTTCGCTACGACAAGACGTCGGTGGCCCGGTGGGTGTCGAAGGGGATGGTGCCGCAGGGCGCGGCCCCGCATCTGATCGCCGCCGCCATCGGCGCGAAGCTGGGGCGGCCGGTGCCGCTGCACGAGATCGGGCTGGCGGACGCGGACCCCGCGCCCGAGGTCGGTCTGGCCTTCCCGCGGGACGTGGGCGAGGCGGTGCGCTCGGCCACCGATCTGTACCGGCTCGACCTCGCCGGCCGCCGGGGCGGTGCGGGCGGCAGTGGCGGGATCTGGCAGTCGCTGGCCGGCTCCTTCGCGGTGTCCGCCTACGCGACGCCCGCCTCGCGCTGGCTGATATCTCCCGCGGACGGTTCGGTGGCCCGCGAACCCGCGGCCCCGCCCCGCGAGACCGTGGC
The DNA here is from genome assembly GCF_042896985.1 of Streptomyces sp. NPDC001194. Taxonomy (NCBI): domain Bacteria; kingdom Bacillati; phylum Actinomycetota; class Actinomycetes; order Kitasatosporales; family Streptomycetaceae; genus Streptomyces; species Streptomyces sp. NPDC001194. The sequence continues at coordinate 638,827 of NZ_JBIAXU010000003.1, read as the reverse complement.
GTCACGCGAGCCGGCGGCGGGCACGGCATCGCCCTCGCCGATGTCCTCTTCGCCGTCTTCTTCCGCGGCTGCGTCCGCGTCCTCGTCCTCTTCTTCGTCATCGGGTCTGCCCGCGCAGTCTTCGGGTGAAACGCCGCACGCCCCGCCGGCGCCCGCCACGGTCGCGGGGCTGTACGACCCGGCGCCGCAGCGCGTGGGCCACAGCGACGTGACCAAGCTGCGCGAGGCGGCCGAGGACGCGCGCCGCTGGGACTCCAAGTACGGCGGCGGGGACTGGCGTTCGTCGATGGTGCCCGAATGCCTGCGCGTCGACGCGGCGCCGCTGCTGCTCGGCTCGTACAGCGACGACGTGGGGCGCGCGCTGTTCGGCGCGACCGCCGAACTGACTCGGCTGGCCGGGTGGATGGCCTTCGACACCGGCCAGCAGGAGGCGGCCCAGCGCTACTACATCCAGGCGCTGCGGCTGGCCCGCGCGGCCGCCGACGTGCCTCTGGGCGGGTACGTACTGGCGTCCATGTCGCTCCAGGCGACGTACCGGGACTTCCCCGACGAGGGCGTGGACCTCGCGCAGGCTGCCGTGGAGCGCAACCGCGGCCTGGCCACGGCGCGGACCATGAGCTTCTTCCGGCTCGTCGAGGCGCGGGCGCACGCGAAGGCGGGCGATTCGGCGGCCGCCGGGGCTGCGCTGCGGGCGGCGGAGGGCTGGCTGGAGCGGGCCCGCGAGGGCGACCCGGATCCGACCTGGCTCGGCTTCTACTCGTACGACCGCTTCGCGGCGGACGCGGCCGAGTGCTACCGGGACCTCAAGCTGCCGCGGCAGGTCCGGCGCTTCACCGAGCAGGCGCTCTCGCGCCCGACGGAGGAGTACGTGCGCTCGCACGGGCTGCGGCTGGTGGTCAGCGCGGTCGCGGAGCTGGAGTCGGGCAATCTGGACGCGGCGTGCGCGGCCGGCACCCGGGCGGTGGAGGTCGCGGGCCGGATCTCCTCGGCGCGCACGACCGAGTACGTACGGGACCTGCTGCACCGGCTCGAACCGTACGGGGACGAGCCGCGCGTGGCGGAGCTGCGGGAGCGGGCACGGCCGCTGCTGGTGGCGCAGGCGTAGGGCTGCCGGTGGCGCGGGCGTGGCGCCGGCGGTGACACGGGTGTGAAGCCGCCGGTGACACGGGCGGGACGTCGGCGGATGGCGCGGGCGTGGGGCCGCCGGTGGCGCGGGTGGAGAGCCGGCGGTGACACAGGCGGGACGTCGCCGGATGGCGCGGTGGAGAGCCGGCGGGCCACGCGGGTGCGGACCCGCGTGGCCGCATTGTCAGTGGCGGGGTGCAGTATGCAGGGGTGGGAGGTGGCGGCTTGGGCGGCGGCATGGGCGGCGTGGGCAACGCGGGCAGGGTCGACTGCGATGTGCTGGTGATCGGCGGCGGCATCGTCGGCCTGTCGACGGCGCACGCCCTGGCACAGCTGGCTCCGGGGACGCGCGTGGTGGTGCTGGAGAAGGAGTCCGGCCCCGCCCGGCACCAGACGGGCCGCAACAGCGGGGTGATCCACAGCGGGATCTACTACAAGCCGGGATCGCTCAAGGCGCGCTTCGCTGTGCGCGGCGCCGCCGAGATGGTGAAGTTCTGCGCCGAGCACGGCATCGACCACGAGGTCACCGGGAAGCTGATCGTCGCCACCGGGCGGGACGAGCTGCCGCGGCTGCACGCGCTCGTGCAGCGGGGCCGGGAGAACGGCATCCCGGTGCGCGAGCTGGGCCCGGCTCAGATCTCGGAGTACGAGCCGCAGGTGCAGGGCCTGGCCGCGATCCACGTCGGCACCACCGGGATCGTGGACTACGGGCAGGTGGCGCGGCAGCTCGCGGAGTCCTCCGGGGCGGAGATCGTGTACGGCGGCGCGGTGGACCTGATCTCGCGGCGGCCGAGCGGGATCGCGGTGCGGACGACGGCGGGGCTCGTGGTGCGGGCGCGGGTGCTGGTGAACTGCGCGGGCCTGCAGTGCGACCGGGTCGCGCGGCTGGCCGGGGACGACCCGGGCATGCGGATCGTGCCGTTCCGCGGCGAGTACTACGACTTGGCACGGCCGGACCTGGTCCGCGGGCTGGTCTACCCCGTCCCGGACCCGGCGTTCCCCTTCCTCGGCGTGCACCTGACGCGGGGCATCGGCGGCGGGGTCCACGTCGGGCCGAACGCCGTGCCGGCGCTGGCGCGCGAGGGGTACGGGTGGGGCGTGGTCCGGCCGCGGGACGTCGCGGACGAGCTGGCCTGGCCGGGTTCCTGGCGGATGGCCCTGCGGCACTGGCGGTACGGGGCGGGCGAGATCCATCGCTCGCTGTCGAAGCAGGCGTTCACGGAGGCGGTGCGGCGGCTGCTGCCGGCGGTCTCGGCGGCGGACCTGGCACCGGCCGGGTCCGGGGTCCGGGCGCAGGCGGTCCTGCGGGACGGGACGCTCGTGGACGACTTCCTGATCAAGGAGGGGCCGCGGGCGGTGCACGTGCTGAACGCGCCGTCGCCGGCCGCCACCGCCTCGCTGCCGATCGGGCGCGAGATCGCCCGCCGGGCGCTGGCCTCGCTGCGCGCTTCCTGAGGCCGGGCCTCGACGGCGCTCCGTGTCGGCGGACGGGTGGGGGCGGGGTCGTAGAATCTGGGCATTGTGTCTGAGTCCCTCACCCCCCAGCCCAGCGCCCCGGAGACCGTGCCGGAGGCGAATTCCTACGTGCCCCCGAAGTGGCGGACCGAGCCGCGGTTTCCCGACGGGCCCGCCCCCGATCCGGCCGGTTCGCACCACGAGCGGCGGATCCGGAGCTTCCAGCCGCGGCGCAGCCGGGTCACCACCGGACAGGGCGAAGCCCTGAAGCGGCTCTGGGGGACCTGGGGGCTCGACATCGACGGGCATTCCGTCATCGATCTCGACGACATGTTCGGCGGACTCCCCGTCGTGCTCGAGATCGGCTTCGGGATGGGCGAGGCCACCGCGCAGATGGCCGCCGCCGATCCCTCGACCGGGATCCTCGCCGCCGACGTGCACACCCCCGGCCAGGGGAACCTGCTCGCGCTCGCCGAGCGCGGCGGGATGACCAACGTCCGCGTCGCCAACGGCGACGCCATCATCCTGCTCCGCGAGATGCTGGCGCCCGACTCCCTCTCCGGCCTGCGCGTGTACTTCCCGGACCCGTGGCCCAAGGCCCGCCACCACAAGCGGCGGCTGATCCAGCCCGAGTTCCTCGACCTGGCCGCGACCCGCCTGGCCCCCGGGGCCGTACTGCACTGCGCGACCGACTGGGAGCCGTACGCCGAGCAGATGCTCGAAGTGCTCTCCGCCCACCCGGAGTTCGAGAACACCCAGGCGGACGGCGGCTACGCGCCGCGGCCCGACTTCCGGCCGCTCACCCGCTTCGAGGGGCAGGGCCTCGACAAGGGGCACGTCGTCCACGATCTGCTGTTCGCGCGCCGGGGCCGCGTTTCCCCGAACGAGTAGAGAAACCACGTACGTCACTCCGCGTGTCAGAGTGGCTCGCTAGAGTCATCGTGTGTTCCGAGCCCGTGCGTGCGTGTTCGCCGTGCTGTCGGTATCGGGGCTGGCGATCCTCGAACTCGTGCGGGAGCAGACAGGCACCGCGGGGTTCTTCGTCGGCCTCGGGCTGGCCGTGCTGCCGGTGCCGCCGCTCTTGGCGGCCTTCCGGTGGCTCGGCCGGGCCGCGCCCCGCCCCTGGGCGCAGTTGCTCTTCTGCTTCGGCTGGGGCGCCTGCACCGCGGCCCTGATCGCGATACTGGCCAACAACTTCGCCACCGAGTGGATAGCGGAGGCCACCGCCGACGCCTCGGCCGCCGACCGGCTCGGCTCGGTGGCGATCGCCCCGGTGGTCGAGGAAAGCGCCAAGGCGGCCGCCCTGCTGCTGGTGTTCGCCTTCCGAAGACGCCAGTTCACCGGCCCCGCGGACGGGTTCGTGGTGGCCGGGTTCACCGCCACCGGCTTCGCGTGCACCGAGAACGTCCTCTACCTGGGCAACGCGTTCGGCGAGGACGTGGAGAGCGGCGCGGCCGCGCTGGACTCGGTGACGGCCGCGACCTTCTTCGTGCGGATCGTGGTCTCACCGTTCGCGCACCCGCTGTTCACGGTGCTCACCGGGCTCGGCTTCGGCGCGGCCGCGCTGGGCGCGGGCCGGGTGCGCCGGATCGGGCTGCCGCTGCTCGGGCTGCTGGCCGCGATGGGTCTGCACGCGCTGTGGAACAGCTCGTCGCGGTTCGGGGAGTACGGGTTCTACGTGGTCTACGGCTGCGTGATGGTCCCGGTGTTCACCCTGCTGCTGTGGCTGGCCGTGCGGATAAGGCGGCGCCGGCTGCGGGCCGTCGCCGGTGAGCTGGCGGTGTACGCGGCCGCGGGCTGGCTGCGACCGGCGGAGGTGCCGGCGCTGGTGTCCATGCCGGCCCGGTCGCTGGCCCGGGCACTGGCCCGGTCCACGGGGGGCCGGGCGGCGGGCCGGGCCGTGGCCCTGTACGAGGCGGACGCGGCCGCGCTCGCCCTGCTGCGGCACCGGGCCCGGCACGGGGGTCCGGCGGGGGTGCCGGATTTCGCCTGCCGGGAGCGCGAGCTGCTGCGCCGGCTGTGGCTGCGCAGGGCGACGGCGGGGCCCGTGCTGGCCCGGGCCGCGGTCCTGGAGGAGCTCCTTCCGCCCCGGCCGGTCCCGCTCGCGCCCCTGGAGCCCCTGGAGCGGGTCTTCGTACCGCCCGCCAGGCGGACGCCCACCGACCTGACGGCCCCCGGCCGTATGCCCTCCGGCCCGACGCCCGTCGGCCGGCCGCTGCCTAAACGTTCAGCCCCTTGGACTCCAGCCACGCCAGGGGGTCCACCGTCGAGCCGCCCTTGCGCACTTCCAGGTGGAGATGGGGCCCGGTGACGTTGCCGGTGGCGCCGACGCGGCCGATGGTGTCGCCGGCGCCGACCGAGCCGGAGGTCACCGACATCGAGGACAGGTGGCAGTACCAGATCTCCGTACCGTCCTCGAGCTCCAGCACGATCCGGTAGCCGTACGCCCCGGACCAGCCGGCCGAGGTGATCTTCCCGGCGCCGACGGCCTTGGCGGGGGTGCCGGTCGGGGCGGCGAAGTCGAGGCCGGTGTGGTGGCCGGAGGACCACATGGAGCCGGAGTCCCCGTAGTGCGAGGTGAGGGTGTAGGCGGAGGTGGGGAGGGAGTAGCTGCCGGAGGGCTTGGCGGTCCGCTCCTGCTCGGCCTTGGCGTCGGCGGCTTCCTTGGCCTCCTTCGCCGCCTTCTCGGCGGCCAGCCGGGCGTCCTCGACCTCCTTCTGGGCGGCCTCCCGCTTGGCCTTGGCCTCCGCGGCGGCGGCCTCCTGCGCCTCCCGTTCGGCCTGCGCACGCAACTGCGCCTCGGCGGCGGTCTCCTGGGACTCGGCCTGCTGGAGGATGCGGCCGACGAGGGTGGCGCCGGCGTCCGTGTGCTGGGCCGCCTGCTGCGCGATGACGCCGGCCGACCCGGCGGAGGCGCCGCTGCCCGCCGCGGGGCCTCCGGCCTCCGCGTACCGCTGCCCGTCGCCCCCGCCGCCGCCCATGCCGAAGTCGGGCAACGAGGGCATGGATATGGCGACTTGGGGCCGGTCCTGCGCGGTGGCGATACCGCCCGCGCCGACAGCGGCGATGACGCCGACACCGAGCACGGTGGAGCTGCGGGCAAGTCCCCCGCGCTGCTTGGCGACCCGGTGCTTGCCGCGCGGCGGGCGGGCCGAGTCCTCGGTGGGGTTCCACTCACCCCAGGCGCCCGCGGTGGGCTCTTCCTGGAGCTCTATGCCTTCGGGGGCAGGCGAGTTGGAGGCCACCGGGCCACACTCCTCAGGGGGACGCACACGCGCACGGCGCCGTCTCTTGCGACGGCTGGGACGACCGCGCTGCGTTATCGAACGGTAATATACGGAGGGGAGTGATTCCAAGCTGTTGCGATGGATCGTTGGCAATAATCAGCCACCCTCCGCGCGGCCTTGGCCATCACTAAGGCGACTTAAGCGGATCAACTCGGGCAAAAATCAACCAAGATCCACATCTCTCCAGCCACACACACCCCTTGACGATCCGTCATAAACCTTTCAGGACAGATCTTTTCACTCACTCACCGTCACGGCGCGACCACGGGGACGGTACGTCGCCGCTCCGGCTCCCCCTCTCCCGGCCGGCCCACCGCGAGCAGCGCCATGTCGTCCGTCGCCCCGCCGCCCGTGTGCCGGCGCACATCGCTGCTGAGCGCGCCGAGCAGCTCGCCGGGGCCCGGGAAGACGCGGCCGGTCAGCCGCGCCGCCGGGTCGTAGAAGACCCCCGCCGCGTCGCGGGCCTCGGTCAGCCCGTCCGTGTACAGGAGCAGGGTGGCCCCGCTCGGGAAGGGCCACTCCTCGGCCCGGTCCGGCCAGGCCTCGGCCAGTTCCCCCATGCCGAGCGGGAGCGCCGGCTCCGCCGGGGCGAGGACGGCCAGGCTCCCGTCGGCGTGCAGCAGCAGCGGCTCGGGATGGCCCCGGTTGACCAGGCGCAGCACCTGAGCGCCCGTGGGGATCTCGCCGAGCACGCAGGTCGTGAACCCCTCCACCGAGTCCAGGCTGTCGCGCCGGGTGCCCTCGCGGGCGAGCGCCCGCTCCAGCCGCCGGGCCAGGCCCTCCAGCGTCGGCTCCGTCTCGGCCGCCTCCCGGAAGGCCCCGAGGACCACCGCCACGGCCTCGACCGCACCCAGCCCCTTGCCCCGTACGTCTCCCACGGCCAGCCGCACTCCGTAGGGGGTGTCCTGGACGGCGTACAGGTCCCCGCCGATGAAGGCGTCGGCCTGCGCGGCCTCGTACCGGGCGCAGACGTGCAGGCCGGCGATGCGCTCGGCGGGCTTCGGCAGGACGGCGCGCTGGGCGGCCTCCGCGATCCCGCGCGCGGAGGCGAGCCGCTCGCCGCTGCGCCGGACGACCCGGTTGATCAGGACCGCGAGCCCGGAGACGGTGATGACGGTGACCAGCTCGGTCAGCGCCTCGACCCTCCACGTGGTGCCGTTGAGGAGGTGCAGCAGGACCACCGCGAACGAGGCCAGTACGCCGGTGAGGAGCGTGACCAGGAGGGAGAAGAGCGGGGCGGCGATCAGCGGGGCCGCGGAGAAGAAGGGGGATCCGGTGTAGCCGGGCGGGGTCAGCAGGTCGAAGGCCAGTCCGACGGCGATCAGCACGGCCGGAAGCGCGCGGACCACCTTGCGGGCGGCACCGGTGCCGGTGCCGTTGCCGCGACCGGTGATGCCCTCCGCGCTTCCGCCCGGGTCGTCGCCGCCGCCCTGCTGCCGCCCCTGCCCCAACACGCCGCTCTCCTGCCCGGTCCCTCGCGCGGGTGCGGGCCGCCACCGCATCGCCCCTCAAGGCTGGCGGCAGCGGGGGCCGCACGGCGACCCGGCCCGGGCCGATCGGGTGAGGGCGCGGCGCGCAAGGAAAAGAGGAGGGGAAACGACGAAGGCCCGGCTCCCAAGGGGAACCGGGCCTTCGTACTGAGTAGCGGGGACAGGATTTGAACCTGCGACCTCTGGGTTATGAGCCCAGCGAGCTACCGAGCTGCTCCACCCCGCGTCGGTAAACACAACTCTACGTCATCGCGGGGAGAGCTTGCGCCAATTAACCTCCCCGCCACCTCCAGGACCGACATATCTGCAGGTCAGAGCCGTACGAACGGCCGGAAAGAAGCCTCGCATCAGCCCACGGCCAGGCGGAACGGGACGGCGGGTCACCCCGCCGGGACCTGCCACAGCAAAGCCACCGCGACGGCGAGCCGCGCCGGTCTACCGTGATCCCGGCCGCCAGCAGGGCCGTGAACACGGCGGGCAGGGCGTGGTCGAGGCCCAGCGCAGTTGCCCTGAGTTGCTGCTCTTCGTCTCCCGACCGGGTGGCCCCCTTGGCAGGTCAACAGACGACTTCAGGCTTACGAGACATCACCTGAGGAGCGGCGGCGGTCCTGGGCAACGATGGAAGCTACATCTCGCCCCGGAGGAAGCCGCCACTCAACTACATGCAGGCCGGCCAGCTCAATGACCTCCTCAGGCACACCCAGCCGGTGCAGAGGCGTTGCCTTATGCCGATCCAGCCAGGCGATACGTCTCGCTTGCTCACGCGGCTCGAGGCCTTGCCACGAGTCAAGGACTACCCCCGGCGCCGGCGCTTCGCCTGGCGGCCGCTGAGCAACGATGTGGCGTACGAACGGGATGTACCCCGGATCTCGTGCGAGCGCGACGAGGCACCAGGCAGTCGTGTGGGACATAGATGTGCCATGAGCAGCAATGAGCCGTCGGGCTTTCCACTGCCAGCGTGGGGCGAGGAGCCACCTGGCTACGTGCGAGCTCACGGTGGGTCTCCGGAAAACCACGTCAGCGCCTGGGCTCGGCGAAGTTGCTCTCGGTTTCTAGCCTTCCATCACGTCCACGGCGCCGGCTCGGCAGAACACGTTGAACGAACATCAGCCCGTACGCTCCTCGTTGCCGGAGCTGGACGTTTCAAGCTGAAGCTCGCGCTTCCTCTGCTCTTCCTTCAGCCGTTCCACGTAGCGCGCGAACATCCTGAGCCGGTCAGCCTCAGGCAGCGGCGCTTCGTCGTCTCGACCTGCGTACTCGTCGAGCATGAATTGTGACGCATTGTAGTGTTTCTCAATGTCGTCAGCCGTCGACTGGAGGTTGTATCCGCGCTCACGGAATTTGAAGTATCCAGTCACGCCGGCCGAAATACCTACGAGTGCACTCAGGGCAGAGGCGGACAGCCGTAGAACCTGACTACTTCCCTCATTCATCGCAGCAAGCGTGGACGTGACGATCGACCCAGTGATGATGATGCCCTGAAAGAAGTTGTGGATCCGTCGATTCTTGTTCGCCGATTTCCGATACTGATCAATCAGATCAAGAGACGCTTCGCGATAGATACGGAGCCCGGAGGGCGAGTCGAGGGGGAGTTTGGCGGCGGCGGTCTGCCTGTCCTGGAGCGCGTTGCGCAGCGCACCGGTCCGGCTCACGATCTTCTTACGGTTCTTCCATAGTGCCCATCCCATCGCGATCCATAGGCAGTTCACGATGATGAGGCCAGCCCACCGAGTGAAGACAGGCTGTGACTCCCAGAGCCCCACGATGACCGTGTAGCCCAGGAGGAAGGTGAGGGTGACGCCACCCATCAGGGACAGGGCGTAGATCCTCTGGAACGTCCGCGAAGTCCGAAGATCATCTTCGATCTCATCAAAGATCTTTACGCTGTCTCGGTAATCCAGCTGACGCTGCGCCTCATCCGCCTCAGAGATGAAAGCAGTCGACTCAGTACTCCCCTGACTCATTCGCGGCACCCGCCTAGTTCCACTCATCCCAGAAGTCGCTGAATATCCGGACCTTCAGCGACACAAGTTGGCGAGCGTAAATCCGACTCAACGGGTGAGCAAGAGCGACTTACGGGCCATTCTCGCTAGGTGAAGTCGAGCCAAGATCCTCATGGCAAAAAACAGCCCTTCCGACTAGGAGCGAGACCCGTTGAAGTCAGATTCGAGCCATGATCGAAATCCATTGCAAGGTGTCATCGAGTTGGTCTCCTGGTAAGGATCTCCCCCCGGAGAGTGGCGACCGCGTGTTGCTTGACGCTGGCTCCTTCACCAAATCAGCAGCGTCAGCCATCCCCCCTCGGGACGGCGGTGCTCCGCTCCGGCTGTTGTGCGTGCGACGCATCGCCTCTTTGCGCTGCGCCCATTCCATAGGTGCGGACGGGCGCTGCGAGAGGTCGTGGCCATGCGCTCAACGCTGCGGCTTCCCCGCCGGGACCTGCCCGCTCTAGGCTTCACGGCCTAACCGGGGGTGGAGTCGTGGACGTGCCGAACGTTGTCGGGGACTGGCAGGAGTATCAGTCCAAGGAGTGGGCCGGCCTGCGCGTGCGCGTGCATGGCCTCAGGAAGGCCGTACCACCGCGCGGCCGTGACCAGGATGCCAAGGGGCTGACGTACATCTGCTTCCAGGTGACGTTCGAGAACCGTGGTTCCGAGTACTTCTCGATCTCTCTGAGCTCGCATCCGGACCACTACGAAGTCCGCGTGGGTCCGGACGGGCACGGCGCCTTCATCGACGAGAGGGGCTCCGACCGCATCCGCGAATTCAACCTCTATCCCCAGCGAAGGGTGACGGCCACCCTCTACCTCGCGGCGCCCCCGACGAAGCTCAAGCAGCTGGACATCCAGGTCAGTCCGTACATCGACGGCGAGTCGTCGTTCGGGTACGTGTGGGTGGGCGGGCTCGGAGTGCACGAGGGCTCCACGCGTCTCGGATCCCGCGCATCGACAGCGGAACCAGGTGTCGCCAGTGAAGTCGAGCGCTTCTTGAAGGCGACGGCCTCCGACGACGCCTGACGCGCCCTTCCCCCTGCGCCGACAGGTCGTGTGGGCGCGAGTCGGGCAAGCGCGCGAAGGCGCTCCGGCGGCGACGGTCCCGCATCGGGCCGGGAATGCCGAAGCGCCCCGATCGGCCGGAGCCGGTCGGGGCGCTTGGCAGCAGGCCGGAAGGGTTGACCCCCGCCTGCGAGCAGTAGGCCATGTCGGACTCGAACCGACAACCAACGGATTAAAAGTCCGCTGCTCTGCCAATTGAGCTAATGGCCCGTGGGTGCTCACCCCAGAGCATAGCCGGAGACCAACCGTCAGCCGATCGAGTATCGGCTGACCGGGTCCGGCGCGGCTCACAAATCGCCGACAGGGCCCCCACGACGGTGTCGTGGGGGCCCTGTCAGGCAGTCAGTTCAGCCGCTGGTCCGGGAGTCCGGATCAGCCGTTGCGCTTCCAGCGGGGCTTGTCGTCGCGGCGGCCGCCGAAGGAGCCGGTCGAGCCGGAGCCGGAGGGGCGGTTGTCGTCGCGGCGGCCGTACGGGCGGTCGCTGCCGCCGGAGCGGAAGCCGCCCGACGGACGGTCGTCGCGGCGGAAGCCGCCACGGTCGCCACCGCGGTCGTCACGGTTGAAGCCACTGGAGGGACGGTCGTCGC
>NZ_JBIAXU010000003.1:0-627733 GCF_042896985.1 Streptomyces sp. NPDC001194 | reverse complement strand
GTCGCGACGGAAGCCGCCACCACGGTTGTCGTCACGACGGTCGCCGCCGGAGCGGAAGCCACCGGAGGGACGGTCGTCACGGCGGAAGCCGCCACGGTCGCCACCGCGGTCGTCACGGTTGAAGCCGCCCGAGGGACGGTCGTCGCGACGGAAGCCACCGGAGGGACGGTCGCCGCCGGAGCGGAAGCCACCGGAGGGACGGTCGTCGCGGCGGAAGCCGCCACGGTCGCCACCGCGGTCGTCACGGTTGAAGCCGCCCGAGGGACGGTCGTCGCGACGGAAGCCGCCACCACGGTTGTCGTCACGACGGTCGCCGCCGGAGCGGAAGCCACCGGAGGGACGGTCGTCACGGCGGAAGCCGCCACGGTCACCACCACGGTCGCCACCGCGGTCGTCACGACGGTTGTCGCGGCGCTCGTAGTTGCCGCGGTCGTCGCGCGCCTGGAAGGACGGGCGCTCCTCGGCGGCCGGCGTGGCCGCGACGGCGGCCGCGACCTCGGCCTCGGCGGCCTCGGCCACCTCGGCGACAGCGGCCTCCGGGTCCTCGCCGCGCTCACGGGCGGAGCGGGCGACCAGGCGGTCGGCCTCCTCGCGGAGCTCGGCGGCGCGGCGCGTCAGGCGCTCGAGCTGCTTGGTGAGGTCGGCGACCTCGCGCTCGGCCTGCTTGGCGGCGTTGTTCGCGGAGTCGGCCTGGACCTCGGTGAGCGAACGCGCACCGGTGATCTCGGCGACCTCGGGGTCGAAGGCGCCGGCGCCCTGGACGATGTGGCGCGAGGCGTCGACGCCCGCGTCCTCCATCAGGCGGAAGATCTGGCGGCGCTGGTGCGGCAGGGCCAGGGAGACCACGACACCGGACTTGCCGGCACGGGCGGTACGGCCCGAGCGGTGCAGGTAGTCCTTGTGGTCGCCGGCCGGGTCCACGTTCAGGACCAGGTCGATGCCGTCGACGTGGATGCCTCGGGCGGCGACGTCGGTCGCGACGAGCGCGTTGACGTAGCCGTCCTTGAAGTCCGCGAGGACGCGGGTACGGGCGCCCTGCGTCATGCCGCCGTGCAGCGCGTCGGCCTTCACGCCGGCCTCGACGAGCTGCTCGGCGATGCGGTCGGCGCCCAGCTGGGTGCGGACGAAGATGATGGTGCGGCCCTTGCGGGCTGCGATGGCGGCCGTGACCGGCGCCTTGTCCTTCGGCTTCACGACGAGGACGTGGTGCGTCATGGTCGTGACGTTGCCCTGCGCGCTGTCGACCTCGTGCGTGACGGGGTTGGACAGGTAGCGCTTGACCAGGGTGCCGATCTCGTTCTCCATGGTGGCGGAGAAGAGCATGCGCTGGCCGCCGCCGGGGATCTGGTCGAGCAGCTCGGTGACCTCGGGCAGGAAGCCCAGGTCGGCCATCTGGTCGGCCTCGTCGAGGACGGCCACCTCGACGTTCTCCAGGGAGCAGGCGCCGCGGTTGATGATGTCGCGCAGACGGCCCGGGGTGGCGACGAGGACGTCGACGCCGCGCTCGAGGGCGTAGATCTGGTTGCCCATGGACGTACCGCCGCAGACGACCTTCATCTTGAGGCCGAGCACGTCGCCGTACGGCTGGAGGGCGTCCGCGACCTGCATCGCGAGCTCACGCGTCGGCGTGAGGATGATCGCGCGGGGCTTCTTCTTCTCGGTGTGGCCACCGGCCAGGCGGGCCAGGGTCGGCAGACCGAAGGAGAGGGTCTTGCCGGAGCCGGTGCGGCCGCGGCCGAGGATGTCCTTGCCGGCCAGGGCGTCCGGGATGGTCGCGGCCTGGATCGGGAAGGGGGAGGTGACACCGTTCTGCGCGAGCTTGCGCACGACGCCCTCGGGCAGACCGAGGTCGCCGAAGGTGATGGTGGGCTCGGCGTCGGCGTCGTCCGCCTCGGCGTCGATGGACTGGTCGGTCGTCACGTCGGCCTCAAGGGCCTCGATGATCTCGTCCGCCTCAGCGGCCTCGATCGCCTCGGTGACCACAAGGGCCTCGACGGCGTCGACGAGCTCGTTCGAGTCGTTCTCGGGCATGACGGCACGGTCAGAACTGGAAATGGACATGCGAAATGCGAAACCTTCCGGAGTCTCGGCACGCGCCCAAACTCCGTGAATCGCAAATCGACCGCCTCAATGCGGTCAGCCACGGCTAGGGAGAGTACGCGCCACACGGCGCTCTTCGGATTCGGCGCCGGGCAATGGGATCAAACGATCTATAACCATACGCACCCTCCCCCGGGTCTGGCAAGTCGCTTCGGCCAGATCCACCCTGACCTGCGACGATTCCCCCGATCCGGGAGCCCGGCGCCCTCCCGATGTCGACCCCGGGAGGGGCCCGCGGCTACGAAGAGGGCGTCGGGCTGGGGTCCGGAGCCGGGGGCGTCTGGGCCGGCGGAGTGGGCGAAGTCACGGGCGGCTGCGGGGTCGGCGACTGGGCGGGCGGCGGTGTGACCTGCGCCCCACCGGAACCCCCGCTTCCGGATCCGCCCGAGGTCGGCTGCTGTCCGCCCTGGCCGCCGGGCCCGCCACCCGGGCCGGCCGACGGCGAGGGGGCCCCGGGCCGGCCGGCGGGCGCCCCCGGGCTGGGGGAGGCCCCGGTGGCGCCGGACGCCTTGCCGTCCTCGGCCGGCCTGCCCTCCTCGCCCGCCGCACCCGGCTTCGAGCCGTGGCCGCCGCGCGCCCCCGAGCCCTTGCCGGACACGGAGCCCCCGGTCGCCTCCGCGGCCGCCTTGCGGTCCGCCGGCGAGGAGGGCCCGGGCTTCGCGCCGTCCTCGCCGACGCTCATGCAGCCCGCCGTGGCCGCGACCGCGAGCGCGGCGGCGGCCAGCCGGAGGGAAGCGGACAACTGGCGCACGGGGCACCTCCTGGGGGTCCCCCGGCGGCGGCCGGAGGTGGGCGGTCAGGGTCCGCGGAGAGCGGGTCAATGTGCCCAACTCCCTTTACCCCGTAAGGGACACGCCCTCGGAGACACCGCCCGGCCCCACGGCTCGGGCCGACAGCGGCCCCACGCCCGCGGCCTCAGGCGAACAACTGCCGCGCCACCTGCGACCCCAGCGTCACCGCACCCAGCCCCGCCAGCACCGAGGCCGCCACGTTCGCCGCCGCCAGGAACCGCCAGCCGCGCTCGTACAGCCGCAGCGTCTCGTACGAGAACGTCGAGTACGTGCTCAGCGCCCCGCAGAGCCCCGGACCCAGCAGCAGGCTCATCCGCTCGGAGGCCGCACCGGCCAGCACCGCCCCGGTCAGCACCCCGAGCACCAGGCACGCGCCTGCGTTCACCACGAACGTCCCCCACGGGAAGACCGAGTCGTGCCGCGCCTGCACCGCACGGTCCGTCAGATAGCGCAGCGGCGCCCCCACGACGGCGCCCACCACCACAAGCAGCCAGTTCACTTGAGCCTCCGCGGGCCGCTCCGTACGGGAAGACCGGCCGCGAGGCGGGTCACCGCGGCCCCGGCCCACACCGCGCCCAGCGCCGCCGCCACCGTGAGCCCGGCGTACGCCAGCGCGCGCCCCGCCTCCCCCGCGTCCAGCAGCCGCGAGAAGTCCACCGCGTACGTGGAGAACGTGGTGAACCCGCCGAGCACCCCGACCCCGGCGAACGGCCGGACCAGCGGATGCGGCGGCGTCCGGCCGCCCTCGCTGATCAGCACCATCAGCACGCCGATCAGCGCGCAGCCGATCACGTTCGTCCAGAAGGTCGTCCACGGGAAGGCCCCGGGTCCGGCGGCCGGCCACAGCAGCGAGGCCCCGTACCGCGCCGAGGCCCCGAGCGCTCCGCCCACCGCGATCGCGGCGAGCACGGGGCCCCGCCTCTCGGCGCGCTGCCCGGGCACATGGAGGTCGACGTCCGGATCGATCGCCTCCGCCGCGCCGTCCCCGCCCGGCCCGGTCACCCGTATCCCAGCGCGTGCAGCCGCTCGTCGTCGATCCCGAAGTGATGGGCGATCTCGTGCACCACGGTGACCTCCGTCTCCGCGATCACGCCCTCCCGGTCCTCGCACATCCGCAGCGTGGGGTTCCGGTAGATCGTGATCCGGTCCGGCAGCACCCCGGCGTACCACTCGCCGCGGTCCGTCAGCGGGGTCCCCTCGTAGAGACCGAGCAGCTCGGGGTCGTCCGCCGGCGGTTCGTCCTCGACGAACACCGCCACGTTGTCCATCAGCCGCGTCAGCTCCGGCGGGATGCGGTCCAGGGCCTCTGCGACGAGCTCTTCGAACTCCTCGCGCGTCATCTCCAGCACCGGGCCATTGTCCCTCCGGCGGGGGCACCTCCCGCATGCGGGGAGAAACCGTTTTGGCGATAGCTCCCCGGATCCCATATGCTTCTCACGTCCCCGACGCGCTGAAGAAGTGCCCGGCGGGCCTTTAGCCCTCATCGTCTAGTGGCCCAGGACGCCGCCCTTTCAAGGCGGTAGCACGGGTTCGAATCCCGTTGGGGGTACGCATTACCGTGTGCAAGACTTGTCTCGCACACTGCAAGGTCCTGTGGAGCAGTTGGTTAGCTCGCCACCCTGTCAAGGTGGAGGTCGCGGGTTCAAGTCCCGTCAGGATCGCTGAGGCCGGAAACGGTCTCGTGGCTGGGTAGCTCAGTTGGTACGAGCGATCGCCTGAAAAGCGATAGGTCGCCGGTTCGACCCCGGCCCCAGCCACCACAAGAAGGCCCCGTCCACCGGACGGGGCCTTCTGCGTTACCCGTTCTCCCTCTCCCGGCGTTCCCGGCCTTCCCGGCGCTCGCCGCGGCGCCACTGCGTCACGCCGACCGCCGCCGCTCCCGCCGCCACCAGCCCGAGCAGCGCCCAGTCCGGAACCGCGTCCGCCAGTGTCCGGACCCGCTGCTCCACCGCGTACGAGTCGTCCACGTCGAGCAGCCCCGGCAGCGCGCTCGCCCCGTCGTACGCGAGGAACAGCGCGCCGAGGGCGATGAAGACCAGCCCCGACAGCAGCGAGGTGGTGTGCAGCTCGAAGCGGCCCACCCGCACGGCCCGCCCGCGCAGCCAGCGCCGCCGGCCCAGGTCGAACCGCTCCCACAGCAGGGCCAGCAGGAACAGCGGTACGGCCATCCCCAACGCGTACACGGCCAGCAGCAGGCCGCCGTAGACCGGGCTGCCGCTGACCGCCGCGACGGTCAGGACGCTGCCGAGGATCGGGCCGGCGCAGAACCCGGCCAGACCGTAGACGGCGCCCAGCGCGTACACCGACAGGACGGTGGTCGGCCGGATCCGCCCCGACAGCTCCGAGATCCGCTGCGAGGCGAAGCCCAGGCCCAGGATCTGCGCGACCCCGAGCGCGATGATCAGCCAGCCGCCGGCCAGGACGAGCCCGTCGCGGTTGCCGTGGAAGAACCGCCCGGCGTACGAGCCCGCCGCGCCCAGCGGTACGAGGGTGCTCGCGAGGCCCGCGTAGAAGATCCCGGTGCGCGCCAGCAGCCGCGAGGTGGAGTCGATCGAGTACGCGAAGAACGCGGGCAGCAGCAGGGCGCTGCACGGGCTGAGCAGCGCGAGCAGCCCGCCCAGCAGCGCGGCCAGGTACCCGATGTCGCCGACGCCGGTCACCGGGCGGCCTGGCCGTCGGCCTGCCCGGCGCCCTCGGGCCGCGCCTGGGCCTTCGCCTGGGCGATCGCCGCGGCGAAGGCGTCGAGGGGCTGGGCGCCCGCGATCGGCCGGCCGTTGACCAGGAAGGACGGGGTGGAGGTGACCCCGATGCGGTAGCCCTCCTCCTGGTCCTTCCGCAGGGCGGCCGCGGCGCCTTCGCCGGCCATGTCCTGCCGGAAGCGGTCCAGGTCCGGGACCCCGGCCTCACGGGCCAGCTCCAGCAGCCGCTCCTGGCCGAAGCCCTTCTCCTTGGCCCCGTCGGCGTACGCGGCGGCGTGGAACTGCGCGAACCGGTCCTGCTGCCCCGCCGCCCATGCGGCCTTGGCGGCGGCCTCGGAGTCGGCGCCGAAGATCGGGAAGTTGCGCCACTCGATGCGCAGGGTGCCGTCCTCGACGTACTTCTTCACCAGTGCGGGTTCGGTGTCGCGGGCGAACTTGCCGCAGTAGCCGCACTTGAAGTCGGAGTACTCGATCAGCACGACGGGAGCGTCCGCCCGGCCGGCGGCCAGCTTGTCGCCGGACTCGCGGCGGGCCAGCTTCGCCAGCTCGGCGTGGACGTCGGATCCCTTGGGCGCGTCCGCGGCCGCGGAGGAGGTCCGGGCGGGCCTGTCCTCGGGCGCGGTGGCCTGCCAGGACACGATCCCGAGGGTGACGGCGGCGACCGCGACGCCGGCGGAGATCAGCAGCCGCTTGCGCGCGGATGCGGAAGAGGAAGAGGAAGAAGAACGCGGACGGGAAGGGGAAGAGGACATACGGGTGCTCCAGAGCTGCGGGTGGTGAGGGTGGACCGGCGGGAGGGCCGGTCCTCTACACCCGCATCACGGACAGCTCCACGGGGCCGGGAGCAGGCTGGTCCGGCCCCCGTACGAGCACCCGCACCGGCGCCACCCGATCCGCCCACGCCTGTTCCACGGCGGGCCGCCCCACCGGGGCGTGGGCGTGCTCCCCTCCGCTGCGGGGCGGCACGCCCGGGGCCTGGCCGTGGTCCCGGGTCCCGGGATCGCACGAGGGCCCCCGGTCGGCGGAGGCCGCGGCGTGGACCGGAGCGGCGGCCGGAGCAACGGCCGGAGCGGCCGCCGCGCCCGGAACCGGAGCCGGGACCCGAGCGGAAGCGGAACCCGCGGCCGGTAGTGCCGCCGCGGACACAGCGCACCCGACCAGCACCGCGATGACGGCAGCGAGCAGCCACCACACACCACGGACGCGGGACATGGCAGGCCTCTCACTGGGTCATCGGGTCGGTTCAGGCGATCTCGTCCCGAAATGGTACGGGGAGGGGGCACAAATGCGTTCGCCACCCGGCACCCGCGGGTGAGATCCTCGATCAGGTATGTCTACTTCCTTCGCCGCCCTGCAGACGCTTCTCGGTGAGATCTCCCTCCGTGACGCGCACCGCCTCGGCCGCCGCCTCGAAGGCGCCCGCCGCATCCGAAAGCCCGAGGCCAAGCAGGCCGTGCTCGACGAGATCGCCGCGGAGGCCGAGAAGGCCGCCGCGCGACTGGCCGGCCGTGCCTCGCGGATGCCGGAGGTCACGTATCCCGAGAACCTGCCCGTCAGCCAGAAGAAGGACGAGATCGCCGAGGCGATACGCGACCACCAGGTCGTGATCGTCGCCGGTGAGACCGGCTCCGGCAAAACCACGCAGATCCCCAAGATCTGCATGGAGCTGGGGCGCGGCGTCCGGGGCATGATCGGTCACACCCAGCCCCGCCGGATCGCCGCCCGCACGGTCGCGGAACGGATCGCCGAGGAGCTGAAGTCCGAGATCGGCCAGACGGTCGGCTGGAAGGTCCGGTTCACCGATCAGGTGGACCAGGACGCGACCTTCGTGAAGCTGATGACCGACGGCATCCTGCTCGCCGAGATCCAGACGGACCGCGAGCTGCGCGCGTACGACACGATCATCATCGACGAGGCCCACGAGCGGTCCCTCAACATCGACTTCCTGCTGGGCTACCTGTCCCAGCTGCTGCCCAAGCGCCCCGACCTCAAGGTCGTGATCACCTCGGCGACGATCGACCCGGAGCGGTTCTCCCGGCACTTCGGCGAAGCCCCGATCGTCGAGGTCAGCGGCCGTACGTACCCCGTCGAGGTGCGCTACCGACCGCTCCTGGAGGACGACAGCGAGGAGAGCGACCGCGACCAGATCACCGCGATCTGCGAGGCCGTCGACGAGCTCCAGTCCGAGGGCCCCGGCGACGTCCTGGTCTTCCTCTCCGGCGAGCGCGAGATCCGCGACACGGCGGACGCGCTGAACAAGCGGAACCTCCGCTTCACTGAGGTGCTCCCGCTCTACGCCCGCCTCTCGCACGCCGAGCAGCACCGCGTCTTCCAGCAGCACACGGGGCGCAGGATCGTTCTCGCGACCAACGTCGCAGAGACCTCCCTCACCGTCCCCGGCATCAAGTACGTGATCGACCCGGGCAACGCCCGGATCTCCCGCTACAGCCACCGCACCAAGGTGCAGCGGCTGCCCATCGAGCGGATCTCCCAGGCCAGCGCCAACCAGCGCAAGGGCCGCTGCGGCCGTACCAGCGACGGCATCTGCATCCGGCTCTACTCCGAGGACGACTTCCTCTCCCGGCCCGAGTTCACGGACGCCGAGATCCTGCGCACCAACCTGGCCTCCGTCATCCTCCAGATGACCGCGGCCGGCCTCGGCGAGATCGAGAAGTTCCCCTTCATCGACCCGCCGGACCACCGCAACATCCGCGACGGCGTCCAGCTGCTCCAGGAGCTCGGTGCGCTGGACCCGGCCGAGAAGGATCACAAGAAGCGGCTCACCCCGATGGGCCGCCAGCTCTCCCAGCTCCCCGTGGACCCCCGCCTGGCCCGCATGGTCGTCGAGGCGGACAAGAACAACTGCGTCCGCGAGGTCATGGTCATCGCGGCGGCCCTGTCCATCCAGGACCCGCGCGAGCGGCCCTCGGACAAGCAGACCCAGGCCGACCAGAACCACGCCCGCTTCAAGGACGAGACCAGCGACTTCCTCTCGTTCCTGAACATGTGGCGCTACATCCGCGAGCAGCAGAAGGAGCGCGGCTCGTCCTCGTTCCGCCGGATGTGCAAGCAGGAGTACCTGAACTTCCTGCGGATCCGCGAGTGGCAGGACATCTACTCGCAGCTGCGCACGGTCGCCAAGGGCATGGGCATCCATGTCAACGAGGCGGACGCCCCCGAGACGAGCGTGCACATCTCGCTGCTGGCCGGCCTGCTCTCGCACATCGGCCTCAAGGACACCGACAAGAACGAGTACCTGGGGGCCCGGTCCGCCAAGTTCGCGGTCTTCCCGGGCTCGGCGCTCTTCAAGAAGCAGCCGAAGTTCCTGATGTCGGCGGAGCTGGTGGAGACCTCGCGGCTGTGGGCCCGGGTCAACGCCAAGGTCGAGCCGGAGTGGGTCGAGCCGCTCGCCCAGCACCTGATCAAGCGCACGTACAGCGAGCCGCACTGGGAGAAGGACCAGGCGGCCGTCATGGCGTACGAGAAGGTCACGCTGTACGGCGTGCCGATCGTCGCCCAGCGGAAGATCAACTACGGCCGGATCGACGCCGAGGTCTCGCGCGAGCTGTTCATCCGCAACGCGCTGGTCGAGGGCGACTGGCGCACGCACCACAAGTTCTACGCCGACAACCGCAAGCTCCTCACCGAGGTGGAGGAGCTCGAGAACCGGGCGCGGCGCCGCGACATCGTGGTCGACGACGAGACCCTCTTCGACTTCTACGACCAGCGCATCCCCGACCACGTCGTGTCGGGCGCGCACTTCGACTCCTGGTGGAAGCACAAGAAGCGCGAGGAGCCCGAACTCCTCGACTTCGAGCGCGAGATGCTGCTGACCGAGAAGGCGGCCGGGGTCACCAAGGCCGACTACCCGGACTCCTGGCGCCAGGGGCAGCTCAAGTTCCGGGTGACCTATCAGTTCGAGCCCGGCGCGGACGCGGACGGCGTGACCGTCCACATCCCGCTCCAGGTGCTGAACCAGGTCACCGACGAGGGCTTCGACTGGCAGATCCCGGGCCTGCGGGAAGAGGTCGTCACCGAGCTGATCCGCTCGCTGCCGAAGCCGATCCGCCGGCACTACGTGCCCGCACCGAACTTCGCGACCCGCTTCCTGGACTCCGCGGTGCCGCTGCAGGAGCCGCTGCCGGTCACCCTGGCGCGCGAGCTCCAGCGGATGGTCGGGGTCCCGGTCACCGCCGAGGACTTCGACCTCGGCCGCATCCCGGACCACCTGAAGATCACCTTCCGGATCGTCGACGAGCGTCGCAAGAACCTCGCCGAGGACAAGGACCTGGAGGCCCTGCGGCTGAAGCTGAAGCCGAAGGCCCGCCAGGCCCTCTCCAAGGCGGCCGCCGCCACCGCCGAGCGCGCGGGCGGGGAGTCGCTGGAGCGCACCGGGCTGACCGACTGGACGATCGGCACGCTGACCAAGGTCTTCGAGACCCGGCGGGCCGGACAGCCGGTGAAGGCGTACCCGGCGCTGGTGGACGAGGGCACGAGCGTGTCCGTACGGCTCTTCGACACGGAGGCCGAGCAGCAGCAGGCGATGTGGCTGGGCACGCGGCGGCTCATCCTGCTGAACATCCCGGTGAACCCGGCGAAGTTCGCCTCGGACCACCTGACCAACCAGCAGAAGCTGGCCCTGTCCCGCAATCCGCACGGCTCCATCCAGGCGCTGTTCGACGACTGCGCGACCGCCGCGGCCGACAAGCTGATCGCCGACCACGGCGGCCCGGCCTGGGACGAGGCGTCCTTCCGCGCCCTCTACGAGGCCGTCCGCGCCGACCTGGTGGACACGACCGTGCGGACGGTGGCCCAGGTGCAGCAGGTCCTGGCCGCCTGGCAGGCCTGTGAGCGCCGTCTGAAGGCCACGAACAGCCTGGCCCTGGTGGCGAACGTGCAGGACGTCAGGACGCAGCTGGCGGCCCTCGTGCCGGCGGGCTTCGTGACCCTGACGGGCCTGCGCCGGCTGCCGGACCTGATGCGGTACCTGGTGGCGGTGGACCGGCGGCTCCAGCAGATGCCGACGGGCGCCCAGCGCGACACCACGCGCATGCAGAAGGTGCACGAGATGCAGGACGAGTACGCGTGGCTGCTGGAGCAGTTGCCGAAGGGTCGGCCGGTGCCGTCCGCGGTCACCGACATCCGCTGGATGATCGAGGAACTGCGGGTCAGCTACTTCGCGCACGCGCTCGGGACGGCGTACCCGATCTCCGACAAGCGCATCGTGAAGGCGGTGGACGCGGCGGCCCCCGGACCGGCCCGCTGATCGGGTTCGACTGCACCCCCTGAGCTGGGGTACAGTCTGATTCGCAGCCGCCGAGCGGCCGCAAATCAAGGACCTGTGGAGCAGTTGGTTAGCTCGCCACCCTGTCAAGGTGGAGGTCGCGGGTTCAAGTCCCGTCAGGTTCGCAAGAAGAGCAGGGCCCGCATCCTCGAGATGCGGGCCCTGCTTCGTTTGCCCCTCCGGGAACGCCCGGGCCCCGGGGGACGCCCGGGCCTCCGGGAACCTCCCCGGGCCTCCGGAGCACCCCGGCCTCCTGGGGCACCCGGCGAAAGATCCCCCGTCCGCATGAGGCACTCTGCGACACACGTCCCCTTACGGGTGCATTGCGGGTTGCACAAGAGTTACTGCCTGTGACGGGAGTCACCACATGAGTTTTTGAGACTCGCACATTTATCGCACCCATACGCGCGCTCAATTTAATATGTGCAATGGCACCCACCCTGTGGGCCTCCCGCGCGGACCCGGCCCCACCCCCCTCCGGGCATAAAAAAGGATCGCGCTGGACCCGGCGGAGTCCAGCGCGATCCGACGACAAGAACCTGTTGGGGCAGGTCCAGGCGTTTGAAGACTTTGGGTTTCATCGGATTGGGGGACCCGATTCAAGCCCGGTAAAGCGGGGTGCTTGCGCGACCTCAGGCCTCGCTGCGCTGCTGCGGAATTCCCGCGAGCAGAGCGCGAACCTCGGCCTCGCGGTATCGGCGGTGTCCACCCAGGGTGCGGATGGACGTGAGCTTGCCAGCCTTGGCCCAGCGGGTGACCGTCTTCGGGTCCACGCGGAACATCGTGGCAACCTCAGCCGGGGTCAGCAGCGGCTCGGCATCAGGGGTGCGAGCGGTCATGAGCGGCCTCCTCGGGAGAACCGAACCATCTCGGTTCTTTCCTCTAAATTCTGCACCTTGGCCCGCGTTGCCCGAAATGGACATACGCGGGCCGAGTCGGTTATAGGACGAACGGCTTGTCCTCGGCACTACAACTACACCATCCGTCCAGCCGTGACGGCCAAACCGATGGAATTGCCCTCCGAGGTGTTCATCAGCGGCGGAAGCCGATGGACCGTCCCATAACGGACAGTCACCCCACTGTGACGATCAGTCACAGAGCGATCAGGAGTCGTCAGGACCCCCCGTAGAGTGCAATGCCGAGCATTCCGCCCAAAGTTGGGTGGAAGGAACCCTCCCCGGACTCCTTGTCCTATTTTGGCACGAGGGTAGGGGAAGGGCGCAAGGGTGTAGATAGTGCGGTCCGTCACGCTTGAGTCAATGGCCCGTATCGGGACGTAGGTCCTGGAACTAAGGCCCGAAAGCGCCGCGATCAAGAAATCGGGGGGCCCGCTCGGGGGTCAGTTGGCGAACAGTCTCTCCCGGACCTCCCGCCAGCGCTCCGCCAGCTCCGCGTACGTCTGCGCCGCCGCCGTCCCGTTCCCGGCCCGCAGCGCCGCGATCCCCGCCGCCACGTCCCGGGCCGACCGGTCGGTGCGCAGCCGGTCCGCCGGCAGGGCGTGCACCAGGCCCCCGTAGTCCAGCTCGACCATCGAGCGCGGGTGGAACTCCTCCAGCCAGCTGCCGACGTCCACCAGCCCCTCCGCGAGCCCTGCGTACCCCTCGGCCTCCCGCAGGATGCGCAGCGCCCGGGCGAGCCGCCGCCGGGCCTGCACCATCGGCGTCCGGTAGCGCATCCGCTCGCCCGGCAGGTACTCCCGCTCCTCGTCGGCCACCAGCACGAACCAGCGCAGCGGCACCTGCCACACCCCGGTGCGGATCCACGGGCGCGCGTCCGGGTTCCGCTCGCGCCAGCGCTCGTACTCCTCCGTCGCACGCCGCCGCGCGCCCGGCGGGAGGGCCGCGTCCAGGACCGGGAGCGGGAACTGGTCGACGAGCTCCTGGAGCGCCAGCCAGCCGCGCAGTCTGGTCCGCCACGGGCAGACCAGCAGCACCCCGTCCACCTCCGCCGTGAAGGCGTCCGCGCTCTCGTGCGCCGGCACCCCCACCACCGGGACCCGGACCAAGTCGGAGAGGGAGCGTCGCAGTTCGTCCTGGGCCGTCGCCACCACCCCGCGCCGGGCGTACGAGGCCCAGTGCGTGCGCTCCGGCTCCGCGAAGGCCGCCAAGGGCTCGTAGACGCGCAGGTAGGAGGCGTACGGGACGGTCGGCGCCGAGCGCGCCGCGGGCAGCTTGGGGTCGGAGGATTCGCTCACGCTCTCGTACTCCCCCGCCCCGCCGGGAGCTACTCGCCGGGCGCCGGCCTGCCGCCGGCCCGGCCCCCGGCGGGCCCCCGGCGGGAGGCCCCCGCACCCCGGGAGTGTCCCGATCTCCGGACAGGTCACCTGCGCACGGCCCGCAGGTCTTACTCTGCTCCCAGCACGCCCTCCCCCACCCGCAGGGCGGGCGTCATTCCGCCGCATCTCTTCCATGGGAGTCACCACCGTGACCGAAATGACCGACGGCGTCCTGCACACCCTGTTCCGCACGGAACAGGGCGGCCACGAGCAAGTCGTGCTGTGCCAGGACCGAGCCTCCGGCCTGAAGGCCGTCATCGCGATCCACTCCACCGCCCTGGGCCCCGCCCTCGGCGGTACGCGCTTCCACGCGTACGCCTCGGACGAGGAGGCCGTCCTCGACGCGCTGAACCTCTCGCGCGGCATGTCGTACAAGAACGCCCTCGCCGGTCTCGACCTCGGCGGCGGCAAGGCCGTCATCATCGGCGACCCCGACGTACTGAAGTCCGAGGAACTGCTGCTGGCCTACGGCCGGTTCGTGGAGTCCCTCGGCGGCCGCTACGTCACGGCCTGCGACGTCGGCACGTACGTGGCGGACATGGACGTCGTGGCCCGCGAGACCCGCTGGGCGACCGGCCGCTCCCCCGAGAACGGCGGCGCCGGCGACTCCTCGGTCCTCACCGCCTTCGGCGTCTTCCAGGGCATGCGGGCCAGCGCCCAGCACCTGTGGGGCGACCCGACGCTGCGCGGCCGCAAGGTCGCCGTGGCCGGCGTGGGCAAGGTCGGCCACTACCTGGTCGAGCACCTCCTGGAGGACGGCGCCGAGGTCGTGATCACGGACGTGCGCGAGGAGTCCCTGCGCCGCGTCCTCGACAAGCACCCGCAGGTCACCGTCGCTGCCGACACGGACGCGCTGATCCGCACCGAGGGCCTGGACATCTACGCCCCCTGCGCCCTCGGCGGCGCGCTGAACGACGAGTCGGTACCGGCCCTGACCGCCAAGGTCGTGTGCGGCGCCGCGAACAACCAGCTCGCCCACCCGGGCGTGGAGAAGGACCTCGCGGACCGCGGGATCCTCTACGCGCCCGACTACGTGGTGAACGCGGGCGGGGTCATCCAGGTCGCCGACGAGCTGCACGGCTTCGACTTCGACCGCTGCAAGGCGAAGGCGACGAAGATCTTCGACACCACGCTGGAGATCTTCGCTCGTGCGAAGGCGGACGGCATCCCGCCGGCCGCGGCGGCCGACCGGATCGCCGAGCAGCGGATGGCGGACGCCCGCGCGGCGAAGGCCGCGAAGGGCGCCTCCGCGACCCTGTAACACCCCCTGCGTGCGCCCGCCGGGGTTGCGGCGAGACGGAACTCACTGCACTTCGGCGGGTCGCCCGCCAGGAAAGGGTTAAAATCGCAGCTGACCAGCGAGGACGGGGCGCCTCATTGGTCCTGCTCCGGGGCACGTCATGCGGGCGGCGTACCGTATGGCCGCGGAAGCAGGTACCGTTAAACCCCTACGGACGGTCTCTCCACGGAGAGCCCGCTCCGAACCATGAACGCGTGTCAGACTCTGGGGCCGTCGAGCCCCGTCACCGAGGGGGTCGAGCCATGGGGCGCGGCCGGGCCAAGGCCAAGCAGACAAAGGTCGCCCGCCAGCTGAAGTACAACAGCGGCGGGACTGACCTCTCGCGTCTGGCCAATGAGCTGGGCGCATCGCCGACGGATCCGCTGCTGCCTGTCAGCGAGCCGGTCGAAGTCGATGACGATCTGGATGACGACGACGACCCGTACGCCAAGTACGCGGATCTGTACAACAGCGATGACGACGACGAGGACGACGAGTCCGGTCCGTCGGCACAGCGTCGCGGCGCTTGACGCTTTTTCGCGTCTGCACGAAAGCAACAAACACTGAAACCCGGTCCGGGGCCTCGCCCCCGGACCGGGTTTCAGTGTTGCCCCGGCCGTCTCAGCTCGCGTAGGAACCGGTCAGGGTCGCGCCCTCGGTACGGTCCTCGCGGTCCAGGATCTCGCCCGCGACCCAGGCGTCCACGCCCCGGTCGGCCAGCGCGGTCAGCGCCACGTCCACCGACTCCTGCGGGACCACGGCCATCATGCCGACGCCCATGTTCAGGGTCTTCTCCAGCTCCAGCGGCTCCACCCGACCGGCCTTGCCGACCAGGTCGAAGATCGCGCCGGGGGCCCAGGTCGAACGGTCGACCGTGGCGTGCAGGTGGTCCGGGATGACCCGGGCCAGGTTCGCCGCGAGGCCGCCGCCGGTGATGTGCGAGTAGGCGTGGACCTCGGCCGTACGGGTGAGAGCCATGCAGTCCAGCGAGTAGATCTTGGTGGGCTCCAGGAGCTCCTCGCCGAGGGTCCGGCCGAGCTCCTCCACGTGCTGGTCGAGCGACATGCCGGCGCGGTCGAAAAGGACGTGCCGGACCAGCGAGTACCCGTTCGAGTGAAGGCCGGACGATGCCATCGCGATGACGGCGTCACCCGTACGGATGCGATCCGCGCCGAGGAGGCGGTCGTACTCGACGACACCGGTGCCGGCGCCCGCCACGTCGAAGTCGTCCGGGCCCAGCAGACCCGGGTGCTCGGCGGTCTCGCCGCCCACGAGGGCGCAGCCGGCGAGGACGCAGCCCTCGGCGATGCCCTTGACGATCGCCGCGACACGCTCGGGGTGGACCTTGCCCACGCAGATGTAGTCGGTCATGAAGAGCGGCTCGGCGCCGCACACGACGATGTCGTCCATGACCATCGCGACGAGGTCGTGGCCGATGGTGTCGTACACGCCGAGCTGGCGGGCGATGTCCACCTTGGTGCCGACGCCGTCGGTCGCGGAGGCCAGCAGCGGGCGCTCGTAGCGCTTGAGGGCGGAGGCGTCGAAGAGGCCGGCGAATCCGCCGAGGCCGCCGAGGACCTCGGGGCGCTGTGTCTTCTTCACCCACTCCTTCATCAGTTCGACCGCGCGGTCTCCGGCTTCGATGTCCACGCCCGCGGCTGCGTAGCTGGCACCGGTGGTCTTCTCTGTCATGACAGGGAGAGCTTTCGTGTCGTTACTGCGGGTGGTGCCGGGCCCTGGGAGAAGCACTCGTAAAGACAGGGCCCGGCGCAGGTGGAGCCGGGGTCGCGGGTCGCGGCGCTACGGGCGCCGGAGCGCGTCGGCGGCGTCGGTGCCGCCGGCCAGCTCGCTCTCCAGGAGCTGCTTGCCCAGGAGCTGCGGGTCGGGCAGCTCCATGGGGTACTCGCCGTCGAAGCAGGCACGGCAGAGGTTGGGCTTCTGGATGGTCGTCGCCTCGATCATCGAGTCGAGCGAGATGTACGAGAGCGAGTCCGCGCCGAGCGACGTGGCGATCTCGTCGACCGTCATGCCGTTGGCGATCAGCTCGGCCCGGGTGGCGAAGTCGATGCCGAAGAAGCACGGCCACTTCACCGGCGGCGAGGAGATCCGGATGTGGACCTCCGCCGCGCCGGCCTCGCGGAGCATCTTGACCAGGGCGCGCTGGGTGTTGCCGCGGACGATCGAGTCGTCGACGACCACCAGGCGCTTGCCCCGGATGACTTCCTTGAGGGGGTTGAGCTTCAGCCGGATGCCCAGCTGGCGGATCGTCTGCGAGGGCTGGATGAAGGTCCGGCCCACGTAGGCGTTCTTGACCAGGCCGGAGCCGTACGGGATCCCGCTCGCCTCGGCGTAGCCGACTGCGGCGGGCGTGCCGGATTCCGGTGTCGCTATCACCAGGTCGGCGTCGACGGGGGCTTCCTTGGCCAGGCGCCGGCCCATCTCGACACGCGAGAGGTAGACGTTCCGGCCGGCGATGTCGGTGTCCGGGCGCGCCAGGTAGACGTACTCGAAGACACAGCCCTTGGGCTTTGCTTCCGCGAAGCGAGAGGTGCGCAGACCGTTCTCGTCGATCGCGATGAGCTCGCCCGGCTCGACCTCGCGGACGAAGCTGGCGCCGCAGATGTCGAGGGCGGCGGTCTCGCTCGCGACCACCCAGCCGCGCTCCAGGCGGCCGAGGACCAGCGGGCGGATGCCCTGCGGGTCACGGGCGGTGTAGAGCGTTCCCTCGTCCATGAACACGAGCGAGAAGGCGCCCTTGACCTTCGGGAGGACCTTGGTGGCCGACTCCTCGATCGTCAGGGGCTTGCCGTCGTCGTCCGTCTGGCCGGCCAGCAGGGCGGTGACCAGGTCGGTGTCGTTGGTGGCCGCCACCTGGGTGGCGCGGCCGTCCTGACGGGGGAGGTCGGCGACCATCTCGGCGAGCTCGGCGGTGTTCACCAGGTTGCCGTTGTGACCCAGGGCAATGGAGCCGTGGGCGGTCGCGCGGAAAGTGGGCTGCGCGTTCTCCCAGACGGAGGCTCCGGTGGTCGAGTAGCGGGCGTGACCGACCGCGATATGACCCTGGAGCGAGCCGAGAGAGGTTTCGTCGAAGACTTGGGAAACGAGGCCCATGTCCTTGAAGACGAGGATCTGGGAACCGTTGCTCACAGCGATTCCCGCGGACTCTTGTCCACGGTGCTGCAACGCATACAGTCCGAAGTAGGTGAGCTTGGCGACCTCTTCACCCGGAGCCCAGACACCGAAGACGCCGCAAGCGTCCTGGGGGCCCTTTTCGCCGGGGAGCAGGTCGTGGTTGAGTCGTCCATCACCACGAGGCACGCTTCCGAGTGTAGGCGAGATCGACCACTGGTCCGAATTGGGGATGGCCGGGAAATGTCACAGCACAGAGGGTGACGACGTGACTCTGTCTCGCTATTCGGAGCCTTTGTTGACATCTACGAAGGTATTCGTACAGGCTCTCGCCTCATGCAGCCTCTCGGTGACCGTTCCGTCACCCTCGTCGAGCGCCGCCACGTAGACCTGGTCCGTGTCGCGAGCGCCATCTGTCGCTGTTCTGCGTAGCCACAACTCTCCCTCCCCTTTCTCCCTTTCGCTCCGCCGAGCCCCGCCCCGCCGTGCCGCGCGCCGTCCCGCGCCCGCCCGGGGCGGGGCCGCCGAGCCGTGCCTTGGAGTACTCGTGTCTTCGTACAACAGCAATCTGTCCCGCCGGGCCTTCGGAAGCGCCGTCGGAGCGACCGCCGCGGCCGCCGCGGTGGGGCTCGGGGCCGGCCCGGCCGCCGCCGCCTCCGACGTCGCTCCGACCGGCCCCGAGGAGCGTCCGTTCCAGGCCGCCCGCGGCCGCCGTTCGCGGCGTCCGAACGTCCTGTTCATCCTCGGCGACGACCTGGGCTGGGCCGACCTCTCCTCGTACGGTTCCCCGCACATCAAGACCCCGAACCTCGACCGGCTCGCCCGCCAGGGGGTCCGCTTCACCGACGCCTACTCCGGCTCCGCCACCTGCTCCCCGACCCGGTTCAGCCTGTACACGGGCCGCTACCCGGGCCGGACCGCGGGCGGGCTCGCGGAGCCCATCGCCGACAAGTCGGCGGGCCTGGAGCCGACCCACCCGACGCTCGCCTCGCTGCTGCGCGCCTCCGGCTACGCGACCGCGCTGATCGGCAAGTGGCACTGCGGCTACCTGCCCGACTACAGCCCCACCAAGTCGGGCTGGGACGAGTTCTTCGGGAACTTCGGCGGGGCCCTGGAGTACTACTCCAAGCTGGGCCTGGGCGGGGAGTACGACCTCTACGAGGGCGACGCCGAGTACAAGGACCTGCGCTACTACACGCGGATCCTGACCGAGCGCGCGAGCGAGTACGTCTCCCGCGACCACCACGGCAAGCCCTGGCTGCTGAACCTCAACTTCACCACCCCGCACTGGCCCTGGATCGCCGACGGGGACACCGCGGCGAGCGCCGAGGTCGAGCGGCGGATCAAGGCGGGCGACGCGCGGGCCCTGTGGCACCAGGACGGCGGCTCCGTCGAGAAGTACAAGCAGATGGTCGAGGACCTCGACCGCTCGGTCGGCCAGGTCCTGAAGGCCCTCGAGCGTTCCGGCCAGTCGGACGACACCCTGGTCTTCTTCTCCAGCGACAACGGCGGCGAGCGCTTCTCCTACAACTGGCCGCTCTCGGGCAACAAGGCCTCCCTGCAGGAGGGCGGGATCCGGGTGCCGAACATCGTGCGCTGGCCCGCCCGGATCGACGGCGGCCAGGTCAGCCGGGTTCCGGTGTTCACCCCGGACTGGACGGCGACCCTGCTGGAGCTGGCCGGGACCCGGCCGGACCCGGCCCACCCGCTGGACGGGGTGAGCCTGGCCGGATACCTGCTGCGCGGCGAGAGGCCCGCGGAGCGGAACCTGTTCTGGCGGGTGCGCGGGGAGCGGGCCCTGCGCCGCGGCGACTGGAAGTACTACCGCGGCAAGACCGGCCGGGACCAGCTGTTCAACCTGGCCGGGGACGTCCGGGAACAGGCCGACAGGGCGGCCCTGGAGCCGGCCCGGCTGGCGGAGCTGCGCGCGGCCTGGGAGAAGGTGGACGCGGGGCTGCTGCCGTACCCGGGCTGACGGGATCCGCCGGCCGGACGGGTCATTCCGCGGCCGACGCCGCCTTCGCGACCAGGCCCTTGCCGTCGGACGCGGTGAGGGTGAGGGTCCGGCCCTCGACCTTCGCGGTGAGCGGGCCGCTGCCGAAGAGACCGGTCAGGGTCCGCTCCACCTCGCCCACCGGGCCTTCGCAGGCCATCCTGGTCGAGGTGAGCGGCCCGAAGACGACCGAGGAACCCTCCACGGTGGCCTTGGCGCTGAACCGGTTGCAGCCGAGGCTGCCGCTCACCGAGGAGTCCGCGGCGATGGTGAACTGCGCCTTCCCGGCGGCCCCGGCGGGCAGGGAGGCCACGGTCCCCGCGCTCACCAGGGCCTCCACGGTCCAGTGGGTCGTGGTGAGCGGGGCGTCCGGTTCCGCGGGCGTCGAGGTCATGGCGATGGTGCTCCCGTCGGCGGTCTTCAGGGTGAGCCGGTCGGGCCCCCGGTCGATGGTCAGCCTCCCCCGGAACAGCTTGGCGAAGGCCGTCTCGAACTCCATGTCCGCGCAGGCCATGAGGCTCGTGGCACCGGGTGTGACGGTCACCGCCGAGGTTCCGGAGAAGGCCGCAGCCGCCGAGAAGCCGTTGCAGCCGTAGTTCCCCTTGACCTGGTCCGGGCCGATCGTGAGGCGGGCGGTGTCGGGCGCGTGCAGGGTCCGGCCGCCCGTGGTCAGGGACTCGACGGTCCAGGAACCCACGGGGTCGGGGAGCACGGCGCTCCCACCGTCCTCGGCCCGGCCGCAGGCGGCCAGGGCGAGCGCGAGGACGAGGGCCACACCCGCGGGGGCGGGGACGTGCCGGAAGGTACGCATGCACGTGGGACGGATCCCGCGCGGCGCCGGTTCCACGCCGGGCACCTCAGCTCATGACCGGGAGCAGCGCCGACAGGTCGGCCCGCTCACCACTGGCCCTGACCTGCGCGTCCTCCACTGCCGTGGCCCAGTCGGTACGCCCCGTGGCCAGCCGGATCCAGGTCAGCGGATCCGTCTCCACCACGTTCGGCGGGGTGCCGCGGGTGTGCCGGGGCCCCTCGATGCACTGGACCACGGCGAACGGCGGGATCCGCACCTCCACCGAGCCGCCCGGCGCCTTCAGCGCGAGGGCGTCGGCGAGCAGCCGCGTACAGGCCGCCAGGGCCTGCCTCTCGATCGGGATGTCCGCCCCGAGCGCCCGGTTGAGGTCGTCGGTGTGGACCACCAGCTCCACGGTCCGGGTGACCAGGAAGTCGGCCAGGGTCATGTCCCCGATCCACAGGTCCATCACCCGGCTGCCCGGGTTCGCGGCCAGCTCCTCGGCCATGCGGGCGCCGGCGCGCTCGTACAGCTCGGGCAGCGGGGCGCCGCCCAGGGTCTCCTTGGCTGCCTCGGCGATCTTCCCGGCGAGCGACGCGGTGGCGAAGGGCCACTCGACGGCCGTCAGTTCCGGTACGGCGGCCGGGGGCCGGGCCAGCCCGGCGGCCAGCGAGTGCGCGATCCAGGCGATGTGCGCGGCGAGTTCGGCGACGCTCCACTCCCCGACCCCACTGGGCCGCGCGAGCTGCTCCTCGCCCAACTCCCGTACGGCATCGCCCACATGCCCGAACTGCGCGGCGACCGCGGCCCGGATCTTCACGGCGTCGTAGGTACGCGCCCTCTTCTTGGCGGGTGGCATGGCCCGACCCTATCCGCCGGGGCGGACAGCGGACCGGGCACGCAACACCGGACGGCACCGGGCGCACCCGACAACGCCGGAGCCCCCGCCCGGAGGACTCGAGGACTCCGGACGGGGGCTCGGGAACGAGCGCGGGATCAGGCGAGCAGCGCCGGGATCGTCGTCTCGTGCGCGGTGCGCAGTTCCGCGAGCGGGATGCTGAACTCGCCCTGGATCTCGATCTCCTCGCCGTCCACCACGCCGATGCGGGTGGCCGGCAGGCCGCGTGCACCGCACATGTCGGTGAAGCGGAGCTCCTCGCTGCGCGGGACGGCCACGATGGCCCGGCCCGCGGACTCGGAGAACAGGAAGGTGAAGGCGTCCAGGCCCTCGGGCACCACGATCCGCGCACCGTTGCCGCCGCGCAGGCAGGACTCGGTGAGCGCCTGGATCACGCCGCCGTCGGACAGGTCGTGCGCCGCGTCGACCATGCCGTCGCGGGACGCCGAGATCAGGATCTCGCCGAGCAGCTTCTCGCGGCCCAGGTCCACCTTGGGCGGCATGCCGCCGAGGTGGTCGTGGACGACCTGGGACCAGGCCGAACCGCCGAACTCCTCGGCCGTGTCGCCCAGCAGGTACAGCAGCTGGCCGGCCTCGGCGAACGCCATCGGCGTGCGCCGGTTGACGTCGTCGATCACACCGAGGACCGCCACGACCGGGGTCGGGTGGATCGCGGTCTCACCGGTCTGGTTGTACAGCGAGACGTTGCCGCCGGTCACCGGGGTGCCCAGCTCCAGGCAGCCGTCCGCGAGACCGCGGGTGGCCTCGGCGAACTGCCACATGACGCCCGGGTCCTCGGGCGAGCCGAAGTTCAGGCAGTCGGAGATGGCGAGCGGCTTGGCGCCGGTCGCGGCCACGTTGCGGTACGCCTCCGCCAGCGCGAGCTGCGCACCCGTGTACGGGTCGAGCTTCGCGAAGCGGCCGTTGCCGTCGGTGGCCATGGCCACGCCGAGGTTGGTCTCCTCGTCGATGCGGACCATGCCGGCGTCCTCGGGCTGCGAGAGCACCGTGTTGCCCTGGACGAAGCGGTCGTACTGGTCCGTGACCCAGGACTTCGAGGCCTGGTTCGGGGACGAGACCAGCGCCAGGACCTGCGCGCGGAGCTCCTCGGAGGTCTGCGGCCGGGGCAGCTTGCCCGCGTCGTCGGCCTGGAGGGCGTCCTGCCACTCGGGGCGCGCGTACGGGCGGTGGTAGACCGGGCCCTCGTGGGCGACGGTGCCCGGGGGCACGTCCACGATCTGCTCGCCGTGCCAGAAGATCTCCAGGCGCTCGCCGTCGGTCACCTCACCGATGACGGTGGCGATGACGTCCCACTTCTCGCAGATCTCCATGAAGCGGTCCACGTGCTGCGGCTCGACGATCGCGCACATGCGCTCCTGCGACTCGCTCATGAGGATTTCCTCGGGCGAGAGCGTCGCGTCGCGCAGCGGGACGGTGTCCAGCTCGACGCGCATGCCGCCGGAACCGGCGGAGGCCAGCTCGGACGTGGCGCAGGAGAGCCCGGCGCCGCCGAGGTCCTGGATGCCCGCGACCAGCTTCTCCTTGAAGATCTCCAGGGTGCACTCGATGAGGAGCTTCTCCTGGAACGGGTCGCCGACCTGGACGGCGGGGCGCTTGGTGGGCTTGGCGTCGTCGAAGGTCTCGGACGCGAGGACCGAGACGCCGCCGATGCCGTCGCCACCGGTGCGGGCGCCGTAGAGGATGACCTTGTTGCCGGGGCCGGAGGCCTTGGCGAGGTGGATGTCCTCGTGCTTCATCACGCCGATGCAGCCGGCGTTGACCAGCGGGTTGCCCTGGTAGCAGGCGTCGAAGACGACCTCGCCGCCGATGTTCGGCAGGCCGAGGCAGTTGCCGTAGCCGCCGATGCCCGCGACCACGCCCGGCAGGACGCGCTTGGTGTCGGGGTGGTCGGCCGCGCCGAAGCGCAGCGGGTCGACGACCGCGACCGGGCGGGCGCCCATGGCGAGGATGTCGCGGACGATGCCGCCGACGCCGGTGGCCGCGCCCTGGTAGGGCTCGATGTAGCTGGGGTGGTTGTGCGACTCGACCTTGAAGGTGACCGCGTACCCCTGGCCGACGTCGACGACGCCCGCGTTCTCGCCGATGCCGACGAGCATGGCGTCGTTCTGGGGGACCTTCTCGCCGAACTGCTTCAGGTGGACCTTGCTGCTCTTGTACGAGCAGTGCTCGGACCACATGACCGAGTACATGGCGAGCTCGGCGCCGGTGGGGCGGCGGCCGAGGATCTCCCGGATCCGGGCGTACTCGTCCTCCTTGAGGCCGAGTTCCTTCCAGGGCTGGGAGGCGTCCGGGGTCTCGGTGGCGTTCTTGACGGTGTCGAGGCTCATGCGGAGACCAGCTTCTTCAGGACCGAGGTGAAGAACGGGAGGCCGTCGGTGCGGCCCGTCCCGATCAGCGGCTCGACCGCGTGCTCGGGGTGCGGCATGAGGCCGACCACGTTGCCCGCGGCGTTGGTGATGCCGGCGATGTCGCGGAGCGACCCGTTCGGGTTCACGTCCACGTACCGGAAGGCCACGCGGCCTTCGGCCTCGAGCTCGTCGAGGACGCGCTCGTCGGCCACGTACCGGCCGTCCATGTTCTTGAGCGGTACGGAGATCTCCTGGCCGGCGGTGTAGTCGCCGGTCCACGCGGTCTCCGCGTTCTCCACCCGCAGCTTCTGGTCGCGGCAGATGAAGTGCAGGTGGTTGTTCCGGAGCATCGCCCCCGGCAGCAGGTGGGCCTCGGTGAGGATCTGGAAGCCGTTGCAGATGCCGAGGACCGGCATGCCGGCCTTGGCCTGCTCGATGATGGTCTCCATCACCGGCGAGAACCGGGAGATGGCTCCGGCGCGCAGGTAGTCCCCGTAGGAGAAGCCGCCCGCGAGGACGACCGCGTCGACCTGGTGCAGGTCCTTGTCGCGGTGCCACAGCGAGACGGGCTCGGCCCCCGCGAGGCGGACGGCGCGCAGCGAGTCACGGTCGTCGAGCGTTCCGGGGAACGTGACGACTCCGATGCGAGTGGTCACCGTCAGGCCTCGACCTTCACGGTGAAGTCTTCGATGACGGTGTTGGCGAGGAACGTTTCGGCCATCTTGTGGATGCGGTCGAGGGCGGCCTGGTCGACCGGTCCCTCCACTTCCAGTTCGAAGCGCTTCCCCTGGCGGACGTCGGCGATGCCCTCGAAGCCAAGGCGCGGCAGTGCACGCTGCACCGCCTGGCCCTGAGGGTCGAGGATCTCCGGCTTGAGCATGACGTCGACTACGACGCGTGCCACTGGCACTCCCGATGGGTGGTTGGTGCGAAGGCGGTTCCCTCAGCGTACCCGGCCGAAATTTCTACGCGGGTAGATATCCCTCGGGCGCATCAGACAGCCCGTTTCGGCTTCACCAACGCTTCGCAAAATCCACCGGAAAAACACGCACCCGGGATTGCGGCGGGACACGCGGAGACAATTAACTGGGCTTCGCAATGCAATGGGAATCGCGGTACAAAGGATTCCACCAAGATTCCAGCGGAATCACGCATTGCTCCGAAACATCCACACAGGCGACATCACCGCACGTCCCGATGGGTGGGCGGCGTCGCACGAAGGGACCGATATCCGTGGCGCAGCGCGTAGTAGTCACGATCTCCGACGACATCGACGGCGGAGAAGCGGCGGAAACGGTCACGTTCGGCCTGGACGGTAAGTCCTACGAGATCGACCTCAATCTGGCCAACGCAAAGAAACTGCGGAAGAGCCTCGCGCCCTTCGTGGCGGCCGGGCGCCGGCAGGCCCGTTCCGGGAAGACGTACAAGCACACCTCGCTGGCCCCGGACCCGGCGGTCGTCCGCGCCTGGGCCCGGTCCAACAGCCTCGACGTGCCGCCGCGCGGCCGCATCCCGAAGCGGGTGTACGCGGCGTACAACGAGGCCCACTGAGTCCACCGGGGCCACCGGCGCCTGCCGGGGGCCCCGCCGAGGGCCTCTAACGGGGCCTGCCGGGGGCCGATTTGCCATCCACCCCCTCCGATCCGCTAGTGTGTGGATCACGCCGAGGGGCGAGGCCGCAGGTCAAAGCCCCGAAGGTCGTGCGGGTGTAGTTCAGTAGCAGAACATCCCCCTTCCAGGGGGAAGGCGCAGTGTGCGATCCCTGTCACCCGCTCTGCAACGCTTTACCGACCACTCCGGTGGATCGGGTAGAGTGATGCACGCATCGCAGCGGCATTCATGCCGAGGCAGCATGCGGACGTAGCTCAGTTGGTAGAGCACCACCTTGCCAAGGTGGATGTCGCGCGTTCGAGTCGCGTCGTCCGCTCAGCGTGCAAAGGCCCTGATCATTGATCAGGGCCTTTGTCGTATGCGTTTACTCACCGGGGGGCTGGGACCGTGTCGAAGCTGACGGGGTGGTGGAGGAACCGCAGCAGTGCGGCCAAGATCGAGCTCTACACCCGCTGGTCGTTCCACCTGTTCGTCCTCCTCGAATCCCTCTCGGTCCTCTTCGGCCTCGCCCCCGAGGGCCTCGGATCCGTCAGCGCCGCCCTGCTCCTGCCCCTGTGCGCGCAGATCGCGCTGTGCGGAGTGCTGTCCTCCAGGGCCTTGGACTGGGTGCTCGGCCGCCGCGAGCGGCCCGTACGGCTGGCGGCTGCCGTCGCCGTGCTCACCGCCTCGCTGGCGGTCGCCGTACTGGTCCTGCGCTCGGCCGGCGCCCTCTCCCACGCGGGCGTCGCCCCCGCCCTCGTGGTCAACACGGTCGCGTTCGCATCGGGTTCGCTGACGCTGGCCCTGACGCGGGTCCGGCACATGCTCTGCGTGGCCCCGGCCGCGGGCACCTCGGCGGCGGCCGTGGCCCTGGCGGTGGGGCACCCCGCCACAGAGGCGACCGGCTACGGCGTCGGCGTCTTCCTCACCTGCGGCCTGCTCGTCCTGGCCTGCGGCTTCTCCTCCTGGCTGCTGAAGACGGTCTACGAGCTCGACCGGGCCCGGGAACTCCAGGCGCAGCTCGCCGTCGCCCAGGAGCGGCTGCGCTTCGGACGGGACCTGCACGACGTGATGGGCCGCAACCTCGCGGTGATCGCGCTCAAGAGCGAGCTGGCCGTCCAGCTGGCCCGGCGCGAACGCCCCGAGGCCGTGGACCAGATGATCGAGGTCCAGCGGATCGCCAGCGAGTCGCAGCGCGAAGTGCGCGACGTCGTACGCGGCTACCGCGAGGCGGATCTCACCGTGGAACTCGAGGGGGCCCGCGGGGTGCTCAGCGCGGCCGGGATGGACTGCCGCGTCGAGGTCGACGCGGGCGGCGCGCTGCGCCCCGAGGTGCAGTCGGCACTGGGCTGGGTGGTCCGGGAGGCCACCACCAACGTCCTGCGGCACGGGGACGCGCGCAGCTGCGTGATCCGGCTCACGGCGCCCGACGGGGGCGCGCTGACGCTGGTGGTGGAGAACGACGGGGCCCCCGAGGTACCGGCCGGACCGCCGGGCTCCGGTCTCGCGGGCCTGCGGGAGCGGCTCGCGGCCCTGGACGGCACCTTGGAGGCCGGCCCGGTCGGCGGCGGCCGGTTCCGGCTGCTGGCCCGGATCCCGGGCGGACGACTGCGAGGACTGGAGGCGCGGGCATGAGCCCCGTACGCGTACTGCTGGCCGACGACGAGCACCTGATCCGCGGCGCGCTCGCCGCACTGCTGGCCCTGGAGGACGACCTGCTGGTCGTCGCGGAGGCGGCCTCGGGGCCGGAGGCCCTCGCGATGGCGCGCGCCCACCGACCCGACGTGGCGGTGCTGGACCTGCAGATGCCGGGGGCGGACGGTGTGAGCGTGGCCACATCGCTGCGGGCCGAACTCCCCGGCTGCAAGACGATGATCGTGACGAGCCACGGGCGCCCCGGGCACCTGAAGCGGGCCCTCGCGGCGGGGGTGCGCGCCTTCGCGCCGAAGACGGTGTCGGCGCAGCGCCTGGCCGAGCTGATCCGGACCGTGCACGCCGGAGGGCGTTATGTGGACCCCGAGTTGGCCGCCGACGCGATCAGCGCGGGGGACTCCCCGCTGACCGCGCGCGAGGCCGAGGTGCTGGAACTCGCGGGGGACGGGGCGCCGATCGCGGAGATCGCCGAGCGGGCCTCGCTGTCGCCGGGGACCGTACGGAACTACCTGTCGTCGGCGGCGACGAAGCTGGGCGCCGGGAACCGGCACACGGCAGTGCGTCTCGCACGCGAGCGGGGTTGGGTATAGTAGGTCTCGCGTTACGGCGCACCTGCGGACATAGCTCAGTTGGTAGAGCACCACCTTGCCAAGGTGGATGTCGCGCGTTCGAGTCGCGTTGTCCGCTCCATCGAAGAAGCCCCCGGTCCTGTGACCGGGGGCTTCTTCGTGTCTCGGGCGGGGCCCCGGGGCGGGGTCCGGGGCCGCGTCCCAGGCCCGGGTCCGGGCCTGGGACACCGGGCGTCAGGCCCAGCCGAGGCCGGTCAGGCGCTCGTACGCCTCGATGTACTTGGCGCTGGTCTGCTCGGCGACCTCCTGCGGGAGGGCCGGCGGCGGGAGTTCGCCCGTGCGGTCCCAGCCGGAGGCGGAGGAGGTGAGCCAGTCGCGGACGAACTGCTTGTCGAAGGAGGGCTGCGCGCGGCCCGGCTCCCACTGGTCGGCCGGCCAGAAGCGGGAGGAGTCCGGGGTCAGCACCTCGTCGCCGGCGACGAGGGTGCCCTCCTTGTCGAAGCCGAACTCGAACTTGGTGTCCGCCAGGATGATCCCGCGCTCGCGGGCGATGTCCCGGGCCCGGCCGTACACGGCCAGGGTGGTCTGGCGCAGCAGCGCCGCCGTCTCGGCACCGGTGGTGCGCGCGACCTCCTCGTACGAGACGTTCTCGTCGTGCTCGCCGACGGCGGCCTTGGCGGCGGGCGTGAAGATCGGGGCGGGCAGCTCGGAGCCGTCCACGAGCCCCTCGGGGAGGGCGAGTCCGCAGACCGTACGGGTCTTCTCGTACTCGGCGAGGCCGGAACCGGTGAGGTAGCCGCGGGCCACGCACTCGACCGGGACCATGTCGAGGCTCTTGCAGATCAGCGTGCGGCCGGCCCAGTCGGCGGGGGCGCCCTCGGGCAGGTCCGTGCCGATCACGTGGTTCGGGACGAGGTCGCTCAGCTGGTCGAACCACCAGAGCGAGAGCTGGGTCAGGACGCGGCCCTTGTCCGGGATCTCGGTGGGGAGCACCCAGTCGTACGCGGACATCCGGTCGCTGGCGACCATGACGAGGTTGCCGTCGCCGTCACGGTAGAGGTCGCGCACCTTGCCGGTGTGGAGGTGGACGAGGCCGGGCACCTGAACCGGCTCGGGCTTTTCGACGAATCCGGACACGGGGTCTCCCTGTGGTTCTGTACGAGCGCAGCCCCATTCTCCCGTACCGGGGGCCGTGCCCGGCTCCGGGGGTGTCCGGGTCCCGCTCAGTCCCGCTTGCAGATCCGGTCGAGGAGATTGGCTGTGGCCCGCTGGACCCGTTCGTCGACGTGGCCGGGACGGTCCAGGGCCGGGGACCAGGCGAAGGTGCCGGACGCGAAGACCAGGGCGCCGCTCGGGGCCCGGTACAGGGAGGTCTCCTGGTGGCGCTTGGCGCCCTCGCCGTCGCGGTACGGGGAGTGCGCGAGCAGGATCCGGTCCCGGTGCTCGGGGAGCTGGGTGCGCGGGAAGTACCGGTCGGCCTCGCCGGCGACCAGGCCGGGGAGCTCGTCGTTCTCGGCGGCGCCGGTGGAGTCCCAGAGCCAGTGCGTGGCGTTGCGCACGATCAGGGGCGCGGGCTCGGGGACCCGCCCCGCGTACTGGATGCCGAGCAGCTGCTGCTCCGGGCGGTCGACCTCGCGCCAGAGGCCGGGGCGGCCGGGGCCGCGGCGTTTTCGGCAGGTGAGGAGCCGGTCGTCGACCCCGGAGGGGGAGGGGCCCAGCTCGACCTGCCAGTACATGGTGTTGGCGGAGAGGAAGACGAGCGAGGTGCCGTGGTCGCGGGCGCGCTCGACGGTGCGGCGCATGGGGGCCGACCAGTACTCGTCGTGGCCGGGGAAGACCAGGCCGCGGTAGCGGGCGGGGTCGACGCGGCCGGCGTGCAGATCGCGGGTGTCGGCGTAGGCGATGTCGTAGCCGTAGCGCTCGGCCCAGCGGATGAAGTCGTAGGCGTGGCCCACGTGCAGGGGCAGGCCGGCCCCCGCGTAGGGCCGGTCGAAGGAGACCGTGACGGCCGCGTCCTGCTCGCCGAGCAGCCGGCCCTCCTCGTCCCAGGCGTGGTAGAGGCTGGCGCCGGTCCGCCCGTCCTCGGGATAGAGGTTGTAGGCCTGCCAGGTGATGTCGGGCAGCAGCAGGAGCAGGTCGGCGGGGTGGTCGTCGCGGACGGTGAAGGGGATGTGGGACCGGTAGCCGTCGGCGGTGGTGAGGACGGCGACGTACGCGCCGACGCTCCAGTAGGAGGGGACCTGGAGCCGCCAGGAGAGCCACCAGTGGTGGCAGGAGACGGTGCGGTCGGCGGTGAGCGGGGCCGGCTGGACGATGCCCGAGAGCCGGGGGCTCGTGGTGATCTTGGAGGCGCCGTCGCCGCCGTAGTGGCCGATTCGGTAGACGTCGACGGAGAACTGCTGGGGCGGGTCCACCGTGATGTGGAAGTCGATGGCCTCGCCGGGGGTGACGGCCCCGGTGGAGGCGAAGCCCTTGATCTGCCGGTGCACGTCGTCGGCGGTGCGCGGGCCGCCGTTGCCGCGGGCGCGGGGGATCTGGCCGGGGGCGAGGGCGGGGTCGGCGAGCGCGGGGTCCACGTACCAGGGCACGACGTGCCCGGTGTCGTCGAAGTACAGCTCGCTGCCACGGAACCACGGCAGCGGGCCCTGGCCGAAGGGATCGTTCACCGCGTGCGCGAGCGCACCTGACTCCCAACGCCGGATCTGGTCCGCACCACCCATACCGCTCCCCTCCCTCGCTCCCCCGAACGGCCTCTGAACACACCGGCACGGCACGGTTTCGGGACATCGAACCGCTACCGGTCCCAGCACATCACATAACGCACTCATTCCGTCACCGTTCGCCACATCCGGAGCGCGTGGAGTGCGGGTCCGCCGGGACCGGACCGGCGGGGAGGCAGTCGTACGCGCCGTCAGACGAGGCGGACCGGCTTCTCCGGGCGTACGCCGAGCTCCGCGAGCCAGTCGCGCAGGGGCTCCGGGTCCCCGTCCTCCACCAGGCTCAGCACCCGGGGGGCCAGGTCCGCGCGCCGTTCGCCGCCGACCAGGAGGACCGGGCCGTCCAGCCAGTCCAGCCCGGGTGCGGCATCGGCCGAGTCGACGGCCGCGGCGCACACCATCGCCGTGACGTGGTCGGCGAGCAGATCCCGCCCGCTGCGGGGCGGCTGGAGCGGGAACAGCGGCACGGTGTCCGCCCCGCGCGCCACTCCGCCGCCGGCGCCGCCCGCTCCCGTGGAGCGTTCCTCCCGGGCCAGGTCACCGCTGAGCCGGCCGGCCAGCGCCTCCCCGGCCGCGCCCTCTCCGGCGGCGTCCGTGAGATAGCCCAGCACCCGGTCCAGCGTCGGCCCCGGGCCGGCCGGGACGGCGAGGGCGTCCAGCGACGCGTGCAGCCGGGCGGCCTCCGCACGCCATTTGCGGTCCACGACCTCCTCCGGATACGCCGCCCAGTCCACCGGCGACCAGTCCGGGCCGGCCTCGGCCGGACCGCCGTGGAACAGCCGGGCGGCGAGCAGCGAAGCCGCCTCGTCGATCACTCCGGGCCGCTCCAGCAGATCGCACGCGGGCCGCTCGCCGAGCCGCGAGGTGAACCCCTCGGCCAGCCGGTCGCGCCGGGACAGCTCGGTCAGCGCGGAGACCACCCCGGCGTCGAGGTGCGCCGGCCAGCGGCCCATCCGCCACGCGGGCAGCGCGACCCTGGTCAACAGCCGGTCCCAGCCCGCGTAGGCGAGGCCGACCTGCTCCTGGGCGACGATGCGCAGCCCGTAGTCCACCCCTTGCGCGCGGTCCGAGGCGGCGGCCGCGACCCCGCGCTCCATCTCGGCGGCGTCCGTCTGGCACAGCCTCAGCAGCAGCCGGGCCGGGCGGCCGATCCAGCCGAGTCCGGGCCTGCTGCCCACGTCCGCGGCGGCGTCGAGCCCGCGGACGAAGCCCCGGGCGTCGGCTATGTCCGGATGGGCCGAAGGGCCCGTACCGGCGACGACGGGCGCCAGGACCGCCCGCAGTTCG
This sequence comes from Streptomyces sp. NPDC001194, assembly GCF_042896985.1. Lineage (NCBI taxonomy): Bacteria > Bacillati > Actinomycetota > Actinomycetes > Kitasatosporales > Streptomycetaceae > Streptomyces > Streptomyces sp. NPDC001194. The sequence continues at coordinate 596,310 of NZ_JBIAXU010000003.1, read as the reverse complement.
GCGACCCGCATCCACCAGAGGAACGGCGAGCCGATCACCAGCACGGGAGCCGCACCCGGCTCCGTCTCGCGCCCGCCCGATATGCCGCCGCGCCGGTGGGCCGCGTGCGTACGGTCCTCCAGCCAGCTGTCGCAGTCCGGCGTCAGGGCTATCGCCGAGGGCGCCGGCACGTCCATCCGGTCGGCCAGGTCCCGCACCATCCGGTACAGGTCGGGCGCGGCGGACTCCGGCAGCGGCACCGTCGGCGTCACGGCCGGGCTCGCCCGCAGCACCACCGCGGCGAACACCCCGCCGGCGAGCAGCACCAGTGCGGCCACGACGCACACGACGAGCGTCACGACCGGCCAGGGATCACCGGCCAGCCGGCCCGTCATCCGGGCGCTCAGCAGCACCACCGCGAGGGCGGCGGGCAGCACCCCGAGGGCCAGTGCCCGGCTGCGCACGCGCAGCACGGCCAGGGCCCGGGAACGCGCGGACGGCGCGCCCCCTTCCACGATCGAACCCGTTCCGGACACGGCCGGACCTCACCCCCTCTGCCCTGCGGCGGTTTTGCTCACTCCCCCACTGTGACACCCGCCACTGACATCGCAATGCCGGTGGGCCAAGTGCCGGAATGCTTGGCATCGCACCCTAGTTGGGGAGCGAGCGGCAGTCAGCCGGACCGGGTGACCATCACCCGATGGAATGGCTTTGGGTAAAGCTGGCTGCGTTCGAACGCGGCCGGATGCACTCGTACGCGGACACGCGCGCGGGCCCGGCCGCACCTGGGTGCGCACCGGGCCCGCGTGACGGAAGCCCCGCTGCTCAGCGGCCTTCGGCCGCCTTGGCGGCGATGTCCGTACGGTGCTGGGAGCCGTCGAGCCGGATCCGCGCGACGGCCTTATACGCCTTCTCGCGGGCCTGTGCCAGATCGGAACCGGTCGCCGTCACCGACAGCACGCGGCCGCCCGCGCTGACCACCGCCTCGCCCTCGCGCCGGGTCCCGGCGTGCAGGACGTACGCGTCGGGACCGTCCTCGGCGGCCACCTCGGCCAGGCCCTCGATCGGGTCCCCGGTGCGCGGGGTCTCCGGGTAGTTGTGGGAGGCGATGACGACGGTCACGGCCGCGTCCGCGCTCCACCGCAGCGGCGGCTCGGCGTCCAGGGTGCCGTTGGCGGCGTGCAGCAGCACGCCCGCGAGCGGGGTGCGCAGCCGGGCCAGGACCACCTGGGTCTCGGGGTCGCCGAAGCGGGCGTTGAACTCGATGACGCGGACGCCGCGCGAGGTGATCGCGAGGCCGGCGTACAGCAGCCCGGAGAACGGGGTGCCGCGGTGGCGCAGCTCGTCCACGGTCGGCTGGAGGACGGTCTCCATGACCTCCTCGACCAGCTTCGGGTCGGCCCAGGGCAGGGGCGAGTACGCGCCCATGCCGCCGGTGTTGGGGCCTTCGTCGCCGTCGAGCGCGCGCTTGAAGTCCTGCGCGGGCTGGAGCGGCAGCACGGTGACGCCGTCGGTGATGGCGAAGAGGGAGACCTCGGGGCCGTCGAGGTACTCCTCGATGACGACGCGGTCGCAGCCGAGCGCGTGCGCGCGGGCGGCGTCCCGGTCCCCGGTGACCACGACGCCCTTGCCGGCGGCCAGGCCGTCGTCCTTGACGACGTACGGGGCGCCGAAGGCGTCGAGGGCCGTGTCCACCTCTTCGGGGGTGGTGCACACGTAGCTGCGGGCGGTCGGGACGTCGGCCGCGGCCATCACGTCCTTGGCGAACGCCTTGGAGCCCTCCAGCTGCGCCGCTTGCGCGGACGGGCCGAAGACGGGGATGCCCGCGGCGCGGACGGCGTCGGAGACGCCGGCGACCAGGGGCGCCTCCGGGCCGACGACGACCAGGTCGGCTCCGAGTTCGGTGGCGAGGCGGGCCACGGCCGCGCCGTCGAGGGCGTCGACCGGGCGCAGCTCCGCCACCTCGGCGATGCCGGCGTTGCCGGGAGCGCAGTACAGCGCGTTGACGTCGGGGTCGAGGGACAGAGAGCGGCACAGGGCATGTTCGCGGGCGCCGCCGCCGATGACGAGGACCTTCACGCCCTGCAGCCTAGCCCGCGTGGCGGGATGCCCTTCGTGCGGCCACCCAATGAGACGGCCCTACTCGTTTGTGTATTCCTCTATGACGGTGGCTCCGAGCTCGCGCACGATGAGGTCGTGTCCGGTCAGGGCGCTGTCGACCAGATCCGGATCGTCCTCCTCCGGTACGTCGTCCTCGGGCGCGACCGGCGGGGGCGCCTGCCGTACGGGGGGCTGCGGCGCGGAACCGCCCTGCTGGGCCGGTGGCTGCGGCGGCTGGTACGGCTGCTGCGGCGCGGCGGGACCCGGCTGCCGGTCGGGGGCCGGGGCGGCGGGTGCGGGGTTGTAGGCGGGCGGGGCCGCATACGCGGACGGGGCCTGTGCGGGCTGTCCGCCGCCCGCGCCGACCACGGCGTCGATCTTCCAGTTGACCTGGAACTGCTCGGCGAGGACCGCCTTGAGCACGTCCTCGCTGCCGCTGCTCGCGAAGTTGTCGCGGGCTCCGGGGTTGGGGAAGCCCAGTTGCAGGGTGGTTCCGTCGAAGCCGGTGACCTGGGCGTTCTGGCTGAGCAGGATCCAGGTGAAGCGGCGGCGGTTCTTGACGGCCTCGAGGATGCCGGGCCACATCGCCTGGACCTGCCCGGCGCCGGCGGCCATGCCGGGAGAGGGGGCGGCGGCCGGAGCGGCCGCGGGGGCCGGGGCGGCCGGAGCCGGGGCGGGCGCGGCCGCGGCGGCCTGGCCCGAACCGGGCGCGGCGGCGCTGGGCCAGGCCCCGGCGGCGGGAGCGGCTGCGGGCGCGGGTGCCGCCGAAGCCGGGGCGGCGGCTCCGGGCCAGGCGCCCGGGGCGGCCCCGCCACCGGGCTGCGCGGCCCCCGGCCAGGCGCCGGGCGCGGCGGCGGGAGGTGCCTGCGCGGCAGGGGCCTGGGCGGCGGCGGGAGCCGGAGCCTGGACCGGCGCCGGAGCCTGGACCTCGGCCGGGGCCGGGGTCTGCACGGGAGCGGGCGCCTGTGCGGCCGGAGCCGCCTGCTCCGGCGCCCGTACGGCGGCAGCGGCGGCCCGCGCGGCCGCGACGGCCCCGCCGGGCCCGGCCGGGGCCATGCCGTGGGCCTCGGGCCCGGGCACGTAGCCCATGGCGGGCCCGCCGGCCGGGGCGGCGGCGCCGGGCGTGAACCCGCTCCGCTCCAGCCGGTCGAGCCTGGCCTGGAAGGACCGCTCGTCGTCGAAGGCGGCGGGCAGCAGCACCCGGGCGCAGATCAGCTCCAGCTGGAGCCGCGGCGAGGTGGCACCGCGCATCTCGGTGAGCCCGCTGTTGACCAGGTCGGCGGCGCGCGACAGCTCGGCGGCCCCGAAGACGGACGCCTGGGCCTGCATCCGCTCGACGACATCGGCGGGGGCGTCGATGAGCCCCTTCTCCCCGGCGTCCGGCACCGCGGCGAGGATCACCAGGTCCCGCAGCCGCTCCAGCAGGTCGGCGACGAACCGGCGCGGGTCGTTGCCGCCCTCGACCACCCGGTCGACGACCTCGAAGGCGGCCGCCCCGTCCCCGGAGGCGAAGGCCTCGACCACGGAGTCGAGCAGCGAGCCGTCGGTGTACCCGAGCAGGGAGGTGGCCATGGCATACGTCACACCGTCCTCGGCGGCACCGGCGAGGAGCTGGTCCATGACGGACATGGAGTCACGCACGGAACCGGCGCCCGCCCGCACGACGAGCGGCAGCACGCCCTCCTCGACCTTGGCCCCCTCGCGCCCGCAGACCTCGCCCAGGTAGTCGCGCAGCGTCCCGGGCGGTACGAGCCGGAACGGATAGTGGTGCGTACGGGAGCGGATGGTCCCGATGACCTTCTCGGGCTCGGTCGTCGCGAAGATGAACTTGAGGTGCTCCGGCGGCTCCTCGACCACCTTCAGCAGGGCGTTGAAGCCCGCCGAGGTGACCATGTGCGCCTCGTCGATGATGTAGATCTTGTACCGGCTGGACGCGGGCCCGAAGAAGGCCTTCTCCCGCAGGTCACGGGCGTCGTCCACGCCACCGTGGGAGGCCGCGTCGATCTCGATGACGTCGATCGAGCCCGGCCCGTTGCGCGCCAGGTCCTTGCAGGACTGGCACTCGCCGCAGGGCTCGGGGGTGGGACCCTGCTCACAGTTCAGGCAGCGCGCCAGGATGCGCGCGCTGGTGGTCTTGCCACAGCCTCGCGGACCACTGAACAGGTACGCGTGATTGACCCGGTTGTTCCGCAGGGCCTGCATCAGGGGGACGGTGACATGCTCCTGCCCGATGACCTCGGCGAACGACTCGGGGCGGTAGCGGCGGTACAGCGCAAGGGACGACACGTCTACGAGGTTATCCGGGCCCACCGACAAAGACGTCCCGCCGAGGGCCGCGCAGGCCGCCCCGGAACGCAAAGCGCCCCCCACGCACCCGCCAGAGCCCACTTACCCTTGCTGCCTTCCGGCCCTGGGGGAGTTGGGTGAGATAGCGCCACGTGAGGGGCTGGGCCCCACCCTAGCGGATGAAAGCCCCCGGAATCGACCCTGCCCCCGACGGGGACCCGACCGGGAACCCGCCCAGGTCGCCCCTCGGATCCCCCGTCGGCGATCACGTTCGCGAGCACCCCTCAACGTCTTGTATTGTTTGCGGCGGAGGATTCGCCTAGTGGCCTAGGGCGCACGCTTGGAAAGCGTGTTGGGGGCAACCCCTCACGAGTTCGAATCTCGTATCCTCCGCCAGTGCCTCACCGGGCACTTGAAGGCCCCGACCGGGAAACCGGCCGGGGCCTTCTGCGTTGCTCCGTCTCACTTTCCGTCTCAGTTGTCCTGGGACGGGCCCCACAGCACTTCGCCGACCTGCCCGGCGGCTTTCTTCAGCAGCGGCGCGGTCACGTGCATGTACCGGGCTCGCATCCGGGCAGCGCCACCCGGCTCCCATCCCATGATCGCGTCGACGACGACATCCGGGACGCCCAGGAGCAGGAGGACCGTCGCGGCTGTGTGGCGTGCGTCATGGAGTCGCCCATCCCGTACCCCCGCGTCCTGAAGCAGCTGCTTCCACCGGTGGTAGTCCGTGTTCGGGATCAGCGGTCCGCCCGTGGGCGAGGCGAAGACGTAGCCCGTGCCTTCCCAATCCGTGCCGGCCGCCGCCTGTTCCCGCTTCTGCTCTTCCTTGTGCGCGCGGAGCAGCTTGATCAGCGGATCGGGCAGCCCGATCGTCCGGCGTCCGGCGCGCGACTTCGTGTTCTTGTATTCACGGCGGATCTGCTCGCGCTGCGGGCAGTACCCAGGCTTCCGGCCGCAGGGCTCCGAGCAGCCGTGCTGATACTTCGGGCGAAGCCTGTTCTTGCGCGTCCGCAGATACCCGGCGTCCAGGTCGACATCCTCCCAGTGGAGTCCGAGCGCCTCCCCCTGTCGCAGGCCGAGCGCCAGGGCGACGACCCACCGGGCGCTGTTGCGGAGCTTGGACGCCTCCAGCAGTAGCCGCTGCACCTCTTCGATGTCGTACGGCTCGATGTCCTCCTCTTCGAGCCGGGGGGCCTTGGCGATCTCCGCCGCGTTCGTGGCGACGTGGCCTCTCCGCACTGCTTCACCGAGCGCGACCCGGATCGTCCGGTGGACGTGGTGCGCGGTGGCGGCCTTGCTCCCGGACTTCTGCATCTTGGCGTAGAAGGTCTCCAGGTGTTCCGGCTCCAAGCGGTCGAGCCGATGGGCTCCGAGCCCAGGGACCAGGTGCACGCGAACGTCCACCTCGTAGCCGTCGTAGGTGTTCTCCGAAACGTACTTCTGGGCGATGTTGTAGACCCAGTGCTCCGTCCAGGTCTTGACCGTCCAGCGCTGTCCGGCCTTGGGCAGCTTGTTGGCGTCCCGCTTCTTCTCCATCTCGCGGACTGCCTTGACCACCTCAGCCTGAGTCTTGCGCTCAACGTGCCGCCGGTCCGGCCGGCCATCATCCCGAACGCCGACGGTCACGCGGCCATGCCACTTCCCGTCCTTGCCGAAGTAGATCGAGGACGCCCCGTTGGGCTGCCGAGTTCGCTTCATCTCACTCATGAGCACCCCCCTCAAGCCGCAGTACGGAGCTTGGCGACGTACGCGGGCAGCGCGTCTGGCGGTATGCGCCGCAGACGACCCACGGTGACCGATTCGAGCGCCCCGGAGGCCACGAGGGCGAAGCACGTCGTGCGGCCGATCCGCAGGCGGCGGGCAGCCTCCTCAACCGTCAGCAGGACGAGCGTGGGGTCATGCGGGTCGTTCACGGGCCCTCCTCAGGGTCGAGCGCGGCGCATGCCTCCCGGGCGACGTCGCGGTTGGTCTTGATGTCGTTGGCGATGCTGGCGGCGAGCCAGGACTCACCCGGGGTGTGTCCGTGTCCGGCGTAGGTCCAGTGCGCGAGGACGAGCGTGGAGCCCTCCGCGTCGTCGTCGGGGTCGGGCAGCCCGCGTTCCCGGCGCTCTTGGGCGGCGCGGTAGTCGGCGCGGGTCTGGCGGAGGGCTCCGAGGGTGGTGGAGTAGGCGCGGGACTTGGTGGAGAAGTGGCCGCGGAAGCCGAGCATGTGCGACCAGTGCGCCAGCAGCCGTTCCGGGTAGGCGTCGTCCAGGTGCCAGCAGGCTTCGATCAGGCGCCGGGTGTGGGCGGGCAGATGCAGCTTGTCCAGCTCTGCCAGCTCCCCGATGCGCCGGTCGGCGGTCCCGGTCGTCTCAGCTGCCTTGGTCGCGTACTTCGCCACGTACGAGGCAACCGCAGTCTCGGTCAGCTCCTCGTGTCCGAGACCACCGATGGGCTGGACATCGACCTGCGTGCCCCAGCCGAGGGCCCGGGCGGGGAAGTCCCCGGAGGCGGGAACGGTGACGGCGACTCGTCCGGCCGCAGCCCGGATCGCATCATCGAGCAGGCCCACCGACGCCCAGGCGGGCGGAGGAGTGTCGGGGCCGTCCGGGCCGTCGAGGCGTACGACCGTGTGGAAGTGGACCGCTCCGCGCTTCTGGAACTCGGCGACCTTCCCGAAGGAGACCCGGCATCCCTCCTTCATCTCCGCCTGTGTGATCCCGGCGCGGGCAGCGATCTCCCGGCGCAGGTAGATCGTGAAGCGCTGCCAGAGCTGTCCGGCGTAGTTGTTCCACAGCACCGCGCCCGCGTAGTCGTACCGCTCCGGGTTCAGGGCCGTGCCCAGGAGAGCATCTGTCTCGGGGTGGGCGGTGCCGCAGCGGCAGCGGCCGGAAGACGGGCGGTTGTGGACCGGGCCGAACGAGGGGGCTGTGAGGGTGGCGAACACCCTGGGGTGGGAGCGGACCGTGACGGGCACGTCCTTGCGCTCATCGCCGGTGATCCCGGCCCGGATCAGGTGGTAGGTGTCCCCGGCGTAGGTCCAGGCGCAGGAGGGGCAGCGGGAGGCCCGCCGGTTGCCGCAGGCGACCCGTAACCGGCCCCCGGGCTCGTCGGCGGTCGAGTACGAGTAGAGGACATCCCCGGTCTGCCGGTCGCGGGTGACGGTGGAGCCGGTCAGGTGGATGGGGTCCGAGCAGCCGCCGGTACGGCGCACCTGTTCCTGCCACCGGTCGAAGCCGGGCGCGGCGGCGACCCGCAGAAGGTCGGCCAGGGTGAGCGGGTCGGTGCCCAGCGAGGCCGCAGCACCGGCCACGGCCTCAGGGGCGACGGGGAAGACCGTCACGCGGCCACCGCCAGCGCAGTGGTGTTCGCACGTGAAGGGGTGTGCACCAGGCAGGGCCGGTACACGGGGGATCCCTCCACGTATTCGGGTTCCTCTACCCAGCCGGTGAAGCCGTCGTCCATGGGCCAGCCCTCAACGAAGCAACCGCAGCCACTCCCGCCGTCCTGACCGGCGTGGGCGCAGTAGCAGGGGATGAGCGAGCCGGTGAAGCCCGTCATGGAACCATCCGAGTCCACGTCCACCAGGGATCCGGCGCAGTCACCGCAGGGCGAAAGCGGCTCACCCGTCTCCCACACGAACGGAACGGCAGAGGGGCAGGGCTCCCCCGTCCGGTGCATCAGCACGCCAAGCCCATCGGAGTGCACCCAGTCCGAGCCACAGGCCACACCGCAGCCCTGACAGGAAGACGGGATGACGATCGCATCGCCCGCACGGGACAACGGGAGGGATAACCCAGCAGAGACCGAAGCAGCGAGGATTGCAGGCATGATGAAAGCTCCCTTCCAGGGATGGGAGCGGCGGACTGCTTGGCGGTAGGGCGCCGCTCCCAGCTAGACATCTCTAACTTCTCTTGTGTTACCTAGATTAGTAGAGATGGCGAAGACTACAAGCCCTTGGGGCAGACTTCTTTAGATCACTTAGATAACCTGGGTTTGTGACCGTGAGCCCAGATGATCCCCGCAGCGCCTACGCGCAGGTGGCCGACGACCTCCGACGGCAGATCGCGAATGGAACGCTGACGGCCGGCCAGCGGCTCGACGGGAACGCCAAGTTGGCCGAGCGGTACGGCGTTGCAGCCATGACCGTTCGGCACGCGTTGGACATCCTTCGCGATGAAGGCTTGATTGTGAGCCAGCAGGGGCGCGGCACCTTTGTCGCCAGCGACCCGCCCGCAGTCGAGACGGAGCAGGCCTCGACCCTGGCCAACGAGCTGGCCGAGATCAAGGCCGCACTGGAACTCATCAACTCGCGGCTCGACCGCCTTGAAGGGCACGTGGCCGATCTTCCGTGACCGCAGCGGACAGGCGATCCACCCGTTGCGCCGCCTCGGCCAGCTTCTTCCGGATCTCGTGCAGCTCCACGAGTAATCGCGCTTTGTCTGCCACCCTCATGGCGACGGCCCCCTCTCCGTCCAGCTTGATCAGCTGAGCTTCATGTGTCCGGCCAGACGCCGGATCTCCTCCGTGCGGGCGTTCCGGTTGGCAGACCGCAGATCGTCCACCAGGTTCCGGGCGACGGGGCGGTTGCGTACGTGCTGAGGAGCAACCGCGTCGGCACGGAGGATGGAGCCCGCGGCATCCTCGGCCTTGCCGTTCATCATTTGTCCGGCTGCTGTGCAGACCCAGAAGTGAGATTGCCTCTCACCAGATGCGATGTGCATAACGTCGACCAGTTCGGACCGCGAGAGCACGTCGCGCGGGTGCCCCAGTTCCAGGCTGACTTCCACGCTGTGGATCTCCGCGTTCACCGCGTTGAACTGGGTCTGGAAGACGTTGCCGTCGGCAGGGAGGTGGGCTGCTGTCCGGCGAGCCTCGGCAAGGTGTGACTCTGCTTCCGCCCGGTCCCACAGACGCGACCAGGCCACGGCGGCCCGGAGGTGCATGGCACCCCACAAGGAGCGGATGTTCTCGTCAGCGGTCGAGAGATCCGGTTCGAGGTCGTCCAGCGCTCGGAGCGCCATGTCCCGCGCTGCCGCCACTTCCCCTTCGTAGAGCCAAACCCCGCAGAGGTCCCAACGGGCAGCGGCTCGAAGCGCCGGCGACTCGGCGCGCTCTGCCGCGACCAGCTCACGCTGGACGGCGCTCCAACCGAGGTCGTGATGACCGAGCAGGTTCGAGGAGACCCGGGCCATGTGGCTGGCTCGGAGCATCAGTGATTCGGCGCGGGCGAGATCGTCGCCGTCCGCCACGTCGCAGGCAACGATGAGGTCGCGAAGGATCTGCGGGAGGACATCGCCGAGGGCCGTGAACTTGGCGTCCTGGCGGAGCCGCTCAGCGACTTCCACCCGTACCGAGATCTCTGCAAGAGACGGGGGCTCGATGCCACCGAGGAGAAGTGCACCGCCGGGCATCGTGGCCTGCTGGAGAGCCAGGCGAAGGCCGGGGATGGCAGCGTGGCCCGAGTCGAGTTCCGAGGAGTCGTGGCGGTAGGGCTGTCCTGTCAGCTCGATGACCTCGATGTCGAGGGCTTCGGCGAGCTGCCCGACAACGCTCATGCGGTCAAGCGGAAGCCGTCCGGTCTCCACCTTTGAGACCCAGCTGACCGAGCGCCCTACGGCTGCTGCCAGCTGTGCCTGGTCCCAGCCAAGTCGGCGGCGTGCTCGTGCCACCCTTTGCCCTGTGCTCAGTTCGGCCCCCACGATGGGCTCCCTTCGACTCTACGAAGGTACCCGCGGCCCCAGGACCGCACTGTCAGAAAAAGTGCCAGTGATCGCACGAAGTGCCATGGCTCACGGGCCTGTTACAGGTTTCTCTACCTCATCAAGCACCCGGCTGCGCTCCGCTCCGCCGGGCGGGCTTCCCGGCTCCGCTCGGGGCGACGCTCCTGCCTTCGGCCCGCTCCGCCCCCGCTGCGCCGACGCCCGCCCCTGCAAGGCGGGATAGGCCCAAGGGCATGAGTCGAGCCCCGACCGGCCGTCGATTCCATCCCTCACCGACATGCCTCCGGCGGGGGCCTCAGGCTCCAGGATGGCGGGGGCGCCGCTGGCGAGTGCCGGCCGAATGTGGCTGGGGGCGGGGAACTCCCATCCCGTCTGCCATCGGCCCAGGACAAGCCGAGCAGACACGGCACCGGGCGTCCAGGTCGTTCGTACAGTGGCGCGCTCCACCTGGACGCCCGGCACCGCGCCCGCTCCACATACGTGTGGGCCGACGGCAGACGGGATGGGAGTTGGGGCGGCTTTGTGGCAGACGATCGACGATCTGCGAGTTTCAGCCAGTTCCGTTATTTTCCAGCCAACTTGGATAGCGTTGAGCACGCAGACCGCTCGTAGGAGGCGAGGTCTCGCCGCGGGCGTACCTCAACGAGGAGGTTCGATCATGAGCGACGGTATAGGCCCCACACCGTCATTGCCTGCTGTCACTGAACCCGTCCTGGACATCTACCTCTCGCTCCTTATGGAGCAGATCGCCGCCGACGATCGCAATCACGTTCCCGTCACTCTGACCATGTCCAGCGGCGTGGTCTACGGCGAACTGATCAGCCATGGAGCTTGGAAGGCCGAGTGGGCCCGCGCGCTCCAAGGTGGCCGAGGCAACGGCGTCGACCTCATGGTCGACTTTCCCGAGAGCGTCGATGGGGCGCGCGCCGCATTGGTCGCTTCCGGGGAGCTGGAGGACGTTCACCATCTCCCCCGCTGGGTTCATCTCCGAGAAGTCACGATCGCCGGTGTAGGCCACGGACCGATCAGCATGCCGTTCTGGAGAGGCCGGCTCGGCGACGTAGCAGGGTGGTCTGTCGGTCGCCCCGCCTAACCAGAGCAGAACCACCGTCTCAGTTCCCGTCTCATTCAGCACCGTTCGCCATCGTTCGTAGGGGTGTGCAGTCCAGTCCGGTAGGTGTCGAAGAACCCTCACGAACGAGGACGAACGCAGGCAACTACTACTGGGACGTGAGGCAACAGACTTGGAAAGCGTGTTGGGGGCAACCCCTCACGAGTTCGAATCTCGTATCCTCCGCCAGTGCCTCACCGGGCACGTTGTCGAAGGGCCCCACCGCTTGCGGTGGGGCCCTTCGACGTTCCCCGGGCCAGCGCGAGCAGGCTCAGGCCGAACATGAGGACGCCCAGCGGTACATGGAGCGCCGGCATGTGCGCGATGCCCAGCACCACCTGCACCGAGGCGAGGGCCAGGAAGCCGCACGCGTACAGGACGGGGCGGGGGCTTCCCCCGCCCGGGCGCCACGCCAGGACCGCGGCGATCACGTACAGCATCGATGCGCCGTACATCACACGCGCTCCGACGCCGTGCAGCGTCTCGCCGTAGGACGTGGACAGCAGCAGTCCGGCGGTGGCCGCCTGGAAGAAGACGGCCAGGGTCTGCAGGGCGATCGAGACGCGCAGGAACGCGCCGGTGCGCCCGTCCGCGGGTGTCCTCTCCTCGGTCGTCCCGTCTTCGGTCGTGCAGTCCGCGGTGGTGCGGGTGGCCATGGTGCGTCCCCTCTTCTGCCTCACGGCGGTGGCTCGGTACTGTCTCGACAGTCCGACGACGCGGGCCCGCGAAATGTGAGGCGGCCGAGAGAAAGCCGAGAGAAACAGGGAGCGTTCGCTGCCGTGAGCACCTCCGATCCGGACCCGCGCGCGATCTTCGGCGAGCGGCGCCGCCTGATCGCCCTCGCCTACCGGCTGCTGGGTTCGGCGACCGAGGCCGAGGACGCCGTACAGGAGGCCTACGCCCGCTGGTATGCGATGTCGCCGCGCCGGCAGGAGGCCGTCGAGGCACCGGGCGCCTGGCTGACGACGGTGGCCGGGCGGATCTGTCTGGACCTGCTCGGCTCCGCGCGGGTCCGGCGCGAGCGCTACGTCGGCGCGTGGCTCCCCGAGCCGCTGCCCGACCGTACGGAGTGGACGGGCGGGGCCGCGGACCCCGCCGAGCGGGTCGCCCTGCACGAGTCGGTGAACATGGCCTTCCTCGTCGTACTGGAGTCGATGACCCCGGCCGAACGCGTGGCGTTCGTCCTGCACGACGTCTTCCGGTACCCCTTCGCCGAGATCGCCGGGATCATCGCCAGGTCACCGGCGGCCTGCCGGCAGCTGGCGGCCTCGGCCCGCCGCCGCGTCCGTACGGCGCACGCCCCGGCGGCCGCCGCCACGACCCCGGCCACGACCGCCGGGCAGGCCGATCTCGTGCGGCACTTCAAGGAGGCGTGGGAGGCCCGGGACATCAAGGCCCTCGTCGGCCTCCTCGACCCGGACGCCACGATGGTCGCCGACGGCGGCGGGCTGGTCGGCGCCGCGCTCCGCCCCGTCGAGGGCGGCGAGCGCATCGCCCAGTACCTGATCCACATGGCCGCCAAGGCGCCCGGGCTGACGCTCCTGGAGCGGACGGTCAACGGCCGGCCGGGCCTGGTGGCCCGGTACGCCGGCACCACCGTGACCGTGGCCGCGTTCGGCCTCGCCGACGACCGCGTCACGCACATCTGGGCGGTCCGCAACCCGGAGAAGCTCCGCGCGTGGAACCGGGACACCGCCCGGGGAGGGACCCCCTAGCGGATCTGGCCGGCCGCCCACTCGGCCCACTCACGGCGCATGGCGTTGAACCGCAGGCCGTACTCCAGGGCGATCCTGCCGTGGACCGAGAGCGGATCGTCGCCCCAGTCGATGGACTCCTCCAGCCGCCGCAGGTCCTCGTACTCCTGCTCCGACATCTCCGTCAGCCCGGTGAGATAGCCCCGCGCCTGCTCGGGCGTGAGCACGCCGAGGAAGAAGACCCTCAGCAGGATGTCGCTGCGGGTGTTGCGCTGCGGCTTGGTCCCGGTCAGCCAGTGACGCAGTTCGGCCAGACCCTCGTCGGTGAGGGTGTACTCCTTGCGCCCGCGCGGGCCCTCCGCCGAGACGCTGATCATCCCGGCGTCGGCGAGCTTGGACAGCTCTGTGTACATCTGGCTCTGGGTGGCGGGCCAGACGTTGGCCAGCGAGGTCTCGAAGCGCTTGAGCAGGTCGTATCCGCTGGCCGGGCGCTCTGACAGGAGTCCGAGAAGGGCGTGTCGAAGGCTCATGGCCCTCACCTTACCTTCCATCCTTGACATGTCAGTTGTGGAACATCTACTTTCGACATGTCAGAACAGGAACGTCAGTCATCAGCCGGGGGTCTCCGATGTCGTACGTACGCACCTTCCTTCCGTGGATCGTCTTCGCGGTGCTTCCGTCCGGCCAGTGGCAGTGGGCCGCGCTCGCCGGTCTCGTCGCGGCGGTGGCGGTGACCGTCCAGCAGCGGCGGACCGGGGCCGGCTTCGACGCCCTGATCATCGAGATCGGCTCCGCGGTCTTCTTCGCGGCCCTGACGGCCGTCGCCTTCATCGACCCCCGCTCGGGCGTGCACGACTACTCGGCGGCCCTCTCCTCGGCCACCCTGGCCCTCATCGCCGGGGTCTCGCTGCTCGTCGGCAGGCCGTTCACCCTGGGCATCGCCAAGCGCACCACCCCCCGCGAGATCTGGGGCCTGCGGCCCTTCATCCGGACCAACGCCGTCATCACCGGCGTGTGGACCGCGGCCTTCGCCGTGACCGCCGGCGCGCTCGCGGCCCTCGCCCACGCCGGCCACGGCCACTCGACGCCCGCCACGCTCGTCCAGGCCGCCGGGTTCGTCCTCCCGATGCTCTTCACCGTCCGCTACGTCGCCGCCGCGCAGGCCAAGGCCAAAGCCGCAGCCGACGCGCGCTGAGCACCCCGGCACCCCCGCTCCCCCCGCTCCCCCTGCTCCCCCTGCTCCCCAACGCGGCGCCCGCCGACGGGGGTAGGGTGCGGGCGTGTCGTCGTACTCCATCGGGCAGGCCGCCGGACTGCTGGGCGTGAGCGCCGAAACCGTCCGCCGCTGGGCCGACGCCGGGCGGCTGCCGGTGCGCCGCGCCGCCGACGGGGGGCGGTCCTTCGACGGGGTGGCGCTCGCCGCCTTCGCCCAAGCCCGGGCCGGTGAGCCCCGGCCCCAGCCGCCCGCGGGCAACGGAACGGCCACCTCCGTGCGGAACTCCTTCGTCGGGATCGTCACCGCGGTCCGGGTCGACGACGTGGCCGCCCAGGTGGAGATCCAGTCGGGCCCGCACCGCGTGGTGTCCGTGGTGACGCGCGAGTCGGTCGAGGAGCTCGGGATCGCGGTCGGGGTCTGCGTCACCGCGCGGGTGAAGTCGACCGAGGTGTACGTCGACCTCCCCTGACGCCGGCGACGCACGCGGCGCCCCGGCCGTCAGAGCGGTCAGGTGCAGCGCAGCGCCGCGTAGAGGTCCAGCTTGTGGTCCAGCCGGGACAGGTCACGGCCCGTCAGGGACTCCACCCGCTCGATCCGGTAGTGCACCGTGTTGACGTGCAGGTGCAGTGCCTCCGCCGTCCGCGTCCACGAGCAGTTGTGGGCCAGGAACACCTCCAGCGTCTCGCGCAGCATCCCGTCCCCGAGCGCCCCGAGCGTCCGTGTCGCGTAGACCGACCGGACCTCCTGCGGGACCCCCGACAACAGGGCGGACAGGGTTTCCAGTTGCTCCACCGCGCGGACCGGGGCGCCCTCGTCCGCCGCCGTCAGGGCGAAGCGGGCCTGGCGCATCGACGCGCGCAGTGCCTCGGCCCCGGCCGCCCGCGCGCCGGCGCCGAGCCGCAGATCGGCCTCCGGGCCGCCGCACGCCTGCACCAGCGGCCAGACCGGGCGGAGCAGGCCCGGCACGTCGACCGCCGCGTCCTGGTCCTCGTACAGGACCGCGACCGAGCGCCCCACCGCGTACGGGACGTCCCGCAGGTGGGCCAGCGCCTCGGCCAGGGCGTCGCCGTCGGTGGCCGCGAGCACCCGGTACGGGCCGCCCGCCGGGAGTCCGGCCGCGGCCAGCGCCTCCTCCAGGGCCCCCGGATCGGTGACCGGCTCCTCCGCCTCGAGGAGTGCGGCCAGCTCCCGGCCGGCGGCCGAGGCCGCGTCGGAGCGGCGGGACCGGCCGTCGCGGTACTGGGCGAAGACCTCGGCGATCTCGTGGAGCACGCGCGGGGGCGCGGCGTCCGCGTCCGGCATGTGCAGCAGCCAGGCGTCGTACGGGGTGCTCTCGGCCTCGATGCGCAGCGAGAGCCCCTGGCGCAGCGCGCTGCCGCCCGCCCGCCGGGCCGGTATCGCGGGCGCCGACGGGGTGCGGGCGACGGTGCGCCCGCTGGCGGTGAGCAGGTAGCAGGCGACCTTGCCCAGGTGGGCACAGGCCCGGCCCAGCAGTTCGGCGGGTCCCGCTCCGCCTTCGAGGAGGCGGCTGAGCTCGGCGCGCACGTTCTCGGGGAGCGCGAAGAGCCGGTTCGGGCGGCGGCTCAGGTCGCCCCACTGGCGCAGGTACACCGCCTCGGTGACCGCGCGGAAGCTGGTCTGCGCGGGCACGGCAACGAGCGGCACCCGGTGGGCCCGGCAGGCGGCCAAGAGCTCGTCGGGGACCCGGCCGTGGGTCTCCTCGCCGGCGAGGAGGGCGGTGGCCCCGGCCTCGGCGAGCGCGGAGACGAAGCGGTCCGCCTTCACCAGGTCGCCCTCGGTCCACCACACCAGGCCGCTGAGCACGAGCTCGCCGGGGCCCAGGAAACGGCGCGGGTCCTCCAGGTCGGTGGCGGTGACCCCGCTGACCTCCTGGCCGAGAAGGGCGTCCTCACCCCAGAGCAGGGTGAGGCCGAGGTTGTCGGACTGGAGCAGGTCGAGGACGTGCATGCGGGGCTCCTTGCGGCGGGTGGCAGCCCACATTCGCGAGGTGAATACGAGAAACCCCATCGTAAATGCAAGGGCAAGACCTCGGTCAGCCTCTTGGTTGATCATCCAGGGCGGACCGTCCCGAGTCCAGCGGTTTCCGTGCTCGGCCACAGTCGTCCCGGGCCCGCCCCCGTTGCTTCACTGACTGGAAACGCTCGGTTCCCCGGGTGTCCCGAGTGGATGGGGGTGGCTCACCTTGGATCTCAACACCGTGCTCGACGTGCGCGACGCACGCCGCCGCGAACCCTGGCGCCCCGGCGACGCCTGGCTCGGCGGCGGGACGTACCTCTTCTCCGAGCCCCAGCCCCACATCCGCCGCCTGGTCGACCTCTCGCGCATGGGCTGGCCGCCCCTGTCCTGGCAGCCCGACGGCGCCCTCGACATCGCCGCCACCTGCACCATCACCGAGCTGTCCCGGTTCGGCCGGTCCCTGCCGGCGACCGCGGCGCCGCTGGTCGAGCAGTGCTGCCGGGCCTTCCTCGCCAGCTTCAAGATCTGGAACATGGCCACCGTCGGCGGGAACCTCTGCAACGGCCTCCCGGCCGGCCCGGTCATCTCGCTCGCCGCGGGCCTCGACGCCACCGTCCTGCTCCAGGGCCAGGACGGCGCCACCCGCCGCCTTCCCGTCACCGACTTCATCCGCGGCGCCGGGGTCAAGGACCTGCGCGAGGGCGAACTGCTGCGCTCCGTCCGCGTCCCGGCCCGCTCGCTGGCCTGCCGTACGGCCTTCCGGCAGGCCTCGCTGTACGGGCTCGGCCGCTCGGGCGCCCTCGTCATCGGCACCCGCGACCCCCAGGACGGCTCCTTCGCCCTCACGGTCACCGCCGCCACCACCCGCCCCTTCCGTTTCTGGTTCGCGCTGCCGCCCGCCGCCGCCGAGCTGCGCGGGGCGATCGACACCGCCGTCCGGCCGCAGGAGTGGTTCGACGACATCCACGGGCTGCCCGACTGGCGGCGCCACATGGCCCTGCGCCTGGCCGAGGAGATCCGCCGCGAACTCACGGCGGCGACGCCGCAGGAGGTTTCCCGATGAGCTACGAGATCGAGATCAACAAGGAGCGCTTCGACACCGAGCCGCGCGCCGGCCAGTGCCTGCGCACCTACCTGCGCGAGCGCGGCTGGTTCGGCGTGAAGAAGGGCTGCGACCAGGGCGACTGCGGTGCCTGCACCGTGCACGTCGACGGGCAGCCGGTGCACAGCTGCCTCTACCCGGCCGTCCGCGCCGGGGGCCGCTCCGTGACCACGGTCGAGGGTCTCGCCAAGCCCGGCGGCGAACTCCACCCGGCGCAGCAGCAGTTCCTCGACGCGCAGGGCTT
Source organism: Streptomyces sp. NPDC001194 (assembly GCF_042896985.1). Lineage (NCBI taxonomy): Bacteria > Bacillati > Actinomycetota > Actinomycetes > Kitasatosporales > Streptomycetaceae > Streptomyces > Streptomyces sp. NPDC001194. The sequence goes on along the minus strand of NZ_JBIAXU010000003.1, from coordinate 578,893 downwards.
CCAGTGCGGCTTCTGCACGGCCGGCTTCCTGATGACCACCGCCGCCCTCCAGGCCGAGGAGGGCACCGCCCACGACGACGGCAAGCTCCAGGACCTCCCGCGCGCCTTCAAGGGCAACATCTGCCGCTGTACGGGCTACCGGGCCATCGAGGACGCCGTACGCGGGGTGAAGCACACCGAAACCCCGGAACAGGGCGCGGCCGTCGGCAAGAGCCTCGGCGCCCCCGCCGGTCCCCTCGTCGTCACCGGCACCGCCCGCTACACCTTCGACGTCGAGGTGCCCGGGCTGCTCCACATGAAGCTGCTGCGCTCCCCGCACCCGCACGCCCGCATCGTCGACATCGACATCAGGGACGCCCTCCAGGTCCCGGGCGTGCACGCCGTCCTCACCCACCACGACGCCCCCGACCGCCTGTACTCGTCCGCCCGGCACGAGCACCCGACCGAGGACCCGATGGACACCCGGGTCCTGGACGACGTGGTCCGCTTCGTCGGTCAGCGCGTGGCGGCCGTCGTCGCCGACAGCGAGCAGGCCGCCGAGGAGGGCTGCCGCCGCGTGGTGGTCACGTACGAGGAGCTGCCGTACGTGATCGACCCGGAGGAGGCCATGCTTCCGGGCGCGCCCGTCCTCCACCCCAAGGGCCCCGAGTCGGGGATCTTCCGTGCCGAGAACAACGTGTGCGGCGAGGTCCACAACACGATCGGCGACATGGAGAAGGGGTACGCGGAGGCGGACGTCGTCTACGAGGAGACCTTCCAGACCCAGCGCGTCCAGCACGCCAGCCTGGAGACCCACGGCAGCGTCGCGTACTTCGAGCCCAAGGAGGAGGGCGACGGCGAGCGCATCACCGTCCGCTCCTCCACGCAGGCGCCCTTCCTGACCCGGCGGGCCCTGTGCGCCCTCTACGACCTCGGCGAGGACGAGGTCCGCGTCGTGGCGGGCCGCGTGGGCGGCGGGTTCGGCGGCAAGCAGGAGATGCTCACCGAGGACATCGTGGTCCTCGCCGCCCTGAAGCTGCGCAGGCCGGTGAAACTCGAGTTCACCCGTGCCGAGCAGTTCTACGGTGCCACCACCCGCCACCCCTTCAAGATCACCATCAAGGTCGGTGCCAAGAAGGACGGCACCCTCACCGCCCTGCGCATCCGCGTGCTCTCCAACACCGGCGCCTACGGCAACCACGGCCCGGCGGTCATGTTCCACAGCGTCGGCGAGTCCTTCGCCGTCTACAAGGCGCCCAACAAGGAGGTGGAGGCGTACTCCGTCTACACCAACGGCGTCCCGGCCGGCGCCTTCCGCGGCTACGGCCTGGGCCAGGTCCTCTTCGCCCTCGAATCGGTGATGGACGAGCTCGCCGTCAGGCTCGGCATGGACCCGCTCGAACTGCGCGAGAAGAACGTCATCGGTGCCGGCGACCACCTGGTGACCCCGATCGGTCACGAAGAGGACCTGTTCATCGCCTCCTACGGGATGAAGCAGTGCATGGACGTGGTCCGGGGGGCCATCGCCGACGACCGCAGCCACGAGGACGTCCCCGAGGGCTGGCTCACCGGGACGGGTTCGGCGGTCGCGATGATCGCGACGGGCCCGCCGGGCGGCCACTTCGCCGACGCCCGCGTCAGCCTGCTGCGCGACGGTACGTACGACATCGCGGTCGGCACGGCGGAGTTCGGCAACGGCACGACCACCGTTCACAAGCAGATCACCGCGGGCGCGCTGAACACGACGGTGGACCGGATCTCCGTGCGCCAGTCCGACACGGACGTGGTCCGCCACGACACCGGCGCGTTCGGCTCGGCCGGCACGGTGGTGGCGGGCAAGGCCGTGATGCTGGCGGCCAACTCCCTCGCCGAGCGCCTGCTGACCTTCGCCGCCCGGCACACGGGCGTGGCCCGGCACCTGTGCAGGCTGTCGGCCGAGTCCTTCGACTGCGCGGGCCGGACCGTCACGCTGAAGGAGCTGTACGAGGCCGCGTACGACAAGGGCAGGCTGGAGGAGATGGCCGCGGACGGCCACTGGGGCGGCTCCCCCCGCTCGGTGGCCTTCAACGCGCAGTGGTTTCGTCTCGCCGTGGACCCGGACACGGGGGAGATGAAGATCCTCCGGTCCGTCCACGCGGCGGACGCGGGCAAGGTCATGAACCCGATGCAGTGCCGCGGCCAGGTGGAGGGCGGCGTGGCCCAGGCGCTGGGCGCGACGCTGTTCGAGACCGTACGGGTGGACGAGCGCGGGGAGGTGACCACGGCGGCGTTCCGCCGCTACCGGCTCCCGCAGTACGCGGACGTCCCGCGCACGGAGGTGCACTTCATGGAGACCTCGGACGCGATCGGCCCGCTCGGCGCGAAGTCGATGAGCGAGAGCCCCTTCAACCCGGTGGCCCCGGCGTTCGCGAACGCCCTGCGGGACGCGACCGGGGTGCGGTTCACGGAGATGCCGGTGACACGCGACATCGTCTGGCGGAAGGTGAACCAGAGGTTGCAGGACCTGCAAGGGCAGAACACACGATGAAGCCACATCTGCTTGTTGTATCAAGCCATCAACCTTGCAGATGAGGTTCCGGAATGACGGGCCCCGGGCACAATCGCCACATGGCCAAACTCATGCTGCACGGAGATCTGGACCACCCGGCGACCCTGAGCGTCGCGGACCTGCGGGACTGGGTACAGCACCGGGCCGCGGTCACGTTCGACTGCGCGACGAACGGTCCGCAGCACCATGTGTTCGAAGGCGCCCTGCTGCGTGACGTGGTCGCGGACGCCGGGCCGTCCTTCGACGCGCGGCGGCGCAAGGACCGCAGCCGCTTCCTGCTGGCGGTCAGCGGCGGGGACGGGCACCACACCGTCCTGTCCTGGGCCGAGCTCGACGTCGACTTCGGCGACAGCCCGGTGCTGCTGGCGACCCGCCTGGACGGGGAGGACCTCGACGAGGCGGGCGCACAGCTGGTGGTCCCGACGGACCGGTGCGGAGCGCGCTACGTCAGCGCCGTCACGCACGTGTGGTTCGGCTCGCTGTCGCCGCCGAACCTGGGGCTCTAGACGTCAGGCGGTCGCGAGCGAGATCTCGGTGGACTTGATCAGCGCGACGACGGAGGACCCGGCGGCCAGGCCGAGCGCCTCGACGGCGTCCTTGGTGATGGCGGCGGTCAGCCCGCCGCCGTTCACGTCCACCTTGACCGAGGCCATGGCGCCGCCGGTGGCGATGTCGGAGACGGTGCCGGCCAGCTGGTTGCGGATGCTGATGCCCTCGACGGCGGCGGTGGCCAGCGCCACCTCCGTGGCCTTGACGAGCGCCTTCACCGAGGAACCCTCGGCGATGCCCAGGTCCTTGACGGCGTCGGTGGTGATGGCGGCGGTGATGTCCTGGCCGCCTTCCAGACGGACCTTGACCGTGGCCATGGCCTCGCCGGTGGTGACGGCGGTGACGGTTCCGGCGATCTGGTTGCGGATGCTCAGGCTCATGGGGTGCTCGACCTCTTCGGTAGTGACCTCGCGCGGCCCGGGGGAGCCGCACAAGATCGACGCTACGAGCGATCGCGTCGGCGCGCGTTCGACCCATCGCATCCGCCACCCGGAACCACCCGGGCGGCTCGCCCCTGCGTTCTCGCGCACGCGCCCGGGTCGACTGCCGCCCGTACCGCCCGGCCTTCGCGTGCGCGGTCGGCCGGGGCGAGCGGTGGCGCTCAGGCCGCCAGGGGTACGGTCAGGGCCGGGTGCCACCGGGGGACGGGCCGGTGCAACGGCCTTTCCCGGAGAAGCGGATGATGCGACGAATTCCAGAGACAGGACACTCCGGCCGGGCACGTCGCACGGAGCGTGTCGCCACGGTCGTCTTCGCTTCGCTGCTGGCGCTGACCGCGGGGTGTTCGGACATCATGGAACTCCCCTACACGCCGGAGCGGATGGACCCCGACCCCGCGCGCGCGAAGACGAGGGAGGTCTCCGCCCGCCTGCTGGAGCTGGCCGGGGTCAAGGGCACGGTCACCGAGCCCCGCGCCGGCATGAGCGTCGTGACCTGCGACGAGTACGGCCGGGACCTGTACGCCCTGGAGCACCGCTGGTCGGTGGGCGGCATGACCAGTGACCAGTACGACGCCGGCATGCAGAACCTGCGGAAGGCGCTGGTCGGGAACGGCTGGGAGATCAAGAAGGACGGCCCCGACGAGATCCGGGCCAAGAACGAAGCCGGACACTTCTCCGTGACGGTCGCCGCGCACACCGCGACGCTGGAGCCGACGCTCGACTTCACCGTCAACTCCCGCTGCTACCAGGCGACCTCCCACGCCGCCTACAACGCGGGCTGACGCCGCGCGTACGAGACGAAGCCGGCCCAGGCCTGCGGCGTGAGCGCCAGCTGGGGCCCGTCGAGCACCTTGGAATCCCGCACGCGGACGGCCTCGGGGCAGGCCGCCACCTCGACGCAGGAGTCGCCTTCGGGGCCACTGCTGTAGCTGCTCTTGACCCACGCCACCTCGACGCAGGAGTCACCTTCGGAACCGCCGCTGTAGCTGCTCTTGAACCAGGCCAAGTCGCACATCACGCATCTCCCAGCAAGTGCTCGATAAAAGCCCGGGACTCCCGTGGCGAGAGAGCCTGGGCTCGGATAATTCCATAGCGCAGCTCAAGGATTCGAAGCCGCTTCGCGTCAGAGACCGGACGCCCATTGAAGGCACCTTCGGAGCGCCCTACTGCCGTTCCATCCCCGAACTTCAGCACATCGATCCCGCCGTCCATACCTGCGTGCACCTCGCGGTCAAGCGGCATGACCTGGAACGACATGTTGCGCAACTCACTGACCTCCAGCAGTCGTTCGAGCTGCTGACGCCACACCATTGTGCCTCCGATCGGGCGGCGCAGCGTGCTCTCCTCGTGCACGAAACTGAGCGTGGGTGCCGGGGTGCGATTGAAGATCGACCACCGAGCCTGGCGCGCGGCCACAAACCGCTCCACCTCGTCCACCGAGTAGGTGGGCTGGCGCATCTCGAACATCGCCCGCGCGCAGGCCTCAGTCTGAAGCAGGCCATGCACGTGATGGATGCTGTAACCCGCGACTTCGACCGCCAGGGCCTCCATCCTGGCCAAGTCCCGAACCTTCTTCGGGTACCGCACCCGCCCCAGGTCCTCCCGCATGGCCCGGATCAGGCCCCCGGCCTCCAAGGCCTCGTCGACCTTGTCCAGATACTCCGGCTTGGCGATCCGCTTGCCGCCCTCGACCTTGTAGATCAGGGCCTCTCCGTACTGGATCGCCGCCGCCAGGTCCCCGACCCGCATCCCCAGCGCTTCCCTCCGCGCCCGCATCTGGCGGCCGAGGGCCGCCACGACCGCCGCGCCCTGTTCGTCCTCGGGGTCCACGGACCAGCTGTGCTCATCCGTACCGTCACCGTCCACGTCCACGCCCATGCGCACCCACCTCCTCAACGCGCCTTACCCGTCACTCGCGTCGGGACAGTCTCGACAGCTTTGGACAAAGCCGTGGACGTTCGTGCGGGGCCGCCCCCGCGGGCGGGTCGCGCCCGGGCGCGACCCGGTGCGGCGCGACGCTTTGTCTTTGGAAGGACCAAGAGAAAGAAACTCCCGCCCAACCCCTCCAGCCTCCCCGGAGCGACGCTCACTCACACGGGTGAATGGTCCCAACTCGGCTGGATTTCATGCCGGTTGCCTGGCATATGCTCGCCGCGACAACTCCAGACACAAGGCAGCCCCCGCCGGGACTCGCAATCCCGACGAGGGCCTGACCACGAGAAGGCAAGAACTTCCCGATGGCTTTCCAGCACCTTAACGCGCCCTCGCGCGCCGCGTACGGCGTTCAACACGCCAGCGTCCGGCAGACCCGCAATTTCACCGTGGTCAGCAACGACCTGATCCGGCACCCGCACTTGTCGATGAACGCGCGGGCCCTCGCCTCGTACATCCAGTCCGTGCCGCGCGGCACCCCGGTCGGCATCAAAGCCCTGGCCCGGCAGCTGCCCCTCGGCGAGAAGGCGATCGCCAAGGCGCTGGGCGAGCTGGAGGCGTACGGGTACCTGCGGCGGCTCCAGGAGAAGCTCCCGGACGGGCGGATCGTCACCCGTACGGTGTTCTGCAACGCCCCGAAGGCCGTCACCCTGCCGGAACCGAAGCCCGAACCGGCGCCCCGGCCGGCACCGGAACCGAGGCCCGAACCAGCGCCCGAACCGGCTCCCGAACCGCCACCCGCACCCGCACCGGACCCCGGCCCGCCGCCCCCGGCGGCGTCCCTCCCGGCGCCCCGCAACCCGCACAACCCGGCCCGCAGGCGGCTGGCCGAGGAGCTCCTCGCCGAACTCCGCCGGGCCGACCCCCGCCTGCTCCTCGGCGAACGGGACGTCCAGCGCCTGGCGGGCGGCGTCGAGGCCTGGCTTGAACGCGGGGCCACCCATCAAGCGGTGACCGGCGCCCTCACGGCGAACCTCCCGGACCACCCCCGCAACCCGCCCGGCCTGATCGCCCACCGGCTGACGGCCCAGCTCCCGCCCGACCTGACCCCGCTCCCCCGCAGAGCCCCCTTCGTTCCGCCGGTCCCCCTCCAGACCTGCGAGGAGTGCGACCGCGCCTTCCGCAGCCCGACCCCCGGCACCTGCAAGGGATGCACCGTCACGCGACCCCCCGACGTGTGAGGGCGGGGCCACCCGGTCGGCGGCCCCGCCCCATACGCCCCGGAGGGACGGCTACGCGTCCGACATCTTCGGCATCTCGCCCGTCGTCTTCGACATGTCGATCACCGCGAAGGCCGCGCCCTGCTGGTCCGTCAGCGCCGCGAAGCGGCCGAAGGGGCTGTCCATCGGGCCGAAGTGGAGGGCGCCGCCGTGCTTCTTGGCCTTGGCCACGGCCTCGTCGCAGTCCGGGACCCCGAAGTAGACCTGGACGTACGGGGGGATCTCCGGCGGGAACTCGTCGCCCATCTTCATCCGGCCGAGGACCGGGTTCTCCTTGCCGCCGACGCTGTAGATCCGGAAGTCCATCCCGGCCGTCTCGGGGTCGTCGCCGGGCTCCATCGTCTGGGCCTCGTACGGGAAGACCTGCGAGAGGAACCCGTCCGCCTTGGCCGGGTCACGGGTGAAGACCTCGGCCCAGGAGTACGCGCCCGGCTCGCCGATCTTCTCGAAGCCCTTGTGCTCGCCCGGCTGCCAGACGCCGAAGACCGCGCCGCTCGGCTCCTTCGCGATGGCCATCGTGCCGAAGGTGCCGACCTGCATCGGCTCCATCATCAGCCGGCCGCCCGCCGACTTGATCTTCTCGGCGGTGGCCGCCGCGTCGGGCGAGGCGAAGTACAGACACCACTGCGACGGGGCGTCGGCACCCGGCATGGGCGGCACGACGGCCGCCACCGCCTTCCCGTCGGAGTACGCCTGCGTGTAGTTGCCGTACTCGCTGGACGACTCGCCGAAGGTCCAGCCCAGCACGTCGGAGTAGAAGGCCTTGGCGCCCTCCACGTCCTTGAACATCGCGTCCACCCAGCACGGAGCGCCTTCCGGGAACTCAGCCATGATCGATCGACTCCTGTGTCGTTTCGTCGGTTTTGCGCGGTTCTCACGCTAGGGCCGCGGTGCGCCGACCGCGCGGGGAGGGCGGCCACGCGGGAGGCTGGATCCATGGACATCACGATGCGGCTGGCCCAGCAGCCGGAGGCCGACGAACTCCTCGGCCGCAGCCCGCTCGCCGCGCTCGTCGGCATGCTGCTGGACCAGCAGGTGCCGATGGAGTGGGCGTTCTCGGGCCCGTACACGATCGCCCGGCGGATGGGGGCGGACGACCTGGACGCCCACGCCATCGCCGCCGCCGACCCCGAGGCCTTCGCCGCGCTGCTCTCCGAGAAGCCGGCCGTGCACCGCTACCCCGGGTCGATGGCGAAGCGGGTGCAGCAGCTGTGCGCGTACCTGGTGGAGCACTACGAAGGGGACGCGGAGGCCATCTGGCGCGGCGTGGGCACCGGACAGGAGCTGCTGAGGCGGCTCAAGGACCTGCCCGGCTTCGGCGAGCAGAAGGCCCAGATCTTCCTGGCGCTGCTGGGCAAGCAGCTCGGCGTGCGCCCCAAGGGCTGGCGCGAGGCCGCCGGCGGCTACGGCCCGGCGAACGTCTACCGCTCGGCGGCGGACATCACCGGGCCGGAGTCCCTGGCGAAGGTGCGGGCGCACAAACAGGAGATGAAGGCGGCGGCCAAGGCCGCCAAGGCGGAGAAGGGCTAGGTCCTACAGCGCAGCCAGGGCACGGGCCGGACGGGCCCGCAGCGCCGACGCGTAGACCTCGTCCGAGTCCAGGCGCCGCAGCTCCTCCGAGATCAGCTCGGCCATGCTGCGGATCTTCAGGGCGACCTTGCGGTCGGGGCTGCCCGGCAGGATCAGCGTGGCCAGCGCCCCGTCGGGGCGGTCCACCGTGATCTCGCCCTCCCGCGTGGCCAGCCGGACCCGGGTGATCACGGGCCCGTCCGTGGCGACCCGCTCCACGGGAACCCCGAGCCGGTCCCCCAGCCAGCGCGCCAGCAGCTCGGCGCTCGGGTTGCCGGGCTCGCTCTCCACCGCCGCGCCCGTCACCGGCAGCGGCTTCTGGTCCACCGCGGCGGCGAGCAGCGCCCGCCACGGCGTGAGCCGGGTCCAGGCGAGGTCGGTGTCCCCGGGGGCGTACGAGGCGGCCCGCCGGTCCAGTTCCGCCACCGGGTCGGCGGTGGCCTCCGCGTCCGTGATCCGGCGCTGGGCGAGCGCGCCGAGCGGATCCCGCGCCGTGTCGGCGGGGGCGTCGGCCGGCCACCACGCCACCACCGGCGCGTCCGGTACCAGGAGCGGGAGGACGACCGAGCCCGCCTGCTCGTTGAGCGCCCCGTGCAGGCGCAGCAGCACGATCTCCCCGGTCCCGGCGTCCGAGCCGACGCGCAGCTCGGCGTCCAGGCGGCTCTGGCGGAGCTTGTGCGAGCCGCGCGAGGTGCGCTTGATCACCACGATGATGCGGCAGGGGTGTTCGCGCGAGGCCTCCGAGGCCGCGCGGACGGCGTCGTAGGCGTTCTCCTCGTCGGTCGCTATGACGAGCGTCAGCACCAGGCCCATCGTCGGGCTGCCGACGGCCCGGCGGGCATCGAGCAGGGCACGGTCGATCTTGCTGGACGTGGTGTCGGTGAGTTCGGTCCGCATGGGCCGAAGTCTGTCAGCGCCGGGGCCCCCGGCGGCACCCCGGCGGGGGATCCGGCCGCCGGAATCCGTCACGTATCAAGCGGTGGGGGCGGTGGGGGCCGACGGGCCTCATCTGCGCCGCTTCGCCGTCCCGAAGATCGAGCGCGAGATCTCCCGCCCCAGCTGGGTCCCGATCGACCGGGCCAGCGAGCGGAACAGCCCGCTCCCCACCACCTGCTGGGCGAGCGAGGGATCCGGCTTCGGCGCGCCGCGCGCCGCCTTGGCCGCCTCCTTGGCCTGCTTCTCGGCCTCCGCCTCGGCGGCGGCCGCCTCAGCCGCCGCTTCGGCCGCGGCCTGCTCGGCGCTGATCTTCTCGTACGCCGACTCCCGGTCGACGGGCTGCGCGTACCGCGAGTAGAGGAGCGAGGACTTGACCGCAGCCTCGAGTGCGGCCGCGTCGATCGGGCCCATCAGCGACTGCGGGGCGCGCAGCCGGGTCGCCGCCACCGGGGTCGGGGCGCCCTTCTCGCTGAGTACGGTGATCACCGCCTCGCCCGTCCCGAGCCCGGTCAGCAGCTCCTCCAGGTCGTACGCGGAGTTCGGGAAGGTCTTCACGGTGGCCTTCAGCGCCTTCGCGTCGTCGGGGGTGAAGGCGCGCAGCGCGTGCTGCACCCGGTTGCCGAGCTGCGCGAGCACGTCCGCCGGCACGTCCTTGGGGGTCTGCGTCACGAAGAAGATGCCGATGCCCTTCGAGCGGATCAGCCGGACGGTCTGGGTGATGGACTCCAGGAAGGCCTTCGAGGCGCCGTTGAAGAGCAGATGGGCCTCGTCGAAGAAGAAGACGAGCTTCGGCCGCTCCAGGTCCCCGACTTCCGGCAGGTCGGTGTAGAGGTCGGCCAGCAGCCACATCAGGAAGGTGGAGAAGAGCTGCGGCTTGTCCTGGACCGCCGGGAGTTCCAGTACGGAGACCAGACCGCGCCCGTCGGCCGCGGTCCGCAGGAATTCACCGGTGTCGAATTCCGGCTCGCCGAAGAACTCCGAGGCGCCCTGCTGCTCGAAGGCGGTCAGGGCGCGCAGGATCACCCCGGCCGTCACCGTGGACAGCCCGCCGATGCCCTTGAGCTCGGCTTTCCCCTGGTCGGAGACGAGGAAGGCGACGACGGCCCGCAGGTCCTTGAGGTCGATCAGCTCCAGTCCCTTGGTGTCGGCGTAGTGGAAGATCAGGGCGAGCGACTGCTCCTGGGTCTGGTTGAGCTGCAATACCTTCGACATCAGCACCGGGCCGAAACTCGTCACGGTGGCCCGGAGCGGAATGCCGGGGCCGATCCCGCCCAGCGAGTAGAACTCGCTCGGGAATCCGGCGGCCTCCCACGGCTGGCCGACTTCCTCCGCCCGCTGCGCGACCTTGTCGTTGGCCGCGCCCGGCACCGAGATGCCCGACACGTCGCCCTTGATGTCGGCGAGGAACACCGGGACGCCGCCCGCCGACAGCTGCTCGGCGATGAGCTGGAGGGTCTTGGTCTTGCCGGTGCCGGTGGCTCCCGCCACCAGGCCGTGGCGGCCCAGCATCGACAGCGGGATGCGGATCTGGCGGTCCGGCAGGCAGGCCCCGTCCCAGAGCAGGGCACCCAGTTCGAGCGCGGGTCCGGTGAAGGCGTACCCGGCGGCGATCTGGTCGGCCGGGGACGCGGGGTCGGTGCTCTCGCTCATACATCACTCCCGAAATAGCCCTGCCTGCCACTTTTGCACCGGCTTGGCAAGGCTGCGCCCGCAGGCACCGGCCCGGTAGGCTTTCCGTGTGATCTTCAAGCGCATCGGAAACGGGCGGCCGTACCCCGACCACGGCAGGGAAACCACCCGGCAGTGGGCGGATGTCGCCCCGCGCCCGGTCCGGCTCGACCAGTTGGTGACGACCAAGGGGCAGCTGGACCTCGAGACGCTGCTCGCGGAGGACTCGACGTTCTACGGGGACCTCTTCGCCCACGTCGTGAAGTGGCAGGGCGACCTGTACCTGGAGGACGGACTGCACCGCGCCGTGCGCGCGGCCCTGCAGCAGCGCCAGGTGCTGCACGCGCGCGTACTCGAAATGGACTACTGAGCCGGGACACGCCGTAGGCGAGGCCGCGAAGGGCTTCGACCCGGGCCCCCCTTGGGGTTCCGGTTCGGGAGAATTGCGCCTTTCGGGTCGGTCTTGCCCTATCAACAGATCATTTGGTGGGCATCGCAGGCGGGCGGTATTACGCTGCGCCCATGAGCATGCTCACTCCCCCCGGCATGGGCGGAAAGTACCGCGTCACGGGTGCTTCCTACCCCCGTATGAGGCCACCGCGTCGGCGCCGCCGGATCGTCCTCACCGTGCTCGGAGCAGTCCTCGGTCTGGCCCTGCTCGGCTACGGATCCGTGCAGCTCATGAACGTGTTCCGCGGCGAGGGCGGCAGCGGCAGACACCAGAGCGCCGCCGGCAAGGACTGCGCGACCCCGAAGCCCAGGGCGGGCGCCGCGGCGGCCGCCAGCCCCGCCGCCGCCAAGCCGGCCGTGGCCCTGCCGCAGCCCGGCGAGATCACGGTCAACGTCTACAACGCGACCCCGCGCGCCGGGCTCGCCAAGTTGGTCGGCGACGAGCTGAAGAAACGCGGCTTCACCATCGGCAAGGTCGGCAACGCACCCGCCGACTTCGACAAGAAGGTCCCCGGCACGGGGATACTGCTCGGCTCGCCCAAGACCGACAAGGCCGCCTTCTCCGTACTGGGCACCCAGCTCGAAGGCGACACGCAGCAGACCGACGCCCGGGAGGGCGCGGACATCGACCTGATCCTCGGCGACGCCTTCAAGGAGCTCAGCCCGAAGGAGGCGGCGGACAAGGAGCTGTACCTGCTGGCCAACCCGCAGCCGGCTCCCGCCAAGACCTGCTGAACGCGAATCAGCCGGCCGCCCCGGAAGGGGTGGCCGGCTGATTCGTGCGTCGTCTCCGGCCCCTACTCGGCCGAGCCGTACATGCGGTCGCCCGCGTCGCCGAGGCCCGGAACGATGTAGCCGTGCTCGTTGAGCCGCTCGTCGACCGCGGCCGTCACGACCGTCACCGGGGTGCCCGCGAGGTCGCGCTCCATGACCTCGACGCCCTCGGGCGCGGCCAGCAGCACCACGGCGGTGACGTCGTCGGCGCCGCGCTTGATCAGTTCCTGGATCGCCGCGACGAGCGTGCCGCCGGTGGCGAGCATCGGGTCGACGACGTAGACCTGCCGCCCGGAGAGGTCCTCCGGCATGCGCGTCGCGTACGTGGAGGCCTCCAGGGTCTCCTCGTTGCGGACCATGCCCATGAAGCCCACCTCGGCGGTCGGCAGCAGCCGCATCATGCCGTCCAGCATGCCGAGGCCGGCGCGCAGGATCGGCACCACCAGCGGGCGCGGGTGCGAGAGCTTCACGCCGGTGGTCGGGCCGACCGGGGTGACGATGTCGGCCTGCTCGGTGCGCACGTCGCGGGTGGCCTCGTACGCGAGGAGGGTCACCAGCTCGTCGGCGAGCCGACGGAAGGTGGGGGAGTCGGTGCGCTTGTCGCGCAGGGTGGTCAGTTTGTGCGCCACCAAGGGGTGATCGACGACCTGCAAACGCACAACATCCTCCAAGGCTCAGCTGCCGGGTTTCGACCTGCGACCTGCAAAAACGGCCGCACCTTTTCGCGACCCACGGTCAAAAGGCTACGCGGTGCGCGCACCCCCGTGCGTCCGAACCCGCCCCGCCGCCCGCGGATCGGCGCGGATCGCCTGCCGATGCGACCGGATCCCCTGCGGATGCGACCCGCCCGGACGCCCAGCACGCTGGACGGATGAGCAACGCACCGGTGGTCGTGGCGGTCGACGGGTCCGAGCACAGCCTCAAGGCGCTGGAATGGGCGCGGACCGAGGCGCTGCGGCACGGCAGCCCGCTCGTGGTCGCGCACGTACTGCCCGACAGCGTCCAGCTGTACGCGGCGCGCCGCACCTCCCTCGCCGACCCCTCGCAGCCGAAGGAGTTCGCCGACCCGGTCGGCGAGCACGTACGGGACGTCCTCGCCGGCGCCCCCGAGCTGCCGGCCGAGGTGCGGTACGAGTCGCTGGAGGGCTCCGTGCCGGAGGCCCTGCGGGTGACCGGGGAGGAGTCCCTGATGCTGGTGATGGGCTCCCGGGGCCGCGGCGGCTTCGCCGCCCTGCTGCTCGGCTCGAACAGCCGCGCCGTGGCCTCCACGGCGGCCTTCCCGGTGGTGGTCGTCCCGCACGCGGCGCGCAGCGCCGAGGCGGGGGCCGGGCAGTCCGCCGGGCGGGTGGTGCTCGGCCTGCACGCCGCGGAGACGCCGGACGACGTGGTGGCCTTCGCCTTCGCGGAAGCGGCCGCACGGGGGACCACCGTCCAGGTGGTCTCGGCGTACGCGATCCCGCCGGCGCCGGTCATGGTCGTGGACAACCCCTTCCAGGTGATCCCCCCGGAGGGCCTGGCCGACGACGGGAACGCGGTGCCGGCGGAGCGGGAGATGCTGCGCTCCCAGACGGAGCGGCTGGCGCCGTTCCGGGCCCGGTGGCCGCAGGTGCCGGTGGAACAGGCGGCGGTCCCGGGCGATGCCGCGGAGCGACTGGTGACGGCCTCCCGGTCGGCGGCCCTGGTGGTGGTGGGCCGCCATCACCCGCGGCGCAGGGTCGGGGCCCTGATGATCGGCTCGGTGGCGCACGCGGTGCTCCACCACGCGCACGGTCCGGTGGCGGTGGTCCCGACCCTGTCGGACGACGAGTGACAACCCTTCTGAGCTGCGAAGGGGCTGCGAAAACGGGAAGCGAAGGGGTGGCATCAACCGCCCCGTCCGGGGGAAGGTGGGGTGCGGGGGGGTCTGCTTCGCGTCGGCGGAGGAGGACTACCGGACCAGCCGGGGTGGTGGCGGATGCCCGACACGAAGCCGAGCCGAGAGAACGACGCGCCGCAGCCGCCGGAGACGGCGGCGCAGCGCAGAGCGCGCAGGGCGCAGTTCCTGCGCGACCTGATGGAGGCGCAGGCCCTGCGCGACCGCGTCCAGCCCCGCCGCGCCCGCGCGGCCCGCATGCGCCAGCAGATGCGCATGCGTACGTTCCGCTGGTAGCCCGGATCCCCGCGCATCCGCCCCGCCGGGCCCACGCGCCACGCCCCGGGGCACCGCCTCTTGGCCCGCGGTGACGCGGGGCCGGTCCGCCCGGCCCGCGTTCGAGGCGCGGGAGCCCCGGGACGGGGGTCCGGCACCGGCGCCGCGCCGGGGCTCCGGGCGGGATCGCGGGGGCCCCGCGAGGCCGCCGCGGCGTGCCCCGGCAGCCCCCGTACGGCCCCCGTACCGCCCGCGGAGCGCACGGCACGGGACGACGCAAGCGCCGAAGACCTCTCGCAAAGCCGCGCTTTCTGCCACGATGCCGATTGGGCGGGGCACGAACGGCGAGCAGGACAGCCGTTCCAACCCTCCCCACCTCCGGCCGGGGGGACCTCCAACCGGCACGCCTATGACCAGTGGGAGAGTCACGGTGTATTTCGCCGCACTGCTCGCGCGCACCGAAGACGGGTGGGAAGCGAGCGACATGGAACTCGACGACGTCGAGTCCCTCAGTGATCTGATCGATCTCGCCCGTACCGCCGCTGTCGACGACGACACGGTGGTCGCCCTCATCGAGCAGGAGGACGCCTGGTTCGGCGTCGTCCGCGTGGACGGCGAGGAGGACCCGCGGTACTTCGTATCGAACGCCTCGGCGGCCTCCCGCAGCTCCTACGGCTCGATGCTCACCGACGAGCTGCTGGGCAGCGACGAGGAGGACGACGAACTCGACGAACTGGACCTTGACGGCACCGAGGACGGCGAGGAGGAGACGATCGCCGCGTTCACGGATGGCGACGACGAGGACGAGGAGGACTCGCCCGGCGCGGAGCCGGTACCCGCCGGCCCGCTCGGCGACCCCCGGCTGCTGGACGACCTCGGCGTCAGCAACAAACAACTGATGACCCTCGACGGGGACGCCCTCTCGGAGATCGCCGAGTCCCTCGGCGCCACCGAGGTGCTGGAGGCCGTCCGCTAGTGATCACCACGCACCACCCCCTGCACGGCCCCGATCCCGTACGGGACCCGTGGCGGGACTCCATGCGCCTCGCGCTCGCGGAGGCCGCCCGGGCGGTGCCGGCCGGCGACGTGCCGGTCGGCGCCGTCGTGCTGGGCCCGGACGGCGAACTCCTCGCCACCGGGTACAACGAGCGCGAGGCCACCGGCGACCCCACGGCGCACGCCGAGGTGCTGGCGCTGCGCCGGGCGGCCGCCCGGCTCGGCGAATGGCGGCTTCCGGGGTGCACCCTCGTGGTGACCCTGGAGCCGTGCGTGATGTGCGCGGGCGCGCTCGTGCAATCGCGGGTGGCCCGGGTCGTCTACGGCGCCGACGACGAGAAGGCGGGGGCCGCGGGGTCGCTCTGGGACCTCGTACGGGACCGCAGGCTCAACCACCGTCCGGAGGTGATCCGCGGCGTGCTCGCGCAGGAGTGCGCGCGGCAGCTGACGGACTTCTTCCGGGACCGCTGAGGGGGCTCGGCGGCATCGATTTCATTTGATGCCGGTCCTTAGGCTAGGATCCATCTCGGTAGTGTGTCCGAGTGGCCGAAGGAGCTCGCCTCGAAAGCGAGTATGGGGCAACCCATCGGGGGTTCAAATCCCTCCACTACCGCTTCGTTCGGAAGCCCCGCCCCGCAAGGGACGGGGCTTCCGGCGTTTTCCGGCGGGACACCGCGGCCCGACGCGTCTTTACGGATGACGCCCGCGTGACCGCGCGCCCCGCTCCGCCGTTGTCACGGCATGACCAAGACCCAGCGCATGCTCGCCGCCTTCGCCCTCGCGGGGGCCGCCGCGGGCCTCGCCGCTCCCGCCGCCTCCGCCGCCACCCCGGCCCCGATCACCCTCCCGGACCTGCCGCAGGCGGCCCCGGGCATGCCGCAGGGGGCCACGCCCGGGTCCGTCCAGGAGATCGGCGGAAAGCTCAACGAGCTGGACAAGCTCGGTCGGCTGACGGAGCTGCCGAACGACCTGGCGCCCGTGATCGCCCCCGCGGAGCCCGTCCTGGGCCTGCTCGGCGCCATCCAGTAGCGGCGCCATCCGGTAGCGGCGGGGGCCGGACCGCGGCGGAAGCCGAAGAAGGCCCCGACCGGGGTCGGGGCCTTCGACGTACGGGCGGGGGAAGTGGCATCGGGGGGACAAGCCACTTCCCCCGACGAGGACGGAACCTGCCAGTCCGAACCGCAGTCAGGGGGAAGCTTGCGGCTCGGACCCCGCAGTGAGGTCCTGTCCCTCACCCACCGGTTTCCTGCCAGAACCGGTGGGCTCGTCTTCAATACTGCGCCACCCCCACCCGCCCGTACTGCGGCAAAGGGCCCGGACGGCCGGGTCATTGGTCCATAAAGGCCGGGTGAGTGTCCGAAGACGAACGGTTAGACTCACCCGACTCAGCAGGACCGGTTTGGGGAGGCCGACACCGCTCATGGACACCAAGAAGATGATCATGAGTGGGCTCGTCGTGTTCGTGCTCTTCGTGATCATCACCCAGCCGGTCAAGGCTGCCGACATCGTCAAAATAGGCTTCCAGGGCATATCGGACGCAGCGCACGGCATCGGCGCGTTCATGACCGAATTGGTGCGCTGAACCCGTACGCTGACGCGGCCTTCCGAACGACCGGCCCCCCACTCCGACGGGTGGGGGGCTTTCGCGTTCCCGCACCCCCTCGCACAGCCCAGTCCAAAACACCCCATTATGCCCAACTTGCCCTCAACACGGCGATATACGGTGCTTGCACACAGTGCACATGTCTTGTGATGCTATGACCGCTTTTGACGGATGAGTTGACATGAAGGGGTGGCGTGACCGTGCCGGCCAGTACTGCGCCTCAGGTGCCACCCCAGCAGGAGCCCCAGGACTCCCCGGTCCCGCCTCGGCAGGAGCCCCCTGAGGAGCCTCCAGCGCCCCCGAGACCGCAGAGCCGGGGCGCGGACACCCGGGCCCTCACCCAGGTCCTGTTCGGCCAGCTGAAGGGCCTTCAGCCGGGCACGAGCGAGCACCACCGGGTGCGCGGGGCCCTCATCGAGGCGAACCTCCCGCTCGTCCGGTACGCGGCCGCCCGCTTCCGCAGCCGCAACGAGCCGATGGAGGACGTGGTCCAGGTCGGCACGATCGGCCTCATCAACGCGATCGACCGCTTCGATCCGGACCGCGGGGTGCAGTTCCCGACGTTCGCCATGCCGACCGTCGTGGGCGAGATCAAGCGGTACTTCCGCGACAACGTCCGCACCGTCCACGTGCCGCGCCGCCTCCACGAGCTGTGGGTCCAGGTGAACGCGGCCACCGAGGACCTCACCACCCTGCACGGGCGCACGCCCACCACGCCCGAGATCGCCGAGCGGCTGCGGATCACCGAGGACGAGGTGCTGTCCTGCATCGAGGCGGGGCGCTCGTACCACGCCACCTCGCTCGAGGCCGCCCAGGAGGGCGACGGGCTGCCGGGGCTGCTGGACCGCCTCGGGTACGAGGACCCGGAGCTGGCCGGGGTCGAGCACCGCGACCTCGTCCGGCACCTCCTCGTACAGCTGCCCGAACGTGAACAAAGGATCCTGCTGCTCCGGTACTACAACAATCTGACGCAGTCCCAGATCAGCGCGGAGCTCGGCGTATCCCAAATGCACGTTTCGCGACTGCTCGCCCGGAGCTTCGCTCGACTCCGGTCCGCAAACAGGATCGAGGCGTAGCTGAAACGGGTGGAGCTCTCTCCGCCGTTTCCCACAGAATGGGCTCATTCCGCTCTGTCGCTGGAGATATATGTCGACTTGGCGCTACAGCGTGTTGCCGACATGTGACATTCTGCTGGAACCGCGTTTGCCGCAGCCCCGCCTCCGGTATTCAGGTGGAGGCTGCGTTCCTCCGACGGACGCGCCGTACGCGACCGTCCGCGACCTCAAGGGGGTGGCATGTCCGTAGACCAGGGCAGCTCCAAGGTGCTCACGCTCGTCAAGAGCGCGGCGCCGGCAGCGCCTGCACTGCCTGCAGCGCCTGTCCGCTCGGAAGCCATCGACACCCGCACCCTCTCCCGCTCCCTCTTCCAGCGACTTGCCGCCCTGGACGCGGACAGCCCCGAACGGGCGTACGTACGCGACACCCTGATCGAGCTGAACCTCCCGTTGGTCCGGTACGCGGCGGCCCGCTTCCGCAGCCGGAACGAGCCGATGGAGGACATCGTCCAGGTCGGCACGATCGGCCTGATCAAGGCGATCGACCGGTTCGACTGCGAACGCGGCGTGGAGTTCCCGACGTTCGCGATGCCGACCGTCGTGGGCGAGATCAAGCGATTCTTCAGGGACACCTCCTGGTCGGTGCGCGTCCCGCGCCGCCTCCAGGAGCTGCGCCTGGCCCTCACCAAGGCCAGCGACGAGCTCGCCCAGAAGCTCGACCGCTCGCCGACGGTGCCGGAACTGGCCGCCGTACTCGGGGTGTCGGAGGAGGACGTCGTCGACGGCCTCGCCGTCGGCAACGCGTACACCGCGTCCTCGCTCGACTCGCCCTCCCCGGAGGACGAAGGCGGCGAGGGCTCGCTCGCGGACCGGCTCGGGTACGAGGACGCCGCTCTGGAGGGCGTCGAGTACCGCGAGTCCCTGAAGCCGCTGCTGGCCAAACTCCCGCCCCGGGAACGGCAGATCATCATGCTGCGGTTCTTCGCGAACATGACGCAGTCGCAGATCGGCGAGGAGGTCGGCATCTCCCAGATGCACGTCTCCCGCCTGCTGACGCGCACGCTGGCACAGCTGCGCGTGGGCCTGATCGGCGAGTAGCAGGGGCCGCAAGGGTTCCCACCTGACGCAGGGTCAGCAAAACTACGGCGATGCGAGTGGACCGCCGAACGCTCACCCTGATGACCCTGTGCTGCTCTCTGGCCGCCGCATGCCTGACGGGATGCGGCGGCCCGGCACGTGACGGCTACGCGGCCGCGGGCGCCGTGGCCCCGGGCCCCGAACGCCGGGCGGGCGACAACGTGCCGCCACAGTCCCCGGTGGAGCTCCGGCAACTGGCCGAGAGCCCCCCTCCCACCTCGGAGACGGGGAGTACGCCGCCCGGCACCCCGGACCCGAGGAGCCCGGCGGCCTCCGCCCAGGGCGGATCCCCGGCCACCCCGGCCGGTACCGCACAGCCGGCCCAGCCCCCGCCGGGGCAGGCACCCCCGGGGCAGGCACCGCCGGGGCAGGCACCGCCCACCCCGCGGCCCCCCGCGCCCGAGCCGGGGACGACGCCCCCGGCCACGCCGGCGAGCCTGACGCTGGGCCCGCCCACCCGCGCCCCGGCGGCGGACCGCTGGTGCGAGAAGGTCACGGTGGCGTTCACCAACACGGGATCGAAACCGGCCACTTCCGGCACGGTCACGTTCGCGACGCACATCATCGGCGCACTGGGCATCGACTGGGCCACGATCACCACGACCCAGCCCCTCCCCGCCCCGGTCCCCGGGGGCACGACGAAGACGCGGACCTACACGGTCTGCGTCGAGTCCTGGCGGGTCCCCCTGGGCATGCACGTGGAAACCCGGAGCGCGACGGCGACCTGGACGTAGGCGCCGGGGCGATCGGAGCCAGGGCCGGCCGGGGAGAGGGGACGGCCGGGGAGAGACGGCGGAGGGGAGATTCCGGGGCGGGGAGGGGAGGCGGGGGCAGGGGTGCGGCCCGCGCGGCGCCCCGCCCCGCCCTCACCGGCGACTACAGGGCCAGCCAGGCCACCAGGCCGATCAGCACGACCGCGGCGACCCCCACCCCCAGCCACAGCCCGGCCTTCGACCCCGAGCTCTGCGCCGCGGCCTGCCGCCGCCGGGATCCCGGGGCCACCGGCCCCGCCCCGGCACCCGGCCCGGCCGGTGCGGCCTCCTCGACGAACGCCCGGAACATCTGAGTGCTGCCCGCGGGGTCGTAGTTGCCCTCGGGTCCCTGTGAGTTGTGGTTCGCAGCCATGCCTCAGGACCCTAGCGGCTTTTCCCATTCCTTTACCGCCCGCACCCCCCTATTCGTTTGCCTGTAGCAACCAATCACTCTTATGGTTGCCCTAAGCAACAACATGAGGAGGGGAGGGAGCCCCGTGACCACCGAAGCCCGGACGCTGCAAGCGCCACCGGCACCACCCGCAGCGCAGACACCCCACACCCCCACCACCCGCTACGAAGAGCTGGCCCGCCAGCTGACCGGCATCGGCGCCGTCAAGCGCGACCTGGCCCGGCTGCTCCCCCCGGACTGCCCGGCCGGCTCGGCCGCCGTCCTCACCCTGCTCGACCGCCACGGCGAAATGCGGCTCGGCCGCCTCGCCGACCTCATGGCCATCGACATCTCGGTGACCAGCCGCCACGTCGCCCACGTCGCCGACCGCGGGTGGATCACCCGCGACATCGACCCCGGCGACGGCCGCTGCCGCATCCTGCGGCTCACCCCGGCCGGCCACGCCCTCCTCGCCGAGGTCGGCGCCCGCTACACCGGCGCGCTGGAAAGGGCCCTGGCCGACTGGTCCCCGCACGACATCGACGTACTCAACACCTTGCTGACCCGGCTCCGATCGAGCTTCTAGACCGAAGGAAACACATGGCGACCACCGCACCCACCGGTGTGCAGGGAGGCAGCCGGTCGGAGACCACGTCCGACCCCGCGTCCGCTCCCGGCTCCCCCGCCCCCATGACCCACGCCCAGATCATGAAGGCGCTGTCCGGGCTGATGCTCGGCATGTTCGTGGCGATCCTGTCGTCCACGATCGTCTCCAACGCCCTGCCCCAGATCATCAGCGACCTCGGCGGCACGCAGTCCTCGTACACCTGGGTCGTCACGGCCGCCCTGCTGTCGATGACCGCGGCGACCCCGCTCTGGGGCAAGCTGTCCGACCTCTTCAGCAAGAAGCTGCTGGTCCAGATATCCCTGGTGATCTACGTCCTCGGCTCGGTGGTCGCGGGCCTGTCCCAGAACACCGGCATGCTCATCGCCTGCCGCGTCGTCCAGGGCATCGGCGTCGGCGGTCTCTCCGCCCTCGCCCAGATCGTGATGGCCGCGATGATCTCCCCGCGCGAGCGCGGCCGCTACAGCGGCTACCTCGGC
Organism: Streptomyces sp. NPDC001194; assembly: GCF_042896985.1. NCBI lineage: Bacteria > Bacillati > Actinomycetota > Actinomycetes > Kitasatosporales > Streptomycetaceae > Streptomyces > Streptomyces sp. NPDC001194. The sequence goes on along the minus strand of NZ_JBIAXU010000003.1, from coordinate 557,662 downwards.
GCGGTCTTCGCCGTCGCCACCGTCGGCGGCCCGCTCCTCGGCGGCGTCATCACCGACACCTCGTGGCTCGGCTGGCGCTGGTGCTTCTACGTCGGCGTGCCGTTCGCGATCATCGCCCTGATCGTCCTCCAGCGGACCCTGCACCTCCCGGTCGTCCGCCGCGACGTCAAGGTCGACTGGCTCGGCGCCTTCCTGATCAGCGGAGCCGTTTCCCTGCTCCTGATCTGGGTCACCCAGGCCGGCGACTCGTACGACTGGGTCTCCTGGACCACCGCGGCGATGACCGGCGGCGCCGTCCTCCTCGGCCTGCTCTTCCTCCTCGTCGAGTCCAAGGCGAGCGACCCGATCATCCCGCTGCGCCTGTTCCGCAACAAGACCATCTCCCTCGCCTCCGCGGCCTCGCTGTTCGTCGGCATCGCGATGTTCTCGGGCACGGTGTTTTTCAGCCAGTTCTTCCAGTTGGCCCGCAACGAGTCCCCCACGATGTCCGGAATCCTCACGATTCCGATGATCGGCGGGCTCTTCGTCTCCTCCACGGTTTCCGGTCAGGTGATCACCAAGACCGGTAGGTGGAAGGCCTGGCTCGTCTCCGGCGGCGTCCTCCTGACGGCCGGCCTCGGGCTGCTGGGCACCCTGCGGTACGACACCCCGTACTGGCACATCGCGATCTACATGGCGCTGACCGGCCTCGGTCTCGGCATGATGATGCAGAACCTCGTCCTCGCCACGCAGAACCAAGTGGCCCCCGAGGACCTGGGCTCCGCCAGCTCGGTCGTCACCTTCTTCCGCTCCCTCGGCGGCGCCGTGGGCGTCTCCGCGCTCGGCGCGGTCATGGCCAACCGGGTCACCCACTACGTCAAGGACGGGCTGGCCGAACTCGGCCCGAAGGCGGCGGCGATGGGCCACGGCGGCACCGCCGGCGGCGGGATCCCCGACCTCGACAAGCTGCCCGCGCCGTTCCGCACGGTCGTCGAGTCCGCGTACGGGCACGGCGTCGGCGACGTCTTCCTGTACGCGGCGCCGTTCGCGCTGCTCGGGCTCCTCCTGGTGCTGTTCATCAAGGAGGTCGCGCTGAAGTCGAAGCCCGCGGCCCACGCTCCGACCGCGTCGGCGGCCACGGCCACGGCGGAGTAGCGACGGCGAGCGGTACCCGCGGACCCCCGTCGGGCCGCCTCTCCCCTCCGGCAGGGCGGGAGCGGCGCCCGGCGGGGGTTTCCTACGTCCCCGGCCGGGCGGCGGCCTTCGCCTCGATGCCCGCGATCAGGACGTCGAGCGCGAGGACGAAGTCCCCGTCGGACGCCCGCCGGGCGGTGCCCCCGCAGCCGTTCAGGAACTGCGACACGGCCAGGTGCGCGCCCGTCCGGCAGGCACCCGCCAGGCCGGTGGCGTCGAGCAGCCGCTGCAGCGCGGCGTCGAAGGCCCGGGCGTGCGGGCCGATGTTCGGGTACGCGGCCGTCAGCGGCGCCACCCACGGGTGTTCCGCCAGCAGCCGCCGGTAGCCGCAGGCCAGCGACCGCAGCCGGCCGGTCCAGCCGTCCTGGGACGGCGCGGCAGGTGCGATGGGCTCGGCGGGTGCGATCGGCTCGGCGGGTGCGATCGGCTCTGCCGGGGCGCTGCGGGGCAGCGGGAGCTCGCCCAGGGCCCGGTCCAGGGCGAGTTCGAGCAGGTCGTGCTTGGTGTCGACGTACCAGTACAGGGACATCGCGGTGACCCCGAGCCCGGCGGCCAGCCGCCGCATCGAGAACCGGGCCAGCCCCTCGGCGTCGAGCAGCCGGACGGTGGCTCCGGTGATCCGGTCCCGGTCGAGACCCGAAGGCGCCTCGCTGCGGCGCCTGGCGGGTGCGGGGTGCCCGGGGGCCAGCCACACGCTGGTCCGGGAAGCGCCGGGATCGGCCGTGGTCACCATGGAGGCACCCTCCTCACGACAACTGGATCAGCCCGGAATGCCCGGTCCGCCCACTTGATGCTAGAGGGTGCCTCCTGTGTTCCGGCAGGTTCAGGACGGGGCGGACGTGCCGTTCAGGGGGGCGGTCAGGTCGTAGAAGGCGGCCCCGCCGACCGTGGTGGTCTTGAAGTTGGCCTTGACCCAGCTCGTGATGGCGCTGCTGGTGCCACCGCCCGGACCACCGCCCGGGCCGCCGCGCATGCCCTGTGCCTCGCCGCCCTGGCCGCCGGTCTCACCGACGAAGTAGTGGATCTTCCCGGCGCGCACGTACTCCTGGAACTTGGCGAGCGTCGGGGACGGGTCGCTGCCGTTGAAGCCGCCGATCGGCATCACCGGCTCGCCGGAGGCCAGCTGGTAGCTCGCCGCGTTCTGCGCGCCGACGGCGGCCGCCGCCCAGGTGTACTTCCCCGCGTCCTTGCGCAGGGCGGCCGTGGCCTCCTGGCCGACCTTCGTACCGCCCAGCAGTCCGCCGGGTCCGCCGCCCGCGGAGTTCTGGCCGCCGCGCGCACCGCCGCCGCGCCCGCCGGGGAAACCCTGCGCGCCGCCGGGCAGACCCTGCCCGCCCTGCCCGCCGGGGAATCCCTGACCGGCTTGTCCGCCGGGGAACTGCCGGGAACCGCCCTGCGAGCCGGCTCCTGCGGGCCCGCCCTGCTGCGGGGCGCCCTGCGGCATCCCCTGCGGGAAGGCGCCCGGAGGGAGTTCGCCGCCGAAGCGCATGCCCATGCCGCCCATGCCGCCCCGGCCGCCCGAGACCGCGGGGCCTGCCGTCACGATCGACCCGCCGCGGGTGGAGTCCACCGTCGTCAGGCAGTACGCCAGCGGACCGGCCAGCGCGGCCGCCAGCCCCAGCCCCGCCGCGCCCAGCACGAACCGGCGGCCGAGCCGGGCGCCGAACAGCAGCCCGGCGGCCGCGAGGAGGCCGGCCACGAGGACCGTCCAGCGCAGCCACGGCAGGTATCCGCTCGAGCGGCCGAGCAGGACGTACGACCACCAGGCGGTCAGGGCGAGGGTGCCGGACAGGGTGAGCGCGGCGGCCTTGCCGCCCCGTTCCTCCCACAGCATCGCCACGCCCATGCCGACCAGCGCGGCCACGAACGGCGCCAGCGCCACGGTGTAGTACTCGTGGAAGATGCCCTGCATGTAGCTGAAGACGAGCGCCGTGATCAGCAGGGCGCCGCCCCACACCAGGAACGCGGCCCGGGCCATGCCCTCCAGGGAGTCGGCGGCCCGGCGGGCCCGCCAGGTGATCACGATTCCGGCGACGAGCATGACCAGGGCCGCCGGGAGCAGCCAGGAGATCTGTCCGCCGATGTTGGCCGAGAACAGCCGGTCGATGCCGGTCTCCCCCCAGCCGCCACCGCCGCCTCCGCCCCCGGGCCGCGCTCCGCCGCCGACGCTGCCGGTCTCGTCGCCGTTGATCCGGCCGAGGCCGTTGTAGCCGAGGGTGAGCTCCAGGAAGGAGTTGTTCTGCGAGCCGCCGATGTACGGGCGGGAGGACGCGGGCCAGAGCTCCACGATCGCCACCCACCAGCCGCCGGCCACCACCATGGCGGCTCCTGCGAGCATCAGCTGGCCGAGCCGGCGGCGCAGCCTGGTCGGCGCGCAGACCGCGTACACCAGGGCGAGCGGCGGCAGGATGACGAAGGCCTGGAGGGTCTTGGTCAGGAAGGCGAAGCCCACCGCGACGCCCGCCCAGACGAGCCACTTGGTGTGGGCGCCGTCGAGGGCGCGCAGCACGCAGTAGACGGTGACGGTCATCAGCAGGGCGAGCAGCGCGTCCGGGTTGTTGAACCGGAACATCAGCGCGGCGACCGGGGTGAGCGCGAAGACCGCGCCGCTGATCAGTGCGGCCGCGGGCCCGAAGTGGCGGCGTACGGCGGCGTAGAGCACGGCGGTGGTGCCGACGCCCATCAGGGCCTGCGGGACGAGGATCTGCCAGCCGCCGAGCCCGAACAGCCGGACGGACAGCGCCATGGGCCACAGGGCGGCCGGGGGCTTGTCGACGGTGATGGAGTTCCCGGCGTCGGAGGAGCCGAAGAAGAAGGCCTTCCAGCTCTCGCTGCCGGCCTGGACGGCGGCGGAGTAGAAGGAGTTGGCGAAGCCGGAGGCGCCCAGGTTCCACAGCAGCAGGACGGCGGTGGCCAGCAGGAGCGCCACGTACGCGGGCCGCTCCCAGCGGGGGCGCTCTGGGGTCGCGGTACCGGCGCCGGAGGTGGCGGTCGGGGTGGACGGAGCGGTCGGGGCCCGTTCGGGGAACGGGGAGTCCATGGGTGGTACGGCCGTGGTCATCGGGTGTCGTCCTTCGCGGGTGTGGCGCGCCGCTCGGGGAAGACCCAGGCGCGGAAGAGCAGGAACCTCAGCACGGTCGCGGCGAGGTTGGCCGTGATCAGCACGGCCAGTTCGGTGCTGTGGGAGGGGGCGGAGGTGGCGGCGCCGAGGGCGGCGAGCGATCCGCTGGTCAGGGCCAGTCCGACGCCGAACACGACGAGGCCCTGGGCCTGGTGGCGTACGGCCCGGTCGCGGCCGCGGACCCCGAAGGTGAGCCGGCGGTTCGCGGCGGTGTTGGCGACGGCGGAGACGAGCAGCGCGCCGCCGTTGGCGAGCTGCGGTCCGGCGCCGAGCCGGAAGAGGGAGTACAGGGCGAGGTAGGCGAGCGTGGAGAGCGCCCCGACGGCGCAGAAGCCGAGGAGCTGGCGGGCCAGACCGCGCGGCACGCCGGGCAGGGCGCTGCGGTCGCGCGGGTCGTCTCCGAAGGGGCGGGCGAGCCGGTCCAGCGGCAGCGCGCCGACGGCCAGTGCCCGGCCCACCCGCCACATGCCCTTGAGGTCCTCGGTGGCGGTGCTGACGATGTGGACGGTGGAGCCCGGGTCGTCCACCCAGTCGACGGGAACCTCGTGGATCCGCAGTCCGGCCCGCTCGGCGAGCACCAGCAGCTCGGTGTCGAAGAACCAGCCCGAGTCCTCCACCAGCGGCAGCAGCCGCTCCGCGACCTCCCGCCGGATGGCCTTGAACCCGCACTGGGCGTCGCTGAAGCGGGCGGCGAGCGAGGAACGCAGGAGCAGGTTGTAGGCGCGGGAGACGAACTCCCGCTTGGCTCCGCGCACCACGCGCGAGGAGCGGGCGAGGCGGGTGCCGATGGCGAGGTCGGAGTGGCCGGAGATGAGCGGGGCGACCAGCGGCAGCAGCGCGTTGAGGTCGGTGGACAGGTCCACGTCCATGTAGGCGAGGACGGGCGCCTCGGAGCGGGACCAGACGGTCCGCAGGGCGCGGCCGCGGCCTTTCTCCTCCAGCCGGGTGCTGCGTACGCCGTCGACGTCGGCGGCGAGGGCGGCCGCGATCTCGGGGGTGCGGTCGGTGCTCGCGTTGTCGGCGATCGTGATGCGGAACGGGTACGGGAACGTACGGGTGAGGTGGTCGTGGAGCCGGCGCACGCACGGGCCGAGGTCCGTCTCCTCGTTGAAGACCGGGATCACCACGTCGAGTACGGGCTCGCCGGGCACGGGCGCGAGGTGCGCCCGTGCCGGAAGGGCGCCGGAGGAGGTGTCGGTTCGCATAGACCGACCTTCTCCGGGCGGGCTGTCACCGCTGTGTGGTGAGCCTGTGCCCCGTCTGTGAGTCCGTCCGGGACTGCACCCGCGACTCCACCCGGGGGTCTGTCCAGGAGTCCGCCCGGCAGCCCGGCCTGGAGTCCGCCCGGGAGTCCGCCCGGGGGCCCGTCCTCGGGGTCTGGTCCGGCGCGAGCGGGAGCAGGACCTCGAAACAGGTGCGCCCGGGCTCGCTGTGCACGTCGACCTGTCCGCCGTGTGCCGTCACCACGGCCTCGACGATGGCCAGCCCCAGGCCGGTGGAGCCCGCGGCCCGGGAGCGGGAGGCGTCGCCGCGGGCGAACCGTTCGAAGACGTGGGGGAGCAGGGCGGGCGGGATGCCGGGGCCGTCGTCCTCGATCCGCAGCCGGACGGCGGATGTTTCACGTGAAACATGGGCCGTGACGGTGGTGCCGGGCGGGGTGTGCGTGCGGGCGTTGGCCAGCAGGTTGACCAGGACCTGCTGGATCCGGGCCGGGTCGGCACGGACGGGCGCGGGCTCGTCGGGTAGCCGGAGGCGCCAGTGGTGCTCGGGTCCGGCGGCCCGGGCGTCGCTGACGGCGTCGACGACGAGCGGGGCGAGGTCGGTGTCCTCCGAGCTGACCGGGCGGCCCGCGTCGAGCCGGGCGAGCAGCAGCAGGTCCTCGACGAGGCCGGTCATCCGGGTCGCCTCGGACTCGATGCGGCCCAGGGCGTGCCGGGTGTCGGGGCCGGGCTCCTCCCGTCCGCGGCGGGTCAGCTCGGCGTACCCGCGGATGGAGGCCAGGGGAGTCCTCAGCTCGTGGCTGGCGTCCGCGACGAACTGGCGGACCCGGGTCTCGCTCTGCTGGCGGGCCGTGAGGGCGGAGGAGACGTGTCCCAGCATCCGGTTGAGGGCGGCGCCGACCTGGCCCACTTCGGTGCGGGGGTCGGCCTCGGCCTCCGGGACCCGTTCGTGGAGGGCGGGTTCGCCGCTGTGCAGGGGGAGTTCGGAGACGCGGGTGGCGGTGGCCGCCACCCGGCGCAGCGGGCGCAGGGCGACCCCGACCAGGGCTTGTCCGGCGAGTGAGGCCGCGATCAGACCGGCGAGGGTGACGAAGACCTCCACGGCGATCAGCGTGCTCACGGTGGAGTCCACCTCGGCGAGCGGGAAGCCGAGGACCAGGCGTCCGTCCGGGGCGGTGAGCACCCGGTACGCGCCGAGGTCCGGAAGGTCCAGGTTCACGGGGCCGGGCGCGCCCTGTGCGGCGGCCTTGCGGGCGGCTCGGGCCAGGGTCTCGGTCTGGGCCTGGGTCAGGCGCTGGATGTGGTCGTACCCGGGCCCGCCGACGGCGGCGCTGCGTGCCGTGCTGGCGACCGTGCCGTCGGCGAGGAGCCGGATCCCGGCGGCGCCCAGCGGGGTGCCGGGGGCGAGGACGAACTTGTCGTCCTTGTCGCGGAGCGCCTTCTCCTCGAGGGGCTTGCGGATGCCCATGTCGACGGAGACCCTCAGCTGGTCGTCGAGCTTGTCGACCAGGTACGAGCGCAGCGCGAGGGTGGTGACGGCCCCGATGGCCGTGCCCACCACGGCGATCAGCGCCACCGCCGAGACGACGAGCCGGGCCCGCAGGGACCAGGAGCGGACCGGGCGGAAGGGGCGGGGCAGGCGGAAGGCGGGACGCGGCCGCGGCGGGCGGAGGGCCACTACTCGGCCGGCTTGATCAAGTAGCCGGCGCCGCGCCGGGTGTGGATCATGGGCGGGTAGCCGGGGCCGCTCTCCAGCTTGCGCCGCAGGTAGGAGATGTACAGCTCGACGACATTGGCCTGGCCGCCGAAGTCGTAGGACCACACCCGGTCCAGGATCTGCGCCTTGCTCAGCACGCGCCGCGGGTTGCGCATCATGTAGCGCAGGAGCTCGAACTCCGTGGCGGTCAGGTGGATCTCCCGGCCGCCCCGGGACACCTCGTGGCTGTCCTCGTCGAGCCGCAGATCACCGACGGCCAGGACGGAGCCCCCGCGGGCCGCGTGCGCCGCGCCCGAGCGGCGGACCAGGCCGCGCAGCCGGGCCACGACCTCCTCCAGGCTGAAGGGCTTGGTGACGTAGTCGTCGCCTCCCGCCGTCAGGCCCGCGATGCGGTCCTCGACGGAGTCCTTGGCGGTCAGGAACAGCACCGGGAGCTGCGGGATCTCCCGGCGCAGCCGGCCGAGGACGGCGAGTCCGTCCATGTCGGGAAGCATGATGTCGAGGACCACGACGTCCGGCCGGAACTCCCGCGCGGCCCGGACCGCGCCGGCCCCGTCGCCCGCGCTGCGGACTTCGCAGCCCTCGTAACGCAGGGCCATGGAGAGCAGCTCCGAGAGGGAGGCCTCGTCGTCGACGACGAGCACCCGGCAGGGGCCGCCGTCGGGCCGGACGAGGGCCGTCGGGTTGCTGGTGGACGTGGACGCATGGGAGGTGGTCGTCGCAGTCATGCGACCACGCTGACCGCGGCCTCTGAGAGCGTTCTTGTCCCTACCTGTGAATTTCCTGAGAAACCCCGAGCGACGCCGGGCCGGCCGCTCAGGCCAGACGGAACAGCCGGGCCCCGTTGTCGTGACAGACCGCGCGCAGCCAGTCGTCGCCCAGGCCCAGCCGTTCCAGGGCCTCCAGCTGGTGCTCGTACGGGTAGGGGATGTTCGGGAAATCGGTGCCGAGCAGGATCCGGTCGCCCAGGTCGGCGAGCCGCCCGAGCTCCGTCTGCGGGAAGCCGCGGAACCGCTCGGAGAAGTCGGTGAAGGCCATGGTGGTGTCGAGGCGCACCGCGGGGTACCGGTCGGCGAGGTCGAGGAAGTCCGCGTACTCGGGCATGCCCATGTGCGCGACGATCAAGGGCAGCCGGGGGTGCCGGGCCAGCAGCCGGGCGACCGGCTCGGGTCCGGTGTGCTTGGCCGGGACCGGCCCCGACCCGCAGTGGATCACCGTCGGGATGTCCGCCTCGGCGAGCAGCCCCCAGACCGGGTCGAGCCGGTCGTCGTTCGGGTCGTACCCGCCGACCTGGAGGTGGGCCTTGAAGACCCGGGCTCCGGTCTCGACGGCCTGCCGGACGTACGCCTCGGCCCCGTCCTCCGGGAAGAAGGTTGCGGTGTGCAGGCAGTCGGGGGTCCGGGCGGCGAAGTCGGCGGCCCAGGAGTTGAGCCAGGCGGCCATCGCCGGCTTGTGCGGGTAGAGCATCGAGGTGAAGGCGCGGACCCCGAACTCCCTCAGGAGCGCGACCCTCTGCTCCTCCTCGTGCCGGTAGGTGATGGGCCATTCGACACCGCCCAGCGGCCCGAAGGCGTCGAAGTAGTCCCACACCTTCGCCAGGACCCGCTCGGGCATGAAGTGCGTGTGGACGTCGACCAGTCCGGGCAGCCCGAGCCGCTCCCGGAAGGCGTGGACCGCGTCAGTCGTTGCGGGCAAAGCCGTGGCTCCGTTCGACGGTCGCGACGTGCAGGGTGTAGCTCTCGTACCAGTCGGCGCGGCCCCGCTTCATGGCCGCCTGGTGCTCCAGGTTCTGGCGCCACTCGCCGAGGGACTCGTGGTCGCGGAAGTAGGCGACGGTGATGCCGAGGCCACCGGGGGTGCGGGCGGATTCGTAGCCAAGGAAGCCCGGATTCGCGGCCACGATCTCGTTCATCCGCTGATTGGTCTCCGGGTATCCGGTGTCGTCCGGCATGCGGATGTTGCTGAAGACCGCCATCACGTACGGCGGTTCGAAGGCGGGTACGGGCTGGATGCTCATGCCCACCACCTTCCGCAGCGGCGCCCCGGCATGTCCACCGGAAAGGGGGCGGGGAGCGCAAAGGGATCCAAGTTTTGACCTTGGACGCCCTGCCTCCGCCGGTGTGGCCACCCGCTGCTCAGAACAGCCCGTCCTGCCCGCCGGGCCCGGCGGGCGGGGGCAGCTCGGCCACGGGCACGGCGGTCGCGGCGTCGGCGGCGGGGGCGACGAGCTCCCAGCCGGCGAGCAGCCGGGTGTCCACCACGAGCCCGTCCGCGAAGTGCAGATCCGGACCGGCCGCGCCGGCGAGCGGGCCGACGACCGCCCCGCCGGGGACCATCGCGGTGATCACCCGCGCGGGAGCGGGCAGCCCGTCCAGCCCGAACGGGCCGGCGTGATCGGCGATTTCACACTCCATCCGCTCCAGCGACTCCGGCCAGCCCTCCAGGGCCGCGGCCCGGGCGTGCAGCTCGGCGACCTCCCGGGCGCGGTCGGCCGGCGCCGGCAGGTGACCCCGTACGGCGCGTTTGCGGGCGTACGCGATCCGGTCGGGCACCCCGAGGGCGGCGCGCAGCAGCTCCTCGGTGCGTCGGGTGGCCATCAGCGGCCCCCGACCCAGCCAGGTCCATGTCACCGCCCCCTGCTCCAGCAGCCGGGCCGGGCCGCGCTCCTCGGCGGTGATGCCGACCTTGACCATCTCGGGCCCGAACCAGGCCAGGTAGACGCGGTAGGTGCGCGGGTCGGCGGCATTGGTGTCGGCGGCCACCGAGAACGAGCGGTCCAGACGGGCGCATTCGGGGCACTGGGCGTTCGCGGCCCGGCCGGGAACGGTGGCGGCCGTGGGGCACGGGGTCCGTTTCCCGGCCCGTCGCACACCGAGGCAGTGCCGCTCCCCGCGGGCCGCGAAAGCCAGCTGCCGTCCGTACGCGAGCGGGCTGCTGCGCTCACCGCGGCCCTCGGCCCACCACCCGATGGCGGGGAGGCCGTCAGTCCACCGGATCCCGGTGCACCGCCAGGTCACAGCGGGAGCGGCCGCTCGAAGAAGGTGTCCAGCACGACGGTGGCGTGCGTACCGCTGACGCCGTCGACGGCGTAGAGGCGGCGCAGGACGTCCTGGAGCTGCTCGGTCGAGGCCGTGCGCACCTTGACGAGGACGGAGGCGCTCCCCGCGATGATGTGCGCCTCCTGGATCTCGGCGATCGCCTCGAAGGCCGCCTTCGAATCCCCCATCCAGGCGTTGGAGTCGACCATCACGTACGCGAGCACCCCGCTCCCGACGGCCGCGGGATCCACCTCGACCGTCGTGCGCCGGATGACCCCGCGCTCGCGCAGCTTGCGTACGCGCTCGTGGGTGGCCCCGGCCGACAGCCCCACGGCGGTGCCGAGGGCGGCGTAGGACTGGCTCGCGTCCTGCTGCAGGCGCAGGACGAGCGCCCGGTCGATGTCGTCCACGCGATCTTCCTCCCACATCCCCTGAAACCTGGAGCCGACAGTACAGGATCCTGAGATCTCACCGACAGGCCGAACCAAATTCAGCAGGTAGTCCGCCAGGAGGGAGAGCGCCACCCACAGAACCGGCTACCGGGCGACGAACTGCGTGAGGATCGCCTGCACCTCGTAGATGTCCACACCCTTGGTGAACGTCTTCTCGATCGGCGCAGCGCTCCCGGAGAGCCAGATCTTGAGCTCCGCGTCGAGATCGAAGTGCCCGGCGGTCTCCACGGAGAAGTGCGTGATGCTCCGGTACGGGATGGAGTGGTACTCCACCTTCTTCCCGGTGAGGCCCTGCTTGTCGACGAGCACGAGCCGCCGGTCGGTGAACAGGATCGTGTCGCGTATCAACAGGTACGCGGCGTGCACCTGCTCCCCCTGCCCGAGCAGCCGCGCGTAGTCCCGCTGCGCCGACATCGGATCGACCGTGTGCGCGTTCCCGAACAGCCCCATGACAGTCCCCCTCTCGCGGCCCGACCGTTCCGAACCGTCTCCAAGGACCGTATCCACGCCCGGCCGGCCGATCATCCCCCACAGGACCGACCGCCACCCCTGAAGAACCCCGAGACCGCCCTCCCCACCGAGAAGGACACCGGGGAACGCAAGAGGCCCCCCGGCGAACCGGGGGGCCTCTCCTGCTGTGCACTCGGCAGGATTCGAACCTGCAACCTTCTGATCCGTAGCTCTAGCCAGACCGGTCAGCGACGGCCATACCGGCTACTTGACGACCATGCCGGGACCCTGAGGGTCAAGCGCGGTTGCCATGGTTGCGGTACGCCACTGCTGTACCTCCCCCTGCAAGCGCGGCCGAAATGGCCAACAAGTCGGCGTAAGCCCCGACGGCTTCGCCCATCGAGGGCCACACGATCATCACGATGATGATCACGGTGATAACCCAGTACTTACGCGGGGGGTTTGACAGTCCCCATAGGGAAGGGGTCACACTCATCACTGAGCCTCCATGGCTTAGTGCCCACCCGACTGCGCCACGCCGCCAAGCCAGGAGCAGTCTGGGTGGGCTTTTCCTGTTGCCACATGATGCGGATGCGCACCTCCTATTGCCAACCCGCGCTGAAACTGCAACTGGCCATGTTGTTGGTGTTGTTGACGTCACTCCGCAGTCGCCCAAGCGCGCTTTCTGTACACCACGTCCGAGCGCCCGACCTGCGGCGATGCGAGCCCCCTTCCGGCCCATAGCACACGCACCTGACACCACGCCGAGACGAGAGACGCAGGTCACAGCATAAAATGGGGTCGAATAGCTCTCCATGTGACATTTCGCAGTGACGTAACTCACAAACCGTGGGTGGGGCGGGTGCCGCGCCTCTATGCCGCCCCGGCCACATCGCGCCCTGCTGTCATCCCGTCTGCCGTCGTCCCACACGGAGTGGTAGCAGGGCAGTCGCCAGGGGCCCAGGTGGAGCGCCCTGCTGGACGAACGACCTGGGCCCCTGGTGGCTGGTCTGCTACGGCTTGCCCTGGGGCGACGGCAGACGGGATGACAGCCCCACCCCGAACCACAACGCGCCTGCGGCCGCATGGCGGGCCCCCGCATCCCGGAGTCGGAGCGCCCCCGCCGGAGGCATATCGGTGAGGGATGGAATCCGCGGTCGGTCGGGGCTCGACTCATGCCCTTGGGCCTATCCCGTCTTGCAGGGGCGGGCGTCGGCGCAGCGGGGGCGGAGCGGGCCGAAGGCAGGAGCGTCGCCCCGAGCGGAGCCGGGAAGCCCGCCCGGCGGAGCGGAGCGCAGCCGGGTGCTTGATGAGGTAGAGAAACCTGTAACAGGTCCCCCGCTGATCCTCGGCTACGCCGTGGTGAGTGCGTCGGCGATGGCCTGCATGTCGTCCGTTACGGCATCGGCTCCCGCGTCCGCGAACAGGGCGGCCTTGTGGGGCTTGTTGGCGTAGCCGATGACCGTCGTCCCTGCGGCATGAGCGGCCTGGATGTCCGTAAGCGAGTCACCGATCAGGGTGCAGTGTGTGACATCCACCTGCATCTGGTCTGCCGCCCCGATCAGTGGGAACGGGTTCGGCTTCATCAGGTGCGGCTGCCCGGACGGTCGACCGATGACCTTCACGACGTATCCCCCCAGCCCGTGCTTCTCCAGGAAGCGCTGGACGCATTCCGCGGAGTTGTTGCTCACCACCGCCACCGGCCGCCCCGCGGCACGCGCGGCCTGAAGGGCTTCCACCGCCCCCGGGGTCGGCGGGCCGGCCAGCGCCACGGCTTCGACCTCGGCCGCCGTCAGGGCCTGCTCCACCGTCCGGCCGGTTTCGTCACCGGCCTCGTGCGCGATGCGCATGACCTCGATCGGATCGTCGGTCTCGGCGGCCTTGGCACCGGCGGCCTCGTCCTGGGCTGCGAGCAATGTGGTGAGCTGCTTGGCGACTTCCGGGGCGGGCAGCCCGGCGAACACGTCGCACACGGGCCCGTCGAAGTCGAAGAAGATCACGCGCGCGTTCGCCAGGACCCCCGAGAGACGGTCATCGTGCGTCAAGGTCGAAGTCCCTTCCGATGGTCTCCCACACGCTGTCGAACCACATGCGGGCTTGCTGGACCTGCTGCGCCCCACTGGAAGACTCGCCGTCATTGATCGAGTGGTGAAACAGGGTGGCGTCCTTGCCTACAAGGTCGTAGATCTCGATCGTCTCGCCCTGGGCGACGACCTTGTTGGGGCGGATCGGGTAGTACCCGAAGAACGCGTCTTCGTTGTTGATCACGTAGAGCTTGAAGAACTGCGTACCGCTGTGGACACGGACGCTGATCTGCGTCTCGGCTACGAGCCCAAGGTGCTCCAGCTCGGTGATCGCGTCACGAATGCTGCGGGTGTAGCTGACCATGATGTCGTGCATGCGGTCGCGGAGCCGCTTGTCGTCCGCGCCGTCGTCCTTGCGTACCGGCGCCGCCTGGGGCACCGACATGTCGGGGACGAGTATCCGCATGGTGATGCTCGACGGCGTGAGCCGACCGACCCGGATCTTGTCGAGCGGCTCCTGAAGCGCCCCATGCAGGGTCTCGCTGGAGAAACCCGCGAAGTCGATCGTCACGCGGTCCTTGGCGAAAGCCTGCTCGACGTACGGGCGCAAGCCCGCCGGCCGTTCGGTCCGGTTGCGCACATAGACACCGCTGCCCTTGCGGGAGACCACCAGGCCCTCATCTTCGAGGTCGCGCAGCGCGCGCTGAATTGTCGCCCGAGCGAACCCGTAGTGCTCCGTCAGCTTCGCGTGAGACGGGAGCTTCTCACCAGGGCCCAGCTTTCGAGTTCGGATGGCCGCGCTGAGGCTGCTCGCCACCTGCTCGTACGGGGCTCGGTCGTCGTCTGGGTCGAGGGGCTCGGGGACAAAGGTCATGTGGTCGATGGTAGGCGACACCCCCCAAGCGGGACAGCCATGCCAGTCATGTTGTTGACATGGCTAGCCATCTCTCCTATCTTCGAGATGTGACCAACCGGGATAGCCAAGTTGGTCATCTAGCTTCCTGCTGGCATCTCTGAAGGAGAAACCATGCCGTCGTTCAAGGTGGACACGTCGACCGCCGTGGTGTTCGTGGCCACGGCCCCTACCCCGAAGCTCGTGAGCAAGCAGACCGGCGAGCGTGCGATGGACCGGGAGACTGGTGCCGGGCTGTCCACGGTGGGCCTGCTGATCTCGGACGATGGGGAAGGCACCCTCTGCCAGGTGACCGTTCCGGAGACCGGTCTCCCCGCGGGCCTGATGCCGGGCACGGTGGTATCGGTGATCGGTCTCAGGGCCCGCGACTGGGAGAACACCTCCAACGGTCAGACGCGGCACGGCATCGCGTTCCGCGCCGTCGCCCTCACCGTCGGGGTCTGACCATGACCGACCTGTCGACGTTATGGGAGGTCGGCCTACCCCTCGCTACAGCGGGTGGTGGTCTCGGATATGCGAAGGTCCGTGCGCCCCGCGTGTTCTGGGCCGTAGCCGGTCTGCCCGTGGCGCGGGTTCGGTTCGCGGTGACGTACCGGGCCACGATGGACGTATGCGGGCTGACGGTCCAGCCGTCCCGCCTGCGGGCGTTCCTCATCCGCAACGTTGCCCGCCGCAGTGACGTACAGCCCGTACCGCCGAAGGTCCGCCGCGTACGCGGTTCCTCGACCGGCATGCGGGTCACCCTGCGCCTGCCGGCCGGACTGGAGCCCGCAGACGTGGTCGCGGCTTCCGAGCGGCTGCGGCACGCCTGGGGCGTCCACTCCATCACCGTCTTCGAGACCAAGCCCGGGTTCGTCGAGCTCCGGATGACCGGGTACGACGTACTGCGCCGGGTGAAGATGCCGCGCAAACTCCCCTCCGGGCCCATGACCGTTCCCGTCGCGCTCCGGGAGGACGGCACCGCGTTCGTACGGGACTACCTGAAGGTCCCGCACGCGCTGACACTCGGCGCCAACCAGTCGGGCAAGTCCATGTACCAGCGCAACCTGGTCGCAGGCCTCGCCCGGCTACGGGTCGCCCTGGTCGGCATCGACTGCAAGCGCGGTGTCGAGCAGCGGGGATACGCACCCCGGCTGTCGGCGCTGGCCATGACCCCCGAGACGGCATCCGGGCTGCTGGATGCGCTGGTGGGCGAGATGGAAGACCGTTTCGATCTGCTGAGCGACTACGGGGCCGCCGATGTGTGGGCGCTGCCCGAGGATGTTCGTCCGGTGCCGATCGTGGTGCTCGTGGACGAAGTCGCGGAACTGTTCCTCGTGGCCAGCAAGAAGGAAGAGGACCGCCGGGACCGGATGGTCATGCAGTTGATCCGCCTCGGGCAGATGGCCCGCGCGGCCGGAATGTACCTGGAGATCTGCGGCCAGCGCTTCGGCTCCGACCTCGGCAAGGGCGCCACCACGCTGCGCGCCCAGCTCACCGGCCGCGTCGTCCACCGAGTCAACGACAAGCAGACCGCCGACATGGGCCTGGGCGACATCGCTCCGGACGCGGTCATGGCCGTAACGGCGATCCCGCCCGACCTGCCCGGCGTCGCGGTGGCCGGCGACTCCTCCGGCGGCTGGTCCCGCATCCGTACGCCCGAGCTGAACGCGGCCAAGGCTGCTGCGGTCTGCGCCGAATACGCGTACCTGACACCGGCCCTTCCGGCCCTCGCCTCATACCGGCCTGTGGTCTCCGCCTCAGCCTGGTCCGCCGGGTCC
Organism: Streptomyces sp. NPDC001194; assembly: GCF_042896985.1. NCBI lineage: Bacteria > Bacillati > Actinomycetota > Actinomycetes > Kitasatosporales > Streptomycetaceae > Streptomyces > Streptomyces sp. NPDC001194. The sequence continues at coordinate 541,794 of NZ_JBIAXU010000003.1, read as the reverse complement.
GCCCCGCTGACGAAGCCGACTCCGGCGACGCCGTAGCAGTTCTCTCCCCCTCGGTCGGCGTGACCATCTCGCGCCAGGTCCCTACCCGACCCATGCCCGAATCCGAAGGGAACCGCCATGAGCACTGACACGAAGCCGTCGACCCGACGGCCGCGTTCGGCCAAGCCCGCTCCCGTCCCGCCGTCCTGTGACACCTGCGACGGAACGGGGGAGACCACGACGACCGTCCGGGTCGGGCGCAAGCGCCGGGAGATCGGCGCCACACAGACGGGGCTCTGCCCGAGCTGCCTCGGCACCGGAACCGCCTGACTCGAATCCTCCCGAAAGGAGGTGACTCGTGTTCCGCACCCTCCGCCTCGACGCCGTGTTGATCCAGGCCGTCATCGCCGGTGCCCTGTCCTTCGCCCACCTGCACGATCTGGCTGCGGCGGCCGGACAGGACGGCTGGAAGGCGTGGGCCTACCCGGTCAGCGTCGACCTACTGCTGGTCGCCGCATGGCGCCGGATGCGCACCAACGCAGAGAACCGCGACGCCTGGCTCTGGTTCGCCATCGCCCTCGTCGCCTCACTCGGCGCCAACGTCGCCACCGCCGGACTGCTCGACCTGCACAACGTCCCGCCCTGGCTGCGCATCCTCGTCGCCGGATGGCCCGCACTCGCCTTCCTCGGCGGCACCCTCCTCGCCCACGCACCCACACCGGCACCGGAGCCTGTGGATGCGCCCCACGTCGAACCCGTTCCGGACCTGACCGTGGAGCGGGACCCGGAACCGGCTCCCGAACTGCCGCCGGCCGAACCCGCCCCGGATCACGTACCGCCACAGCCCGCCCTCACGCCGTCCGCAGTACCTGTTCCGCCCGCGCTGCTCGACCACGCCCGAAAGATTGCGGACGCCCATCAGGCACAGACCGGCGCCCCGATCGACGCGGCAACCCTGCGCAGCCGCCTCGGCGTCCCGCCCGCTCTGGCGGACTCGATCGCCCTCCAACTCGCCTGACAGAAGGGAGATAGACCCCGTGCGCCCGAACCGCTTCTACAACGTCGCCCGCTTCGGACCGGTGCGTGTCGGCACCCACCACGACGGCCGGGGCCGTACCAAGCACACCGCCGTGTGCACCGCTCCGGGCTGCGACTTCTCCGCCGACTACTTCACCCGTGCCAGCGCCGAACTCGCCGCCCGCACCCACCGCTGCAAGGCCTGAAGGGAGATCCGTTCATGCTCACGCCGAAGTACCCGAAGCCCGACACCTACACCCCGGTCCACCCGGTCCCCGAACCCGCGGCGGTCCCCATGCCGACCGCCCCGGCCCCGGCCCCCGTTCCGACTGCCCGCCCGAGCGTCCAGCTCACGCCCGGCAGCGTCGCTGCCCTCGTCGCCAGCGGCGGGGCGGTGGTCCTGGTCGTCGGCGCCGTACTCGTCTCCATGCTCCTCGCCGTCGCCATCACGGCCGCCTCGGTCGCCGTGTGCGCCGTCGTCATCCGCTCCCTGCTCAACAACCCGAAAGGTCACTGACATGGGCATCTTCAGCCGCAAGAACAGCACCCCCGAGCCCGCCCGCAACGAAGAGATGGCCGAACTCGGCCGTGAGTACGCGATCGCCCGCCGCCACCGCGACACCAAGGCCATGAACCGGATCATGCGGCAGGTCGGCAACGACAAGGACGTGACCGACCTCAGCGACTTCCGCGACGGCCAGGAGTCCTACGACTCCATCCCGCCCATCCCGCGCAGTCGCAACCGCCGCCGCTGAACGGCACCGGGGCGGCTCTCTCGCCAAAGATCCGCCGCCCCGGTGCCTGCAACCACTTCCAGATCCAACGGACCCGAAAGGGAAGCCTCATCATGCCCCAGCACGCCCAGGCCAAGCCCGTCTGCCGCGACTGCGACGGCTTCGCCACCGCGACGATCACCACCGGCACCCGGACCCCTGACGGCGCCAAGGCCACGGTCAGCGTCAACTGCCCGGCCTGCCGCGGACTCGGCCGCACCATCCCCGCCATCCGCGTCCGCATCGGCAGGTGAGCGCCGTGCCGAACCTCGCGCCCACGGCCGCCACGCCCGGTCTGCACGTCAGCAAGCCCTCCCCCTCAGAGCCCGCCACCGCCTCCGCCGTCTGCCACTGCGGTGCCATTGCTGCCGCCAAGGGAGACGCACAGGTCAGTGCCCTGGTCTCCGGTTGGAACGCCAACCACGGCTCCGCCCATAGGAAGTGAGCACGTGATCGACACCGCCACTGCGGCGGGCCTGGACCCGGCCACCTTGAGCGATCTGCTCCGGGTGGCTGGGTCCCCCGGCTTCGACCGCCTCCACGAACAGATCCGCCGCACCGGGGGCTGCACGGCCCCGATCCGCCTCTCCGGCGGCACCAAGCTCATCGACCCGGGCACCGGGACCCTGCTCCACTCGTACGACACCAGCGCCGAACCCGGCGGCGTACTCCGGGTCGCCTGCGGCAACCGCCGGGCCTCCCGGTGCCCCGCCTGCGCCTGGACGTACGCCGGTGACACCTACCACCTGATCCGCGCCGGCCTCATCGGCGATCCCGCCAAGGGCACCCCCGAGACGATCCGCGATCACCCCCGCGTCTTCGCCACCCTGACCGCCCCGTCATTCGGCCCCGTCCACAACCGGCCCGGCACCCGCCCCTGCCGCTGCGGCATCCGGCACCCCGAGGATGCCGAGGAACTGGGCACCCCGCTCAACCCGGGCACGTACGACTACGCGGGCGCCGTGCTGTGGAACAACCACGCCCCCGAGCTGTGGCGCTACTTCACGATCTACCTCCGCCGAGAGATCGCCGCCCGTGCCGGGATCACCCAGGTGGAGCTGAAGGAGGAATGCCGGGTCTCATTCGGAAAGGTCGCCGAGTACCAGCAGCGCGGAGCGGTTCACTTCCACGCTGTCGTACGCCTCGACGGACCAGGCGGACCGCACACGTCTCCACCGTCGTGGGCATCGGTCAGCCTGCTCGATGACGCGATCCGGGCCGCCGCCCGCCGCGTCGCCGTGAGCCTTCCCGCCGCCGGGGATTTCCCCGCCCGCACCCTCACCTGGGGAGACCAACTCGACGTGCAGCCCATCGGCGGACTCGGGCACGAGGAGCTGACCGAACAGGCCGTTGCCTCCTACGTCGCCAAGTACGCCACCAAGGCAGCCGAGAGCACCGGCGCCACCGATACAGCCGTGCACTGCCGAAAGTGCGGGGGAACCGGGGTGTCCGACCGCTACGACCGTCCGGGGTCCGTGCTGAGTCGCTGTGCTGGCTGCCACGGAACGGGCACCCGCGAAGACCTCGCAAGGCTGTCTGTCCCCGATCACGTCCGCCGCCTCATGGCGGCCTGCATCGCCCTCCAGGCGTCCTATCCGACCCGGCGCCTCGCCGCCTGGGCTCACATGCTCGGCTTCCGCGGCCACTTCTCCACCAAGTCCCGCAGCTACTCGACCACCCTCGGCGCATTACGCCAGGTCCGCGCCGACTACCGGGCCGCCCAGCAACGCGCCTCCCTCGGCCTGCCCAACCCCGACGACCACCCGGAAGCCACCCTCCTCGTCGTCGCCCACTGGTCCTACGCCGGCAACGGCCACACACCCGGTGAGTCCTGGCTCGCCGCCAACATCCGCCGGGACCTCCAGCACAACCGCGAACTCGCCCACGAGATGCGGGCCGAACTGTCCGAACTGGAAGGAGAAACCGCGTGGCTGCCGTAGTGATCCAGCGGAAGTGGCACACCACCGCCGAGGTCGCCGAGATGCTCGGCTTCGGCCTGTCCAAGACCAAGATGCTCGTGCTGACCGGGGAGATCCGTTCGGTGAAGGTCGGCCGCAACCGGCGCATCCTCCCGGCCTGGGTCGATGAGTACGTCGAGCGCATCACCGCTGGTGCCGAGGGGTGGGCGGCATGAGCGGCAAGCGTGGCAACGGTGAGGGATCGATCTACCCGTACAAGAACGGCTACGCCGCGTACGTCTGGGTGACAAAGCCCGACGGCAAGCGCGCCCGGAAGTACGCCTACGGCAAGACCCGCGAAGAGGTCCACGAGAAGTGGCTGAACCTGCACGCGGAGGCCAAGAAGGGGCCTGTGGTCACCCGGCACAGAACGGTCTCGGCCTTCCTCGCCTACTGGCTGGAGTCGATCGTGAAGCCGAACCTGGCTCCACTCTCTTACGTCTCGTACGAGGGCTACGTACGGCTCTACATCGCTCCGCACCTGGGTACGAAGCGGCTGGACAAGCTCACCGTCCGGGACGTGCGCGAGTGGCTGACCAAGCTGGCTGCCATCTGCCAGTGCTGCGCCCAGGGCAAGGATGCCAAGCGTGCCCCCAAGGTCCGGCGCTGCTGTGCTGTCGGGGAGTGCTGCGAGTCCTTCCCGTCCCGGCGCGTGATCCAGGGCTCACGTGACGCGCTGCGGGCCGCCCTCACTCACGCCGTCACGGAAGAGGAGATCGGCAAGAACGTCGCCTCCCTCGTGAAGGTGCCCAAGCCCCGGCGCAAGCGGATCAAGCCGTGGTCCGTGGTCGAAGCGGGCAAGTTCCTGGCAGACGGAGTCGCCCGGGAAGATCACCTCTTCGCCGCGTGGATGCTCGTGCTGTGCCTCGGGCTGCGGCGCGGGGAGGTCCTCGGGCTGACCTGGAAGTCGATCGATTTCGACGCCGGGGAGCTGTACGTCGACCACCAGATCCAGCGGGCCGGGCGCCAGATCCTGCACCGGGAGACCAAGACGGAGGACTCCGACGACTTCCTGCCGCTGCCCTCCCTCTGCCTGAAGGCGCTCCGAATGCGTCGAGCCCAGCAAATCGGGGACCGGAAGGCGGCCGGGGATCTGTGGCAGGACAGCCGTGGCCTGGTCTTCACGACGAAGTACGGGACGCCCATCGAGCCGGGGAACCTGACCCGAATGTTTGCCCTACGGGCCCGACGCGCCGGCCTGCGGGTGATCCCGCTCCGGAACACCCGGCACACGTGCAGCTCGCTTCTGGTCGCGCTCAAGGTGCACCCGAAGGTGGCCCAGCGGATCCTGCGGCACTCGCAGATCGCCATGACGATGGAGGTCTACGCCGAGGCGAGCGAGGAAGAGGTGCGGGCCGCGATCGGCAAGCTGTCCGAAGCAATGGGCGGCGGCACCGGCTGAGGCGGTTGCTGTACTTCGCTGCTGTACGGCGGAAACGCCAGAGGCCCCGGACTTCCGTCCGGGGCCTCTGGCCTGCTGTGCACTCGGCAGGATTCGAACCTGCAACCTTCTGATCCGTAGTCAGATGCTCTATCCGTTAAGCTACGAGTGCTTGGGCTTCTCGGGGTTTTGCGCCCCGTTGGCCTTGCGAGAACAACAATACATGGACCTCGGCGGGACGCGAAATCCATTAGCCAAACCGGGTCTGACCTGCGGAAACACTCCGGATGGAGATCATCGGGGTGGGTTCGCACCGCTGTCGGGGCGGGGTTGGGCCGGTGGTCCGCCTGGCCGGAACGCGTCAAAGCAAGACCCCGGAACGCACCGAAGCCCCGGTCCGTCAGGACCGGGGCTTCGGCAGGTGCGGAGGCGGAGGGATTTGAACCCTCGATGGGCTTTAAGACCCAAACCGCATTAGCAGTGCGGCGCCATAGACCGGACTAGGCGACGCCTCCAGCACACCCCCGCGTACGAGGGTGCGTGCAGATGATGACACAGCCACAGGGCCGCTCACCAATCCGCTCCCACGGTACAAGGACAGCCGCCACCAGAGCAAAGCCTTAAGCCTCCCGGTCCGCGTGGTCCCGCACGTCCTCCCACGCACCCTTCCGGCACGCCCTCCGGCACGTCCGTCCGTACGCGCGCCCGTACGCAACGTCGGCGGGCGCGCGTCGTTGGTCAGGCGTACGACGTACGGACGACCTGGAGTGCCCCATGCTGCGTCTCGCCGCCTTCGCCGTCACCTCCGCCCTGGCCGCCTCGGCGGTCACGGCAGCGGGGCCACCGCTGCCCCCGCTGCCGGCGCTGGGCCGGCTGCTGGCCGCGCCCGACCGCCTCACCATCACCGTGTCCGCCACAGGCAACCCCCGGGCGAACGGCGAGTACCTGCTCGAGTGCAACCCCGTCGGCGGGGACCACCCCGAGGCCGAGCGGGCCTGCGACCGCCTCGACATCCTCGCGAAGCAGGACAAGGACCCCTTCGCCCCCACCGCCAAGCGGCAGATCTGCACCATGCAGGACGGGGGTCCGGCCACCGCGCACATCACCGGAACCTGGCAAGGCCACAAGGTGGACGCGGCGTTCCGGCGGACCAACGGATGCGAGATCGCCCGGTGGAACAACCTGGAACCTGTGCTTCCGGGTGGGCGGTCCTGACCTGGGAGGATGCGAAGGATGCGCGGTATCCACCGAACATCCGCCACCTCATGCCGGGGCCGTGCCCTTAGACTCCTCCCGTGACATGCCGGTAGTTGTGGTCAGGGAGGAAGCTCGTCGTGAGCAGCAGGCCATCCCGAGGCGCTGCTCGCCTCGCAGCAATACTCGACGCTCTTCCGGACGCGCTGTTGCTCGTCAACGCCAACGGCACGGTCGTCAACGCGAATTCGATCGCCCTCGAAGTGATGGAGAGTCCCGGCACCGGCCTCGTCGGCCGCGGCGTGCTGGACCTCCTCCCCGAGTTCGACTCCAAGCTGATCCCCGGCTCCATGCGCCGGCCCGGCGAGGACGAGGGGGGCCGGGCCAAGCCCAAGCGGATGGTCGCGCGCCGTACCGACGGCACCGAGTTCCCCGTCGAGGTCACCGCCGCCCACCTCGACGGCCGCGACGCCTACCGTGAGCCGCAGCCCGCGTACACGGGCGACGAACTGCTGATGCTCGTCGTGCGGGACCTCTCCGAGACCGTCGACACCGAAGCCGAGCTGGCCCGCTCGCAGCGGCAGACCGAGATGATCCTGAGGGCCGCTGCCGAGGGCGTCGTCGGCACGGACACCGACGGCCGGGTCGTCCTCGTCAACCCGGCCGCCGCGCAGATCCTCGGCTACCGCGCCACCGACCTCGGCAACCGCGAGCTGCACGGGCTGATCCAGCACTCGCGCGCCGACGGCTCGCCGTTCCCCTTCGAGGAATCCCCGCTCGCCGACACCCTGCGCAGCGGCCGCAAGCACCGGGTGCGCGGCCAGGTGCTGTGGAACAAGGCCGGGCAGCCCGTCGCCGTCGACCTGACCACCTCGCCCGTACGGGACGGGGAGCTGCTCGTCGGCGCCGTCATGACCTTCACCGACCGGCGGCCCTACGACGCGCTGGCCGCCCGGCACGCCCAGCTGCTGGCCGTCCTCGGCGATTCCCTGCGCGGGCCGCTGGAGGAACTGCGCGGGGAGCTGGCCACGCTGGCCGCCGACGACGCGGGGCAGCTGTGGCCCGAGGCCAACCAGCTGCTGCACCACCTGGCCGCCGGGTACTCCCGGATGACCGCGCTCGTCGACAACGTGCTCGGCTTCCAGCGGCTCGACGCGGGCACGGAGAAGCTCAGGAAGAAGAAGGTCCTGATCGACGGGGTCGTCGCGTCCGGGATCGACGGCGCGGTCGAGCTGATCGGACCGGGCCGCGTGCAGTTCGCCGTCCACGCGCCGACCATCGAGGCCGAGGTGGACGCCGAGCGGATCGCCGGCGCCCTCGCACACCTGGTCGCGGACGTCGCCGGGGTGGACGCCACCGGCAAGACCCCCCAGGGCAGCGGGTACGGCGACTCGACGATCGTCGTGGCGGCCGCGCAGCGGGGCGATGTCGTACGGATCGAGGTGCGCGGGCCGTACGAGGGCGGCAACCCGGTGCACGAGCCGATCGTGCGGGGCATCGTGGCCGCGCACGGTGGTGTGCTGCAGACGGTGGAGGTCCCCGGCGCGCCCGGCGGTGCGTACGTACTGGAGCTGCCGCTCGGCGCGGGAGCCGGAACGGTGACGCTGCCGGAGCCGAAGCCCGAGCCCGCGAAGGAGCCCGCGGCCGCCGAGGGACCGGGCAAGGGCCCCGCCGGACGGCGGGCCCGGCGCGGGGTGGACGCGTTCTTGGAGGACGCGGCCGAGGAGGCGAAGTCGAACGGCGCCGCCGGGGGCGGGAGCGCGTTGGCGCTGCCGTCCGGGCGGCGGCGGGCGGGCGAGTCCGGTGGGGTCGACGCCGCGAGCCCGGAGCTCGCGCAGTCCCCGGTGAACCCGGCGGGCCTGGGCACCGGTCGCCGGCGCGGCCGGGACGGGGACGGGAGCGAGACGGGCGGCGAGGGCGGCCCCGGCCGGCCCGTGCCCCCGCAGGGCACCGCCATGCCCGCGCTCCCGCCGGTGCCGCAGGGGCCTCCCGGAGCCGTTCGCGGTCCCGGTGTGCCCCCGGTGCAGCAGGGCGCGCCGGTGGTGCCCGTACCCCCGGTGCCCGCCGTGCCGCCGGTTCCGGTGACCGAACATCCCGCCGGGCGGCGGCGCGCGCTGGGTTCGGCCGCCGCGCCTCAGCCCGGAGGGCCCGTACCCGCGACGGGCCTCGGCCCGGCCCAGGCCGCGGCCCCGCAGGCGCCCGCACGTCCCATCGCCCCCGAGGGCGGCTTCGCCCTGCCCGCGGGTCCGACCCCGCCAGCGGCTCCCGTACCGGCGCCGGGCCCCGGACAGGGCCCCGCCGCGGCCGGACCGGCCCCCGCGCCCGGTGAGGCCGAGGGCGATGCCCCGGCCGGGCGGCGCGGGCGCCGGGTGCTGAGCGCGCCCGCCGAGCCCGCGGCCCCCGCAGCGCAGCCGGCATCGGCATCGGCCGCGGAGGAGCCCGTACCGCCGACCGGCCGGCGGCGTGCGCTGCCCGCCACTCCGGCCTGGCCGGTCCCGGCGGCCCGTACCGCTCCCGAGGACGAGGAGGGCGCCGGCCCGGTGGCCGTCCCCGGTGCCAGGCAGCCCAAGGACGCCCCCGCGGAGGCCGCACAGCCGATCAGCGTGCGCGCCCTCGGCACCCTCGGCCAGGGCATCTCCGTGGACTCCGGCTCCACCGACGGCGCGGGCGGCACGAGCGGCTCCGGCCGTCGGCGCCGGCTCGCCGAGCCCGCGCCCCAGGGACGGGCGTTCGCGATAGGAGCCCCCGAGGCGGGCGCCGACGAAGGCCCCGAGCCGCTGGACGGGCCCGGGGGCGCCGTCGAGGTCGTCAACCGGCCCGTACCGCTGCCCGTGGACGACGAACTGCCTCCGGAGCCGCTGGACAACCCGCGCCGCCTCCTGGTGTGGCCGGCGCCCGATGTGCAGACCCAGCAGGCGCTCAGCGACCGCGGCTACCGCCCGGTGATCGTGCACTCCCGCGAGGAGGTGGACGCGCAGATCGCCGCGTTCCCCGCCGCGCTGTTCGTGGACCCGCTCACGGGGCCGATCACCCGGACCGCCCTGCAGTCCCTGCGCCAGGCCGCGGTGGCCGCGGAGGTCCCCGTACTGGTCACGGCCGGGCTGGGGCACGCCACGCGCGAGGCGGCGTACGGAGCCGATCCTGCCGTCCTCCTCAAGGCGCTCGCCCCCCGCGACAGCGAGCAGCACCCCTCCCGCGTGCTGCTGATCGAGGAGCACGACGAGATCGCGACGGCGCTGACGGCCGCCCTGGAACGGCGCGGCCTCCAGGTCGCGCGGGCGGGCGCGGACACCGACGCCGTGGAGCTGGCGACGCGGATGCGTCCCAACCTGGTGGTCATGGACCTGATGCAGGTCCGGCGCCGGCGGGCCGGGATCGTGGACTGGCTGCGCGCCAACGGGCAGCTCAACCGGACCCCGCTCGTCGTCTACACCGCCACGGGGATCGACCCGGACGAACTGCCGCGGCTGGCCTCCGGGGAGAGCGTGCTCTTCCTCGCCGAACGGTCCACCACGGCGGAGGTCCAGGGCCGCATCGTGGACCTGCTGGCCAAGATCGGAACGAACTAGTCATCCTGGCCCGATGGCCATCACCGACACGCGCGAGCAGACCGTCCCCGCCGACAACGGGGAGGTGAACCTCCTCATCGCCCGGCAGGTGGAGCCGGGCCACGAGGAGGCGTTCGAGGCCTGGGCCCACGGGATTCTGGAGACGGCCGCGACCTTCCCCGGTCATCTGGGGTACGGGCTGTTCCGTCCGGCGGCGGACGGCGGCCCGTGGTTCCTGGTCCACCGCTTCCGGAACCAGGAGGCCTTCCAGCGGTGGCAGGACTCCGCCGAGCGGGCCCAGTGGTTCTCCAACTGCCTGGGCCACCACCACACCGAGATAGCCCGGCGCGAACTGCACGGCATGGAGACCTGGTTCGCCAAGCCGGGTACGACCCGGCCCGCGCCGCCGCGCTGGAAGATGGCGATCAGCTCGGGGCTCGCCATCTTCCCGATCTCGCTCGTCGGCAACGCGGTGCTCGGGCCGTATCTGGTGAATCTGCACTTCGTCCTGCGGACGGCCGCCTTCGCCGTCGTCTTCAGCACGCTGATGACCTACCTGGCGATGCCGGCCGTCAGCAGGCTGCTGCGGCCCTGGCTGACCAAGGCCGGCCAGGGCTGAGCATCAGACCTTCGCGCCTCAGCCGATCCGGGTGACGACCAGCTCGCCGTCCGCGTACTGCTTCCGGATCACCTTCTTGTCGAACTTGCCGACGCTGGTCTTCGGGACGGCCTCGACGGTCGTCCAGCGCTCGGGCAGCTGCCACTTGGCGATGGACTGGCCGAGGAAGACGCGCAGTCCGTCGTAGTCCACGGTCGCGCCCTCCTTGAGGACGACGGTGGCCAGAGGACGCTCGCCCCACTTGTCGTCCGGGACGGCGACGACCGCCGCCTCGGCGACCTCGGGGTGCGCCATCAGCGCGTTCTCCAGCTCCACGCTGGAGATCCACTCCCCGCCGGACTTGATGACGTCCTTGGCGCGGTCGGTCAGCGTGAGGAACCCGTCGGGGCTGATCACGCCGACGTCGCCGGTCTTGAGCCAGCCGTCCGCGCTGAACTTGTCCTCGGGGCGCAGCGGCTCGCCGGAAGCACCGCCGTAGTAGGCGCCCGCGATCCAGGTGCCGCGTACCTCGAGCTCGCCGGCCGACTCGCCGTCCCAGGGCAGGATGTCGCCGCCGGGGCCCACCAGGCGCGGCTCGACGCCTGCGGGGAAGCGGCCCTGGGTGATCCGGTACGGCCACTGCTCCTCCGCGCTCAGGCCGGCCGGCGGGTGCGCCATGGTGCCCAGCGGGGAGGTCTCGGTCATGCCCCAGGCGTGGCAGAGGCGGACGCCGAGCTTGTCGTAGGCCTCCATCAGGGAGGGCGGACAGGCCGCGCCGCCGATGGTGACCTGCTTCATCGAGGTCAGGTCGCGCGGGTTGGCGGTGACCTCGGCGAGCAGCCCCTGCCAGATGGTGGGGACGGCCGCGGCGTGCGTGGGCTTCTCCCGTTCGATCATCTCGGCGAGCGGGGCGGGCTGGAGGAACCGGTCGGGCATCAGCAGGTTGATGCCGGTCATGAACACCGCGTGCGGCAGGCCCCAGGCGTTGACGTGGAACTGCGGGACCACGACGAGGCTGGTGTCCTTGTCGGTCAGGCCCATCGACTCGGCCATGTTGACCTGCATGGAGTGCAGGTAGATCGAGCGGTGGGAGTAGACGACGCCCTTGGGGTCGCCGGTGGTGCCGGAGGTGTAGCACATGGCGGCGGCCTGGCGCTCGTCCAGCTCCGGCCAGTCGTACGAGGTCGCGCGGTCCGCGATCAGCTCCTCGTAGTCGTGGACGCGGAAGCCGCGCTCCTGCGCGAGGGCTTCGAGCCCGGAACGGTCGCCGATGCCGGAGACCACCACGTGCTCGACGGTCGGCAGGTGGGGCAGCAGCGGGACCAGCAGCGGCAGCAGGGTCCCGTTGACCACCACGACCCGGTCGACCGCGTGGTTGACGATGAAGATCAGCTGCTCGGGAGGCAGGCGCAGGTTGAGGGTGTGGAGCACGGAACCCATGGAGGGGATCGCGAAGTACGCCTCCACGTGCTCCGCGTTGTTCCACATCAGGGTCGCCACCCGGTCGTCCTGCTGCACGCCCAGTTCGTCGCGCAGGGCGTTGGCGAGGCGGGTGGCGCGGGTACCGATCTCGGCGAAGCTGCGGCGGTGCGGCTCGGCCTCCCCGGTCCAGGTCGTGACCTGGGATTTACCGTGGATCGTCATCCCGTGCTGGAGTATGCGGGTGACGAGGAGCGGTACGTCCTGCATGGTGCTCAGCAAAGCGTCCTCCCGGTGAGCGCTGCGGCGCTGCGGCGGCTACGGATGGAGCCGATTCTGCGCACGTACCGGTCGGCATGTCACTACCCGGGGGTACAAACACGGCAACTGATTGGTGACGTTTCACGTGAAACGTCGATGTTTCACGTGAAACACGGGCCTGTTCAGCGGACCGGGGTCAGCTCCGGGTCCTCGCGGAGCTTGACCAGTGCGCGCGAGACGGCGCTCTTGACCGTGCCGATCGAGACCCCGAGCAGCTCGGCGGTCTGCGCCTCGCTCAGGTCCTCGTAGTAGCGCAGGACGACCATCGCGCGCTGCCGGTCGGGAAGCCGGGTCACCGCGCGCCACATCGCGTCGTGCAGCGCCTGCGCCTCGGCGGGATCGGAGGCGGGCCTCTCCTCGGGCTCCGGGAGCTCGTCGCACGCGAACTCGTCGACCTTGCGCTTGCGCCACTGGGAGGTACGGGTGTTGACCAGGGCCCGGCGGACGTAGCCGTCGAGGGCGCGGTGGTCCTCGATGCGGTCCCAGGCGACGTACGTCTTGGCGAGGGCCGTCTGGAGCAGGTCCTCGGCATCGCAGGGGTTGGCGGTGAGCGAGCGAGCGGTGCGCATCAGGACCGAGCCGCGGGTTCGGACGTACGCCGAGAACGACGGGTACGGCGTCGGGTTCGAGGCGAGCGTGCACACAGGCGTGGTCATGGCTCCACGCTAGAAGCGCGGTCCGGACCTGGGATCGGCCGCAAGTGCCGAAGCTGGATCCATCTCAGGTTGTAGGGGTGGGGCCTGCCCCACCTCCTGAAGGTGGAGGGGCAGGCCGACCTCGGGCGCCACCGGGACGCCCGCGGACCGGCCGACGGACCGGCCGACGGACCAGCTCACGAGCGGCACGCGGCTGTGGGCTCAGCCGTCGGCTCCCAGGATCAGCCCGGACGTCGGCACCCCGGTCCCGGCCGTGACCAGGGCGCGGGAGGCTCCCGCCACCTGGTTCACGGAGGTGCCGCGCAGCTGCCGGACGGCCTCGGCGATGCCGTTCATGCCGTGCAGGTACGCCTCTCCGAGCTGGCCGCCGTGGGTGTTGAGCGGCAGCGCGTCCGCGGCGACGAAGTCGGCGGCCTCGCCGGGCTTGCAGAAGCCGAACTCCTCCAGCTGCATCAGGACGAAGGGGGTGAAGTGGTCGTAGAGGATGCCGACGTCGATGTCCGAGGGCCGTAGTCCGCTGGTCCGCCACAGCTGCCGGGCGACCACGTCCATCTCCGGGAGCCCGGTGAGGTCGTCGCGGTAGAAGGAGGTCATGGCTTCCTGGCGGCGCCCGGCGCCCTGAGCGGCAGCGGTGATCACGGCGGGTGCGTGGCGCAGGTCCCGGGCCCGCTCGGCGCTGGTGACGACGAGCGCCTGACCGCCGTCCGTCTCCTGGCAGCAGTCCAGCAGCCGCAGCGGTTCGACGATCCAGCGCGAGGCGGCGTGATCGGCGAGGGTGATGGGCTTGCCGTGGAAGTACGCGGCGGGGTTGTTCGCGGCGTGCCGGCGGTCGGTGACCGCGACGTGGCCGAAGGCCTCGGGGGTCAGGTTGTACGCGTGCAGATAGCGCTGGGCGGCCATGGCCACCCAGGAGGCCGGGGTGAGCAGCCCCCAGGGCAGCGACCAGCCCAGCGCCGCGCCCTCCGCCGAGGGCTCGCGCTGCTGCACCCCGGAGCCGAAGCGGCGGCCGGAGCGCTCGTTGAACGCGCGGTAGCAGACCACGACCTCCGCGACCCCGGTGGCGACGGCGAGGGCGGCCTGCTGGACGGTGGCACAGGCCGCGCCACCGCCGTAGTGGATCCGGGAGAAGAAGGAGAGGTCCCCGATCCCGGCGGCCTGGGCCACGGTGATCTCGGGGCTGGTGTCCATGGTGAAGGTGACCATGCCGTCGACGTCGGCGGGGGTCAGCCCGGCGTCGTCGAGGGCCGCGTGCACGGCCTCGACGGCGAGCCGCAGCTCGCTGCGGCCGGAGTCCTTGGAGAACTCGGTCGCGCCGATGCCGGCGATGGCGGCGCGACCTCCGAGCGTGTCGCGGTGCCGGACGCTCATGCCGCCACCTCCGCCGTGACGGTGACGGTGACCGTGCCGGTGACGTGGTGGCCGATCCCGTTGGCACCGACGACCCGGATCTCGGCCCGGTTCCCGTCGACGGCGACCACGGTGCCGGTCAGGACCATCGTGTCGCCCGGGTAGTTGGGGGCGCCGAGCCGGATGGCCACCTTGTTCAGGACGGCGCCCGGCCCGAGGCGGTCGGTGATGTACCGGCCGACCAGGCCGTTGGTGGTCAGGATGTTCATGAAGATGTCCGGGGAGCCCTTCTCGCGTGCGAGCGAGGCGTCGTGGTGGACGTCCTGGTAGTCGCGCGAGGCGATCGCGCCCGCCACGATCAGCGTGCGCGTCACCGGTATCTCCAGCGGCGCCAGTGTGTCGCCGACGTTCATGCGTCGTCCCCCTCGGGTGCTGCGTGGTCGGACAGGAGTGCGCCCAGCTCGGCCAGCAGCTCGCCGCCGCAGCCCAGGTACGCGTCCAGCTGGCGCCCCCAGAGGAAGTGCCGGTGGACGGGATGGTCCAGGTCGGCTCCCATCCCGCCGTGCAGGTGCTGGCCCGCGTGCACGACCCGCGTGCCGGCCTCGGAGGCCCACCAGGCCGCGGTCAGGGCGTGCTCGCGCGCCGGAAGCCCCTCGTCGATCCGCCAGGCCGCCTCGTACGCGGTGACCCGGATCGCCTCGGTGTCCATGTACGCGTCGGCCGCGCGCAGCATGACCCCCTGGTTCGTGGAGAGCGGCCGGCCGAACTGCTCGCGGGTGGAGGTGTACTCGACGGCGCGGGCCAGGGAACCCGCGCAGACCCCCGCCTGGAGCCCCGCGAAGGCGGTGCGGGCGGTGGCCAGTACGGCTTCGTAGGCCAGGCCGTCCCCCAGCCGTTCGGCCTCGGCCCCGGCCAGGGTGAGCCGCCCCGCCGACCAGGGAGCCGTGGTCTCCACCTCGGGCGTCCCGACCCCGGGCGCGTCCGTCCGTACGAGCCACAGGACCCGGTCCGCGTCCGGGACCAGCACGTGCGTCGCATCGCGCAGCCAGGGCACCAGGGGCGCGGTCCCGGTCAGCCGTCCCTCCGGCGAGGCGGTGATGCGGCCGCGGGCCGGGAACGCCCCGGTGGCGACCGCCTCGCCCGAGCCCAGGGCGGGCAGCAGCCGGGCCCGCTGCTCGGCGCTGCCGTGCGCGGCGACCGGCAGGATCCCGTACACGCAGGTGGCGGCGTACGGGACCTGCGCGGTGGTGCGGCCCTGCTCCTCCAGCAGCAGCACCAGGCCGAGCAGGCCGATGTCCTCCACGGCGGCGGTCAGTCCGGCGGCGGTGAGGGCCTTCCACAGCTCGGCGTCGCTGCCGGTGCCGGCCGCGGCGAGGCGTTCGTGGGTGGCGAGGTCGCGGAAGATCCGGCCGGCCAGCCCGGCCGCGGCGGCCTGCTCCTCGGTGGGGTGGAAGTCCATCAGACCTCGCTCCCTCGGAAGACCGGCAGCTCCAGCTCCTCGTCGACCCGCAGGAACTCCAGCTGCACGGGCATCCCGATGCGGACCTCGCCGTACGGGACGCCGGTGATGTTGCCGACCATGCGGACGCCCTCGGCGAGTTCGACGAGCGCGACCGCGTAAGGGGGGTCGAAGGCCGGGAAGGGCGGGTGGTGCATGACGACGTAGCTGAACACCGTGCCGGCGCCGGATGCCTCGACGGTGTCCCAGTCCAGGCTCGCGCAGGTGTTGCAGCCGGGCAGCCAGGGGAAGCGGAGGGTCGCGCAGGCGGTGCAGCGCTGGATGAGCAGCTTGTGGTCCGCGACCCCGTCCCAGAAGCCCTGGTTGTCGCGGTTGATCACCGGGCGGGGGCGCCGGGCCGCGGACTTCCTCTCCCGCGGGGCGGCGGGCGCGTACTTGAGGATCCGGAAGCGGTGGGTCCCGGCGAGTTCGCCGTCCGCGCGCACGTCCATGCGGGTGGTCACGAAGTGGCCGGTGCCCAGCTTGGTCGTCTTGCGCGGGGACACGGACTCGATGACGGCGTCGTAGCTGACCGTGTCGCCGGGGCGCAGCGGCCGCAGGTACTCCTGCTCGCAGTCGGTGGCGACCACGGAGGTGCAGCCCGCGCCGTCGAGCAGGGCGAGGAGCTCGTCGTAGGCGGAGGAGCGGTCGCCGTGGCCGGAGAGCCCGCCCATGGTCCAGGCCTGGAGCATGGTGGGCGGGGCGATGGCGTCCGGGCCGGTGTACGTGGGGTCGGCATCGCCCATCGCCTCGCACCAGTGGCGGATCATCGGCTGGTTGACGGGGTCCTTGCCCCGGCCCGCGGTGGCGGCGGCGCGCCCCTCGAAGGTCTTGAGCAGCGCGTGGAACCGGGCGGCGGCCTCCTCGGCGCCCGTACCCGCGACCGCGCCCGTGCTCGCCTCCGCTCCCGCTGCCGTGCCCGGTGCCGTGCCCGCTCCCGCTGCCTGGTCCGCCGTGGCGGTCATCGCTTCCTTCCCTTCATGCCGAGCCGCATCATGGCGACGATCTCGCGCTGGACCTCGCTGACCCCGCCTCCGAAGGTGTTGATCTGCGCGGCCCGGTTCATCCGCTCCAGCTCGCCGCCGGCGAACGCCGCGGGCCCCCGTACGAGGGCCTCCTCGCCGACCACCTCCTGGCACATCCGGTACACCTCGACGGTGGATTCGGTGCCGAGGAACTTCACGCCGCTGGCGTCGCCGGGGGCCAGGGTGCCGCCGCCGACGTCCTGGACGAGGCGCCAGTTGAGGAGGCGCACGGCGGCCAGCCGGGCGTGTGCCTCGGCGAGCCGGGACCGCACCCAGGGCCGGTCGGCGGGGCGCTCTCCGGTGACCGGATCGGGGGTGCGGGCGTGGTGCAGGGCCCTCGTGTAGAAGTCCTCGGCCTGCATGCCGATGGCGGCGAGGGCCACGCGCTCGTGGTTGAGCTGGTTGGTGATCAGCCCCCAGCCGCCGTGCTCGGGGCCGACGAGGTTCCCGGCGGGCACGCGGATCCCGTCGTAGTACGTCGACGTGGTCGTGAGCCCGCCGACCGTGTCGATCGGGGTCCAGGCGAAGCCCGGGGCGTCGGTGGGCACCAGGATGATCGAGATGCCCTTGTGCTTGGGGGCGTCGGGATCGGTGCGGCAGGCGAGCCAGATCCAGTCGGCGCTCTGGGCGTTGGAGGTGAAGATCTTCTGCCCGTCGACGACCCAGTCCGCTCCGTCGCGTACGGCGCGGGTGCGCAGCGAGGCCAGGTCGGTGCCGGCCTCGGGCTCCGAGTAGCCGATGGCGAAGACGATCTCTCCGCTGAGGATCCGGGGCAGGAAGAAGTCCTTCTGCTCCGGGGTCCCGTACTTCATCAAGGTCGGGCCCACCGTGTTGAGGGTGACCATGGAGACGGGGGCTCCGGCCCGGTAGGCCTCGTCGAAGAACACGAACTGCTCGTCGGGGCCGCGCCCTTGGCCGCCGTACTCGACGGGCCAGCCGAGGCCGAGCAGTCCGTCGGCGCCGATGCGGCGCAGCAGTGCACGCTGGGCGGCGGGGTCCTCGGGAGGCCCGCCCGGCAGCAGGTCGTGGAAGTACTCCCGCAGTTCGGCGCGGAGCCGCAACTGGCCTTCGGTCGGGGCGAGGTGCACGGCGCAGGCCTCCCGGCATCACATCATCGAGTGGACCTGACTGTCCGTCAGATTCACAGTGGATGTCAAGGTCGGGAGAGCCCCGGAAAGCACTGCGCGCGGATGCGGGAACGCGCGAAGGCGCCCGCCCCACCGGACCCCAGCCGGTCCGGTGGCACAGGCGCCCTCAAGACTCAGAGGACTCGGTGATCGCCTACCACCAGGGGTGGAAGTTGAGAGCGGCGTTGCCCTGCTGGATCGCCGTGAAGGCCGAGCCGTTCACCTGCGCGGTGTTGTTCTGGTTGGACGCACCGGAGCCGGTGGCCACCTGCTGGGAAGTCGACGAGTTGCCGCTGTTGTTCCCGCCGACACCGCTGCCGATGATGCCGGCGACGCTCGCATTCGATCCGTCGTTCGCGAAGGAGCCGTTGTCGGCGGAGGCCACACCACCGAAGAGGGAGACGGCGAGGGGGAGAGCGGCGACGGCGGCGAAGACGCGGGTGGTACGGATGCTTGCCATGTCTGAATCCTCCAGAAAAGCGAAGTGGGACTTGCTCCAAGGCAGTTGGCCGACCGCCTCGGTCGTTGCGTGGTGACGACGTCGCGAGACCAGAGTTGCCCACCGAATCCCCGGCGAACCAGCCCGGAGTCCACGATTCCCCCGCAAGCATGAGCAACATCGGATAAACCCCATTCGCACCCCATCAGCGCTGGTCAGCGCGGCGGAGCCGGCCGAAACCACTGTCGGATCCGGGGTGAAACGTTCCCTCAAACTCATGTGCGCCGGACATGCCGAAAAGGGCCGCTCCGTCCGGGAACCCCACCGTCTCCCGGGCCTGCGGCCCTGCAATGCCAGGCTTCACGCCCACTGCGCGCCCCCTGCGCGCCCCCGGCGCCCGCCGGGGCCATCCCACCGTGCCCCGCTCCGGGGCACGTCACCGGCGCGATCCGCGGTCGCGACCTGCCGACCGGGCTCCAGCGCCTGCTGCTGCCACTCTCGACCGCCTACCGCGTTGTCACGGGATACGCGGCGTAAGACGACGCCGTACGGGTGCTACGCGACCAGATCCAGGTCTTCGCGGGCGGCTCCGGAGCCGCTCCCGGCCAGGGACGCTGCGGCGGTGGTCGAGCGGCGGACGGACGGGGCCTTGCCGTGCGCCTCGGCGCGGATCCGCTGCTTGATGGTCGGCGGGAGCGATCCGCCGCGCATCATCGCCCGCCAGCTCCTCCGCCCCATCGGCCGGGCCGGTCGGCGTACGGCGGCCGGCGCGCGAAGGGAAGGAGCAGGAGCCGGGGCAGTGGCGCCGGCGGCCGGGGCGGCCTTGGCGCCGAATCCGAGGGACGCGAGGAGGGCCACGACGACGGCGACGACTGCGGTCCAGATCGACGTGACGGTGATGCGGTGAGCCATGACGAAGTCCTTCGTTTCGCGATGTTCCGACGGGCGGATCTGCATACATTCGTCATGATGTGGTCGCAACCGCAGCGCGCCCACGACCCGCGCCGATCTTCCGACAAACACCACTCGAAGGGCCTAGAGGCTGTCTTGCCGATGCGGGCCATGCCTACGGTGGCCGCATGGATGCATCCCTGCAGCTCGTGCCCTGGGCCGAGGACGACTTCTGGCTGCTGCTGCGCAAGAACGAGCCCGTCATGACCGAACACCTCGGCGGCCCGGAGACCGAGGCCAAGCTCCGGGAGCGCCATCAGCGGTACCTGGCGATGAGCGCCCGCGAGCCGGCGGCCGGACGGGTGTTCCGGATCGTCGCCGAGGGCGAGAGCGTGGGCACGATCGCCTTCTGGGAGCGGGCGTGGAAGGACGAGGAGGTCTACGAGACCGGTTGGGGCGTCCTCCCCGAGTTCCAGGGCCGCGGCCTCGCCGCGCGGGCGGCCCGCGCGGTCATCGCCCACGCGACCGCGCACGGCACGCGCCGCCACCTCCACGCCTTCCCGTCCGTCGACCACGCGGCATCCAACGCCGTCTGCCGCGCCGCAGGCTTCGTACTCCTCGGAGAGACCGAGTTCGAGTACCCGCCGGGCCAGTGGCACACGAGCAATGACTGGCGGGCCGTCCTGACATAGCCCACCGTCCGGGCCATGGCCCGGACGGCGGCGGAGCGCCATGTCCCCGCCACGATCCGAACGCGGGAGTGAGCGGAGAGGGCGGGTCCCCTCATCGGGGACCCGCCCTCTGACCTGCTACTTCTGCGGTCTGGCGGTGGGTGTGGGATTTGAACCCACGGTGACTCGCGCCACGACGGTTTTCAAGACCGTTCCCTTAGGCCGCTCGGGCAACCCACCTGGCCGGTACAGAGTACCGGCAGGTGGGGGGCGGCCGGGTCAGGAATTCTGGGCCTTGTCGTAGGCCGCCTTCGCCTCGTTGCCGAAGTACGGGCCGAACATCCTGTTCGGCAGGAAGGTGTAGCCGAAGCTGTTCACCGAGACCTGGGTGCCCAGGCCCGTGGCCTCGTTGAAGTCCTGGAACCACGGGCCCCCGCTGGAGCCGCCGGTCATGTTGCAGCCCAGGCTGTGGTCCTTGGTCAGCAGGAAGTCCTTGCCGGTGTCCCCGCTGCAGTAGACCAGTTTGGTGCCGTCGTACGGCGCGGCCGCCGGGAACCCGAACGAGTACATCTTCTTGTTGTAGCCGCCGTTGAACAGGATCCCCTGGGCGCCGACCACCTGGCTGAGCTTCTGTCCGTTCAGCGGAGCGACGACGGCGAGGCCGACGTCCATGTTCATGTCCTCGCTGGCGGCCCACTGGTCCGTCGCGAAGGTCTTGGTGGCCGACCACTGGCCATAGGGCGCGTTCCCGTTCTCGTACGCGGGTACGAAGATCCAGTTGGTGTGCCAGGCGCCCTGGTACTTCACGCAGTGGCCGGCGGTGATGACCGTGCTGCCGTTGGCGCTGGCGATCGAGTCACCGGAGCAGGACGCCGTACGGTCGCCGAAGGTGAAGAAGACGCGGCCAGAGGTCTTGACCACCGCGCCGCCGCCCGTCCACGCGCCGCCCGCCTGCGGGAACGACGCCGGGGAGGCCGCCGCCGCGGATGCCGCCGTCGGGGCGACCACCGTGGGCCGGGACGCGGCCGCGACCGGCGCCCGCCCGGTCCCCGGCGCTGCCGTCACGTCCAGCGGGGTGGCGCCGCGCATCCTCTCGGCGGTCCAGAACCCCTGGGTGTGCTGCTGCCTGAACGAGGCCGGGGAATCGGCGGCGGCCGAGGGGGCGGCCGCCGTCAGCGCGCCCGCGATCAGGGCGCCCGCCGCCATGAGGACCGATGCTGCCGTGCGATGACGATTCACGCAGGACTCCTTCTGCCGTGCCCGGTCCCGTCGGAACGGGCAGGGTGGGGGTGAAGAGCTGTCGGTGCGGATCGGCCGCAGGGTCGCACGCGCGGCACGAGAAGTCAGGAGACGGTCGGAACGTTCGGTCGGTTCCGGCCAGGAATTGGCCAACTCCCTTCGCCGGAACCCAAGGACCGGCCCGTCGAGGTCATGTCGTCAGCAGTACGCCCGCGTACGAAACCCCCGCCACCACCAGCCAGGCCCCGAGCCCCAGCACCGCGGCCCGGCCGCCGGTCCGGGCCAGCCGGGGGAGGTCCACCGCGCTGCCCAGTCCGAACAGGGCCGCCGCCAGCAGCAGTTCCTGTGCCGTGTGCGCCCAGTCCAGTGCCGCGTCGGGCAGCACCCCGGTGGCGCGCAGAGCGGCCGCGGCCAGGAACCCGGCCACGAACAGCGGCACCGGCGCCGGACGACGCCCCGAGGGCGTACGCACTCCCTGCCGCCGCGCCCGTACGGAGAAGGCCACCGCGGCCACGAGCGGAGCGAGCAGGGCCACCCGCATCAGCTTGACCAGGACGGCCTCGCCGAGCGCGCCCGGGCCCGCGGTCTGCGCGGTGGCCACCACCTGGCCGACGTCGTGGACGCTCGCGCCGACCCAGCGCCCGAAGGCCGGATCCGAGAGCCCCAACGGGCCTTGGAGGAGCGGGAGTACCGCGATGGCCAGCGTTCCGCACAGGGTCACCAGCGCCACCGAGGCCGCCACGTCCTCCTCGTCACTGCCCGATACCTGGCTCACCGCTCCGATCGCCGAGGCCCCGCAGATCGAGTACCCGGTGGCGATCAGCAGCGGCTGGTCCCCGGGGAGCCCGAGCCGTCGGCCCAGCCACAGGGTGCCGAAGAAGGTGGCGGCGACCACCGCGGCCACCATCGCCACCGTGGGCCAGCCCAGCCGGAGCACCTGGTCCAGGCCCAGGCCGAGGCCCAGCAGGACGATGCCGATCCGCATCAGCCGCCGCCCGGCCAGCGAGAGACCCGGGCGGGCTGCTCCGCGCACGACCTCGCGTATGCCCGGGAGGTGGGCCGCCGCGATGCCGAGCACCACCGACGCCGTCAGCATCGGTACCGCGGGCACCAGCCGGTGCACGCACCACGCCACCAGCACTCCGGCGGCCGCCATCCCCAACCCGGGCCAGGACGAGGATGTTTCACGTGAAACATGCCGGTCGCCCTCGGTGTCCGCCCCGCGTACAGGGCGGTTCAACAGGGCCATCAGTCGGTGGGGAGCGTGTAGACGCGGCGGACGCTGCTGCCCAGGCGGACGACATCGGCTCCGTAGACGTGCAGGGATATCGCCGTGGTGCGACAGGAGTTGTAGACCTTGTGGATATCGCCGGGCGGGGCGAATCCGCAGACGTCACCCGGGCCGTTGACCACGTGCTCGGTAGCCACCAGCCGGGCGCATGCGTCTCCCGTCGCGGGGGCCAGCCGGTAGCGGAGCTCGCTCTCCTCGCCTTCGTGGACCCCGGCCACACACCACGAGACGTGGTCGTGGATGGCGGTCTCCTGACCGGGCAGCCACACGAGCGCGACCACCGAGAAGCTTCCGTCCGGCTCGGCGTGCAGGACGTGCTGCCGGTACCGGTCGGGGTCCCCCACGCGCTGCTCGGGAGTGAGCAGGTCGGGCGTGCCCAGGTGCGGGGCGACGCGCTCGCCGACGAGGTAGGCGGTCAGGTCGGGGGCCAGCCCCCGGTCCACGACCGTACGGATCTCACTGACGAGGGCGGCCATCCTCGCGGTCGTACGGGCCGGCGTAGTGGTGGTCATACCCGCAGCGTCGGACAGTCGATCCATCACGTCCAACGACAGTTCTCACCTGAAATCCCAAGCACCGCTTATGAATTCAAAGGGAAGGACTGTCCGGTGATCAGCAGCCGACGCGGTTGGCGGCCACCTGCTTGAGCGCGTTCAGGACCACGGAGGTCGCCGGGATGCGCAGATGGTCGCGGTAGACGTACGCGGCGATGTGCCGGCGCGCGGCAGGCTGGAGCGGCCGTCCGCACACCTTGCTCAGGGAGAGGGAGGGCAGCACGAGCGCGGGCATCATCGCCACGCCGAGCCCCTGTCCGACCATGCTCTGCACGACCAGGTTGTCGTCCGTGGCGAACCGGATGTCGGGTACGAAGCCCAGCTCGGCACACTCGTGCAGCAGGTTCGCCCGGCAGCGCGGACAGCCGGCGATCCACCGCTCCTCCGCGAGATCGGCCAGGTGCACGGCCCGCCGCCGGGCCAGCGGGTGCCCGGTCGGGAGCAGCACCGTCAGCTGGTCTTCCAGCAGTCTGACCTCGGCGACCTCTTCCGGGATCTCCTCGTGGAGCCCGGGATAGGTGAAAGCCAGGGTGATGTCGCACTCCCCGCGCTCCAGCCGGCGCAGCGACTCCGGAGGCTCCCCCTCCAGCAGCTCGACCTGAATGCCCGGGTGGTCCTTGGCCAGGTCGCTCAGGGCCTCGGGGACCAGGGTGGCGTTGGCGCTGGGGAAGCCGCACAGCCGGACCCGCCCGGTGCGCAGGCGGGCGTACGCCTTGAGCTGCGCCTCGGCGGCGGAGAGACTGCCGAGGATGGACTCGGCGTGCCGGGCCATGGACTCCCCGGCCTCGGTGAGCTGCATCTTGCGGCCGACTCGCGTGAAGAGCGGGGTGCCGACGGCGCGTTCGAGCGCCTTCATCTGCTGCGTGATCGCAGGCTGGGTGTACCCGAGGGCGCGGGCTGCCGCCGAGTAGGACCCGGAGGCCACCACTTCGTGGAAAGTACGTATGTGCCGGGAATCGAACACATGGGAAGCATAAGCGGACGTTGGGAGGGGCCGTAGGCGCATTCGCGCCTACGGCCCCTCCCATCAAGCCGGTTGCCCCGTCGGTTTCGCGCCCGGGCCGGGCGTCGTTACTTGTCGCCCACCCGCGAGCCGAGGGTGATGTCGACGGTGGTCGGCTTGCCGTCGCGCAGGTAGGTCAGCTTCACCACGTCGCCCGGCTTGTGCGTCCAGATCTCGCTGATCAGGGTCGGGCCGCTGTCGATCGGCTTGTCGCCGAACCGGGTGATCACATCGCCGGGCTTGAGGCCCGCCTTGCCGGCCGGACCGTTGGGGTCGACCAGGTCGTTGGCGGGCGCGCCCTGCTCGGAGATCTTGGCGCCGTCGGTCTTGGACTGGAGGTCCACGGAGACCGAGATGATCGGGTAGACCGGCTTGCCGGTCTTGATCAGCGACTCGGCGACGTTCTTCGCCTGGTTGACCGGGATGGCGAAGCCGAGGCCGATGGAGCCGGCCTGGCCGCCTCCGAAGCCGCCGTTGCCGGCCGACTGGATGGCGGAGTTGATGCCGATGACCGCACCGCGCCCGTCGAGCAGCGGACCGCCGGAGTTGCCGGGGTTGATCGAGGCGTCCGTCTGGAGCGCGCTCATGTACGAGTTCTTGCCGCCGGAGCCGTCACCGGAGGCCACCGGTCGGTTCTTGGCGCTGACGATGCCGGTGGTGACCGTGTTGGACAGGCCGAAGGGGGCGCCGATCGCGATGGTCGAGTCGCCGACCGCGACCTTGTCGGAGTCGCCGAGCGGCAGCGGCTTGAGGCCGGCCGGCGGGTTCTTCAGCTTGAGCACGGCCACGTCGTAGCCCTGGGCCCGGCCGATGACCTCGGCGTCGTACTTCTTGCCGTCGGAGAAGGTGGCGGAGAGCTTGCCGCCGTTCGCGGCGGAGGCCACCACGTGGTTGTTGGTGAGGATGTGGCCCTGCTGGTCGTAGACGAAACCGGTGCCGGTGCCGCCCTCGCCGTCGCCGGCCGAGGCCTCGATGGTGACGACGCTGGGCAGCGCACCCGCGGCCAGGCCCGCGATCGAGCCGGCCTCCCGCTTGAGGTCCTTGGGGGTGCTGCTCGCGGCGACCGTGGTCGAGCCGACGCCGTTCTCGCTGCGCTCGGCGGCCCAGAAGCCGATGCCGCCGCCGACGCCGCCGGCGAGGAGGGCCGCCACGAGCACGGCGGCGACCAGGCCGCCCTTGCCCTTCGGCTTGGCGGGCGGGAAGCCGTCGGCCGTCTGGGGCGCGCCCCAGACGCCGCCGTCGTGGCCGCCTCCCGAGCCGTACGCCGGGACCGCGGGCGGCGGGGGCGGCCAGCCCTCGGCGCCGTGCGCGGCCGGGGCCTGCGGCGCGGGGGACTGGGCGTAGGCCGGGCCCGGTGCGGGGGTGGGCGGGATCTGCTGGGTCGGCTCCGTGCCGGGCGCGGGCGCCGGGGGGAACTGCTGGGTGACCGGCTCCGCGGCGGGTGCGGCCGGAGCCGGCGGCGCCGGGGTCTCGGCTGCCGGAGCGGGCGCAGACGTCTCGGGGGCAGGAGCGGCCACCGGGGGTGTGGACGGGGCCGCGGGGGGCGTCGGGGCCGCGGTGCCCTCGTTCTCGGTGCTCACAGCGCTCTTCTCCTCGTCACACACGGCTTCAGAAAAACTGGCGATTCGGCCCGACTGAACGTTCGACGTGCCGCACAAGTTCCTGGGAAAAGCCTTCCCCATGACCCGTCAGAGCACTGTAAGCCGGACCTGTGCGTCCACCCCATTCTTTATATCCGGCATTCCGGGCGCATCCGCACGGCGGAGCCCGACACCCGGGGCCGTCTCGGTGGCACCATGACCCGGTGACCCATGCACTGCCGCCCATCCAGGTCGTCGCCCACCGCGGCGCCTCGGAGGATGCCCCCGAGCACACCCTGGCCGCCTACCGCAAGGCCATCGAGTACGGCGCCGACGCCCTCGAATGCGATGTCCGGCTCACCGCCGACGGCCATCTGGTGCTGGTCCACGACCGCCGGGTCAACCGCACCTCCAACGGCCGCGGAGCCGTCTCCGCCCTGGAGCTGGCCGACCTCGCCGCCCTCGATTTCGGCTCCTGGAAGGACCGCGAGGAGTCCCCGGACTGGGACGCCGACCCCGAGCGCACCTCCGTGCTCACCCTGGAGCGGCTCCTGGAGCTGGTCGTGGACGCCGGCCGGCCGGTGCAGCTCGCCGTCGAGACGAAGCACCCGACCCGCTGGGCCGGACAGGTGGAGGAGCGGCTCCTCTTCCTCCTCAAGCGGTTCGGGCTGGACTCGCCGCCCGCCGAGGGGCCTCACCCGGTCCGCGTCATGAGCTTCTCGGCGCGCTCCCTGCACCGGGTACGGGCGGCCGCGCCGACGGTCCCGACCGTGTACCTGATGCAGTTCATCTCGCCCCGGATGCGCGACGGGCGCCTGCCGGCCGGGGTGCGGATCGCGGGTCCCGGGATGCGCATCGTGCGCAGCCACCCCGGGTTCATCCGCAAGCTCCAGAGCGCGGGCCACCCCGTACACGTATGGACCGTGAACGAACCGGAAGACGTTCAGCTCTGCGCTGATCTGGGTGTGGAAGCAATCATCACGAACAGGCCGCGACAAGTTCTGTCACAGCTCGGGCGCTGACGTCCCGTTTTGCGCACCCGTCCCGCACGCCACTCAAGTGACGGGGTGTGCACCGGCGCATCCGCTCCGCAATCGTCCGACATGAATGCGTCAGAGGGCTCCGCCTGGTCGGTTTCCGGTCCAGGCCATTGGGGCATCCAGACCATGGCGTGGGGCTAAGGAGGTTCCGGGGGTGGCGTTGGTGGTGGCACAGGAAGTGCCCACGTCTTCGCGTATGGACGTATGCCATGGTCCTGCGGGCGTGGGCGAGGCAAGGCGCCGCATGCGTGAGCAACTGCGCATGAGCGGGGTGTCCGAATCGGTCGTGGACGACGCCGTACTGATCCTTTCCGAACTGCTCAGCAATGCCTGCCGGCACGGCAGGCCACTGGGCGTCGGCGAGGTCGGGGACGGGGAGATACGCGCCGCGTGGCGCATCGACAAGGCGGGGCGGCTGACGGTCGAGGTCACGGACGGGGGCGGTCCCACCCGCCCGGTTCCTGCCACGCCCTCGGTCACCGCGCGCGGCGGCCGGGGGCTGAACATCATCAGCGCCCTCGCCATGGACTGGGGTGTCCGGGACGGAGCGGCGGGCGAGGTCACCGTATGGGTGACGGTCGCGTGCGGGGCCCGGCACGAGGATTTCGCTACGCGCGTTGCGCCCCCGGCGATCGACTTCAGCACCGCCTTCGACGATCTCCATCCGTGACCGGATCACCGACCCCGAACCCTGACCCGGATCCCTGACCCGGATCCTCGACGACGACACCGGCCATCCGAATCCGAACGAGCGGCCGCCGGGAGCGCACGCCGACCGTGCTCCCGGCCGCACCCTCCCGGTTGCGGCGGCGCGAACGGCTAGGCTCGCGCCCAGACACAACGCCGTACCGCCGCAACCGGGAGACACCCACGATGGCCAAGAAGCGCCCCGCAGCGAAGACTGCAAAGCCGCAGATCAACAACGGGGAGATCCCGGTGGTGGGCGCACGCGAGCCCTGCCCCTGCGGATCCGGGCGCCGTTACAAGGCCTGCCACGGCGCGGCCGCCGCACACGCCGTCACCGAGCACGTGGCGCGCCCCTTCGAGGGCCTGCCCTCCGAGTGCGACTGGGTGGCGCTGCGCGAGCTCGTGCCCGCGGCGACGATCCCGCTCACGCTCAAGGGCGGCCTGCCCGAAGGCGTCCCGTCCGTCACGCTGGTGACCGTACTGCCGATGGCCTGGCCGGCGCTGCGCCGCGAGGACGGCTCCGTCCTGCTCGGCCTCCAGAACGACTCGACCACCGGCGACCTCGCCCGGGACATGGCCGACACCCTGGAGCGCGCGCTCGTCGCGGAGCCGGGCACCCCGGTCGCCGCCCGCCGCGTTCCGGCCGAGGGTCCGCGACTTCAGGATCTCTTGGACACGGACGGCGTTTTCGAGCCGGTTGTGCACAGCGGCTTCGAATTCTGGATTCCGGATGCGGAGAGCGCTCAGAACGCCTCACCCGAGATCGCCGCCTCCCTCGAGCGCGCCAACGCCGCCGCCATCCCCACCGTCAAGCTCGCCGGCGTGGACGCGGCCTACTGGTGCGAGACCCCGGACAAGAACCACCTGCGCTGGGTCATGCCGCACCCCGAGGAGAAGCTGCTCGACGCCCTCGCGCGGCTGCACGCCGCGGGCACCTCCTCGCTCGGCGAAGGCACCCGACTGGTCGGTTCGTTCCGGGCGCACGGCCTGATGGTCCCCGTCTGGGACCTGCCCACCGGAGTGACCGCCGACGACGTGGAGAAGCCCGCTGCGGAGTTCGCGGAGCGGCTGGCCACGGCCCTGGCCGCGGACGCCCCGCTGACCGCGGAGGAGCGCCGGGCGCGCGGCGGACTCACCAACCGCCAGGTCACGCTCAGCTGACCGCCGAGCCCCCGCAGGACCGGTGACTGGGGTCACAACTCCCGCTAATCGCCTGCAAATCGGTGTCTGAATATCAGAGATCGAATTTGCGAACAGGCGATCTCTTGTTACCGTTCTTGTAGCCCGGTCGCTGGTGCATCCCCCGTCGCCAGCGACCGGGCCCTTCCATTTCCGCCGTCGCTCAACCGTCGGCCGGTGCCGGTGAGTTGCTCCCGGACCGCAGCAGCAGCTGCCCTTCATCATCCGGAACTGCAAACTCCGCAACTGCCGAGTAGGCGTCCGGCGCCCCCGCCGAGTCCTCACGCGGCGTCTCGCACAGCCCCGGCTCGTCGCCCGCCCCGACCGCGCAGCGGATCTGCACCGTGCGCCCCGCCGGCCCCATCACCGTCAGGACCGCGTCCAACGCGCGCCCGCTGGTGTTGCGGTAGTAGCTGCGGCCCCAGGTCCGGCCCTCGCCCACGAGGACGCAGGTCTGCGCCTCCAGCCCTTGCGGGGAAGAGAGTTCGGGTCCGCACCGGGAGTCCGTGCGGGGCTGCTCGGACGGGCCCGGCCGGGCCTGCTGCACGGGCGGCTGCCCCGGCCGCACTCCCCGCGCCGGCTCGGCCCGCCGTTCGGACCCGGCGGCAGGTGTCGACGTACGCGATCCGCCCGACGGATCGGCCAGTCCGAGCGAGGAGAGCAACCCGCCGCCTTTTCCGTCCTCCTGACCGGCGAAATCCGGTCCGGCGATCGCTCCTGCCAGCGGGAGCGACAAGATGATCAGCACACCGGCGCTGATACCGATCAAGCGGAGATTCATTCGGCGAAGATAGCGAGGCGGGAATGGGGCACGGAGATCCCCGCGCCCAATTCCCTTGGAAACTCGTCGCGCTGGCACCCGTACGAGTGATCCGCGGGTGCCCGGAGCACCGGTTCAGTACGCGAGCCGGCTGCCGCCGCCCGAGGCCCCGGTGCTCGCCTCGACCAGCGCGTGCACGACGGCCTCGATCTCCGGCAGCCACAGGCCGCCGGGGACGGGGCCGTCCTCGGGCTCGCGCTCCCACCGCACCTGCCCCCCGCCGGAGGCGGGGGAGGGCGGGAGCAACAGGTAGCCGCCCTCGCCGTGGAAACGCAGCGCGGAGGGCACGTGGTCCTTGGCGTACAGGAGTTCGCCGAGCCGCTCCAGCGAGTAGGGCGCGACCAGCAGCGCCCAACGGGTGGGCGTGGCAACGATCGGACCGAGCCGCATGCCCTGCGCGTCCAGCCGTACGACGGCCCGCGCGGCCGCGTTGGCCGGCAGGCTCACGGCGCAGGGCGCGGACCCCCCGGTGGCCAGCAGTACGGGAGCGGTGGGCCGGTTGGTCCACCACCAGGACACCATCCGGGGGTCGGTGGTGGCCGCGAGCAGCCCGGGGTCGAAGGGGTGCGCGCCGGGAACGACGCAGTCGGGATCGGGGCAGGCGCACCGGTTGCCGTCGGCGCCGGAGCGGCCGATGCCGGGCAGCACCGGCCACTGCCGGGCCGTGGCGCAGGTGAGCGCCGCGTCGAGGAGGGGGAGGGCCTGATCACCGCTCTGCCCAGGGGCGGGGCGGAGGGTTTTCAAGCGATCGCGGAGCCGCTGGAGACGCCTTCCGAGGATCTCGCGCATGAGCGCTCGTTCCTTTCCGTTGAACGCCGAGGGCCACATCACACCATGTAACCGGTGTTTCACCACACGTACACGTTTCGCGTCACTGTCCGCCTTGAAGCAGGTCCACACGGTTCGTGCAGTCTTCTTACGGGTCCATGAAACGTCCGGCGGGGGCGGAACGCGACCCGCGCCAGTGCCGAGACCGGCTGCCGCCGCTAAGGACGACGGACCGTGCCGGGCGGTTCCCGGCGACCGCCGGGCTGCGCCAACTCTCCCCGGGCACCACCGATTAGGTACCCGGAGCCACTCCGGCGCCCGACCAGTCGATCGCAAAAACCGTCCGCTTCCGGCTTTTTCCAGCCAAGTTCTAGCCTTGGCTGGACAGTGAGTTGCCGTCCCACGGACACCAGGATTCCCACCTGGGCAATGCTGGACATCGATCCTCGTGTGCGTGTAGATGTGGATTCATTGATGGCGGCGCAGCACGATCTGGGGGTTTGCGATGCTATATGGCGAATCGCACCAGGTGGAAAGGCGGACGCCATGAGCGCCCCGCATCTGCCGAAAGTGGCTGGAATCGATCCAGCAGTTACCGCGGTCCCGCAGACTGCGGCGCCCACACCCGCCCGAACCGCCCCCGCACAGGCTGCGGCAGCGGTCCCCGGACCGAGCACGGTGATCCAGGACAGGCTGGCGGGGATGGTCTCCGACCTGACCACCCTCCACGAGCTCACCGAGCGCCTCGCCCGCGCCCGTGACCTCGACTCCTCCCTCCAGGAGTTCCTGCGCGCCGGAGCCGCCCTCGTCGGCGCCCGCCGCGGCCTGGTCGTCCTCGAACCCTCCGACGGGCTCGGCCCGACGACCACCATCGGCCTCGGCCTCGGCCGCGCGGATCTCGGGCACATCGAGACCGTGCCGCGCACCGCGACCTCGTACGGCCGCATCCTCGACGGACTCCCCGACGCCCGGGGCGGCTCCGAGGTGCTCCCCGAACCGGACGCCGTCCCCGGCTCGAACGGGTACGGCGCCCCCGTCGACCCCCGCCACCGCGAGGTCGCCGCCCGGCTCGGCTACGCCGCGAGCTACGCGCTGCCGCTGACGGCCGAGGCCACGGGACGGCTGGGAGCCGCCGTCTGGCTCTACGACGAACAGGCCGAGCCGAGCGAGCGCCAGCGCGACCTCGCCGGGCTCTACGTGCGGCACGCCGCCGAACACCTGGCCCGGATGCTGGAGGTGGAACGCTCCCGCGCGCGTCTGGCCACGGTCGCCGAGGAACTGCTGCCCAGCCGGCTCCCCCGGATCCCCGGGGTGCAGCTCGCCGCCCGCCATCACACCGGACCGCGCGGCGGGGGCGACTGGTACGACGCACTGCCGCTGCCCGAGGGCGCACTCGGGCTGGCCGTCGGCTCCGTCGGCGGGGCGGGACCCAGCGCCGTCGCCGCGATGGGACGGCTGCGGGCCTCGCTGCGCGCGTACGCCGTCATGGAGGGGGAGGACCCCGTCGCGGTCCTGTCCGACCTGGAACTGCTGCTGCGCCTGACCGAGCCCGCGCGCTGCGCGACGGCGCTCTTCGCCTACTGCGAACCCGCCGGGGGCCCGCAGGGGCGGAAGATCATCCTGGCCGGGGCCGGACACGCCCCGCCGCTGCTCATCGGCGAGCACCGCACGGAGTACGTGGAGACCACGCTCTCGGCGCCGCTCGGGATGCTGTCGTGCTGGGAGGCGCCGAGCGTGGAGATCGAACCCGCGCGTGGAGAAACGGTGCTGCTGTACACCGACGGGCTGCTGCGGCGGACCGGAGACTCCATGGACCGGGCCTACGCACGGCTGCACGCGGCCGCCGCGGGGGTCCCCCGGGCCATCCGGGACGATCCGGCGGCCATCTGCGACCACATCCTGCGGACGGTGCTGCCCCCGGACGATCCTGCGGCCGCGCCCGCCGGTTCCGCCCCCCTGGCGGTGGCTTCCGCCGCGTCCGCCACCACGGCCGCCGCGGCCGCCATGTCCGCCATGTCCGCCACGGAGGACGAAGTGGAGGACATCGTCCTGCTTGCTGCCCGTTTTGACTGATTCCTCACACCCGCCGCCGGGCGTCTTCCCCTCGCACATACGATGGATACGGTCCTACCCGGTCCTTGCAGTAGCTGTCGTACGTGTCGTAGCTGAGGAGAAGACGTGGCTGACGAGCTCACCCCGGAGACCCCGGAAGAAGAGCAGCCCCAGAAGAAGCACAAGCAGCGCAAGAACGGGCTGTACCCGGGCGTCAGCGACGAACTCGCGGAGAGCATGCGCACGGGCTGGGCCGACACCGAGCTGCACGGGCTGGAGCCGATCGCCCAGGCCGCGCACACCGCCGCCCGCCGCGCCGCGCTGTCCGCCCGCTTCCCCGGCGAGCGCCTGGTCGTGCCCGCGGGCCGCCTCAAGACGCGCTCGAACGACACCGAGTACCCCTTCCGCGCCTCGACCGAGTACGCGTACCTGACCGGCGACCAGACCGAGAACGGCGTGCTGGTCCTCGAGCCCTCGGGCGAGACCGGCCACACCGCCACCGTCTACCTGCTTCCCCGCTCCGACCGGGAGAACGGCGAGTTCTGGCTCTCCGGCCAGGGCGAGCTGTGGGTCGGCCGCCGTCACTCCCTCGCCGAGGCCGAGCAGCTGCTGGGCATCCCGGCCAAGGACGTGCGCAAGCTCGCCGACGAGCTGACCGAGGCCGAGGGCCCCGTACGCAACGTGCGGGGCCACGACTCCGTCATCGAGTCGGCCCTGACCGACAAGGTCACCAAGGAGCGCGACGAGGAGCTGCGCGTCTACCTCTCCGAGGCCCGCGCCGTGAAGGACGAGTTCGAGATCGGCGAGCTCCAGAAGGCCTGCGACTCCACCGTCCGCGGCTTCGAGGACGTCGTGAAGGTCCTGGACAAGGCCGAGGCCACGTCCGAGCGCTACATCGAGGGCACCTTCTTCCTGCGCGCCCGCGTCGAGGGCAACGACGTCGGCTACGGCTCCATCTGCGCCGCCGGCCCGCACGCCTGCACCCTGCACTGGGTCCGCAACGACGGCGACGTCCGCTCCGGCGACCTGCTGCTGCTCGACGCCGGTGTGGAGACCCACTCCCTCTACACCGCCGACGTCACGCGCACGCTGCCGATCAACGGCACGTACACCGACATCCAGCGCAAGATCTACGACGCGGTGTACGAGTCCCAGGAAGCCGGCATCGCGGCCGTCAAGCCGGGTGCCAAGTTCCGCGACTTCCACGACGCCTCGCAGCACGTGCTCGCCGAGAAGCTCGTCGAGTGGGGCCTCCTGGAGGGCCCGGTCGAGCGCGTCCTCGAGCTCGGCCTGCAGCGCCGCTGGACCCTGCACGGCACCGGCCACATGCTCGGCATGGACGTCCACGACTGCGCCGCCGCGCGCACCGAGGCGTACGTCGACGGCACGCTCGAGCCGGGCATGTGCCTCACCGTCGAGCCCGGTCTGTACTTCCAGGCCGACGACCTGACCGTGCCCGAGGAGTACCGGGGCATCGGCGTCCGCATCGAGGACGACATCCTGGTCACCGAGGACGGCAACCGGAACCTGTCGGCCGGGCTGCCCCGCACCTCTGCCGATGTCGAGGCCTGGATGGCGCGTCTGAAGGGCTGACGCCCTGGGGCCGGGCTTCGGACCGGCCCCGCGTTCGCCTCCGATGGGCGGGACCTCGTACGCGAGTCCCGTCCATCGGCGTATCCGGGGGCCTTCCGCCGGGACTTGCCCCAGCACTCCGCCGGGGCTTGCGCTAGGACACCTTCAGCAACGCTCCCTCACGCCATTTCAGGATCTTGTCGAAGCTGACCACCGCACCCCGGCCCGGACGGTTGCGCAACCTGACGTGGTCGGCGAGCTCCGCGATCAGCCACAGGCCCCGGCCGTGCTCGCTCTCCGAGGGTTCGGAGGGGCCGGCCGGCGGGGGTCTGTGCCCCGAGACCGTCGCCGCGGGGAAACCCGGGCCCGAATCGGTCACCTCGATGCGGCAGCAGTCCCCGTCCAGGTATGCCGTGACGCGGTACGCCGCGCACGCCTCCGGGAGGGATTCCGCGCCGGCACCGGCTTCGGCCGCGGGACCGCCGTGCTCCACCGCGTTCGCGCAGGCCTCGCTCAATGCCACCGAGAGATCGAAGGAGATGTCCGGGTCCACCCCCGCGGTCTCCATCGTCCCCAGCAGCAGCCGCCTGGCGAGCGGCACGCTCGCGGCTTCGCGCCTCAAGTGGAGAGACCACCAGATGCTCATACGGTTACGTATTGCCGCCCGCGGCGGGGCGTAAGCCCCTGGCGGCCTCCACAGCCCTCATTCGGCCGATGCGGCACTCCGAAGCAGCGGTGTATGCGGCGGCGTACCGGGCCCCCGTCCCGGCGGGGACACCCGAGGTGAAGCCCTCGTACAGGGGCACTCACGACCTTCCGGACCTGCCGTATGGACGGTGTGAGGGCAGTGCGATGATGGCCCGGCCATGACTGTCCCCCACGCGACGCCTGCCGGAGCCGGACTCCGGCTGCTTCGGGCCGCGGTGTTCACCGCGGTCTGCGTCGTGCTGTCCGCGGCCGGGCACGCCCTGGCGTCCTGCGCCGCGGTGCCCTGGTGGGCCCTGGTCATCGCCTTCCTCGCCGTGTTCGCCGTCGCCGCCCCGCTCGCGGGCCGCCGCCGGACGCTGCCCGGCATCGCCGCCGGACTCGCCTTCGGACAGCTCGCACTGCACGCGGTGTTCGGCCTCGGCCAGCACAGCGCGGCCTCCGCCCAGGCACCCGCCGGCGCGGACACCTCGCTCGCGGCGCTCGCCGCCCGGCTGGTCTGCGGCGGCAACTCCGTCCCGCTCAGCCCGGCCGACGCCCGGCAGATCCTGGAGACCGCCGGACTGGATCCGGCCGCCCTGGCCGCCCAGGCCGCGGCGCAGGGAGCGGCACCGGTCCACGCCGGCCAC
Organism: Streptomyces sp. NPDC001194; assembly: GCF_042896985.1. NCBI lineage: Bacteria > Bacillati > Actinomycetota > Actinomycetes > Kitasatosporales > Streptomycetaceae > Streptomyces > Streptomyces sp. NPDC001194. The sequence goes on along the minus strand of NZ_JBIAXU010000003.1, from coordinate 506,833 downwards.
GCGCACCTCGCGCAGGCCACCGCCGCGCCCGCCACCGGCCTGTTCAGCACCGGCATGCTCCTCGGGCACCTGCTGGCCGCCCTGGCCGCCGGCTGGCTGATGGGGCGCGGCGACGCGGCCCTGTTCCGGCTCGTGGAACTGTCGCGCAGCTCCGCCGAAGCCGATCCGGTACGTCCGCTGCGCGCAGCGCTGGCCTTCGTACGGGCCCTCGGCGCCGGGCTCGCGGGTACGCCGGCCGGTGGACCGCAGGCGGCCCGTACCGCTGCCGAACCCGCCGCGTACACAGGCCGGGACGCACTCCAGCACACGGTGATCAGGCGCGGGCCGCCCTCCACGGCGCTCGCCCTCGCAGCCTGACGCGGCACCCCTCCCCGGAGCACCCGGCGGAAGCACCGGTGCCGCGAACTCCGCGCGCACCCGTGCGCGGAATCACCGTCACCCTGCCCCTGTGGAGTGTTCCCGCCATGAAGACCTCTCGCGTCTCCTTCGCCGCCGCCCTTGCCGCCGGCTCCGTCCTCGTCCTGTCCGGCACGGCCTTCGCGCACGTCAGCGTGCAGCCCGGGGACGCCGTCAAGGGCGGCTACGCGACCATCAACTTCAAGGTCCCGAACGAGCGCGACAACGCCTCGACCACGCAGCTGGAAGTCAACTTCCCCGTGGACCAGCCGCTGACCTCCGTCATGCCGCAGGACATCCCCGGCTGGACCGTGACGATCGAGAAGAGCAAGCTCGACAAGCCGCTCACCGTCCACGGCAAGCAGGTCAACGAGGCCGTCACCAAGGTGACCTGGAGCGGCGGCAAGATCGAGCCCGGCAAGTTCCAGCAGTTCCCGGTCTCCGTCGGCAAGCTGCCCGACAACGCCGACCAGATGGTCTTCAAGGCGATCCAGACGTACGACAACAACGAGGTCGTCCGCTGGATCGAGGAGACGAAGGCGGGCGCGGCGGAGCCGCAGAACCCGGCTCCCGTCCTGAAGCTGACCGCGGCCAAGGCCGCCGACGACCACCACGACGACGGCGACAAGAACGCCGCCGCCAAGGACGACAAGGGCCACGACGAGGCCGCCAAGAGCGCCTCCGACACCACCGCGCGCGCCCTCGGCGTCGCGGGCATCGTCATCGGCCTCGGCGGCGTCGCCTTCGGTGTCGCCTCGCGCCGCCGCGCCTCCTGACCCTGAGCGGCCCCAGGCCGTATCCCCTTAGTCCAGAACGTGCGCGCGGCCGGTCCTTCTTCGTCGCCGGCCCGCCCGTGCACCACATCCCCGATCCCAGGGACATCCCTCCATGCGCACCACACGTGTGACGGTCGCCGCCCTCGTGGCGGCGGCCGCGCTCACCCTCACCGCCTGCGGCGGCGGTGAGACCGCCAAGACCAACGAGGTCACGCAGCTCACCGGCCAGACCAAGGCAGGCAAGGCCACGGTCCTCGACCGCCCCTTCGACAAGCCGGAGCTGGTCCTGACGGACACCACCGGCAAGCCGTGGAACCTGCGCGAGCAGACCAAGGGCAAGCCGACGCTCATCTACTTCGGCTACACCAACTGCCCCGACGTGTGCCCCCTGACGATGAGCAACATCGCCGTCGCGAAGAAGGCACTGCCGAAGGCCGACCAGGACAACCTCCAGGTCGTGTTCGTCACCACCGACCCCGAACGGGACACTCCCGACTCCCTCGGCGCGTGGCTCAAGGCCCAGGACCCGTCCTTCACCGGACTGACCGGGGACTTCGCCACCATCCAGGCAGCCGCGCGCAAGCTCGGCATCGGCATCGAGGCACCGAAGAAGGAGGCCGACGGCAAGGTCGTCTCCATGCACGGTGCCCAGGTCATCGCGTTCTCGCCCAAGACCGACGAGGGGTACCTCCTCTACGGCGAAGGCACGACCGTCGACGACTACACCAAGGACCTGCCGAAGATCGTCAAGGGAGAGAACCCGTGAACGCCCGCACCACCCGCACCCTCGCCGCCGCCCTCTCCCTGACGGCAGCGCTCGCCATATCCGGCTGCTCCTCGGACTCCGACGCCAAGGCCGGCGCGGACAAGCCGAAGATGACGGTCAGCGGCGCCTTCATGCCCGAGCCGGTGAACGACAAGATGGCCGGCGCGTTCATGGTCATCAAGAACGAGTCGAAGACGCCCGACAAGCTCACGGCCGTCACCAGCCCGATCTCCGACGATCTGCAGATCCACGAGACCAAGGACCAGAAGATGCAGCAGGTCGCGGCCATGCCCGTGCCCGCCAACGGCGAGCTCCGGCTGGAGCGTGGTGGCAGCCACGTCATGCTCATGGGGCTGAAGAGCACGCCGAAGGTCGGCGACAAGGTCACCGTCGAGCTGCGCTTCGAGAAGGCCGACCCGGTCAAGGTCGAGCTGGACGTCAAGGAACGGACGTACAACGCCCAGAACACCAGCGCCCACTGACGGACCGAGGTACTGACACGCCATGACGGCCATCGCCCCCTCCCCGGCCCGCGTCCGGGCCCCGGCACTCCTGCCGCGGCTCGTGCTGGTCCTCGCAGCCCTGCTGGCGGCCCTGTTCACCGCGGCCGGCCCGGCCTCGGCACACGCCGCGCTCACCGCGAGCGACCCCAAGGACGGGGCGGTGGTCGCCACGGCACCCGCCCAGGTCACCCTCTCCTTCTCGGAGCAGGTCGCCATGGGCGACGACTCCATCCGCGTCATGGACCCGCAGGGCAAGCGGGTGGACACCGGCGAGCTGCGCGACATGTGCAGCGGCACCACCATCCGCTACGGCACCGCACTGCACTCCGGACTGCCGGACGGCACCTACACCGTCGCCTGGCAGGCCGTGTCCGCCGACAGCCACCCCGTCTCCGGAGCCTTCACCTTCTCCATCGGCGCCCCCTCGGAGACCAGCGTGGCGCTGCCCACCGCCCAGGCGGGCGGCGGACCGGTGGGCATCGCGTACGACATCGCGCGCTATGCCGCCTACGGCGGTTTCACCGTCCTCGTCGGCGGCGCGGCCTTCATCCTGCTGTGCTGGCGGCGCGGCGCGGCACAGCGCCCGCTGCAGAAGCTGATCGTGCGCGCGTGGGTCACGCTGACCGCCGCCACCCTCGTGATGCTGGTGCTCCGCACCCCGTACACGGGGTCGGGGAAGTTCGCGGACGCGCTCGACCTCGACGGTCTGAAGGCCGTCCTGGAGACCAAGACCGGCGCCTCCCTCGTCTCCCGGCTGCTGCTCCTCGGCGCTGCCGCGCTGTTCATCGCCGTGCTGTTCGGCACCTACGCGCGCAAGACCGCCGAAGCCGCAGAAGCGGAGAAGCCCAAGGGCAAGGGCAAGCAGAAGGACCGCGGGGCGGACAAGGCGCCGGGGTCCGGATCCGGTTCGGGATCGGGGCCGGACAAGGAAGCGAACGACCTGCTCTTCGGCCTCGGCATCGGCGGAACCGTCGTGGCCGGCGGCATCGCCGCCACCTGGGCCCTGTCCGAGCACGCCTCGACCGGCATCCAGCCCGGTATCGCCATGCCCGCCGACATCCTGCACCTGCTGGCCGTCGCCGCCTGGCTCGGCGGTCTCACCGCACTGCTCGTCGCCCTCCACAAGGTCCCGGACATCGAGCGGGAGGCGGTCCGGCGGTTCTCTCGGGTCGCCTTCGTCAGCGTCCTGGTCCTCGCCGTCACCGGTGTCTACCAGTCCTGGCGCCAGGTCGGCAGCTGGTCGGCGCTCACCGGGACCAGCTACGGACAGCTGCTGCTGGTGAAGGTCGGGCTCGTCGCCGTCCTCGTCGGCATCGCCTACGTCTCCCGCTCGTGGACCGCCCGGCTCACCGATGCACCCGCCGCAAAGCCGGCCAAGATCGCCCGGCAACGCGATGTTTCACGTGAAACATCGCCGGCTTCCGTCACCGTCCCCGAGGACCCCAAGCGCGCCGCCCAGCTCGCCCGACAGCGCGCCGCCCGTGAGAACGCGCGAGAGAAGCAGGTGCGCGACGCCGATCCGGCCCGGGCAGGACTGCGCCGCTCCGTCCTGGCCGAGGCAGGTGTCGCCATCGCCCTGCTCGCCGTGACCACCGTGCTCACCAGCACCGAACCCGGCCGGACCGCCCAGCAGGCGAGCGGGCCGGACTCCGCGGCCACCGCCGTCCCCAACCGCGCCATCAAGATCACCCTGCCGTTCGACACCGGCGGCCAGAACGGCAAGGGATCGGTCCGTATCGAGGTCGACCCGGGCCGGGTCGGCGCCAACTCGCTCCACGTCTGGGTGGACGACCCCCAGGGCCAGCCCCTCGACATCCCCGAGATCAAGGTCGCCTTCACCCTCCCCGCCAAGGACATCGGCCCCCTGCCGCTCCTCCCGGAGCGCGCGGCCCCCGGACACTGGAGCGCGTCCGGCGTCCAGCTGCCGCTGGCCGGGGAATGGCGGATCGACGTGACCGTCCGTACCTCCGACATCGACCAGACGACCGTGCAGAAGAACGTGAAGATCGGCTGACCAGCGTGACCGAGAGCAACCCCGACATCGAGATCTCCCGGCGCCGACTGCTGGGCACCGTCGGCGCCGCGGGCGCCGCCGGGCTCGCGCTCGGCGCGACCGGCGGCGCCCTCGTGCACTCCGCGTTCGCCGACTCCCCGGCCGGTGCCGGCGGTGCCTCCGGGGGCCTCGCCTCCCTCGGCGCCACCCGCATCGCCTTCCAGGGCGAGCACCAGGCCGGCATCACGGACCCGCTCCAGGCCAAGGGCCACGTCCTCGCCTTCGACCTGGCCCCCGGGGCCGGGCGCAAGGAGGCCGCCGCCCTGATGCGGCGCTGGTCCGACACCGCGCGCCTGCTGATGGCGGGCAAGCCCGCATCGGGCGCGGACTCCGGTATCGCCCTCGACGCCGGCCCTTCCTCCCTCACCCTCACCTTCGGCTTCGGCCACTCCTTCTTCGAGCGCACCGGGCTCGCCGCCCGCCGCCCCACCGCCCTCGACCCGCTGCCCGATTTCTCCGCCGACCGGATCGACGCCCAGCGCAGCAACGGCGACCTCTGGGTCCAGATCGGCGCCGACGACGGGCTCGTCGCCTTCCACGCCCTGCGCACCCTCCAGAAGGAGGCCGGGGAGGCGGCCCGGGTCCGCTGGCAGATGAACGGCTTCAACCGGTCCCCCGGCGCCACCGCCGCACCGATGACCGCCCGCAACCTCATGGGTCAGATCGACGGCACCGGCAACCCCAAGCCCGCGCAGCCCGACTTCGACAAGCGGATCTTCGTCCCCGCCGCCGGCCCCGGGCCCGCCGAGCACGCCTGGATGGGCGGGGGCTCGTACGCCGTCGTACGGCGCATCCGCATGCTCCTCGACGACTGGGACAAGCAGTCCCTGGCCCAGCAGGAGCAGGTCATAGGCCGCACCAAGGCCACCGGCGCGCCCCTCACCGGCGGCACCGAGACCACGAAGATGGCTCTCGACAAGATCGGCCCCGACGGCAAGCCCGTCATCGCGTCCAACGCGCACGCCCGGATCTCCGCCCCCGAACAGAACGGCGGGGCCGCCATGCTCCGGCGCCCGTTCTCCTTCCACGACGGGATCGCCGCCGACGGCACCCCGGACGCGGGGCTCCTCTTCATCTGTTGGCAGGCCGATCCGCTGCGCGGCTTCGTCCCCGTCCAGCGCAAGCTGGACCGGGGTGACGCCCTGTCGGCGTTCATCCGGCACGAGTCCAGCGGCCTGTACGCGGTCCCGCCCGGCCCCCGCGACGGGGAGTACGTGGGGCAGCGTCTGCTCGAAGGATGAACAGCGACCCGGCGGTCGGGGACCCGGCATTAGGCTGATCACATGTCGGCCACCCGCTTCACCTACCTCGGTCCCGAGGGCACCTTCACCGAAGCCGCCCTCCGCACACTGCCGGAAGCCGCGACCCGGGAGCTCGTCCCGATGGTGTCGGTCCCGGCCGCCCTGGACGCCGTACGCAACGGGGAGGCAGCGGCCGCCCTGGTGCCGATCGAGAACTCGGTGGAGGGCGGCGTCACCTCCACCCTGGACGAGCTGGCCTCCGGCGAACCTCTGATGATCTACCGCGAGGTGCTGCTGCCCATCGCCTTCGCGCTGCTCGTGCGACCCGGTACCAAGCTGTCGGACGTCAAGACCGTCACCGGGCACCCGGTCGCCCAGCCCCAGGTGCGCAACTGGCTGCGGGCGAACCTGCCCGACGCGACGTGGGAGTCGGCCGCCTCCAACGCCGACGGGGCCCGGCTGGTCCAGGAGGGCCGCTTCGACGCCGCCTTCGCGGGCGAGTTCGCGGCGGCCACGTACGGGCTCGTCCCGCTGGTCACCGAGATCCACGACGCGGAGAACGCCGAGACGCGGTTCGTACTCGTCGGGCGGCCCGCCCGGCCGGCCGCGCCGACGGGCGCCGACAAGACCTCCGTCGTGCTGTGGCTCGGCGACGACCACCCCGGTGCGCTGCTGGAGCTCCTCCAGGAATTCGCCGTCCGCGGGGTCAACCTGATGCTGATCCAGTCCCGGCCGACGGGCGAGGGCATCGGAAACTACTGCTTCGCGGTCGACGCCGAGGGCCACATCTCCGACCGCCGGGTCAGCGAGGCGCTCATGGGTCTCAAGCGCACCTGTCCCCAGGTCCGCTTCCTCGGCTCGTATCCGCGCGCCGGTGTCGCTCAGGGTGACGTGCGCGCCCCGCGGCCCGGTACCTCCGACGGGGACTTCATGGCCGCTTCCGACTGGCTGACGCGCTGCCTCGACGGCCGGGCGTAGCTCTTCCTCCACTGTCCACAGAGTTATCCACAGGTGGAGATGGGGACCTGTGGACTAGTCGACATCACGGCGCGACAAGGTCGACAAATCGGTCGGGGACCCCGGGTTTCGCGCTGGGGAGCGGAAGGTGAACGGCGTCACCCCTGCATCGCCGATCAACTCTTTGGAGCGAGCCATTCCCACCCGAATGAGTGTGTGAGGGTGGTTTGAACCCTGAATCGTCCCGACGGGTCACGGGTGGGGATTGATCTATTTCCGTGTCCACAGATCCGGCGCACAGCCTGTGGACAAGTCCCCGCGGTGGACAATTCCTGTGGACAAGGAAGACCTTCCCGCCCTGCTCAGGGGGCGCCCGGATACCGTGCTTGTGCCCCTTTTCAGGGAATGGGCCGCTTTTATTGACCGAACAGGAACGGTCACTTCCGGCCAGCGGGATCCGGCTTTTCCATTCTCCACAATTGGGACATAGCGACACGCAGCGTTATATCGGTGTGAGGCCAGGAAGCCCAGCCCGGTAGCCTGGAGGGGTGATTGACCTCCGGCTGCTCCGTGAAGACCCTGACCGTGTCCGCGCCTCGCAGCGCGCCCGTGGAGAGGACGTCGACCTCGTCGACTCGCTGCTCTCCGCCGATGAGCGCCGCAGGTCCTCCGGCATGCGCTTCGACGAACTGCGCAATGAGCAGAAGTCGCTCGGCAAGCTCATCCCCAAGGCCTCTCCGGAGGAGCGGGCAGAGCTGCTGAAGAAGGCCGAGCAGCTCAAGACGGACGTCAAGGCCGCCGAGGCCGAGCAGAACGAGGCCGACGAGGCCGCCAAGCGGCTGCTGCTCCAGCTCGGCAACATCGTCCACGAGGACGTCCCGGTCGGCGGCGAGGAGGACTTCACCGTCCTCGAGACGCACGGCACGATCCGCGACTTCGGCGCCGAGGGCTTCGAGCCCAAGGACCACCTGGAGCTCGGCGAGTCGCTCGGCGCCATCGACGTCGAGCGCGGCGCCAAGGTGTCGGGCTCGCGCTTCTACTACCTGACCGGTGTCGGCGCGCTGCTGGAGCTCGCCCTGGTCAACGCGGCGATCGCGCAGGCCACCGAGGCCGGCTTCATCCCCATGCTGACCCCGGCGCTGGTCCGCCCGCGCGCCATGGAGGGCACCGGTTTCCTCGGCCAGGCCGCGGAGAACGTGTACCACCTGGAGAAGGACGACTACTACCTGGTCGGCACCTCCGAGGTCCCGCTCGCCGCGTACCACATGGACGAGATCATCGACGCCGAGAAGCTGCCGCTGCGCTATGCCGGCTTCTCGCCGTGCTTCCGCCGCGAGGCCGGTACGTACGGCAAGGACACCCGCGGCATCTTCCGCGTCCACCAGTTCGACAAGGTCGAGATGTTCTCGTACGTCGCGCCGGAGGACGCCGAGGCCGAGCACCAGCGCCTCCTGGAGTGGGAGAAGCAGTGGCTGACCAGCCTGGAGCTGCCCTTCCAGGTGATCGACGTCGCCACCGGTGACCTGGGGGCCTCCGCCTCGCGCAAGTTCGACTGCGAGGCGTGGATCCCGACGCAGGGCAAGTACCGCGAGCTGACCTCGGCGTCGAACTGCAACGGTTTCCAGGCCCGCCGCCTGTCGATCCGCTACCGCGACGGCAAGAAGACCGCACCGCTCTCGACGCTGAACGGCACGCTGTGCGCCGTACCGCGCACGATCGTCGCGATCCTGGAGAACCACCAGCAGGCCGACGGTTCCGTGCACGTGCCGGTGGCGCTCCGCCCGTACCTGGGCGGCCGCGAGGTCCTGGAGCCGATCGCCAAGTGAGCCCGGTCCCGTTCCCGTACAAGCTCGTCGCGACCGATCTCGACGGCACGCTGCTGCGTGGCGACGACACCGTCTCGGAACGCACCCGTGAAGCGCTCGCCGCGGCCACCGCGGCGGGCGCGGCACACATCATCGTCACCGGCCGGGCCGTGCCCTGGACCCGGGGCGTGCTGGACGATCTCGGCTACAAGGGGATCGCGGTGTGCGGACAGGGCGCACAGCTCTACGACGCGGGGGCGCACCGGCTGCTGACCTCGGTGACGCTGGACCGGCAGCTCGCCGGTCTGGCGCTGTCGAAGCTCGAGGCCGAAGTGGGTCCGCTGGCGCTCGCGGCCAGCCGCGACGGGGTGGACGGCGACGTGCTCTTCGGCCCCGGCTACCAGGTGCAGGGGGGCCTGCCGGCCCTCTACCTGGCGGACACCGCGGAGGTGTGGACGGCTCCGCTGAACAAGCTCTACATCCAGCACCCGGAGCTCGGCGACGACGCTCTGGTGAAGGTGGCCCGGGAGACCGTGGGCTCGCTGGTCGACATCGTCATGGCGGGTCCGGGGATAGTGGAGATCCTGCCCCTGGGGCTGACGAAGGCCACCGGGCTCTCGCTGGCCGCGCGCCGGCTGGGTGTGAAGGCGGCGGAGACGATCGCCTTCGGCGACATGCCCAACGACATCCCGATGTTCGGCTGGGCCGCGCACGGAGTGGCCATGGCCAATGCCCACGCGGAGCTGAAGGCGGTGGCCGACGAGGTGACGACCTCCAACGAGGAGGACGGTATCGCGGTGGTGCTGGAGCGACTGCTGGGCGCTGCCTGACGGTCAGCCCGGCAACGGGTACGAAACGGGGAAGGTCCGGAACAGCCCGCGCCGCGAGGCGCGCTCGAAGTGGCTGCTCCGGACCTTTTTTGTTGCTCCCCGCACGACTCACTCTGCCCGGGGCGCAGGCCGCGTACCAGTCAATTTCCGCGGGTCAGCCGTCGCCGGTGTGGTGCTCTGTTTCACGTGAAACATGCCTGGGGTGCGGGTGGCGGGTGAGCGGCCAGGCGAGCAGACCGACGGCGAGCGAGATGGCGTGCCCGAGGTCGGTGAAGGTCCCCCCGGTGAGGAGCGGCAGCCCGAAGAAGGCGACGACACCGACGAGGTAGAGCCAGCGCAGCGGGTTCGGGAGCCGGTACGTGAGGACCCCGGCCGAGGCCGCGAGGCCGTAGCTGACGCCGACGTCGACGACGTGGACCATGCTGTGCGGGGCCCGGTGGTCCTGAATGGCCATCAGGACCACCTTCTGACTGATCAGGGTGGCCGTGATGTGGGCGGTCGCGACGATGGCGAGCCAGCGCAGTGTGCCGAGCCAGCGTTCCACGGGCGCGTGGAAGAGCTCGAAGAGGACGGCGTACAGGGCGAGCGAGGCCGGGTTCTCGATCCAGAAGGCGCTGGAGAGCAGGGCCCGCACGGGGTGCCGGGTCAGTTCGTGGATGTTGCTGCTGTGGCGGTGGAGCAGGACGTGCTCGAGATGGTCGGGCGCGATCACGACGATGACGCTCGTGACGGCGAGGAGCAGCAGCCATATGTGCGTACCCGGCGAGGAGCGTATCCACGACCGTACGGGCCTGGACGGCTCGGGCTCGGGGTGCTCGACCATGCCCTGATTTTGCCCCGTACGGCAGTGCCCCGCCCGGCCTGTGGGCCGTGCGGGGCACTGGGTGTGGAGCCGGTACGGCGGGTGTCTACTCCTCGCCCGCCAGGGTCAGGCGGCGCAGCTTCTGGCCGGCGTAGACGGTGGCGCCCACGGTGACCACGCAGAGCAGGACCACCGCGGTGGGCAGGCCGACGGTGGCGTCGACGTAGCCTTCGCCGGCGACCTTCTCGGCGAGGGCCAGGGCCCACTGCTGGACGCTGAGGGTCTTGGCTCCGGAGACCAGGCTGCCGAAGAGCGACTCCCAGATCAGGGCGTAGACCAGGCCGAAGACGACCGCGTGCCGGCTGACGGTGCCCAGCAGCAGGAACAGAGCGCTGTAGGCGATCGAGGCGACGAGGGCCGCGACGGTGTAGGCGACGGCGATCTGCTGGCCGTTGCCGTTGAGGATGAACCCGGCGATCAGGGTCGGGATCGCGGAGAAGGCCATCGTGACGCCGATCGCGACGATCAGCTTCGTCATGATGATCGTCGGGCGCTTCACCGGCTTGGAGAGCAGGTAGACGATCGAGCCGTCGTCGATCTCCGGGCCGATGGCGCCGGTGCCGGCGATGACACCGATCAGCGGGACCATCGTGGCGAGGGCGAAGCCGCCCAGGAGGTCGGCGGCGACCTTGTCGTCCAGTCCGGTGAAGGCGCGGACGGCGATGGAGATGACGATCAGCAGGACGGGCAGTCCGCAGAGGATCAGCGCACGGCGGCGGCCGAGCAGCGCGCGGTAGGTGAGCCGGGCGACGGTGGGGTTGTACATGGGTGCCAGCTCCTTCAGGCCGCGACGAGGTAGGAGAAGACCGACTCGAGGGACTCGTCGGAGGGCGAGACCGTCAGCAGCCGGATGCCGTGCGCACGGGCGACCCGTGGCAGCAGCTCGGTGAAGCGGCCGAAGTCGACGGCCTGGATGCGCAGCGCGCCTTCCTTGAGGTCGACCTCGATGCCCGCGGTGGAGGGGTCGGCGATCAGGGCCGCCGCGAGGGCCCGGTCGTCGGAGGAGCGGACCACGTAGCGGTGCGGGCGGTCCGTCATCAGGCGGCGGATCTTGCGGAAGTCGCCGGATGCGGCGTGCCGGCCGGCGACGACCACCTCGATGTGGGAGGCGAGCTGTTCGACCTCCTCCAGGATGTGCGAGGAGAAGAGCACGGTGCGGCCGTCGTCGCCCATGCGCCGCAGCAGGTCCATGAGCTGCATGCGCTGGCGCGGGTCCATGCCGTTGAACGGCTCGTCGAGGAGCAGCACGGACGGGTCGTGGACGAGGGCCGAGGCCATCTTCACGCGCTGGCGCATGCCCTTGGAGTACGTGGAGATCTTGCGGTCCTGGGCGTACTCCATCTCGACGGTGGCGAGCGCCCGCTGGGCGGCCGCGTCGTCGAGGCCGTGGAGCTCGGCGTTGGCGACGACGAACTCCCGGCCGGTGAGGAAGTCGTACATGGCCTCGCGCTCGGGGACGACGCCGATCTGCCGGTAGACCTTCTCGTTCTGCCAGATCGGCGCGCCGTCGAGGGTGACGGTGCCCGTGGAGGGGGCGAGGAAGCCGCCCATCATGTTGATGAGGGTGGACTTCCCGGCGCCGTTGGGGCCCAGCAGCCCGGTGACGCCGGGGCCGATGTGCATGGTCACGTCGTTGACGGCGACGACGTTCCCGAACCAGCGGGAGGTGTGGTCGATGTCGATGGTGGTCACAGCCCGGCCTTCCGGTAGCGGGCCATCAGAGCGGCGTAGGAGCCGGCGATGAGGCCGAGGACGACGAGCAGGTAGACGAATCCGACACCGGCCGAGGGGCCGTCCCCGCCGGGGAAGGCGGAGGTGGCGCCGAGGAAGGCCGTCTGCACGCCGTCGATCAGGGTGATCGGGGAGAACAGGCCCATCCACTCGATGGGACCGGTCGAGCCGGTGTTGTACGCGATGCCCTGGACGGCGGTCACGGCGCCGTAAGGGATCAGGAGCAGGGCGATGATGGCGGCGACACCGAAGCCCCGGCGCGGGGTGAGCGCGGCCATGATCAGGCCGAGGCCGGCGAACAGCACCGAGAGCAGCAGCACGGAGACCAGTCCCTGGGCGAACCCCTTGGTCTGGTCCGCGAAGTCGAATTTGGCCAGCAGCGCGCCGATCCACATGATCAGCAGCGGGGTGGCGGTGAGGATGAAGAGCGCCGAGGCCATCGCCGCGAACTTGGCGAGGACGTAGTCGACGCGCTCGATCGGCCGTGAGAAGTAGAGCGGCACGGTCTTGAAGCGCAGGTCCCGGGAGACCGACTGCGGTGCCTGCGAGGCGAGGTACAGGCCGATGATCACCTGGGTGGTCAGCGCGTACGTCGTGTACTTGATCGGCAGGCTGGTGGAGCCGGGCACCGCGATGGCGACCGCGACGATGATCAGCGCCGGGACGCACATCACCGCGAAGAGGAGCATCGGGAGGACCTTGGACTTGGCGGACCGGCCGAGTCCGTACGCCCCGCGCAGGGACTGCGAGAACAGCGACTTGCGGGCGTAGGCGCGGCCGAGCCGGGCTCCGTCGTAGGACCGGTAGCCGATGTTGTGGATCTGGGTCGAGGTGTCAGGCGCCATCGGAACCGGCTCCCTTCCGGACGAGCTGCTGCTGGTCGTTGTCGCGGAAGACCTCCGCGATGTGGTGGCGGCGCTGTTCCATGCGGACCAGGCCGAGGCCGAGGTCGGCGACGGTGTCGCGCACGATGTCGTAGGTCTCCTCGCCGGTGGCTTCCAGCAGCAGGATGTGGCCGGCTCCGGGCAGCCCCTGCTCCTCGCCCGCGTGCAGGGTCAGGCCCAGGTCGACGAGCGCCTTGCGCAGGGCGGTGGTGCCGTCCGGGTGGGCGTCGGTGTCGGTGACCTCGACCGCGAGGGTCGTGGTGATCTGGGTGAAGTCGCTCGTGGAGCTGGAGCGCAGCAGCTTGCCGCCGTCGACGACCACGACGTGGTCGCAGGTCCGCTCCAGCTCGCCGAGGAGGTGGGAGGTGACGAGGACGGAGATGCCGAAGTCGGTGTAGACGCGGCGGATCAGGCCGAGCATCTCGTCCCGGCCCACGGGGTCGAGGCCGTTGGTGGGCTCGTCGAGAAGGACCAGCTGGGGGTCGTGGACGAGCGCCTGGGCCAGTTTGACGCGCTGCTTCATGCCCGTGGAGTAGCCGCCGATGGGGCGGTAGCGCTCCTCGTACAGGCCCACGTGGCGCAGGGTGTCGGCGGTCCGCTCGCGGGCGGCGGTCGGCGGGAGTCCGGACATGCGCGCCATGTGCACGACGAACTCGGTGGCCGAGACGTCGGGCGGCAGGCAGTCGTGTTCGGGCATGTAGCCGACGCGTTCGCGGATGGCGCTGCCATGGGTGGCGACATCGAGTCCGAGCACGGCGGCGCGGCCCTCGGTGGCGGGGGACAGTCCAAGCAGGATCTTGATCAGCGTGGACTTGCCGGCTCCGTTGGCACCCACGAGGCCGGTCACTCCGGGCCCGATGTCCAGGGAGAGCCGGTCGATTGCGGTCACTCGGGGGTACCGCTTGCTCAGGCTTTCGGTCGCGATGACAGTCACGGCTTCGACGTTAGTGGTGCGGACCGCGCCGATCGTCAGACCTGGAGCGTCATCCCGTCTCCGCCTTCAGGACTACACACCCTGACGAAAGGCTGATGCGGACCGGTCAAAGCGGACCGGCGAAGCGGACCGTACGCGGTGGATCGGACAAGTTGTCCACAGGTCCGTGCACGACCCTTGACGTGATCTCCGGTCATTGTCACATTCATCAGTGTCAAGTTACGGGCGCGTAGCGCGTACGGCTCTACGGACGGACGGCTGTCATGGCTGCGGACACCAGGCAACGCACCGCGCAACTCTCGCCGGACCTGCGCGGGTTCAGGGAAGTGCAACGCCTCTCGTACGAGTGCGCGGAGACCGTCGCGGCGCAGCTGCGGCCGGGGGTCACCGAGCGCGAGGCGGCGCGGATGCAGCGGGAGTGGCTGCGCGAGCGCGGGGTGCGGGACTGGTTCCACCTGCCGTTCGCGTGGTTCGGGGACCGCACCGCCTTCGCGAACTTCAAGATCCCCCTCCAGTTCTTCCCGACGAACCGGAGGCTGGAGCCGGGGATGCCGTTCATCCTCGACATGGCGCCCGTGTACAAGGGGTACGCGGCCGACATCGGGTACTCGGGCAGCCTCGGGCTGAACCCGGTGCAGGACCGGCTCATGTCCGACCTGCGCGTGCACCGCGAGCTGATCCTGGACCAGGTCCGCGAGCGCCGCCCGCTGCGCGAGATCTACGAGAACGTCGAGCGGCTGATGATCCGCCAGGGGTACGCCAACCGGCACCGGGCCTACCCCTTCGGCGTGATCGCCCACAAGGTGGACCGCGTCAAGGAGCGGCGCTGGTCCCCGACCGCCTTCGGGTTCGGGACGCAGTCCCTCAAGGGGCTGGCCTCCGACGCCCTGCACGGACACCGCGAGGGCTGGTCCCCGCTGTGGAGCCCGTACCGCTTCTCCGACCACCCGCCGCAGCCCGGGCTGTGGGCGGTGGAGCCGCACCTGGGGTTCCGGGGCACCGGTGCGAAGTTCGAGGAGATCCTGGTCGTCACCGACTCGCGGGATCCCGGGGAGAGTGCGTTCTGGCTGGACGACGATCTGCCGCACGTGCGGCGCTGGGCCGAGGAGAGGGCAGCATGAGCGGCATGAGCGGGATCAACGGGTCGGGCCTCGCGGGAGCGCGCGAGCGCCGGGTGAGCACCGGCGGCATCGAGCTGTGCGTCGTCGAGCTCGGCGAGACGGACCGGCCGACCGTGGTGCTCGTGCACGGGTACCCGGACAGCAAGGAGGTCTGGTCGGAGGTCGCGCAGCGGCTGGCGGCCCGCTTCCACGTGGTGCTCTACGACGTGCGCGGCCACGGGCGCTCCACGGCTCCGGTGCCCCTGCGCGGCGGCTTCACCCTGGAGAAGCTGACCGACGACTTCCTGGCGGTGGCGGACGCGGTCAGCCCGGACCGTCCGGTGCACCTGGTCGGCCACGACTGGGGTTCCGTACAGGGCTGGGAGTTCGCGACCGTCGCCCGCACCGAGGGCCGGATCGCCTCCTTCACCTCGATCTCGGGCCCCTCCCTGGACCACTTCGGTCACTGGATCAAGAAACGGATGTCCCGGCCCACCCCGCGCCGGGCCGCGCAGCTCCTCGGCCAGGGCGCCAAGTCCTGGTACGTGTACATGCTGCACACCCCCGTTCTGCCCGAGCTCGCCTGGCGCGGGCCGCTCGGCAAGCGGTGGCCGCGGATGCTGGAGCGCGTGGAGAAGGTCCCGTCCGGCGCCTACCCGACGGCCTCGCTGCCCTCGGACGCGGCGCACGGAGCCTGGCTCTACCGCGACAACGTGCGGCCCCGGATGCGCCGGCCGCGCCCCGACGCGTACGCGCACGTACCCGTCCAGCTGATCACCCCCACCGAGGACGCCTTCCTCTCCGAGCGGCTCTACGACGACCTGGAGCGGTGGGCCCCCGATCTCGTGCGGCGCACCCTGCCCGCCAAGCACTGGGTGCCGCGCACCCGGCCCGACCAGCTGACGGCGTGGATCACGGAGTTCGTCACCGCCCGGGAGGAGCCCGCGACCCGGGCGCCGGAGCAGAAGGCCCCGGGCAGGTACGCCGACCGGTTCGGCGGTCAGCTGGTACTGGTCACGGGCGCCGCCAGCGGCATCGGCCGGGCCACCGCGTTCGCGTTCGCCGAGGCCGGGGCCAGGGTGGTGTGCGTGGACCGGGACGCGGAGGGCGCGGCCCGTACGGCCGACATGGCGCGGCTCGTCGGGGCCCCCGAGGCCTGGGGCGAGTGCGTCGACGTCGCCGACGAGCAGGCGATGGAGAAGCTCGCCGCGAGGACCGCCGCCGAGTACGGCGTCGTGGACGTCCTGGTCAACAACGCCGGGATCGGCCTCTCGGGGCCCTTCCTGGAGACCACCTCGGAGGACTGGAAGAAGGTCCTCGACGTCAACCTGTGGGGTGTCATCCACGGCTGCCGGATCTTCGGCCGGCAGATGGCCGAGCGCGGCCAGGGCGGCCACATCGTCAACACCGCCTCCGCCGCCGCCTACCTGCCGTCCAAGACCCTGCCCGCGTACAGCACGTCGAAGGCCGCCGTGCTGATGCTGAGCGAATGCCTGCGCGCCGAGCTCGCCTCGCAGTCGATCGGCGTCTCCGCGATCTGCCCCGGCATCGTCAACACCAACATCACCGCCACCTCGCGCTTCGCCGGGGTGGACGCGGCGGAGGAGAAGCGTCGCCAGGAGCGCTCCTCGCGGCTGTACGGGCTGCGCAACTTCCCGCCGGAGAAGGTCGCCGAGGCGATCCTGCGGGCGGTGGTGCGCAACGAGGCCGTGGTGCCGGTGACCCCCGAGTCGAAGGGCGCCCTGTGGATGTCCCGGTTCGCGCCGGGCGCCCTGCGGCGGCTGGCGCAACTGGAGCCCCGGCTGTGAGCGCGACAGAGCCCGGCACGGCCATATCCCGCTCCTTCCTGCGGTCGTACCATCCCTGGCAGGAGGTCTCGCTGCGCAGGGCGGTCGAGTGCCTTGCGGCTTCGCCTGCCGCCCGGGCCGCGGCGGCCGCGGGCGGCCGAGCCGCCATGTCGTAGGGAGCCGGGATTGTCAGAACAGGCGGTGGCCGAGTACCGGATCGAGGATCTCGCGCACCACAGCGGGGCGACGGTGCGCACCATCAGGGCGTACCAGGACCGCGGGCTGCTGCCGAAGCCGGAGCGGCGCGGCCGCTCCAACGTCTACCGGGACACGCATCTGGCGCGGCTGCGCCAGATCGCCGATCTGCTGGACCGCGGCTACACCCTGGCCTCCATCAAGGAGCTGCTGGAGGCCTGGGACGCCGGGCGCGGGCTCGGCGGGGTGCTGGGGCTCGTCGCCGAGGTGCACGGGCCGTGGACCGACGAGGAGGCCGCGCGCATCAGCCGGGCCGAGCTGAACGAGCGGTTCGGCGGCCTGCCCGACGACGACGCGGTGGCCGAGGCCTGCGAGCTGGGTGTGCTGGAGGCGATCCCGGGGCGCCCGGACGAGTTCCTGGTGCCCTCCCCGCAGGAGCTGACGGTGGCCGCCGAGCTGTACGCGGCCGGGGTACCGCTGTCGGCGATCACCGGGCACCTGCGGGAGCTGCGCGGGCAGGTGGAGCACATCGCCTCGCGCTTCCTGGAGTTCACCACCGAGCACGTCTTCGCCCGCTACCTCGGGGAGGTCCCGCCGACGGACGCGGACGCGGCGGAGGCGGCGACGATGGTACGGAGACTGCGGCCCCTGGCCCAGCAGACGGTGGACGCCGAGCTGGCCCGGGCGATGCGGCTGTTCGCGACCCGGCATCTACAGAGCCACCTGGGGGCGGCCGGGGCCCCGCAGCCCTCGGGTCCCGCGTCGGTGGCCCTGCCGGCGGAGACGGTACGGGCGGTGCAGGAGCTGGTCGGCGCCGAGTACGTGGGGGAGTTCGTCCGGGCCGCGACGGAGCGGGAACTCCAGGCCCGGACGATGAACGAGCTGGCCCGCCGGGGCGGCGGGTAACGGCCTGCGGCATCCGGTCAGTAGTCCACAGGGCGGATCACCCGTTTGCCCCCAAAACCAACCCAACCAGCTGTGGACAAGTCGGTGTTGCCTGTGGGCAACTCTGTGGACGGTCCTGTGGAAGCCCGTGTGGCCGGGTCAGCCGATGGTCTCGTACGCGGGGCCCACCGGGCTGACGGCGCCGGCGGGCCCGGTGACTCCGACGACATCCGCCGGGGCCACTTGATCACCGCGCCGGGTGCTCCCGTACAGGAGGGCGGCGAGGGCCAGGCCCAGGACGCCGCCGACCACCTGGGCCGCGACGAACCCGGGCAGCGACTGCGGGGCGATCCCGGTGAAGGAGTCACTGAAGGCGCGCCCGATGGTGCCCGCCGGGTTGGCGAAGGAGCCGGACGAGGTGAACCAGATCGCGGCGGCGATGTACGCGGCGACCGCGGTCGGGATCAGCTTCGGGCGCCCGATGCGCTCCAGGCCCTGGATGACGAGGACGAGCCCGGCGGTGGCGACGATCTCGCCGACGAGCAGGTGGCCGCCGGCCCGGATCTGCGTGGAGAAGGTGCCGGGTGCACGGCCGAACATCACCTCGGCGAGGACGGCCCCGCCGATGGCACCGGCGGTCTGGGCGGCGGTGTAGACGAGGGCCTCCCGGCCGCCGAGCCCCTCGCCGCCGGTCCGCCGGGCCCACCAGGAGGTGAGGGTGACGACCGGGTTGAGGTGGGCCCCGGACAGCGGCCCGAAGAGGGTGATGATCAGGCCGAGGCCGATGGCCGAGGCGAGCGAGTTGGCGACGAGGGCCACACCGGTGTCACGGCTGAGGTCGGCGGCTTGGATACCGGAACCGATCACGACCACGAGAAGGCCGGCGGTGCCGACGAGCTCGGCGACCGCGCGGCGCGGCAGGGAAGCGTGGATTGTCATGGGTTCTCCCCCTGGGCAGCAGTACAGCGGAAAATGTATTCCGTATCTTGGAAACGCGATAGAGGGTGTCCCACAGTGGCCCGGACCGGCGGAGCGCCGAAAAATCCCTGCTCGCCCCCCGCCCGACCCGGCAAGCTGGGTCCATGGACGACAGACGCACCGTGAAGGTGTCCAAATACGTCTCGAAACATCTGCGGCATCAGCCGGAACGCATCGGACTGGTGCTCGATCCCCAGGGCTGGGTGGAGATCGACGATCTCCTCCACGCGGCCGCCGCCCACCGCTTCCCCATCAGCCGGGCCGAGCTCGACCACGTCGTGGCGGCCAACGACAAGCAGCGGTTCGCCGTCGAAGGCACCCGCATCCGCGCCAACCAGGGCCACACCGTTCCCGTGGACCTGGACCTGCCGGAGGCCGAACCGCCCGCGTACCTCTACCACGGCACCGTGGCCGCCGCCCTGGACGCGATCCGCGCCGAAGGCCTGCGCCCCATGGCCCGCCACCACGTCCACCTGTCCCCCGACCGGGAGACCGCGACCCGCGTGGGCGCGCGCCGCGGCCGGCCCGTCGTGCTCTCCGTGGACGCCGGGGCGATGCGCGCGGCCGGGCACGTGTTCCGGATCAGCGCCAACGGGGTGTGGCTGGCGGAGGCCGTGCCGCCGCAATTCCTGCGCTTCTCCTAGCCCGGGAATTCAAGACGAGATTGTCAGATCATCCCCCTACTCTGTTCCTCATTCCGATCCGTGAGGGGGGTACCTCGCGATCGCCGAACCATCCATGCGCGTATGCGAGGTGACGCCCCATGACGTCCACGTCCTCTTCCTCCACCCCTTCCGATCCTTCCGCCAACAGCTTCCAAGTCGATCTGCGCGGCCTGGTCGACCTGCTCTCCCACCACCTCTACTCCAGCCCGCGCGTCTACGTCCGCGAGCTGCTGCAGAACGCGGTGGACGCCGTCACCGCCCGCCAGGCACTCGACCCGCAGGCGGAGATCCGCATCCGCCTGTCCGCCTCCGCGGGCCGGGTGACCATCGAGGACAGCGGCATCGGCCTGACCGCCGCCGAGGCCCACTCCCTCCTCGCCACCATCGGCCGCAGCTCCAAGCGCGGCGGCGACCACGGCCTCGAGACCACCCGCCGGGAGTTCCTCGGCCAGTTCGGCATCGGCCTGCTCGCCTGCTTCGTCGTGGCCCGCCAGATCCGCGTCGTCACCCGTTCCGCCCGCGACCCCCAGGCCGCGCCCGTCGAATGGCTGGCCACGGACGACGGCTCGTACACCGTCCGCGAACTGCCCGACGAGGCCCGCCGGGAGCCCGGCACCACCGTGATCCTCCAAGCCCGCCCGGGCGCCGAGGAGTGGACCGTCCCCGCCAGGGTCGAGCAGCTGGCCCGCGACTACGGCTCCCTGCTCCCCTACGACATCACCTTCACCGAGGGCGAGCGCGAGGGCGCCGCGGGCGGCGAGCCGCGGGGCATCACCGACCGGCCCGCCGTGTGGGACCGCCCCTTCCCCACTCCCGCCGCGCGCCGCGTCGCGCTCGCCGGCCACTGCTCGCAGCTCTTCGGCTTCACCCCGCTCGACAGCATCGACCTCGACCTGCCCGTCGCCGGGGTGCGCGGAGTGGCGTACGTCCTGCCCGAGCCGACCAGCCCCGCCCACCGGGCCGGACACCGCGTCCACCTCAAGGGCATGCTGCTCACCGACCACGCCGACAACCTGCTGCCGGACTGGGCGTTCTTCGTCCGCGCGGTCATCGACACGGACACCCTGCGGCCCACCGCCTCGCGCGAGAACCTGTACGACGACGAGACCCTGTCCGCCGTACGGGAGGCCCTCGGCGCCCGGGTCCGGGCCTGGCTCGCCGAGCTCGCCGCGAGCGAACCGGAGCGCCTGGCCGCCTTCCTGAGCGTCCACCACCTCGGCGTGAAGTCCCTGGCCCGGCACGACGCCGAGCTGCTCGGCCTGATGCTGCCCTGGCTGCCGTTCGAGACGAGCGAGGGCTCGATGAGCCTCCAGGAGTTCACGGCGGCCCACACCGAGATCCACTTCACGCGCACCGTCGAGGAGTTCCGTCAGATCGCCCCGATCGCGGCGGCCCACGGCCTCGGCGTCATCAACGCCGGATACACCTACGACGCCGACCTGCTCGCCCTGCTGCCCGCCGTCCGGCCGGACCTCAAGGTCACGGAGCTGGACGCCGGGGCCGTCACCGAACGCCTCGACCCGGTCCCGACCTCTGCCGAACTGGCCCTCGCGCCCTTCCTGTCCACGGCCCGCACCCGGCTGGAGGCGCAGGGCTGCGATGTCGTGCTGCGTGCCTTCCAGCCCGTGTCCGTCCCCGCGCTCTACCTCGACGACCGCCAGGCCCGGCAGGAGCGCGACCGCACCGCGGCGCTGGACAGCGCCGACTCCCTGTGGAGCGGAATCCTCGGCGCGCTGCGCGGCTCCGCACCGCGTGCCCGCCTGGTGCTCAACCACAACAACCCGCTGATCCGCCGGATCTCGGCCCTGCCCGACGAAGCGCTGACCGGCACCGCCGTCGAATCGCTCTACGGGCAGGCGTTGCTGATGTCCCAGCGGCCGCTGCGCCCCGCCGACTCCACGCTGCTCAACCGGGCCTTCCTCGGGCTCCTGGAATGGGCGACCCACTCCACCGACTCCCCGGAGGGACAGAAGTGACCATGCTGACGCGCGAGGAGATCGAGCAGGGGCTGGCCGAGAACAAGAGCTCCCCGAACGGAGCCGCGCGCAACGCGCACGCCGAGGCGCTCGTGGGCGCGGCGGAGGCGGTCGGTGACGGGGCCCTGTTCCGTACCGCCCTGGACAACCTGATCAACGCCTACCTCTGGAGCGCCGAGTCCTCCAAGATGCTGGTGCCCTTCGCCCGGCTGCTCCAGGAGTACGACAAGGACCCCGCCTCCTTCGACCGGTGGGACGCCCACTCGCTGTTCTGGCAGTTCAAGTGGGTGGCCACGGCCATCAGCGATTCCCCTGAGATCCCGCTGGAGTCCGCCGTCGGCTGGCTGGACGAGATGGAGCGCCGCTACCGGATCGCCGGCTACAGCGAGCGGCCGGTGCGCGAGGCCGAGCTGTGGCTCGCCGACGCGATCGGCGAGGACGACCGGGCCGAGCGGGCCCACCGCGCCTGGCTGGCGGCCGACCGCGACGACATGAGCGACTGCCACGCCTGCGAGCTCAACGGCCAGGGCGCGTACGCCGTGCTGCGCGGGGACGACGCCCGGGCCCTGGAGCTCTGGCAGCCCGTCCTGGCGGGCGAGCGGACCTGCGCCGAGGAACCCCACCGGCTGCTGGCCACCTCGCTCCTTCCCCTGCTGCGCCTGGGCCGCTTCGACGAGGCCCGTTCGCACCACGTACGCGGCTACCGCATGGCCCGCGGCAACGAGAGCCTGCTGCCCTCGATCGGCAAGCACATCGAGTTCTGCGCCCTGAGCGGCAACGAGTCGCGCGGCCTGGAGATCCTCGCCGAGCACGCCGCCCACATGAGCCCGCTGGTCAACGTCGACGACCAGATGGCCTTCCACGGCGGCATCCTGGTACTGCTGCGCCGGCTGACGGAGCTGGGGCACGGCCAGAGCCCGGCCGTCCCCTACGAGGGCGTCCCGCACACGGTCTCCGAACTGTACGAGGTGCTGCGCGCGGACTCGCTCGAGATCGCCCGCCGGTTCGACGCCCGCAACGGCACCACCCGGGTCTCCGACCGCTTCCTGGCCCGGATCGGGCGGGAGCCGCTGGTCGGCGTACTGCCGCTGGGGGTGCGCAGCAGCGCGCTGCCGCGGCCGACCGCCGGCGTGAGCGCGGTTGCGGCCGCGACCGTGCCCGCGCCGCCCGCGGCCGATGTCGAGGAGCTGGTGGAACGCGCCCGGCAGGCCCGGGAACAGCGGCACCCGGCGGCGGACGCGCTCTGGGCCGAGATCGGCGTACGGGTGGACGCGCGCCCGGAGGACGAGGTGGACCCGCTGCTCGCGGCCGACGTCGCGGACCAGCGGGCCCTGACGGCGGCGCGCGGCGGGGCCGCGAACGCGGCCGAGCTGCTGGAGGCGGTCCGCGACCGCTACCGCGAGCTCGGCCGGTCGGAGCGCGCCGCACTGGCCGAGCTGCGGCTGGCCAGCGCGGCCGCGCAGTCCGGCGCCGAACCGCAGCGGATCCGCGAGCTGCTGACGGCGGCGCTGAAGGCCGCCGAGGCACTGGACGCGGACGAGCCGCTGCGCGGGCGCCGGATCGCACTGGCGGAGCTGTCGTCGATCCGCGTGGAGTCGTACCTGCGCTCGGTGGAGGCCGGCCCCGGGCACGAGCACCTCCACGAACCGGGTCAGGACCACGGGCACGGTGAGCTGGCGGCCGAACTCGACGCCTTCGTCGCCGCCTACGAGCAGGATCTGCCCGATCTGGCGGCCGAGGCCGAGGAGATGCTGGGCCGCGTCGCGCTGTCACAGGGTGATCCCGAGCGGGCCCTGCCGCTCCTGGCCGCGTCCGCGGCGCGCGCGGTGTCGGCCGGTCTGCCCTGGCAGGCGGTGGACGCGCTGGTGCTGCGGGCCGGTGTGCTGATGTCCGTGGAGCGGCCCGAGGAGGCCGAGGAGGCGGCGCGTTCCGCGCTGGAGCATGCCGCGGAGGTGACGGAGGCGGAGACGCAGGGCGTCGTACGGCTCACCCTCGCGGACATCCTGCTGCGCCGGACCGGTGCCGCGGCGGAAGCGGCCGAGCACGCCCTCACCGCGGCGCACTGGTTCGACCAGGCGGGTCTGACCGCCGACGGCGGGGCGCAGGCCCGGCTGGTGCTGGCCCGGGCGTACGCGCGGGAGGGCCGGCACGCCGACGCGGCGGAGGTGTTGCAGTCGACCCTGCCCGATCTGCTGGAGCACGGCGAGGGACAGGCCGTGTCCGTACGGGAGTTCCTCGGCGATCTGCTGCGACAGCTGGGCGACTCCCGGGCGGCGGCGGAGCAGTACCTGCTGGCGGCGGAGGTGGCCAAGGGCTGGGAGGACACCCGCCCGCAGGCCGCACTGGCGCAGGCGGCCGCGGAACAGCTGTCCGCCGCGCGCCTGGACCAGGAGGCACGGGCCGCGTACGAGCGCTCCCTGGAGCTGTACCGGGTGACGGGGGACGCCCCGGTCGCCGAGGTACGGATCCTGCGCTCCCTGGCCTGGATGGCTCCGCGCGGGGACGCCAACGAGGCGGCGTGGGCGCGGGCGCGGGACCTGATGGACCAGGCCGCCGCGGTCCTGGACGTCGCTCTGGCCGAGGTCGCGCCGACCGGGAGCGGGGAAGCCGGGGAGGACCGGGCCGCCGCGCAGTTGAGGGGGGAGCTCGCCCAGACCTGGCTGCAGCTGGCGCAGCTGCTCGACTGGCGGGTCACCTCGTACGAGCAGACCGAAGAGGAGGACGAGGACGGCGAGGACGGCGGGGGCGGCGGGGACGGCGGGGGTTCTCGTCGCGTCGAGGTGGACACCGAGGCGCTGCGGCTGGAGGAGATCGAACTGACCGCGCGGGCCGGTGACCTCTACGCGGAACTGGGCCGGGAGCATCTGGGGGACCGGCTCCAGTGCGTGCAGTACGCCGCCTGGACCGAGCAGGAGATCGGTCGCGAAGAGGCGGGGGCCGCTCGGCTCGCAGCACTGATCGAGGAGTTCCGGGCCATGCCCGAGGGGGTCCCGGACGAGCTGCTGGAGCGCGCCCAGTCCTCCCTGGACAGCCTGCGGTCCTGAGCGGGGATGGCCCCCGTCGCCCGGCGGCGACGGGGGCCATCCCCGCCGTTTCAGCTGTTCAGCTGGGCCAGGCCCTCGGTGGCGATCTGCTCGAAGACCTTCTCGTCGGCGGCGAACTCGGAGTCCGGGATCGGCGCGTGGATCACGATCTCGGTGATGCCGAGCTCCCGGTGGCGGCCCGCGAAGTCGACGAACGCGTCGACGGAGTCCAGCATCGTGTTGCGGTCCGGGGTGAACCCGGTCAACAGGATCTTCCCCATCGGCTCGGCGGAGCGCCCGGTCTCGGCACATGCCTTGTCGAGCCGGCCCAGCTGGCCTCGGATGGCCTCCCGCGACTGCTCGGGGGTGCCGTCGTCGAAGAGCTTCGGATCGCCGGTGGTCACCCAGGCCTGGCCGTGGGCGGCGGCCAGCTTCATGCCCCGCGGGCCGTTTCCGGCGACGGCGAAGGGCAGTCGCGGCCGCTGCACACAGCCGGGGAGGTTGCGGGCCTCCTCGGCGGAGTAGAAGGTGCCCCGTTCGGTGATCTCGGTCTCGGTGAGCAGCCGGTCCAGCAGCGGTACGAACTCCGCCAGGCGGTCCGCGCGCTCGCGCGGGGTCCAGGGCTCCTGACCCAGGGCGGTGGCATCGAACCCGTTGCCGCCGGCGCCGATCCCGAGGGTGATCCGGCCTCCGGAGATGTCGTCCAGCGACATCAGCTCCTTGGCCAGCGTCACCGGGTGCCGGAAGTTCGGCGAGGTGACGAGAGTGCCCAGGCGCATCTTCTCGGTGGCGGCGGCCGCCGCGGTCAGGGTCGGGATCGCGCCAAACCACGGCCGGTCGCGGAAGGACCGCCAGGTCAGGTGGTCGTAGGTGTACGCGGTGTGGAACCCGAGCCGCTCGGCTCGCACCCACTGGTCACGGCCGCCCTCACGCCACGGACGTACCGGGAGGATCACAGTGCTCAGAAGCAGACTCATGCATTCGAGACTACGGCCCCGCCGATGTTTCACGTGAAACATCGCCCGTCCCCGGCTCACCGCAGGCACCCGCCCGGTCGCTGCCGGGGGAGAAACATCGCCATCCGGCGCCTGAGCCCGGCCCGCTCTGGTCGGCTGCGGCAAGGCCATGGGCGAAGATGGATCCGTGACCTCGGCTCCCCAGCGCCCGGACGGGCCAACCCCCACTCCCCGGCTCATCGCCACCGACCTCGACGGCACCCTGCTGCGCGACGACAAATCCGTCTCGCACCGCACGGTCGCCGCGCTCGCCGCCGCCGAGGAGGCCGGGATCGAGGTCTTCTTCGTGACCGGCCGCCCGGCCCGCTGGATGGACGTGGTCAGCGACCACGTCCACGGCCACGGCCTGGCGATCTGCGCGAACGGGGCCGCGGTGGTCGATCTCCACGCCGGCCGGGAGTTCGTACAGGTCCGCGCGCTGCCGCGGGCTACGGCCCTGACGGTCGTGGAGACCCTGCGCGCTGCCGCGCCGGGCACCTCCTTCGCGGTCGAGATGACCACCGGCATCAACTACGAACCGCTGTACCCGCCCTTCTTCCAGGACCCGGGTGCGCACGTGGCCACCGCCGAGAAGCTGCTGAAGGAGGAGGCGGACGACACCTCCGCTCCCGTCCTCAAGCTGCTCGCGCACCATGCCGAGCTCGCCCCGGACGAATTCCTGGCACTCGCCCGCTCGGCCGCCGGGGCCTACGCCTCGATCACCCGCTCCAGCCCCACCGCCCTGCTGGAGATCAGCGGACCGGGGGTCTCCAAGGCCAGCACCCTCGAGCTGTGCTGCGCCGAGCGCGGTATTTCCCCCGCCGAGGTCGTCGCCTTCGGTGACATGCCGAACGACGTGGAGATGCTCCGCTGGGCGGGCACTTCGTACGCGATGGGCAATGCCCACCCGGACGTGATCGCGGCCGCCTCCGGCCGTACGGTCGCCAACAACGAGGACGGCGTCGCCGTCGTCATCGAGCGCATCCTCGCGGAGCGCTCCGCACACCAGTACTAGGACCGCGCCAAGGCGTCTGCGCGCCGGAGCGAGGACCGGCACGGGGACATCAGAGCGGGGCCTCCCACACCAGGGTGGTCCCGCTGCCGTCCTCCCCGATGCCGGGACCGTACGAGCTGGACCCGCCCAGCGACTCGGCCCGCCGGCGAAGATTCCGCAACCCGCTGCGCCGGCCGCCCTCGGGGATGCCCACACCGTCGTCGGCGACCTCCAGCCGCACGCCGGGCCGCCCGTCGGCCAGTGTGCCGGTGCAGTCCACGACCACCTCGATCCGTGACGCCTCCGAGTGCCGGAAGGCGTTCGACAGGGCCTCGCGCAGCGCCGCGATCAGGTTCTTGCCCACCAGCTCGCCGACCACCGTGTCGATCGGGCCGAGGAACCGGTGCGCCGGCTTGAAGCCCAACGGCACGGCGGCCATGTTGATCTCGCGCAGGACCCGGGTGCGCAGGCCCGACGGAGCCTCGGCCGGTCCCTGCTGGAGCGCGAAGATCGCGGTGCGGATCTCCTGGATCGTCACGTCCAGCTCGTCCACGGCCTTGCCCACTCCGTCGACGACCTCGGGGACGACGGACCGCCGCTGGGCGCCCTCCAGCATCATCCCGGTGGCGAACAGCCGCTGGATGACCAGGTCGTGCAGGTCCCGGGCGATCCGGTCGCGGTCCTCGAACACCGCGAGCCGCTCCCGGTCGCGCTGTGCCTCGGCCATCATCAGCGCGAGCGCCGCCTGGGAGGCGAACTGGGTGGCCAGGGTCCGTTCCGCCTCGCTGAACGGCCGCTTGCCGCGGGCCCGCGGTGTCACCAGCGCACCCAGTACCCGCCCGCCGCTGTGCAGCGGCAGCATCATGCAGGGGCCGTACTGGCTGGTCAGCCGGCTGATCATGCGGGGATCGCCGGCAGCGTCCTCCACGAAGACCGGCTCGCCCTCGAGCAGTTTCGCCACCACCGGGCTCTCGGCCGGAATCACCAGGCCGAGCGAGGTGGCCGCGTTCTCGGCGGAGACGGCGACGATCTCCATGCCGCCCTCCTCGGCCGGCAGCATCACGATTCCGGCGGCGGAATCCGCCAGGTGGCGGGCCTGCTCGGCCACCACCGAGAGGGCGTCGTCCGCGTCCCCGCCCGACAGCAGGGCGGTCGTGACGGCCACCGAGCCGTCGATCCACCGCTCCCGCTGGGTGGCGGCCTCGTACAGCCGGGCATTGCCGATGGCGATGCCCGCCTCGGTGGCCAGGACCCGGACCATGTGGACGTCGTAGTCGTTGAACCGGCCGCCGCCGTTCTTCTCGGCGAGGTACAGATTGCCGAAGATCTCCCCCTGCACCCGGATCGGGACACCGAGGAAGGTCTTCATGGGCGGGTGGTGCGGCGGGAACCCGGCCGAGCGCGGGTCCTTCGTGAGATCGGCGAGCTGCACCGTGTCGGGATGGGAGATCAGCGCGCCGAGCAGACCGCGCTTCCCGTCCGGCCGGTGCCCGATCTTCCGGGCCGTCTCGGCGTCGATGCCGAAGGTGACGAAGTCCGACAGCCCGCGGCCCTCGGTGTCGACGACCCCGATCGCCGCGTACCGGGCGTCCGCGAGCTCGGCCGCCGTTTCGCAGATGCGGTCGAGGGTGGAGTGCAGTTCGAGACCGGTGCCCACGGAACGCATGGCCTCCAGCAGTTGTGGCACCCGGGCAGTGAGCTCGGTGGAGAGGCCCTGCAGACTCCGGGTGGCCTGGGTGGCTGCCTCCAGCGGGTCCGGTGTTCCGGGTGTTGATTCCGGCGGTTCCTGCGACTCCTGCAACGACATGCCCTTGAGCCTAGTTAGTCCCTTTTACCGGGGAAAGTCGGCCAGGGCTCCGTCGGCCGCACGCTCCCGCTCCAGCAGGTTCCGCAGGGGACCCTCGACGGCGGCCAGCTCGGCGTACGTACCGCGCTGCACGACCGCTCCTTGATCCAGTACGAGCACTTCGTCGACCGTCTCCAGGCCGGCCAGCCGGTGCGTGATCAGTACGGTGGTGCGGCCCTCGGTCGCGGCGAGCAGATCCGCCGTCAGCGCGTCCGCCGTCGCCAGGTCCAGGTGCTCGGCCGGCTCGTCGAGTACGAGGACGGGGAAGTCGGCGAGCAACGCCCGGGCCAGGGCCAGCCGCTGGCGCTGGCCCCCGGAGATCCGCTCGCCGTGCTCGCCGACCAGCGTGTCCAGTCCGTCCGGGAGGCCGTCGGCCCACTCCAGCAGCCGGGCCGCGGCAAGGGCCTCCCGCAGCTGCTCCTCGCTCGCCCCGGTGCGGGCCAGCCGCAGGTTCTCCCGTACCGAGCTGTCGAAGAGGTGCGCGTCCTGCGCGCACAGACCCACCATCCGGCGGACTTCGTCGCCGTCGAGCGTGCGTGCGTCGGCTCCACCCAGGGTGTACGTGCCGTCGTACGGGTCCAGGAACCGCAGCAGGACCTGGGCCAGCGAGGTCTTGCCCGCACCCGAGGAGCCGACGACCGCGACCCGCCGGCCGGCCTCCAGAGTGAGGTCCAGCCCCCGCAACGCGTCCTGTTCCTGCCCGGGGTGCCGGACGGCGAGTCCGGTCAGCCGCAGCGGGAAGGGGGAGGCCGGCACCGCGGCCGGCCGCTCCGGCTCGGCGACCGGGGCGGGAGCGTCGATGACCTCGTAGATCCGCTCGGCGCTGCGGCGCACCCGCTGCCGGTACTGGACGGCCTGCGGCAGCCCGTTGACCGCCTCGAAGGCGGCGAGCGGGGTCAGCACGGCCACGGCCATGGCCACGGCGGACAGCTGTCCGCCGTGCACGGCGTCGGCGGCGAGGCCCGCGGCGACCACCACCGTCAGCCCGCACACCAGGGCGGTCAGCCCGCTCCCGAGTCCGGTGGCGGCGGCTCCCCGTGCGGAGATGCCGGTCAGGGCCCGATCGCTCTCCTTCGCGGATGCCTTGCGCCCGGCCAGAGCGCCGGCGACGGTCAGCTCGGCGGTCCCGGTCAGCAGATCGGCCACCCGGGTGGCGAGTTCTCCCCGGGCCGGCGCCAGCCGCCGCTCCGCACGCCGGGAACAGGCTCCGCTGACCAGCGGCACGCCGACCCCGGCGGCGAGCAGCCCGACGGCGAGCGCGGCTCCCGCCCCGGGCAGCAGCCAGGCGGTGAAGGCGACCGACCCGGTGCCGACGAGCACCGCGGTGCCGACCGGCAGCAGCCAGCGCAGCCAGTAGTCCTGGAGGGAGTCGGCGTCGGCCACCAGGCGGGCCAGCAGGTCTCCGCGCCGCTGCTCGCGCAGCCCGGCGGGCGCGATGCGCTCCAGCCGGCGGAACACCGACACCCGCAGGTCGGCGAGCATCCGCAGCACGGCGTCATGGGAGACGAGCCGCTCCGCGTACCGGAAGACGGCCCGCCCGATCCCGAAGGTCCGGGTGGCCGTGACCGCCACCATCAGGTAGAGCACCGGCGGCTGTTCCGAAGCCCGAGAGATGAGCCATCCGGAGACGGCCATCAGCCCGACGCTGCACCCGACGGCCAGGGCACCGAGCAGCAGGCCGAGGCGGAACCGCCCCTGCCACGCCTTGGCCACGGCGCGCACCCGCCGCAGCGGATCGCCCCCGCCCGAGTCGGCGCCGCCCGCCTGGGCCGCCTTCTCCGGGGCGCTGCCGAGGATCCACTCCCCGGGACCGGACGGCCCGTTGCCCTTCCCGGCGAGGCTCGGGGAGGCCGCGGGTTCGCCCTTCCCGAGCCGGACCGCGGAAGGAGTCGGCCGGACCCCCACCGCGCCCACCCGCACCACCCGGTCGGCCACGGCCAGCAGCGCCGGCCGGTGGACGACCAGCAGTACGGTCCGCCCCACCGCCAGGCGTCGTACGGCATCGACCACCGCCGCCTCGGTCTCCCCGTCGAGAGCGGCCGTCGGCTCGTCCAGCAGCAGCACCGGCCGGTCCGCGAGGAACGCCCGCGCCAGTGCCAGCCGCTGGCGCTGCCCGGCGGACAGCCCGATCCCGCCTTCGCCGAGCTCCGTGTCGACACCGCACGGCAGCGCAGCCACGAACTCCCATGCCCCGGCGTCCTTCAGCGCCCCGGCCACCGCGTCCGCGGACGCGTCCGGCCGTACCAGCCGTACGTTCTGCGCGATGGTCCCGGCGAACAGATGGGGTCGCTGCGGCACCCACGCGATCCGCTCCCGCCACTGTTCGAGCGACAGCGAGGCGAGGTCCACGCCTGCGATCCGCACCTGCCCCGCGGTGGGCTCGACGAAGCCCAGCAGTACCTGGAGCAGCGTGGACTTGCCTGCCCCACTCGGCCCGGTGAGGGCGACGCACTCCCCGGGTCCGACCTCCAGCGAGACCGGTCCCGGCGAATCCTCGCCCCGGCCCTGGTAGCGGACCGCGACCCCGTCGCACTCGATCCGCAGCCCCGCGGCCGGCACCGGCGCCACGCCACCGGAGGCGGCGGCAGGCGTCTGGAGCACCTCGAAGATCTCTTCCGCGGCCGCCAGCCCCTCGGCGGCCGCGTGGTACTGCGCCCCGACCTGGCGCAGCGGCAGATACGCCTCGGGCGCCAGGATCAGGATGACCAGCCCGGTGTACAGGTCGAGCTCTCCGTGGACCAACCGCATGCCGATGGTCACGGCGACGAGCGCCACCGACAGCGTCGCCAGCAGCTCCAGGGCGAAGGAGGACAGGAAGGCGATGCGCAGGGTCCGCACCGTCGCCTGCCGGTAGTCGTCGGTGATCTTGCGGATCGACTCGGCCTGGGCCTTGGCCCGGCCGAAGACCTTCAGCGTCGGCAGCCCGGCCACCACGTCCAGGAAGTGCCCCGAAAGCCGGGACAGCAGCCGCCACTGGCGGTCCATCCGGGACTGGGTGGCCATGCCGATCAGCACCATGAACAGCGGGATGAGCGGCAGGGTGACCACGATGATGGCCGCCGACACCCAGTCCTCGGTGACGATCCGGGCGAGGACCGCCACCGGGACGACCACCGCCAGCCCCAGTTGGGGCAGGTAGCGGGAGAAGTAGTCGTCGAGGGCGTCCACGCCCCGGGTGGCCAGTGCCACCAGTGATCCCGTCCGCTGACCGCTCAGCCAGCCGGGTCCCAGATCCACGGCGCGGTCCAGCAGTCGCCCCCTGAGCTGCGACTTGACCGCCGCACTGGCCCGGTGGGCGGCCAGCTCCGTGAGCCAGGCGAGCAGGCCGCGCCCCAGCGCGACCGCAGCGAGCAGCAGCAGGGGCGTGCGCAGCGCCTCGCCGTCCAGCCCCTGCTCGAAGGCACCGACCACGATCTCGGCGATCAGCATCGCCTGACCGACGACCAGCCCTGCCCCGGCAAGCCCCAGGGCCACCACGGCCGCCAGGAAGAGGCGGGTGGAGCGGGCGTACCGAAGCAGGCGCGGGTCGATCGGTTTCACGTGAAACATCCCCCAGAGCAGGGTCGGGCGGAAGGGTCAGGCATCCGTACTCGGCAGCTCAGTGCGCATCGGCGATGTGCTGCGTACCGATCCGCTTGCGGAACACCCAGTACGTCCATCCCTGGTAGAGCAGGACGAGCGGCGTGGCCACTCCCGCGCACCAAGTCATGATCTTCAGGGTGTACGGGCTGGACGAGGCGTTGGTGACCGTGAGGTTCCAGGCGTCGTTCAGCGAGGACGGCATCACGTTCGGGAACAGCGTCAGGAAGAGCATCGCGACCGCGGCGGCGATGGTGATCCCGGACAGGGCGAACGACCAGCCCTCGCGGCCCGCGAGGTTGCAGCCCAGGGCCCCGACCAGCGCCAGGACCGCGACGGCCATGGCGATCAGGCTCTTGCCGTCACCCCGCGAGACCTGCGTCCAGATCAGGAAGACGAGGGCCAGTACGGCGGTGAGCACGCCCAGCCGGGTCGCCAGCGCGCGCGAGCGCTCGCGGATGTCCCCGACCGTCTTGAGCGAGGTGAACACCGTTCCGTGGAAGGTGAAGAGGCTGAGGGTGACGAGTCCGCCGAGCAGGGAGTAGACGTTGAGCAGGTCGAAGAGGCTGCCGACGTACTCCATGTCCTCGTCGATCTTCACTCCGCGCACGATGTTCGCGAAGGCCACGCCCCACAGGAACGCGGGGATCAGCGAGGTCCAGAAGATGGCGTGTTCCCAGTTGGTCTGCCACCGCTCCTCGTCCCGCTTGTGCCGGTACTCGAAGGCGACACCGCGGATGATCAGGCAGACCAGGATGAGCAGGAGCGGCAGGTAGAACCCGGAGAAGAGGGTGGCGTACCACTCGGGAAAGGCGGCGAAGGTGGCCCCGCCGGCGGTGAGCAGCCAGACCTCGTTGCCGTCCCACACGGGTCCGATCGTGTTGATCAGGACCCGGCGCTCCTTGCGGTCGCGGGCGAGCAGCTTGGTCAGGACGCCGACTCCGAAGTCGAAGCCCTCCAGGAAGAAGTAGCCGGTCCACAGGACGGCGATGAGCACGAACCAGACGTCATGGAGTTGCATGGTGTGGTCCCCTCAGCCTCAGTACGAGAAGGCCATCGGCCGGTCGGGGTTCTTGTCGTCCCCGCCGATCTTGGTGGGCGGGTTCAGGTCGGCCTCGGTGAGCTCGGGCGGACCGAGCTTCACGTACTTCACCAGCAGCCGGACCTCGATCACCGCGAGCACGGCGTACAGGAGCGTGAAGCCGATCATCGAGGTCAGCACCTCACCCTGGGAGACGTGGGGCGAGACCGCATCGCGGGTGCGCAGGACTCCGTAGACCACCCAGGGCTGGCGGCCCATCTCGGTGAAGATCCAGCCCCAGGAGTTGGCGATGAGCGGGAAGCCCATGGTCCAGAGGGCGACGATCCAGTACCACGTGGCGAACCGGGGGCTCAGCGCCTTCTTGAAGAGGACCAGGTGCGGGACCTCGTCCTCACCGGTCCGCAGCCCCGGCGGCAGCATGAACTTCTTCCGCGTGAGCCAGAGTCCCAGCACGCCGACGCCGAGCGAGGCCATGCCGAAGCCGATCATCCAGCGGAAGCCCCAGTAGGCGACCGGGATGTTGGGCCGGTAGTCGCCGGGGCCGAACTTCTCCTGTTCGGCCTTGTTGACGTCGTTGATGCCGGGGACGAAGGAGGTGAAGTCGTCGTTGGCGAGGAAGGACAGCAGACCGGGGATCTCTATCGCGACCTTGTTGTGGCCCTTTTCGACGTCTCCGTAGGCGAAGACGGAGAAGGGCGCCGGCGCCTCGCCGTCCCAGAGCGCCTCCGCGGCGGCCATCTTCATCGGCTGCTGCTTGAACATCACCTTGCCGAGCAGGTCTCCGCTGATGGCCGTGCCCATGCCGGCGATGATCAGCGTGACCAGGCCGAGCCGCAGCGAGGTCCGCATCACGGGAATGTGCTTCTTGCGGGCCAGGTGGAAGGCGGAGATGCCGACCATGAAGGCGCCGCCGACCAGGAAGGCCGCCGTGATGGTGTGGAAGAACTGGGTCAGCGCGGTGTTCTGCGTGAGGACCAGCCAGAAGTCGGTGAGCTCGGCCCGGCCCCGCTCCTCGTTGATCCGGTAGCCGACCGGGTGCTGCATCCAGGAATTGGCCGCGAGGATGAAGTACGCGGAGAGGATGGTGCCGATGGAGACCATCCATATGCAGGCGAGATGGATCTTCTTCGGCAGCTTGTCCCAGCCGAAGATCCACAGGCCGATGAAGGTCGACTCGAAGAAGAAGGCGATGAGCGCCTCGAAGGCCAGCGGCGCTCCGAAGATGTCACCGACGAAGCGCGAGTAGTCGGACCAGTTCATGCCGAACTGGAACTCCTGCACGATGCCCGTGACGACGCCCATGGCGATATTGATCAAGAAGAGCTTGCCCCAGAACTTGGTGGCCCTGAGGTACTTCTCCTTCCCCGAGCGCACCCAGGCGGTCTGAAGGCCTGCCGTGAGCGCCGCGAGCGAGATCGTCAGCGGGACGAAGAGGAAGTGGTAGACGGTGGTGATGCCGAACTGCCATCGCGCCAACGTCTCTGGCGCCAAAGCTACGTCCACGTCGTCGTCTCCTTCGGTGCGCCGTGGTCACTGCCGCAGTTTGCCTGGCGCGTCCTACTCAATACGGGATGAAGCAGGACACGCTTGTGAACGCGTTCACATTCACAAGCATTATGTCGCACGGCCTTCGACCGCTTTCAGCCGGGGTACCCCTAGCCAACACATTCAACAGATTGTTGAATGCCGCCCATGAGGATTCGTATCTCCTGGCCCGCGGGCCAGCTCACGGCAACCCTTGACGAGACCCCGACCAGCAAGGCGCTGGCCGAGGCCCTCCCGATTTCCGCCTCCGCCAACACATGGGGCGAGGAGGTCTACTTCGACACCGGCGTCTCGGTGGCCCTGGAACACGACGCCAGGCAGGTCGTCGACCCGGGCACGGTCGCGTTCTGGACCGAGGGCGACGCACTCGCGCTGCCCTACGGCCCCACACCCATATCGCGCGGAGGCGAGAGCCGCCTGGCGAGCCCGTGCAACGTGCTCGGCTCGTTCGACGGCGACCCCCGCCTGCTGTCCACCGTCCGCGACGGCGACCCGATCCGCGTGGAACTCGCGTAGCCGCTCAGGGCTCGCGCGCTCCCACGGGGTCACATCTCCTTGAAGAAGGCCTCGGCCGTGTGCAGGAAGATGTCGTTCGCCTCGGGCTCGCCGATCGTGACCCGCAGGCCCTCGCCGGCGAAGGGCCGGACCACCACACCGGCCTTCTCGCAGGCCGCCGCGAACTCGGCGGTCCGCTCCCCCAGCCGCATCCACACGAAGTTCGCCTGCGTGTCCGGCACCACGGTCCAGCCCTGGCCGAGCAGCGTCCTGTGGACCCGGGCACGCTCGCCCACCAGTGCCCCGACCCGGCCCATCAGCTCATCCTCGGCCCGCAGCGATGCGACCGCCGCGTCCTGGGCGAGCTGGCTGACGCCGAACGGCACCGCCGTCTTGCGCAGCGCCGCCGCCACCGGCTCGTGTGCCACCGCGAAGCCGACGCGCAGGCCGGCCAGCCCGTACGCCTTGGAGAACGTACGCAGCACGCAGACGTTCGGGCGGCTGCGGTAGAGCTCGATGCCGTCCGGCACCTCGGTGTCCCGGACGAACTCGTGGTACGCCTCGTCCAGCACCACCAGGATGTCCGAGGGCACCCGGTCCAGGAAGCGCTCCAGCTCGGCGCGGCGCACCGCGGTGCCGGTGGGGTTGTTGGGGTTGCAAACGAAGATCAGCCGGGTCCGCTCGGTGATCGCGTCGAACATCGCGTCGAGGTCGTGCACGTCCCCGTCGGTCAGCGGGACCTGGACGGACGTGGCACCCGAGATCTGCGTGATGATCGGGTAGGCCTCGAAGGACCGCCAGGCGTAGATGACCTCGTCGCCCGGGCCGGCCGTCGACTGGATCAGCGACTGGGCCACACCCACGGAGCCCGTGCCGGTGGCGATGTGCTCGACCGGCACCCCGAACCGCTCGGCGAGCTCGTTCACCAGGCCCGTGCAGGCCATGTCGGGGTAGCGGTTGAACTGTCCGGCCGCCGCGACCGCGCTCTCCAGCACCCCGGACAGCGGCGGGTACGGGTTCTCGTTCGAGGACAGCTTGTACGCGACGGGCCCGCCCGCGGCAGCGGGCTTCCCGGGCTTGTAGGTGGGAATGCCGTCCAGCTCGGCGCGCAGCTTCGGGCTCTTCTCGCTCACCGCAGGTCCTCCTCGACCGTCCCGTACGACGTCGCCGTCGACTCAATACTGCTCACCTTATGAGGATTCCGCTCTCTCGAAAATGGGCGGCGCCAGGATTGCGGGGGAGCGCACGCATATATGCGCACGCCGGTGGCCCACGCCGTGGCGCGCATCCCTCGTACAGGTGAGTTGAGACCGCCCCGAAACCACACCTCTTTGGCATGCCCGTACCCGACGACAAACGGCCCACTCACTCTCCGCACTCAAACCCCTTCGTTTCCAAGGTCATTGGGGGTGGCGAACCATGCAGAATCGTGCCTGTCAACCCGTGCATATGCACCCGGACCACCCACCCCGCCGAGCCCTACTATCGGCTCGCCATGACAGCAGCAGGGAAGCATCAGGTGAGCCGGACCGAGACCACCCGGCGGGCCGCCGGCCGACAGGGCCGGGCCGGCATCAGGGACGTGGCCGCCGCGGCGGGCGTCTCGATCACGACAGTCTCCGACGCCCTCAATGGCAAGGGGCGGCTGCCGGACGCCACCCGCCGCCACGTTCGCGAGGTCGCCGACCGGCTGGGCTATCGCCCTTCCGCAGCGGCCCGCACCCTCCGCACCGGCAAGTCGGGCCTCATCGGCCTGACCGTGACCACGTACGGGGATGAACCTTTCACCTTCACCGAATTCGCGTACTTCGCCGAGATGGCCAGGGCCGCCACCTCCGCCGCGCTCGCCCGCGGCTACGCCCTCGTCATCCTCCCCGCCACCTCCCGACACGACGTGTGGTCCAACGTGGCCCTCGACGGCACCGTCGTCATCGACCCCTCCGACCACGATCCCGTCGTCAGCGAACTGGTCCGCCAAGGGCTCCCCGTCGTCTCCGACGGCCGCCCGGCCGGCTCGCTCCCCGTCACCGCCTGGGTCGACAACGACCACGAAGCCGCCGTACTCAACCTGCTCGACCACCTCGCCGCCGCCGGCGCCCGCCGGATCGGGCTGCTGACGGGCACCACCACGGACACCTACACCCGGCTGTCCACCACCGCCTACCTCAGCTGGTGCGAGCGCGTCGGCCAGGACCCCGTCTACGAGTCCTACCCCGCACACGACCCGTGCGCGGGCGCCGTCGCCGCGGACCGGCTGCTCGCCCGGCCCGACCGGCCCGACGCCGTCTACGGGCTCTTCGACCCCAACGGGACCGATCTGCTGGCCGCCGCCCGGCGCTACGGCCTGCGCGTCCCCGAGGACCTGCTGCTCGTGTGCTGCAGCGAGTCCACCGTGTACGCCAACACCGAACCGCCCATCACCACCCTCTCCCTCAAACCGCGCCGCATCGGCACCGCCGTCGTGCAGCTGCTGATCGACGCCATCGAGGGGGTCGACACCGGCCGCCCGGTCGAGCAGGTGGTCCCGACCGAACTGATCGTCCGCACTTCCTCGCAGCGCAGGCAGCCCCGTACGACCGTCAGCCCGCCCCGTTCACCGGCCAAGGACTGACCGCCGCAGCGCGATACCGGCGGGGCCGACGGCCCCGCCGGGGATTTCCGCAACACCTATTTCGGGAGAAAGCGGCAGGAACTATTGGTTCCGCCCAGGATTCACCACCCCTGGTGCGTCACAGAGCGCGAGCCGCATTCCTATGATGGGCGCACGACATCACGGACCCTCCGCTCAGGAGGCCAAGAGGGTCCGCAGGTGTACGGCAGCGCGACGGTGGTGGAGGGGTCGATGACTCAGGGGGCCGGTCAGGGACCCGCGATGCGGACGGAGACGCTGCGGGACTTCCGAGTTCCGGTCACCGAGCCCGTCCCGTACGGCGTGCCCGGCGCGCTTCCCGAAGAGGCCCCGGTGTACGGCGAGTACCCCGCGTACTACGGGGAGGGCACGCCGGTGCCCCCGCAGCCCTCCGTGCCGCCTCAGCCCCCCGCGCCGCCGCAGCCGTCCGTACCGCCGCAGCCGCCGATGGGCGGGGTCCCGGCCGCGGACGGGCCGGCTCCGGCCGACGGGGACGAGATCGACGAGGGCTACACCCCCACGCACCGGGATCTGCCGATCATCGGCCGCGGGGGGCCGGGCGACACCGTCCAGGTCCAGTACGTACCCCAGGAGCCCGCGGCCGCGGGCCCCGGACCGCTGTACGTCGTCGGCGACGTCCACGGCTATCTCGACGAACTCGTCCACGAACTCCAGGCCCAGGGCCTCATCGACGCCGACCGCCGCTGGTCGGCCGGCAACGCCCGCCTCTGGTTCCTCGGCGACTTCACCGACCGCGGCCCCGACGGCATCGGCGTCATCGACCTCGTCATGCGGCTGTCCGCCGAGGCCGCCGCAGCGGGCGGCTACTGCAAGGCCCTGATGGGCAACCACGAGCTGCTGCTCATCGGCGCCAAGCGGTTCGGCGACACCCCCGTCGCCTCGGGCGCCGGCACCGCCACCTTCCAGGCCGCCTGGCTCCTCAACGGCGGCCAGCGCACCGACATGGAGCGCCTGGAGGACGTACACCTGCAGTGGATGCAGCGGCTGGACGCGGCCGTCCTGGAGGACGGGCACCTGCTGCTGCACTCCGACACCACCGCGTACCTCGACTACGGAGACTCCGTCGAGGACGTCAACGACACCATCCACGAGCTGCTCAACCGCAACGACGCCGACATCACCTGGGACCTGTTCCGCAAGTTCACCAAGCGGTTCGCGTTCCGCGACGAGGAGACCGGCCCCCAGGCCGTACGTGAACTCCTCGACACCTACGGCGGCGGCCGCGTCGTCCACGGGCACAGCCCCATCCCGTACCTGCTGGGCGAGGTGGGCACCGAGGACGGCGACGAATCGCGCGGACCGGAGGCCGTGAACGGCCCGCACGTGTACGCGGAGGGGCTCGCCATCGCGATGGACGGCGGGGTCACGATGGCGGGCAAACTCCTGGTGGTGCAACTCCCCTTGAACGACTGACGGTTATCAGAAGGGGGGTAATTTCGGGAAAGCCCCTGTCACGGCGTGGCATGGGCGCTCTACCATCGCCCTATCCGTAGCAGGCTCTCCTCCGTTTGTGCCGGCGCCCGGGTCTACGCGGGCAAACCGGTCCCTACGGAGCATCGGGGGATGCACATGAACAGCGCTCCGCACCTGCTGACCGAAGACCGACCCGAGTTCGATCGGCTCCTCGACGAGGCGCTCCGCACCGCGCACGAACGGCCCGAGCTCGCCGCTCTCGGTGAGCGCCTGAACGCCGAACAACTGCGCACGATGGCCATCGGGGCCAGTGCGCTGCTGACGGCCGCGGCCGCGGCCGAGTACGACCGCTACGTGAAACTGCGCGGAGAGCGGCGCGAAGAGGTCCTGTCCACCCCCGGTGCGGCCCGGGACCAGACTGCCGGACTGCAGGGCGAGGGCGAGGACGGCGCGGGCGTCAGTGCCGTCGTCGCGGTGCTCGCGCCGGTCCTGGCGGGCACCGCGATGGTGATATTCCTGCTGGTGGGCTACGTCCTGAAGGCGATCGAACCCGAACCGGCTTTCGCGAACACCATGCTGACGGCGGGTTGGCTGTTCGGCGCGCTCACCGTGGTGTCGCTGTTGTTCGCCGTGATCGGGCTGCTGGTGACCGCCGTCCGCAACCGGGCGACCGAGGTGGGGGCCGGGGACGAGGTCGACGCGATACCCGACGACGTCGCGCGGGCCCGCGAGGCCTGGCGGCACGCCCTGCTGGAGCGGGGCATCCTGCCGTTCCTGCGGGACGCTCTGGCCGACCCGAGCGCGGCGCCGGCAGGGACGGGTTATCCGGCCCCGCACACGCCGAAGGCCGGTCGCATCCCCAACCTGGGATACAGCCGGCCCGACTTCACCAGTCCGGGGTCCCCTTCACAGGGCCCCCGCCCCGGCTACACGCCTCCGGACTTCACGAGCCCGGACTTCACCAGCCCGGACGGCGGCACGCAGTAACGCCGCCGCGGCAGGCCGACCGCCCCTGTTTCACGTGAAACATCGCGCCACGGCCGGAACGCTGCCCTGGGAAGCCCCCTCATCCTCCCCAGAGCAGCGCCGGCCGCCTTGGGCGGGTCAGTCCGCCAACGGGAGGTACACCCGATTCCCGCTCGCGGCGAACTCGGCGGACTTCTCCGCCATGCCCGCCTCGATCTCATTGGCCTTCAGGTCCCCGCCGTGCTCACGACGGATGTCCTGCGAGATCTTCATCGAGCAGAACTTCGGACCGCACATGGAGCAGAAGTGCGCGGTCTTGGCCGGCTCGGCCGGGAGCGTCTCGTCGTGGAACTCGCGGGCCGTGTCCGGGTCGAGGGCCAGGTTGAACTGGTCCTCCCAGCGGAACTCGAAGCGCGCGTCCGACAGGGCGTCGTCCCACTCCTGGGCACCCGGGTGGCCCTTGGCGAGGTCCGCCGCGTGCGCCGCGATCTTGTACGTGATGACACCGGTCTTCACGTCGTCGCGGTTGGGCAGGCCCAGGTGCTCCTTCGGCGTGACGTAGCAGAGCATCGCAGTGCCCCACCAGGCGATCATCGCGGCGCCGATGCCCGAGGTGATGTGGTCGTACGCCGGGGCGACGTCCGTCGTCAGCGGGCCGAGCGTGTAGAACGGCGCCTCCTCGCAGATCTCCTGCTGGAGGTCGATGTTCTCCTTGATCTTGTGCATCGGGACGTGGCCCGGGCCCTCGATCATGGTCTGCACGTTGTGCCGCTTGGCGATCGTGTTCAGCTCACCCAGCGTCTTCAGCTCCGCGAACTGCGCCGCGTCGTTGGCGTCGGCGATGGAGCCGGGGCGCAGGCCGTCGCCCAGCGAGTACGTGACGTCGTACGTCGCGAGGATCTCGCAGAGCTCCTCGAAGTTCGTGTAGAGGAAGTTCTCCTTGTGGTGCGCGAGACACCAGGCGGCCATGATCGAGCCGCCGCGGGAGACGATGCCGGTCTTGCGGCGGGCGGTCAGCGGCACGTACGGCAGCAGCACGCCGGCGTGGACCGTCATGTAGTCGACGCCCTGCTCGGCCTGCTCGATGACCGTGTCCTTGTAGATCTCCCAGGTCAGTTCCTCGGCGCGGCCGTCGACCTTCTCCAGCGCCTGGTACAGCGGCACGGTGCCGATCGGGACCGGGGAGTTGCGCAGCACCCACTCGCGGGTGGTGTGGATGTTGCGGCCGGTCGAGAGGTCCATGACCGTGTCGGCACCCCACTTGGTGGCCCAGGTCATCTTGTCGACCTCCTCCTCGATGGAGGAGGTGACCGCGGAGTTGCCGATGTTGGCGTTGACCTTCACCAGGAACCGCTTGCCGATGATCATCGGCTCGATCTCCGGGTGGTTCACGTTCGCGGGAAGCACCGCGCGACCTGCGGCGATCTCCTCGCGGACGACCTCGGGGGAGACGTTCTCGCGGATCGCGACGTACTCCATCTCCGGGGTGATCTCGCCGCGTCGGGCGTACGCGAGCTGTGTGACGGCAGCGCCGTCACGGCCCCGGCGGGGCTGACGCGGGCGGCCCGGGAAGACCGCGTCGAGGTTCTTGAGGCCACCCCGCGGCGAGGTGTGCTTGATGCCGTCGTCCTCGGGCCGCACCGGCCGGCCCGCGTACTCCTCGGTGTCGCCGCGGCCGATGATCCAGTTCTCGCGCAGCGGGGCCAGGCCGCGCCGTACGTCGGTCTCGATCTGCGGGTCGGTGTACGGCCCGGACGTGTCGTAGAGCGTCACGTCCTTGCCGTTGGTGAGGTGGACCTGGCGGACCGGCACCCGGAGGTCGGGCCGGGAGCCGGCCAGGTATCCCTTGTGCCAGCCGGGCTGGCGCTCGGTCTGGCCGTCGGCGTCCTGGCTGACGGCAGGCGTGCGTGCGTCCTGAATGGTCATGAGACCTGATCTCCCTACGCCGGCATTACCCGGTAACAGGTTCGGCGGTCGACGCAGCCTCTTCCCGTACGCATATGTGCTGCGCGTACGGTGATCAGCGCCCTCTCAGCCCGGTGCTCCGAGCTCCCGCGTTGTGCAAAGGTGCCCCCACGCTAGCGTCATTTGTGGCGTGCTGAACAGTGGGCCCCCTCAACTCTTGCGATGATCTGCCGGTGACGTCCTCGCCGCAGCCTCCCTCCACGCCCACCGAGCACCCGGGTCACGCCGACCACGCACACGTGGGCCACGGGCATGACCACGGGCATGACCAGAGCCCGTCCCAGGGTCAGCCCCAGGGCCACTCCCATGGTCATTCCCACGGCCACGGACCGGCTGCTCCCGTCTCGAAGCACCTGCGCAAGGTCATCGCCGCGGTCCTGATCCCCTTCGCCGTCGCCGTCTTCGTCGGCATGGTGGTGCTCTGGCCGGGCGGCGCCCCCGCCCACGAGCGCTCCGGGGTCGGCTTCGACCGGCAGACCCAGCAGGGCACGGTCGTCGCGCTCGAACAGGTCGACTGCAAATCGGTGAACGCCTCACAGGTGCCGACCACGGGGAGCGTCTCCACTCCGGAGGGCCGCGAGGCCCGGGCCCAGCAGACCGGTGACTGCAAGAAGGCCACCGTCGAGGTCGCCACCGGGCCGGACAAGGGCCGCACGTTCGTCGAGATCGTGCAGCCCGGAGCGCCACGGCAGTTGGAGAACGGCCAGGAGGTGGTCGTCGCGTACGCGCCGGACGCTCCCCGGGACCTCCAGTACTCGGTGGTCGACGTGAACCGCAAGCTCCCCCTGGCGGTGCTGGCCGGCATCTTCGCGGTCGCCGTGGTCGTCGTCGGGCGGATGCGCGGCATGTTCGCGCTGATCGCGCTGGTCGTCAGCTTCGGCGTGCTGACCCTCTTCATCCTCCCGGCGATCCTGCAGGGCTCGAACCCACTGGTCGTCGCGGTCGTCGGGGCCAGCGCGATCATGCTCATCGCGCTCTACATGTGTCATGGCCTGAGCGCCCGTACGTCCGTCGCCGTCCTGGGCACGCTCGTCTCGCTGCTGCTGATCGGGCTGCTCGGCTCGGTGTTCGTCGACTGGGCGTTCCTCAGCGGCAACACCGACGACAACACGGGGCTGATCCACGGGCTCTACCCGGACATCGACATGAGCGGTCTGCTGCTCGCGGGCGTGATCATCGGATCGCTCGGTGTGCTCGACGATGTGACGGTCACCCAGACATCGGCGGTCTGGGAACTCCACCAGGCCGATTCGTCGATGGGGTCCCGCGCCCTGTACCGGGCGGCCATCCGGATCGGCCGCGACCACATCGCCTCGGTGGTGAACACCCTGGTGCTGGCCTACGCGGGCGCGGCACTTCCGCTGCTGCTGCTGTTCTCGATCGCGAACAGCAGCATGGGATCGGTGGCCAACAGCGAGCTGGTCGCGGAGGAGATCGTGCGGACCCTCGTCGGGTCGATCGGCCTGGTGGCCTCGGTCCCGGTGACCACCGCGCTCGCCGCGCTGGTGGTCTCCGCCGACCGGCCGGGATCCCCGGCCGGAGCGGCGGCTTCGGTGCCGGCCCGCGGCGGCCGGGGGCGGCGGCGCAAGCGCTGAGCGACCCGGGTGGCTCGGGGGCCCGGGGCGACTCGGCTCGTGCGGTCCGTCCGGCTCGCGCGGTCGGCCTGACCGGCTCTTCCGGTCGGGTCCCTCAGCCCGCGTTCTGCTCGTTCTGCTGCGGCTCCGCCAGGATCCGGTCCAGTGCCTCGTCGAGGTCTTCCTCGAAGTTGCCCAGGTTGCGCTCCTGACCGAGCGGAACAAGCCGGTCGGTACGGTCGAGGAACGCGACGAGCGGGGCCGCTCCGGCGCGGAACAGCGCCCGGTCGCAGCCGACCTGGAGCCGGATGTGGACGTCGGACAACTCCTCGGGATCGGTGGGGGCGATGTGCACATCGCCGTCGCCGCACGGCTTGTTGATGCCGTCGAGGAGCAGCTCCCGGCCGAATGCCCAGGTCACGGGGGCGTCTCCGGGAAGGTGGAACGTCAGGCGCACTGCGTAGGGGTCACGGGTGTCGTACCGGAGTTCCACCGGGATCCGGAAGGAGAGCTCCTCGGAAACGAGGAAGCTCATCATGACCTCTGCCTGTACCGACTCGCGCATGGACTACCCCGCTGTAGTGGAAGTGGCCAGGAATGAACCCCCAGGGCCCTCTTGACAAGGGTGGTGGAAGGTCATGCAGATCACAAGGAGTGAGTTTTCAGATACTGATAGAGAACGAGAGGGTGCTCAACAGCGCGCCTACTTCACTCCGTAGTCGATCGACCACATACAGCAATCGTTCCTCCTGGTGCAAAGGGAGGGAAATCGCCATTGTTGCTGCGGTATCGCCCGCGGTGATGGGGATGGCCGCACAGACAGTGCCCAGCGCGTACTCCTGACGCTCCGTAACCGGCTCCATGCGTCCGAGGGCGCCGATGCGGTGTTCGAGGGCGCTCTGGTCCCGGACGGTGTACTGGGTGACGGCCTCGACGGGGCGCCGCACGTAGTAGTCCTTGCGCGTCTTCTCGTCGAGCTGGGCCAGCAGGCACTGCCCGATGGCGTGCGCATGCCCGGTCGCGCGGAAATCGGCCCACTCCTCGACGGCGGGGCTGGCCGGGGTGTCCGAAACTCCCACGAGCTCGATCTCACCCTCACGGAACACCGCGAAGTAGACGGGGGCCCCGACCGCGTCGCGAAAGTGCGCGAGGGAGTCGAGGATCATGCTGCGACGTTTCTGCTGCAGCCCGCCGCCCGCCAGCCGCCCGGCGGCGGCGCCGAGCACGAACACTCCGCCCTCACGCCGCAGATAGCCCTCGTGGGTGAGGGTGCGCAGCAGGTGGTACGCGGTGGGGAGGGGGAGCCCGGCTTCGCGCGCCAGTTGTTTCGCCGGGGCCCCCTCGCTGTGGGAACCCACTGCTTCGAGCAGCCTCAACGCGCGCTGCACCGAACCGATCAGCGTCGGCACACC
Organism: Streptomyces sp. NPDC001194; assembly: GCF_042896985.1. Classification (NCBI taxonomy): domain Bacteria; kingdom Bacillati; phylum Actinomycetota; class Actinomycetes; order Kitasatosporales; family Streptomycetaceae; genus Streptomyces; species Streptomyces sp. NPDC001194. The sequence goes on along the minus strand of NZ_JBIAXU010000003.1, from coordinate 462,010 downwards.
GGCATTGTGAACCGAAGACAAAGCCCACCCCCAGCCGTGGCAGCGGACCTGGGGAGGGTCCGCCCTGCGGGGGCCGCCCCCGCACGCGCCGTGAATCCTGGGGGTCGTGCTCAGCCGGCACTGGATAAAACCGCAGGTCAGTGCGGCACCATCGGCGTCCGATGCCCAGGGAACGGCACAGATTGCCACTCTATCCGCCGATTCCCGCGGTGTGGGCGGTTTGCCACCTGACGTTCCCCCGCCCGGGCTAACACCCGGGATTGACCCGGGGCCCAGGGGCCCGGGCTCCGGGACCTACCAGTCGCGGGAGGAGGACTTCGAACCGCTGCCGGAGAACTTCTTCACGATGAAGACCAGGCCGCCGACGAGGGCGACGAAGAGCAGCAGCTTGAAGACGAACGAGATCAGGGCACCGAGGATGCTCGTGATGACACCACCGAAGACGAAGAGCACCAGAAGCGGGATCGCGACCCACTTAACCCACCAGGGCATGCCTGCGAATGTCTCTCGGATGCCGTCCATGTCCTCAACCTCTTCCTGAGCTCCTCGAGCTCCTGAGCCGTGACTTCCTGCTCTCGATGCTAGGAGGCCGCACAACCGTACGGGGACCCGCGAGCCCCCGGACTCCCCTGATCCGCCCCCTAGGGGGATCAGGGGGTCCGACCCTGGGTCACGGCTGCCGCGCTAGGCCTCCGGCGGGGAGAAGACCACCAATACCCGCAGGTCCTCGGTGATGTGGTGGAACTTGTGCACCACCCCGGCGGGCACGTAGACGACGCTGCCGCGTGCCACCGTCGTCGTCTCCTCCCCGACCGTGATCGAGGCCCTGCCGCTCACCACGAAGTACACCTCGTCCTGGCGGTGCGGCAGTTGCGGGTCGCTCTGGCCGGCGTCGAGGGCGTACAGCCCGACCGACATGTTCCGCTCGCGCAGGAACTGCAGGTAGGCGCCGTCGTTCGCGAGCCGCTCCGCCTCGAGCTCGTCCAGCCGGAAGGCCTTCATCGTCGTTGTGCCCCTTGCTCTCTCGCGTTCCCTGGCATCCGCTGATCTGCTGATGTCCCACCGGGATCTTCTCTGCCACGATCAGACACATGACAAATTTCGTAGTCAAGACGCTCGCGAACGCGGCGGCCCTGGCCGTCGCCATCTGGCTGCTGGCCGGCATCACGCTCGACGACCACAGCTCCCTGGGCCGCCGGACCCTCACCCTGATCCTGGTCGCCCTGGTCTTCGGCCTGGTCAACTTGATCGTCAAGCCCGTGGTGAAGTTCTTCTCGCTGCCGCTGTTCGTCCTCACCCTCGGACTGTTCACCCTCGTGGTGAACGCCCTGATGCTGCTTCTGACCTCCTGGCTGGCCGCGCAGCTGGACCTCAGCTTCCATGTCGACAACTTCTGGACCGCGCTGATCGGCGGCCTGATCATCTCCGTCGTCTCCTGGGCCGTGAACATGGCCCTGCCCGACAACGACTGAGACGAACGCCATGTACCGCGTGTGCTTCGTCTGCACGGGCAACATCTGCCGCTCCCCGATGGCCGAATCCGTCTTCCGCGCCCGCGTCATCGAGGCGGGGCTCGACGCCCTCGTCGAGGTGGACAGCGCCGGAACCGGCGGCTGGCACGAGGGAGACGGCGCCGATCCGCGCACCGTCACCGTCCTGGAGGCCGCCGGGTACGAGCAGAGCCACCGGGCGCGGCAGTTCCGCGCCTCGTGGTTCGCCGGCCTCGACCTCGTCATCGCGCTCGATGCCGGGCACCTGCGGGACCTGCGGGCGCTCGCGCCCACCCCCGAGGACGCCGCCAAGGTACGACTGCTGCGTTCCTACGACCCGGCGGCGACGGCTGCGGAGGCCGACGTACCGGATCCCTACTACGGCTCCCTCGACGGGTTCGAGCAGTGCCTGGAGCTCGTCGAGGCGGCGAGCCCGGGCCTGTTGGACGCCGTACGCGAGGCAGTGAAGGAGCAGACCGCATGAACGACCACGCCGACGAGCCGGCGGCCGGAGCGGGGACCGGGGCCGGTGCGAGGACCGGGTCGGCCTCGGGGAACGGGATCGGCGACGGCACCCGGGCCGTACGTGCCGGGCTGCCCGAGCCGGTCAAGAACGAACCGCCCCTGCCCGGCCCCGTCTTCGCCGCCCACTTCCACCTCCCGGGCGAGGCGACGGGCCCGTACACGTACGGCCGGGACACCAACCCCACCTGGACCCTGCTGGAGCGGGCCATCGGGGAGCTCGAAGCGCCCGGCCAGGACGTCGACACCATCGTCTTCGCCTCCGGCATGGCCGCGGTCTCCGCCGTCCTGCTCTCCCAGGCCCGCACCGGCGACACCGTCGTCCTGCCCGACGACGGCTACCAGGCCCTGCCGCTGGTCCGCGAGCAGCTGGAGGCGTACGGGATCCACGTCCGGACCGCCCCGACCGGGGACGACGCGCAGCTCACCGTCCTCGACGGAGCAAGGCTGCTGTGGATCGAGACCCCCTCCAACCCCGGGCTCGACGTGTGCGACGTCCGGCGCCTGGTCGAGGCCGCCCACGCGGGCGGCACCCTGGTCGCCGTCGACAACACCCTCGCCACCCCGCTCGGCCAGCGGCCCCTGGAACTCGGCGCGGACTTCTCCGTCGCCAGCGGCACCAAGGGACTGACCGGCCACGGCGACCTCCTGCTCGGCTACGTCGTCTGCCGCGACCCCGAGCTCGCCGCCGCCGTCCGGCGCTGGCGCAAGATCGTCGGTGCGATCCCGGGCCCGATGGAGGCCTGGCTGGCCCATCGCTCCCTGGCCACCATCCAGCTGCGCGCCCAGCGCCAGTGGACCAACGCGCTGGCCGTGGCGGAGGCACTGTCCGACCACAAGGACGTCACCGGGCTGCGCTACCCCGGCCTGCCCGCGGACCCGTCACACAAGACGGCCGCCCGGCAGATGCGGGGCTTCGGCTCCGTGGTCTCCTTCACCCTGCCGGACCGCGCGCACGCCGAACGGTTCATGGCCGCCCTGCACCTGGTCGAGGACGCCACCAGCTTCGGCGGCGTACGGTCGACCGCGGAGCGGCGCCGACGGTGGGGCGGCGACCCCGTGCCGGAGGGGTTCATCCGTCTGTCCGCCGGGGCCGAGGACACCGACGACCTGGTCACGGACGTGCTGCGAGCCCTCGACGTGGCGGGCACGGGCGGCTGAGCAGCAGGGACGAGAGCGGTCCGAGCCTCCCCCCTAGTGGCTCGGACCGCTCCGGGTTCCGCGCGAAGAACCACTCGCACAAGGCTAGTTGACTCAACGTCAGAGTCCAATCACGGTAACGACAGGGTCCTATCGGCATATTTATAGTTGAAGGCCCCCACCGAGAGGGGCCTTCATGGACCTGGCCCTGTTGCGCACCTTCGTCGCCGTCCACCGGGCGGGCTCCTTCACCCGGGCCGCCGCGCTCCTCGGGCTGTCACAGCCCGCCGTCACCTCACAGATCCGCACCCTCGAACGCCAGCTGGGCCGGCCGCTGTTCCACCGCCGCGCCCGCGGGGTCACCCCCACCGCCGTGGGCGACGAACTCGCCCACAAGGCCGCACCCCACCTCGACGCCCTGCTGCGGATCACCGAGGCGGAACGCGCAGCCGCGGGCGCATTACGCACGCTGCACCTCGCCGGTCCGCCCGAGTTCCTGTGCCTGCGCGTCCTGCCCGCCCTGGCCCCGCTCGTCGGACAGGGCCACACCCTGCGCACGGTCCTCCAGGCCGGCGCCGAGGAAGCCCTCGACGGGCTCGCAGCCGGCCACCACGACCTCGTCGTCACGACCGCCCGCCCGCGCGGCGGACTCTTCAGCGCGACCGCCCTGTGCGACGAGGAGCACGTCCTGGTCGCCGCGCCCTACTGGGCGGCACTCGTCGATCCGGACCGGCTGCGCGAGGCCGGCCCCGCCGTCCTCGACGGCATTCCGCTCGTCGAGGTCCACGAGACGCTGCCGCTCGTCGCCCGCTACTGGGCCGCCGTCTTCGAAACCCGGCCCGGCACCCGGCCCGATGCCGCCACCGTCGTCGCCCCCGACCTCCGTGCCGTACTGGAGTGCGTCCGGGCCGGCGCCGGACTGGCCGTCCTGCCTCGGTATCTGTGCCAGGACGCCCTCGACCGCGGGCAGATCGTCGCCCTGCTGGAGCCACCCGTACCGCCGCTGCGCACCTGGTTCCTCGCCGTACGGACCGGCAGCCTCGCCCTCGCCCACCTCGCCCGTGCGCACGACCGGCTGCTGCGCGCAGCCGCCCACTGGTGAGGCTCCGCTTCCGGTGTACGGCGGGTTTCGCCCACTCGCGTTTCAGACACCGCCGTCCGGGCCACTCTTCTCCCATGACCGAACGTCCCGTGGTCAAACGCACCGCCCGCGCGATCCTGCTCGACGGTGACGACCTGATCCTCATCAAGCGCACCAAGCCCGGCGTCGATCCCTACTGGCTCACCCCCGGCGGGGGAGTGGAGTCCTCGGACGCCACCGTCGTCGACGCCCTCCACCGAGAGCTCCACGAGGAGCTCGGGGCGAAGATCACCGATGTGGTGCCCTGCTTCGTCGACACCGTCGAGCACATCGCCGACGGAGGGGTGACCGGAGTGAAGGTGCAGCACTTCTTCGTCTGCCACCTCGAATCCATGGACCCCAGTCAGCGGCACGGCCCCGAAATCGACGAGCCCGCGGGTGAGTACGAGATCGTCCGGGTGCCGTTCAGCCGGGTCGGCATCGCCGCCGTCCATCTCGTCCCGCTGTCCCTGAGGCACTACCTCGACGGCAACATCGAAGGCGTACGCGCCATGCACGCCCCCGACCTGGGCTGATCCCGGCCCGGTCTTCGGTCCGTTCGGCCCGGGTCGCTTCGGCCCGGGCCACCGGCCGTGGCTCGGGCTCCGGCCGACGGCCCGGGGCCGGTGGCCCGGTTCTCATCCCGCGGCGCCCACCAGCTCCTCCACCGCGTCGAAGCGGATCCGGTCGCCGGGGATCCCGATGCGCTTGAGCTCGCTCACGCCGCTGCGGATCATCGCGGGCGGCCCCGAGACGAAGGCGTCGTACGAGCTCCACGGCCCGTGTTCGCCGACTGCCTGGGGAAGTTGGCCGGCGAGGCCCTCGCCCACCACCGGGCGCACCGACAGCCACGGGTGCGAGCGCTGCAGCCCGAGCAGAGTGTCCTTGTCGTACAGGCCGCCATCGCTGCGTGCCCCGAAGAACACCTCCACCGGGCGGCGTTCGCCGTGCTCCGCCACGTCCTCGATCAGCGCCTTGATCGGGGCGATGCCGGTTCCGCCGCCCAGGCACAGCATCCCGTTGTCGGTGGTGTGGTCCACCACCATCGACCCGGCCGGCGGGCCGAGTCGCAGCACGTCACCGGGCCGGGCGTGCCGCACCAGCGCGTTGGACACCCAGCCCGCCGGAACGGCCTTGACGTGGAAGGACAGCAGCCCGTCGGCACGCGGTGCCGAGGCGAACGAGTAGTGCCGCCACACCCGGGGCCACCACGGCGTCTCCAGGCTCGTGTACTGACCTGCGAGGAAAGGATACGGCTGGTCGGGGCGGACGGTGAGCACCGCGATGTCCGGGGTGCGCAGGTCATGCGAGACCACCTCCGCGTGCCACCACGCGGGGCTCTTCACCTCGTCCTCCGCCGCGGCGTCGATCATGGTCTGGGACATCACGGTGTAGGCCCGCACCCACGCGGCCTGCGTCTCCGGCCCCCAGGTCTGCTGTGCGTACCGGGACAGGGCGCCGATGAGGGCCTCGCCCACCACCGGATAGTGCCCGGCCATCGTCCCGTACTTCCGGTGCCCGGTGCCCAGCCGACGCAGGTACGGGACGAGCACCTCCGGGTCGTCGATGTGCTCGGCGGCGGTCAGCAGTGCCTTCAGCAGCCGGTCTCGCTGTACGTCCATGGCGGCCGGGAACATGCCCCGCACCTCCGGGTGCCCGGTGAACACCAGGGCATAGAAATAGGAGGTCACCCTGTCGGCGATGGGAGCGACCTCTTCGAGGGTCCGGCGGATGAGGACCGCGTCCGGGGAGGGCTCGACCTCACCGCCCCCGGACGGTATCCGGGCCGTCCGTCTGGCCGATCTGGTGGGCGGAGCGTCCATGCGGTGCCTCGCTTCGAACATCTCGGTCGGTAAGCACGCCACGGCCTTCGAATCCGTGGTTCCGGGCCTCAGAGCCTGCCAGCCGCCTCCGCTACTCGCGGGAAAACCCGGAAAGTCCGCGTTTCGAACCCACTTTCCTCTTAAGATGCTCGGACTTCCGGGCGTGCCGCCCCAACCAGCTGATAGGCCTCGCGCAAGTCCCGGCCCTGGTAGACGTGTGTCGCCCGTTGCGCCAGGAACGGGCGTGCGTTGACCGCCACGGACACCGACACCGCTTCGAAGAGCACCGCGTCCGTCGCAGAGTCCGCGTACGCGACGCAGTCGTCCCGGCTCACCCCGAACTGTGCGCAGAGCCGGTCCGCCACCGTGACCTTGCCCTCGGGTGTCAGGATCCCGGCCGCTTCCACGGGCCGGGTGAAGGGCACCTCGGGGAACACCGAGCCGTGGGCGGCATGCGCGCCCCACTCCAGCAGCAGTTCCACGAAGAACGACGGCGACAACGAAACCACCGCGCAGTACTCCCCGCGCTCCCTGATCTCCCGCCACACCTCGCGGATCCCCGTCAGCCAAGGTGCTCCGTCGAACGCCGTCCGGACGTGCCCGGGGGTCAGCCCCGCCCACAGCGCGTGCACTGCCACCGCGAAATCGTGCGGCTCCATTTCCTGCGCACCGAACGCCCGCTCCAGCTCGGCGATCTCCGTACTCAGGCCCAGCTGTCGGGAGATCTCGGCCGGTGCGGCCGAGCCGTACATCAGCGTGCCGTCGAGATCGAAGAGGTGAAGACGGGTCATGGAAGACGAGGTTAGCGATGTTTCACGTGAAACATCGCCCGCTCCGACCGAGCCACCCCACCACCACGGCCCGGGAGAGGCATCGCGATGTTTCACGTGAAACATCGAGCCCAAATCCTCTGGACGGCCCCCGGCTGATGATCCAGTCTGGGCCCGTGACACCACCACACCTCACCGACCTGCCGATCCGTGCGCTGACCGTGGATGATCTCCGCTACTGCGCCGACCTCTCCGAAGACCGCGGGTGGCCGCGCGAGGACCACAAGTGGGGGCTGCTTCTCGCCGCGGGCAACGGCTACGGCATCGATGCTCCCGACGGACGAGGACTCGCGGCCGCCTGCGTCGTCACCTCGTACGGGCACACCCCCACCGGCCCGGAGCTGTCCGCCATCGGGATGGTCCTCGTTGCCGAGCGCTACGCCCGCCAGGGCCTGGGCCGCCGCCTCATGACGTACATCTGCGACGACGCTCTCAAGGGGATCCCGCTCACCCTGCACGCCACCCCCTACGGCCGCCCCCTCTACGAAGAGCTCGGCTTCGACACCACCGGCCGTGCGGAGATGCTGCGAGGCACCTTCCGTGCGGAGCCCTCGGACCAGGCGCCCACGTCGGGCTCGGTGGCGGTCCGGCCGGCGACCGGCGAGGACATCCCGCGGATCGTCCGCCTGGACACCGAGGTCTTCGGCGCGGACCGGACACACATGATCACGCGGCTTCCCGCCTTCGCGGACCGGCTGCTGGTCGCCGAAGACGGGCGGGGCGAGCTCGTCGGCTACGCCGCGATCTGGCCCAACATGGAGACCCATGTGATCGGGCCGCTCATCGCGCACGACACGGCCGGCGCCCGGGCCCTCATCACGGCACTCGCCGCCGCCACCGACCGCCCGCTGCGCACCGACATCGATGTACGCCACGAAGAGCTCCTCTCCTGGCTCAAGGACCGTGGCCTCGACTCCGTGGCATTCAACGCCGTCATGACCCGCGACATCCCGGGACTGCCCGGCGACTGGACCCGCCGCTGGGCCCCGCTCACCGTGGCGGCGGGCTGAGAGCGACGGGCCGAGGAAGGAACCTCTCCATGACCGATCTCGACGAGACTGCGATCCGCCCCGCCACCGAGGAGGACCTGCCCGCCATCGTCGCCATGCTGGCGGACGACCCGCTCGGCGCCACGCGCGAATCACCGGACGACCTCACCCCGTACCTCGCGGCGTTCAGACGCCTGACCGATGACCCCCACCAGCACGTGGTCGTCGCGGTCCGCGAGGGCCGCGTCGTGGGCACCCTCCAGCTCACCATCGTCCCCGGGCTGTCCCGCAAGGGAGCCACACGCTCGATCATCGAAGGTGTCCGCGTCCACGCCGACGAACGCGGCAGCGGCCTGGGGACACGGTTCGTCCAGTGGGCCGTCGAGGAGTCACGCCGCCAGAACTGCCGGCTCGTGCAGCTCACCTCGGACGCGACCCGCACCGATGCCCACCGCTTCTACGAGCGGCTCGGGTTCACCGCGTCCCACGTCGGGTTCAAGCTCTCCCTCTGATCGCCCGCACGGCAGGCCGGGCCGGTGTCCGCGGCCCGGCCTACGATCGGGAGGATGAGCCCCAGCCTCCCCCTCGTCACGACCGCCGAGCGCCGCCACCGGCTCGGACGCAGACACCGCCTGGCTCCCTCGGCACATGTCTCCACGGTCGCCGAAGCCGCGGACGCCGTCGTCGCCCTGCACGCCACCGACACCACGACCCTGTTCCTCTCGACCCGCGCCAGGCTCGCGGAAGGCGGCCCCGAAGCCGTCGAACAGGCCCTGTACGAGGACGTCTCCCTCGTCCGCCTGCTCAGCATGCGCAGGACGCTCTTCGCCGTCTCCGGCGAACTGGCCCCGTACGTGGACTCCTCCACCGCCCGGGGTATCGCCGTCAAGGAGCGGCGCACCCTGCTCAAGCACCTCGACGAGGACGGTCAGGGTCTCGACGCCGCGTGGCTGGCCGCAGCGGAGGCCGCCGCGCTCGATGTCCTCGACACCCGGGGTCCCTGCACCGGCAGCCAGCTCTCCGCGGCCGTGCCGGCGCTGCGACGGAAGATCACCGTCGGCCGGGGCAAGAAGTACGAGGCCGAGACCGGCGTCGCCACGCGGGTGATCCGCCTCCTGGCCGCCGACGGCCGGATCCGCCGCGACCGGCCACGCGGATCGTGGACCTCCAGCCAGTTCCGCTGGGTGCACACCGAGCCCTGGCCCGCCGTACCGGCACCCGAGGCGCGCGCCGAGATCGCGCGCCGCTGGCTGCGCGCCTACGGACCGGCCACGGAGGCGGACCTCAAGTGGTGGACGGGTTGGACCCTCACCGACGTCCGCAAGGCCCTCGCGCTCGTCGGCCCCGACCAGGTCCGTCTCGAAGACGCCACGATCGCCCTGGTCAGCCCCGGGGACACCGTGCCCGAACCCGCCCCGGAGCCCTGGGCCGCACTGCTGCCCGGCCTGGACCCCAGTGGAATGGGCTGGGCCGACCGCGGCTTCCACCTCGACCCCGCCCACCGGCCCGCGCTCTTCGACTACGCCGGCAACATCGGCCCCACCGTCTGGTGGAACGGGGAGATCGTCGGGGGCTGGGCCCAGCGTGCGGACGGGGAGGTCGTCTGGCGGCTGCTGAGCGATCGTGGCCGCGCCGCCGAGGACGCCGTCGCCGCCGAGGCGGCGCGCCTCTCCCGATGGGTGGGCGAGGCCCGCATCACCCCGCGCTTCCGCACTCCGCTGGAACGCGAACTCGTCGTCTGAGTCAACCGGATGCGCTAGCCGATGCCCCGCCAGCCCTGCGGGTCCACGCCGCCGGGCACCGGGGCCTGTGTGTCGTACGGCTCCCGCGTGAACACGAACGAGCCCAGGTCGAGATGGCTCACCGAACCGTCCTCGCGCCGCACCGCCCGCAGTGTCTCCCCCGCGTAGTAACCGTTGAGGCCGGTCCAGCTGCCGTCGGGCTCCGCCCGGAACCGGGCCGCCCGACCCATCGCCCCCACCGGCGCGAGCTCCAGCAGACCGTCCGCGTTCAGCCGCAGCACCTGCGGCGACGTACCCCAGTACCAGGGGCCGCACAGGTCCAGGGCGACCGGATCGGCCTCCCGGAACGGCCGCCACGGCCGGGGGAACCGCGGCTCCGCGTCCGCGACGATCGCCACCAGCTCAGCGGCCACCGTCGCGGCGGGCAGCCCTGATGTGCAGTTCGCCAGGACCACGGCCGCCACGTCGTCCGCCTCGCTCAGCCACAGCCCCGCGACGAAGCCGGGCAGCGAACCGGTGTGGCCGGCGAGCCGGCGCCCACCCGCGTTCATCAGCTGCATGCCGAGCCCGTACCCGAGTTCGGCGAGTCCCGGCTCCGGCGGCGCAGCCGACGTCCGCATCTCACGTACCGTCTCCGCGCTCAGCACCCGATCGTCACCCCGGGCGAGGAACAGCGCGAATCGCGCCAAGTCACGTGCAGTGGACCAGAGTTGTCCGGCAGCTGCCATCAGCCCCAGATCTTCCAGGGGCTCCGCCATCATCACGTCGGCCCACGGATGCACCGCCCATCCGCCCGCGTGCGGAGCCTGCGGATGCGCCGTCGTACGGTCCAGACCGAGGGGCTCCAGCACCTCGGCCCTGAGCACCTCTTCCCACGGCTTTCCGCGCACGGCTTCCACGAGTGAACCCAGCAGTGTGTAGCCCGGGTTGGAATAGTGGTGCCGCCGGCCCGGCCGGAAGCGGAAGGGGTCCTCACCCAACACGTCCGCCAGTTCGGGCCGCAGCGCCGCAGGTGTGCGCTCCCACCACTCGCCCGGCGTCTCCGCCGCCAACCCGGCCGTGTGGGCCAGGAGCTGGGCGATGGTCACCTCGCCTGCGCCCGTCCCCGCAAGGTGCTTCTCCAGCGGGTCCTCAAGACGCACCAGGCCCTCGTCCCGCAGGCGCATCACCAGCACCGCGGTGAAGGTCTTGCTGATCGAACCGATCCGGTACTGCACGTTCCCGTCCGGCCCGTGCCCCTCTACGGAGGTCCGGGAGCCCTCCCAGACCACCTCGCCGCCACGGGCCACGGCCGCCACCACCGAGGGCGCCCGTCCTTCGCTCTGCGCGACGGCGATCCGGTGCCTCAACGCACGGCGGGTAGCGGGAAGCAGATCCAGGTCTTCAGAAACGGCATCCATGATCGGATGCTACGTGTTGGCCATGTCCACGAACCGCGAATAGTGGCCCTGGAAGGCGACGGTGATCGTCGCCGTCGGACCGTTACGGTGCTTCGCCACGATCAGGTCCGCCTCGCCCGCACGGGGCGACTCCTTCTCGTACGCGTCCTCGCGGTGCAGCAGGATCACCATGTCGGCGTCCTGCTCGATCGAGCCGGACTCACGCAGGTCGGAGACCATCGGCTTCTTGTCGGTGCGCTGTTCGGGACCACGGTTCAGCTGGGACAGTGCGATCACCGGCACCTCGAGCTCCTTGGCCAGCAGCTTGAGGTTTCGGGACATGTCCGAGACCTCCTGCTGGCGGCTCTCGGGACGGCGCGATCCGCCCGACTGCATCAGCTGGAGGTAGTCGATGACCACGAGCGAGAGGTCGTTGCGCTGCTTGAGGCGCCGGCACTTCGCCCGGATCTCCATCATCGACAGGTTCGGGGAGTCGTCGATGTAGAGCGGGGCGGCCGAGACGTCCGGCATCCGGCGGGCCAGCCGGGTCCAGTCGTCGTCCGTCATGGTGCCGGAGCGCATGTGGTGCAGGGCGACCCTGGCCTCCGCCGACAGGAGGCGCATCGCGATCTCGTTGCGCCCCATTTCGAGGGAGAAGATCACGCTGGGCAGGTTGCTCTTGATGGAGCAGGCCCGCGCGAAGTCGAGCGCGAGCGTGGACTTGCCCATGGCGGGTCGGGCCGCGATGACGATCATCTGGCCCGGGTGCAGTCCGTTGGTCAGCGAATCGAGGTCCGTGAAACCGGTGGGGACGCCGGACATCTGACCGCTGCGCGATCCGATGGCCTCGATCTCGTCGAGCGCGCCCTCCATGATGTCGCCCAGCGGCAGGTAGTCCTCGGAGGTCCGCTGCTCGGTGACGGCGTAGATCTCGGCCTGGGCGCTGTTGACGATCTCGTCGACGTCACCGTCCGCCGCGTATCCCATCTGCGTGATCTTCGTACCGGCCGCGACCAGACGGCGCAGGACCGCCCGCTCGTGGACGATCTCCGCGTAGTACTCGGCGTTCGCCGCGGTCGGCACCGACTGGACGAGCGTGTGCAGGTAGGAGGCCCCGCCGACCTTGCTGATCTCGCCGCGGCGGGTCAGCTCGGCACCGACGGTGATCGGGTCGGCCGGCTCGCCCTTGGCGTACAGGTCGAGGATCGCCTGGTAGATCGTCTCGTGCGAGGGCCGGTAGAAGTCGTGGCCCTTGATGACCTCGACGACGTCCGCGATGGCGTCCTTGGACAGCAGCATGCCGCCGAGCACGGACTGCTCGGCGTCGAGGTCCTGCGGGGGGACGCGCTCGAAGCCGCCGCCACCGCCGTCCCAGGAGCCGCCCTCGCGGCCGCGGTCGTGCTGCTCGTCCCCGCGGCCCCGGCCGTCGCTGTTCCGGCGCGGACGGGCGGGCAGACGGTCACCCGGACCGCTGTCGGCCCAGGGGTCGTCCATGGGCTCGGGCATACTCACCGGGCCGCCTCCTCCCGTCCGCAACGCGGACCTCGCCGTGCCACTCTTTCTATGGCACGGCTCTGACATGTGGGGCACCCGGAACCGCAATCGGCGAGTCGGGCAACGCACAACGGTAGGGCCGAGAGCGACGTCAGCCAATCTTGTTATCCACAGGCTGTGTGGATGAGATGTGGATGACCGACCCAATGCTGTGGGTAAGTCGCCGGAAGCTGTGCACGGACCGGGGGACGGCGCTGTGGACAAAATCACCTGGCCTCCCCATCTACCCATCCTGACCTGCGATTTCTTCCTCCACCGGCTGTGGGGGAGAAATTTCTCCGCCCCAGTTTCGAGATCGCCTCCAATGGGGTGCCGAGAACGTGTGAACCAACTCGCAGGTAAGGATCCAAAGACCATTGCATCCATTACCTGTGGAAGATTAGATTGAGCGCATGACACAGGCCATCGCCCCGCTGAAGCCTGCCCCGAGACGGCACGACCGCGAGATACTCGCGCTCGCCGTCCCGGCTTTCGGCGCACTCGTCGCCGAACCCCTGTTCGTGATGGCCGACAGCGCCATCGTGGGGCACCTCGGCACTCCCCAGCTGGCCGGCCTCGGCATCGCCGCGGCCCTGCTCACCACCGCCGTCAGCGTCTTCGTCTTCCTCGCCTACGCCACCACTGCGGCCGTCTCCCGACGAGTCGGCGCCGGAGACCTCCGGGCGGCCATCCGGCAGGGCATGGACGGCATCTGGCTCGCCCTCCTGATCGGCGCCGTCGTCCTCGCCGTCCTGCTGCCGACGGCGCCCTGGCTGGTCTCCCTCTTCGGAGCCTCCGACACCGTCGCCCCGTACGCGGTCACGTACCTGCGGATCTCCGCCCTCGGCATCCCGGCCATGCTGATGGTGCTCGCCGCCACCGGCGTCATCCGCGGCCTCCAGGACACCCGCACACCGCTCTACGTCGCCATCGCGGGCTTCGCCCTCAACGCGGCCCTGAACGTCGCCCTCGTGTACGGAGCCGGCTTCGGCATCGCCGGTTCCGCCTGGAGCACGGTGATCGCCCAGTGCGCCATGGCCGGCGCCTATCTCTTCGTGGTCGTCCGCGGAGCCCGTACGCACGAAGCCTCCCTGCGCCCCGACCCCGCGGGCATCCGGGCCTGCGCCCAGGCCGGCGTCCCGCTGCTCGTGCGCACGCTGTCCCTGCGCGCCGTGCTGATGATCGCGACCGCCGTCGCCGCGCGGCTCGGCGACGCGGACATCGCGGCCCACCAGATACTGCTCTCCCTGTGGAGCCTGCTCGCCTTCGCCCTCGACGCGATCGCCATCGCCGGGCAGGCCATCATCGGCCGCTACCTTGGCGCCGGCGACACCGTGGGAGCCAAGGCCGTCTGCCGCCGCATGGTGCAGTGGGGGATCGCCTCAGGAATCGTCCTCGGCGCACTGGTGGTCGCGGCCCGCCCGGTCTTCATCCCGCTCTTCACCGGCGACCCCGTGGTCGAGGACGCCCTGCTGCCCGCCCTGCTGGTCGTGGCGATCTCCCAGCCCGTGTGCGGCATCGTCTTCGTGCTCGACGGGGTCCTGATGGGTGCGGGAGACGGTCGCTACCTGGCCTGGGCCATGCTGCTGACGCTCGCCGTGTTCACCCCGGCCGCCCTGCTCGTCCCGACCCTCGGCGGCGGTCTCACCGCACTGTGGTGGGCCATGACCCTGATGATGCTGGTTCGGATGGCCACCCTGCAGCTGCGCGCCCGCTCCGGCCGCTGGCTGGTAGCGGGGGCGACCCGCTGATCCTCGGGTCGATGTTTCACGTGAAACATCGACCGGTGGTCCCGGAAACGACGAAGGGCCGCACCCCCACAGGGGTGCGGCCCTTCGCTCGCAGCACTTAGGCGGCGACGACCTCGACGCCCACGTTCGCGGCGACCTCGGCGTGCAGACGCACGGAGACCTGGTACGAACCGAGGGTCTTGATCGGGGCAGCCAGCTCGACGCGGCGCTTGTCGACCTTCGGACCACCGGAAGCCTCGATCGCCGTGGCGATGTCGGCCGGGGTCACGGAGCCGAAGAGACGGCCGGCGTCACCCGAGCGGGTGGCCAGACGGACCTTCGTGCCCTCGAGCTTGGCCTTGACCTCGTTGGCCTGCTCGATGGTCGCGATCTCGTGGATCTTGCGGGCGCGGCGGATCTGCGCCACGTCCTTCTCGCCACCCTTGGTCCAGCGGATCGCGAAACCACGCGGGACCAGGTAGTTGCGAGCGTAACCGTCCTTGACGTCGACGACATCGCCGGCGGCGCCGAGGCCAGAGACCTCGTGGGTCAGGATGATCTTCATTGTTCGGTCACCCTTTCCTTATCGCGCGGTGGACGTGTAGGGCAGCAGCGCCATCTCACGGCTGTTCTTGACGGCCGTGGCGACGTCACGCTGGTGCTGCGTGCAGTTGCCGGTAACGCGGCGGGCACGGATCTTGCCGCGGTCGGAAATGAACTTCCGCAGCATGTTCGTGTCCTTGTAGTCCACGTACGCGGTCTTGTCCTTGCAGAACGCGCAGACCTTCTTCTTAGGCTTGCGCACAGGCGGCTTCGCCATTGTGTCTCTCCTGTGTGATCAAGAAGTGGGGATGCGAGCTTCCCTAGAAGGGAGGCTCGTCCGAGTAGCCACCGTTGGAGCCGCCGGAGCTTCCGCCCCAGCCGCCCCCGCCGCCCTGCTGCTGCTGGCCGCCGGCCGGTGCGCTGGACGCCCACGGGTCGTCGGAGGGAGCTCCGCCGCCCTGCGGGGCGCCGCCGCTGGGGGCTCCGCCCCAGCCACCGCCGCCGCCCTGCGGCTGACCGCCGCCGCCGTATCCGCCCTGGCCACCGCGACCGGTGGTCTTGGCGACCTTGGCCGTGGCGTTCTTCAGGCTGGGGCCGACTTCCTCGACGTCCAGCTCGTAGACCGTGCGCTTGACACCCTCACGGTCCTCGTACGACCGCTGCTTCAGCCGGCCCTGCACGATGACGCGCATGCCTCGCTGAAGGGACTCGGCGACGTTCTCGGCCGCCTGCCGCCACACCGAGCAGGTCAGGAACAGGCTCTCGCCGTCCTTCCACTCATTGGTCTGACGGTCGAAGGTGCGGGGGGTGGACGCGACACGGAACTTCGCGACCGCCGCACCCGAGGGGGTGAAGCGCAGCTCGGGGTCGTCGACGAGATTGCCGACGACCGTGATGACGGTCTCGCCTGCCATGGATGAACCTCTCGGCGGGGATTGCTGCTGGGCTGCTGTGCTACTCGGTCCCGATTACCGCTGAACCGAAGTTCAGTGGGTCTCGGGGCGGAGGACCTTGGTCCGGAGAACCGACTCGTTCAGGTTCATCTGTCGGTCAAGCTCCTTGACGACCGCAGGCTCGGCCTGAAGGTCGATGACCGAGTAGATGCCCTCGGGCTTCTTCTTGATCTCGTAAGCGAGACGACGACGGCCCCAGGTGTCGACCTTCTCGACCTTTCCGTTGCCCTCACGGACGACGGAGAGGAAGTTCTCGATCAGCGGGGAGACAGCGCGCTCCTCGAGATCGGGGTCGAGGATGACCATCACTTCGTAGTGACGCATGTGGAACCCACCTCCTTTGGACTCAGCGGCCACGGTCGTTCCGTGGCAGGAGGGTCGTGATGCGTGCGCACGGCGTCTGTGACCAGACACCGCGCAGCTGTACAGACTACCTGCTCGACTCCTTCCGGTTGAAATCCGGCGGGAGGAGGCCACACTCTGTATTCATCGGGTGTGCTCGGTGCTATGCCCCCGGCCCCTGCCGGAGGCGCCCGTGCACCGCTCTGCTTCAGCCAGGAGGTGCCTTCCGATGGCACAGGCCATGCAACCCAAGTCCTCCATCTCGCTCCTCGCGACCGACGGCAAGCCCCATCCGCTGCAGGACACCCTCGTGGTGGCCACGGTGGTGCTCGGCATCGTGGCGTTCGTCACGGGATTCTTCGACAATCTGCACCTGCTGAGCTCGTGGACCGGGCTCGTCGGCATCCTGACCGGCGCGTACGGACAGTTCATCTCGGAGACGACACGCGAGCGCTTCGCACTGATCATCGGGCTTGGCGCCGCGGGCGTGGGCTTCTACCTCGGCATGGCACACGGCGGTCTCTTCGGCGGCTGGGCGGGCTGACCGGGGCTCTTCGGCGACAGGGCGCCGGTCACTCACCGGCCCGGGCACGGCCCGTCCCCCAGATGGGTGGCGCCCTTGTCGCAGTAGGCTTCGCGCCATAGCCAGCGAAGCCGCCGGAGGAGACGCCCCGCATGAGCCTGTCCCTGAGGACCATCAGCCGAGAGCAGCATCTGGGATACCTCCAGAGCCTGCCCTCGGCTAGCCACTGCCAGGTCCCGGCGTGGGCCGACGTGAAGAACGAGTGGCGCTCCGAGAACCTCGGCTGGTTCGACCAGAACGACGAACTAGTCGGCGCCGCCCTCGTGTTGTACCGGCAGTTGCCCAAGGTGAAGCGGTACCTCGCGTACCTCCCCGAGGGTCCGGTCATCAACTGGTACGCCCCCAATCTGGAGGAGTGGCTCCAGCCGATGCTGGCCCACCTCAAGCAGCAGGGCGCCTTCACCGTGAAGATGGGCCCGCCCGTCGTCATCCGCCGCTGGAACTCGGCCGCCATCAAGGCCGGCATCCAGGACCCGGACGTGAAGCGCCTGCGCGACGTGGAGGCCTCGGTCATCGAGCCCCGCGCCTTCGAGGTGTCGGACAAGCTGCGCCGCATGGGCTGGCAGCAGGCCGAGGACGGCGGCGCCGGCTTCGGTGACGTCCAGCCCCGCTACGTCTTCCAGGTGCCGCTGGCCAACCGCTCGCTGGACGACGTCCTCAAGGGCTTCAACCAGCTGTGGCGCCGCAACATCAAGAAGGCCGAGAAGGCCGGTGTCGAGGTCGTCCAGGGCGGCTACGAAGACCTGCCGGTCTGGCAGGAGCTGTACGAGGTCACGGCCGAGCGCGACAAGTTCCGCCCGCGCCCGCTCAGCTACTTCCAGCGCCAGTGGACGGCCCTCAACTCCGAGGACCCGAACCGGATGCGGCTCTACATCGCGAAGCACGAGGGGGAGCCGCTGGCCGCCGCCACGATGCTCACCGTCGGCCAGCACGTCTGGTACTCGTACGGCGCCTCCGCGAACCACAAGCGCGAGGTGCGGCCCTCGAACGCGATGCAGTGGCGCATGCTGCGCGACTCGTACGCACTCGGTGCGAGCGTCTACGACTTGCGCGGCATCAGTGACACGCTGGACGAGAACGACCACCTGTTCGGCCTCATCCAGTTCAAGGTCGGTACGGGCGGCGAGGCCGTCGAGTACGTCGGCGAGTGGGACTTCCCGCTCAACAAGGTGCTGCACAAGGCGCTCGACATCTACATGTCGCGCCGCTGACCCGCTGCCGCATCCCCCACACACCGCACCGCTGCACAGGCAGCTTTTAGAGAGAGGCTCCGGACGGGCATGGCGCTCACGCTCTACGTCGACACCGCGCGCTGGCGTGCGCACCAGAAGCAGATCCAGGACCAGTTCCCCGGGATGATCCCGGTCTGCAAGGGCAACGGCTACGGCTTCGGCCACGAGCGGCTCTGCGAGGAGGCGACCCGGCTGGGCGCCGACGTACTGGCCGTCGGGACCACGTACGAGGCCGCCAGCATCAAGGACTTCTTCGGCGGCGACCTGCTCGTCCTCACCCCGTTCCGGCGGGGCGAGGAGCCGGTGCCGCTGCCGGACCGGGTGATCCGTTCGGTGTCCTCGCTGGACGGGGTCCGCGGCCTGGTCGGCGCCCGCGTGGTGATCGAGTGCATGAGCTCGATGCGCCGCCACGGGATCTCCGAGCAGGACCTGGGCCAGCTGCACGCGGCGATCGAGGACGTGCGGCTGGAGGGCTTCGCCCTGCACCTGCCGCTCGACCGCCCGGACGGCTCGGACGCCGTCGAGGAGGTCATCGGCTGGATGGACCGGCTGCGCGCGGCCCGGCTGCCGCTGCACACCATGTTCGTCAGCCACCTGCGGGCCGAGGAGCTGGCCCGGCTCCAGCAGCAGTTCCCGCAGACCCGCTTCCGGGCGCGGATCGGCACCCGGCTGTGGCTCGGCGATCACGAGGCGACCGAGTACCGCGGCGCCGTCCTGGACGTCACGCGCGTCGCCAAGGGCGACCGGTTCGGCTACCGCCAGCAGAAGGCCGCCTCCGACGGCTGGCTGGTCGTGGTCGCGGGCGGCACCTCGCACGGAGTGGGCCTGGAGGCCCCCAAGGCCCTGCACGGTGTGATGCCGCGCGCCAAGGGCGTGGCCCGGGCCGGTCTGGCGACCGTGAACCGGAACCTGTCTCCGTTCGTGTGGGCGGGCAAGCAGCGCTGGTTCGCGGAGCCCCCGCACATGCAGGTGTCGATCCTGTTCGTACCGTCGGACGCCCCCGAGCCGAAGGTCGGCGACGAGCTGGTGGCGCACCTGCGCCACACCACGACGCAGTTCGACCGGGTACTCGACGCCTGACCGGTCAGTCCCTGGGGGCCGTGCCCCACTCCACCCGCTGTCCCTCCGAGGGCGCCGCGTCCTGCGGCGCCCTCGCTGCGTCCGACAGCACGAAGACGTCCTCGGCCCCGTCCAGGACGCCGCCGGACGGGTCGTCCGATCCGTCGCGGCGTACGACGTCCCGCTCGGGCAGCAGGATGTCGCGGACGACGACCGCGCAGAGGTAGAGGGTCGCCAGCAGATGGGCGGCGATCGCCAGCTGGTAGCCCTCCACGGGCAGGCCCTGGTGCTTGTCCCCGCTGGTCGTGTAGGCCAGGTAGAACCAGATCCCGAGGAAGTACACGACCTCGCCGGCCTGCCAGATCAGGAAGTCCCGCCAGCGCGGCCGGGCCAGCGCCGCGAGCGGGATGAGCCACAGCACGTACTGCGGCGAGTAGACCTTGTTGGCCAGGATGAAGGCGGCCACGACCAGGAAGGCCAGCTGCGCGAAGCGGGGCCGGCGCGGGGCGGTCAGCGTCAGCAGGCCGATGCCCGCGCACAGCAGCAGCGTCAGGCCGGTGGCGTACGTGTTGGCGTCTTGCAGGGGGTTCCCGGAGCGCTGGGAGATGAGCAGCCACACGGAGCCGAAGTCGATCGGGCGCTCCTGGCTGAACGTGTAGAACTTCTTCCAGCCGTCCCAGGCGTAGATCATGACGGGCAGGTTCACCACGAGCCAGGAGACGGCCGCTCCGAGGACGGCCGAGCCGAACGCCCGCCACTTCCCGGCCCGCCAGCACAGCACGAACAGCACTCCGAGCAGCAGGACGGGGTAGAGCTTGGCGGCGGTGGCCAGGCCGATGAACACGCCGAAGAGCAGGGTGCGGCCGCGGGACCACATGAGCATCCCCGCGGCGGTCAGGGCGATCGCCAGCAGGTCCCAGTTGATCGTCGCGGTGAGCGCGAAGGCGGGCGCGAGGGCGAAGAGCAGCGCGTCCCAGGGCCGGCGGCGGTGGGTGCGCACGACGCACACGGCGATGACCGCGGTGCAGGCCATCAGCATTCCCGCGTTGACCATCCAGTACATCTGCTCGCGGTGCTGCATGGAGCCGCTGCCGGGGGTCAGCCAGGAGGCGACCTCCATGAAGAGCCCGGTGAGGACCGGGTACTCCAGGTACTCCATGTCGCCGGGAAGGCGGTCGAAGTAGGGCGTGAGCCCGTCGGCGAAGCCGCGTACGGAGAACAGGTGCGGGATGTCGGAGTAGCAGGCGTGCGTGTACTGGGAGCCGGCTCCGCGGAACCACGCCCAGTCGTAGCAGGGCAGCTTCTGCACCATGCCGAGCGCGAACATCCCGAGGGCCACGAGGACCACGACGCGGACCGGGGTCAGCCAGTGGCCGCCCAGCCGGGCGTAGCGGCCCATCGGGCCGCCGAGGAACTCACTGCCGGCCGCGGCGACCTCGTCCTGCTGGGTGGGCAGTACGGGCCGGTCCTCGTGCACCTTCGTCATGCGCTCATCCTGCCGTACGGGGCCGGACATGCGGGAGGGCCGCCGCACCGTGTGCGACGGCCCTCACCGGGGCGCGGGGAGGCGGGTCAGCCGGAGGCGCCCATCGAGGTCCCCCAGCTGGTGCCGCCGGGACGTCCCGGTCGGCCCGACGGACTTCCCGACGGTGATCCGCTGGGTCCGCCGGTCCCTCCGCCGGGGCCGCCGTTGGTGTTGCCGTTGTTCGTACCGCCGTTGGTGTCCGGGATGCAGTACAGCTCCCACGGCTTGCAGGTCGGCTTGCCGCCCTTCGACGGGGACGGGGAGACCGGCGGGGAGGAGCTCGCCGAGGGCGAGGGCATCGACGGGGAGGGCGAGGGGGAGAAGGACGGGGACGGCGAAGGGGCACCGGAGGCGTCCGCGGTGACGCCGATCTTCTCGGCCTCCGGGAACTCCTTGACCGGGGCGCCCTTGAGGGCTTCCTTCATGTACTCGGTCCAGATCGCGGCCGGGATGTCACCACCGTGGATGGAGTCGACGCCGCCCACGCCGTTCATGGAGATGAGCTTCTTGTCCTTCGAGTTCGGGTCGGTGCGGAACAGGGCGACCGAGGTGGACAGCTCGGGGGTGTAGCCGACGAACCAGGCCGACTTGTTCTGGTCGGTGGTTCCGGTCTTGCCGGCGGCGGGCCGGGTGAAGCCGAGCTTCCTGACCTTGGTGCCGGTGCCGTTGTCGACGACGTTCTCCAGCACCTTGGTGACGTTGTCGGCGATGGCGTCGTCCATCGCCCGCTGCTCCTTGGGGGCCCCGAAGCCGGGCAGCTCCTTGCCGTCCTTCTCGACGCTGGTCACGGAGAACGGATCGTGGTGGGTGCCGGAGGCGGCGAAGGTGGCGTACGAGTCGGCCATGCGGATGGCGCTCGGCGTCGAGGTGCCGAGGGCGAACGAGGCGTCGTTGTTCGGGTTCATCGAGTCCTTGAGGATGCCCGTGGCCTCGGCCACCTCTCGGACCTTGTTGTGGCCGACGTCGAAGACGAGCTGCGCGAACGGCACGTTGATGGACTTCTCCATCGCCTCGTTGAGGGTCACGTAGCCGTAGGGGTAGGTGCTCTCGTTCTTCTGCTTGAACGGCTTGCCCGAGGCGTCCCGCAGCGGCTTGCCGTCACGGTTGTTGATCACGGTCAGGTCGTTCGCGTTGTACTTGCTGTCGGCCGAGATGCCCTGGCTGTGCGAGTTCTGGGTGCCGTACTGCATCGCGGCCGCCAGGACGTACGGCTTCCAGGTCGAGCCGACCGGGACGCCGAGGGTGTCGGCGTTGTTGCTGAAGTACTTCTTGTCCATGCCCGGGCCGCCGTACAGGGCCACGATCGCCCCGCTCTTGACGTCCACCGAGGCCGCCCCGAACTGGACGAAGGTGTCGTACTCGGGCCGGGCCTTCTCGTCCAGGAAGTTGTTGCGGGTGTCCTCGACGGCCTTGACCAGGGCGTCCACCTTGGGCTTCTGGAAGGTGGTCTTGATCTGGTAGCCGCCGCGGGCCATCTCCTCGGCCGTGAGGCCGGTGACCTTCATCACGTACTTCTTGGCCGTGTCGACCAGGTAGCCGGTCTGACCGGACAGGCTGCGGGCCTGCTCGGAGTCGACGATCTTCGGGAACTCCGTGAACTGGTCCCGCTCGGCCTTCTGCATCCGGCCGACCGCGACCTCGCGGTCCAGGACCCAGGCCCAGCGCTCCTTGGCCCGCTCGGTGTTCTTCTCGGGGGTGGCCGCCGTACCGACGCCGCCGTCCGGGTTGTAGAGGTTGGGCCCCTTGAGCACGGAGGCCAGGAAGGCGCTCTCGGACGGTGTGAGGTCCTTGCAGTCCTTGCCGAAGTAGGCCCGCGAGGCCGCCTGGATGCCGTAGGCGTCACGGCCGTAGTAGGCGGTGTTGAGGTAGCCGGCGAGGATCGTGTCCTTCTCCTCGGACACACCCAGCTTTATCGAGATGAAGAGCTCGGTGACCTTGCGCTTCAGCGTCTGGTCGGAGTCCAGGTACGTGTTCTTCACGTACTGCTGGGTGATGGTCGAGCCACCCTGGGTGGAGCCGCCCTTGGCCATGTTCCACACGGCGCGGGCGATGCCCATCGGGTCGACGCCCTTGTCCGTCTCGAAGGACTCGTTCTCCGCGGAGATCACCGCGTTCTGCATCGACTTGGGGATCTTGTCGATGGGCACGATCTGGCGGTTCATCGAGCCGCCGGTGGCCACCATCTGGGTGCCGTCCGCCCAGAAGAAGACGTTGTTCTGGGCCTGGGCCGCCTTGTTCGGGTCGGGGGTGTTCACCGACGCGATGCCGATGCCGGCGCCCGCCGTGACGACGGCGAAGAAGCCGAGGGCCGTGCCGCAGACCAGCTTCCACGACGGTACGAACCGCTGCCAGCCGTCCTTGTCGGAGCGCGGGTAGTTGATCAGCCGCTTGTCCGGGCGGCCCGGGCCGCGACCCGCGACGGCGGCGTCGCGTCCGCGCCCTCCGGATCCACGGGGGGCGGCGCGGCGCGAGCCGGCCCGGCCGCCGTGGCCGGGCGGCTCTGCGTACGGCCCGCTGGGCGACGCGGTGGGGACGTCGCGTGCGGGTCCGGCACCCCGGCCGGGGTGCTGCTGGGCGGCCCGACGGGCCGCGGCACGTCCGCTGCCTTCGGGTTGCGGCGGTTTGCGGCGGTGCTCGCTCATCGAACGACTACTCCTCGGGCAGGCGAGTGGCCTGGAAGCGGCAGGTGAATTCCGGTCCCCCCGTTGTCATGGCCCACAGACTACGCACGCTCAAAACCCGAACAGTGCCGAAGTTCACCCCAAATCAGGCAACTCGCTTGGTGCGAATTAGTGATGTGATGCCGGTCACCACGTCACCCCTTGTCGTTGAAGACGGCCCGTTCTATCGTCTGGATGTATCGAGCCGATACATCAGCTCGGTATAAAACTCAGGGGCGAGGGAGAGGCAGGCGGATGAGCAGGCGCTCAGGCATCCTCGAGTTCGCCGTCCTCGGCCTGCTTCGCGAATCCCCCATGCACGGGTACGAGCTCCGCAAGCGGCTCAACACCTCGCTGGGGGTGTTCCGGGCGTTCAGTTACGGAACGCTGTATCCCTGCCTCAAGACGCTGGTCGCCAACGGCTGGTTGATCGAAGAACCGGGCAACGCCCCGGAAGACGCTCTCGCCACTTCACTCGCAGGGCGCCGCGCCAAGATCGTCTACCGGTTGACGGCAGCGGGCAAGGAGCACTTCGAGGAGCTCCTGTCCCACACGGGCCCCGACGCCTGGGAGGACGAGTCCTTCGCCGCGCGCTTCGCCTTCTTCGGTCAGACCGAGCGGGAAGTGCGCATGCGGGTCCTGGAGGGCCGCCGCAGCCGGCTGGAGGAGCGCCTGGAGAAGATGCGCGCCTCACTCGCCCGTACGCGGGAGCGCCTCGACGACTACACGCTTGAGCTGCAGCGGCACGGTATGGAGTCCGTGGAGCGCGAAGTGCGCTGGCTGAACGAGCTCATCGAGAGTGAGCGGGCGGGACGGGATCGGAGACGACCCGGTCCGCCCGACGAAACTGCAAAGTGAGGCCTGCATCTCGCAGGCCTCGTCCAAGAACGAACAGGGAGCAACCGGAATGGGTTCGGTTCGCGTAGCCATCGTCGGCGTGGGCAACTGCGCCGCCTCGCTGGTGCAGGGCGTCGAGTACTACAAGGACGCCGACCCGGCGGCCAAGGTCCCCGGTCTGATGCACGTCCAGTTCGGCGACTACCACGTGGGTGACGTCGAGTTCGTCGCCGCGTTCGACGTCGACGCGAAGAAGGTCGGCCTCGACCTTTCGGACGCCATCGGCGCCAGCGAGAACAACACCATCAAGATCTGCGACGTCCCCAACGCGGGCGTGACCGTCCAGCGCGGCCACACCCTGGACGGCCTGGGCAAGTACTACCGCATGACGATCGAGGAGTCCGCCGAGGCTCCGGTCGACGTGGTCCAGGTCCTGAAGGACCGCGAGGTCGACGTTCTGGTCTGCTACCTGCCCGTCGGCTCCGAGGCTGCGGCGAAGTTCTACGCCCAGTGCGCCATCGACGCCAAGGTCGCCTTCGTCAACGCCCTCCCGGTCTTCATCGCCGGCACCAAGGAGTGGGCCGACAAGTTCACCGAGGCCGGTGTCCCGATTGTCGGCGACGACATCAAGTCGCAGGTCGGCGCCACCATCACGCACCGCGTGATGGCCAAGCTGTTCGAGGACCGCGGTGTCCGTCTTGAGCGCACCATGCAGCTCAACGTCGGCGGCAACATGGACTTCAAGAACATGCTGGAGCGCGACCGCCTGGAGTCGAAGAAGATCTCCAAGACGCAGGCCGTCACCTCGCAGATCCCCGACCGCGAGCTCGGCGAGAAGAACGTCCACATCGGCCCGTCCGACTACGTGGCGTGGCTCGACGACCGCAAGTGGGCCTACGTCCGCCTCGAAGGCCGCGCCTTCGGCGACGTCCCGCTGAACCTCGAGTACAAGCTCGAGGTGTGGGACTCCCCGAACTCCGCCGGTGTCATCATCGACGCCCTGCGCGCCGCGAAGATCGCCAAGGACCGCGGCATCGGTGGCCCGATCCTGTCGGCTTCGAGCTACTTCATGAAGTCCCCGCCGGTGCAGTACTTCGACGACGAGGCGCTGGCCAACGTCGAGAAGTTCATCAAGGGCGAGGTCGAGCGCTAAGTCGGACCCACGGGTCTTCGGACACCTGGTCTTCGACTGTTCTTCCGCGGAGGGTCCCCGGGCAATGTGCCCGGGGACCCTCCGCGTATGTGACCCTTGCCCTCATGCCTGTCGTACGTGATCTGCGCGTACTCCTGCGCCTGAGGGATTTCCGCAACCTGCTCGCCGTACGGCTGCTCTCCCAGGCCGCCGACGGCGTGTACCAGGTGGCGCTCGCCACGTACGTGGTGTTCTCCCCCGAGAAGCAGACCTCGCCCGCGGCCATCGCCTCGGCCATGGCGGTCCTGCTGCTGCCGTACTCGTTGATCGGCCCCTTCGCCGGGGTGCTGCTCGACCGCTGGCGCCGCCGCCAGGTCTTCCTCTACGGCAACCTGCTGCGGGCGGTCCTGGCCTGCGTCACGGGCCTGCTGATCGTCGCGCACGTCCCCGACTGGCTCTTCTACGCCTCGGCCCTGTCGGTCACCGCCGTCAACCGCTTCGTGCTGGCCGGGCTCGCCGCCTCCCTGCCCCGCGTCGTCGCCCCCGCCCAGCTGGTCACCGCCAATTCGCTCTCCCCCACGGCCGGGACGCTCGCGGCGGTCGCCGGCGGGGGACTCGCCTTCCTCGTCCGGGTGCTGGCCTCCGACTCCAACGCCCTGACCGTGCTGCTCGGCGCCGGGCTCTACCTCTGTGCGGCCCTGGTCTCACTGCGCCTGGCCGTGGGCCTGCTCGGCCCGGACCATCCCGCGGGACGGGTCCACCCCTCGGTGGCCCAGGGGGTGGCCCTGACCGTCCGGGGCATGGTCGCGGGGCTGCGGCACCTGGCCTCCCGGCGCGAGGCGGCCCAGACGCTCACCGCCATGACCCTGATGCGCTTCTGCTACGGGGCCCTGTTCGTGATGCTGCTCATGCTCTGCCGGTACTCCTGGTCGGACAGCGAGTCCGCCGGCCTCGCCCTGCTGGGCATCGCGGTCGGCGTCTCCGGGGCCGGGTTCTTCGCGGCCGCCGTCGTCACCCCCTGGATGGTGGGCCGGCTGGGGACCCGCGGCTGGATCACGGCCTGCTCCGGCGGGGCAGCCGTCCTGGTGCCCCCGCTCGGGCTGTTCTTCACGCCCGGACCGATGCTGGTCGCGGCCTTCGTGCTGGGCCTCGCCACCCAGGGCGCGAAGATCTCCACCGACACGGCCATCCAGTCCCATGTGGACGACGACTTCCGCGGCCGGGTGTTCTCCGTCTACGACGTGCTCTTCAACATCGCGTTCGTGGGCGCGGCCGCCGTGGCCGCGCTGATGCTCCCCCCGGACGGGCGGTCCGTCACGCTGATCGTGAGCGTGGCCGTCCTCTACGCGGTGACGGCGCTCTACCTGAGGCGTCGGGAAGCGCAATCGTGACGCGGCCGACGCGTCGGCCGGGTCGATGTTTCACGTGAAACATCGACCCGGTCGACCGCGGATCAGGCCTGAGCCGCCCACCACTCCTTGAGGGCGGCGACCGCGGCGTCGCGCTCCATCGGACCGTTCTCCAGCCGCAGCTCCAGCAGGAACGCGTAGGCCTTGCCGATCACCGGCCCGGGACCGACGCCCAGGACCTGCATGATCTCGTTGCCGTCCAGGTCGGGCCTGATGGCGTCGAGCTCCTCCTGCTCCTGGAGCTGGGCGATGCGCTCCTCCAGACCGTCGTAGGTACGGGAGAGGGCATTGGCCTTGCGCTTGTTGCGCGTGGTGCAGTCGGACCGGGTGAGCTTGTGCAGGCGGTCCAGGAGCGGGCCGGCGTCACGGACGTAGCGCCGCACCGCGGAGTCGGTCCACTCGCCGTCCCCGTAGCCGTGGAAGCGCAGGTGCAGCTCCACCAGCCGGGACACGTCCTTGACCATGTCGTTGGAGTACTTCAGCGCGGTCATGCGCTTCTTGGTCATCTTCGCGCCCACCACCTCGTGGTGGTGGAAGGAGACCCGGCCGTCGCTCTCGAACCGGCGGGTGCGCGGCTTGCCGATGTCGTGGAGCAGGGCCGCCAGCCGCAGCACCAGGTCCGGGCCGTCGTGCTCAAGCGCGATGGCCTGCTCCAGCACGATCAGCGAGTGGTCGTAGACGTCCTTGTGCCGGTGGTGCTCGTCACTCTCCAGCCGCAGGGCGGGCAGCTCGGGCAGCACGTGGTCGGCCAGCCCGGTGTCGACGAGCAGGCCCAGGCCCTTGCGGGGGTGCGCGGACAGCAGCAGCTTGTTCAGCTCGCCCTGCACCCGCTCCGCCGAGACGATCTCGATCCGGTCGGACATCGCCTTCATCGCCGCCACGACCTCGGGGGCGACCTCGAAGTCGAGCTGCGCGGCGAAGCGCGCCGCTCGCAGCATCCGCAGCGGGTCGTCGGAGAAGGAGTCCTCCGGAGTGCCGGGGGTGCGCAGAACGCCCGCCTGGAGGTCTTCCAGGCCCCCGTGGGGGTCCACGAACTCCTTCTCGGGGAGTGCGACGGCCATCGCGTTCACGGTGAAGTCCCGGCGGACCAGGTCCTCCTCGATCGAGTCCCCGTAGGAGACCTCCGGCTTGCGCGAGGTGCGGTCGTACGACTCCGAGCGGTACGTGGTCACCTCGATCTGGAAGCCCTCTTTCTGGGCTCCGACCGTGCCGAAGGCGATGCCGACGTCCCAGACCGAGTCGGCCCACGGCCGGACGATCTTCAGGACGGCCTCGGGCCGGGCGTCGGTGGTGAAGTCGAGGTCGTTGCCGAGACGCCCGAGCAGCGCATCGCGTACGGACCCGCCGACCAGGGCAAGGCGGAAGCCGGCCTCCTGGAACCGGCGGCCGAGCTCGTCGGCGACAGGGGCGACCCGCAGCAGTTCACTGACCGCGCGGCGCTGCACCTGACTCAGGGCACTGGGGTTGTCTTCGTTGGCGTTCGGCACAACAGAAAAGGGTACGTGCCCCGCCCGGCGAGGGCTTCCCTGTTTGTGGGCGCCCCCGCGTACGGCGCCGCCGGGGCGCCCCCGATCATGTGGAGCAAGGCGCGGCACTCGCGCACAGCGCACCTCGTTACCATTCGTGGACGCACGAACGACGACCACTGACACTTCGAGGGACGGGCTAGCGCGTGGCCGAGGCGGCAGACATCCAGGGGGGACCCCCCGCACCTGCCCGGCGCCGCTGGCTGCGCCGCGCAGTCGTTCTGCTGGCGGGGACCCCCGTGCTCGCCGCTCTGGTCTACTCTCCCGCCCCGCAGGCCGCCCAGGCCGCCGAGGCGGGCACCGTCGACGTACAGCTGGACGGTATGGCTCCCGCGGCCCCGGTCAAGGGCGACACGCTCACCATCTCCGGCAGCGTGGTCAACAACGGCCGGGAGACGATCACGGGCGCGCACGTGGGGCTGCGGGTCGGGCCCGCCCTGGGCGACCGGGCCTCCATCGACGAGGCGGCGGAACGCGCCGGGTTCCGGGCCGGCACGGATCCCGGAGAGATCGACCCGGCCTACGCCGTGAAGATCCCCTCGCTGCCGTCCAAGGTCAAGCAGGACTTCACCCTCACCATCCCGGTGAACAAGCTGGAGCTGGACAAGGACGGCGTCTACCAGCTCGGCGTCTCGCTGTCCGGGGAGACCGAGAGCCGCCAGTACGAGCAGGTGCTCGGCATCAAGCGGACCTTCCTCCCCTGGCAGCCCGAGGCCGCAGCCAAGCGCTCGCAGCTCACGTACCTGTGGCCGCTGATCTCCACCACGCACGTGACGGCGGAGACCGGCTCGGACGAGCTGCAGACCCCCGTCTTCCTCGACGACTCCCTCGCCGATGAGCTCAAGTCCGGCGGGCGCCTCCAGCAGATGGTCACCCTCGGCAAGGACCTGCCCGTCACCTGGGTCATCGACCCCGACCTGCTGTACACGGTCGACGCCATGACCAAGGGCTACCGGTACCGCACGCCGGACGGCCGGATCGTCCAGGGCAAGAACAAGGCCGTCGCCGAGCAGTGGCTGAGCGCCCTGGAAACCGCGGTCCAGGGCAAGAAGATCGTCGCGCTGCCGTTCGCCGACCCCGACATCGCCTCCCTCGCCCACCAGGGCAAGGACGTCTCGGGCACCCTCGGCCAGCTGCGGCCGGCCACCGACAAGGCGAAGCAGGCCGTGGAGACCGTCCTGCACGTCACTCCGTCCACCGACTTCTCCTGGCCCGTGGACGGGGCCATCGACCCGTCGATCGTCAACGTGGCCACCTCGGCGGGCGCCCACAACGTCCTGACGCGCAGCGACAGCCTCCAGGAGACCGGAGCCCTCGGCTACACGCCCTCCGCCGCCCGACCCATCGGCGCGGGCGCCACGGCCGTCGTCGCCGACGCCGACCTGTCCACCGCCTTCCAGGGCGACATGCTGAACGCCGGGAACGCCACGCTGGCCGTGCAGCGCTTCCTCGCCCAGAGCCTCGCCCTGAACCTGCAGAAGACCGACAACCAGCGCAGCTTCGTCGTCACCCCGCAGCGGATGCCGACCACCAGCCAGGCGCAGTCGATGGCGGCCGCCGTACGGGGCCTGCAGGCGGGCCGCTGGACCCAGCCGGCGGACCTCGACACCGCGGCCGCGGCAAAGCCCGACCCGGGCGTCAACACCCAGGTCCCGGGCGCCGGCCAGTACCCCGAGGCACTGCGCAAGACGGAGCTCCCGGTCTCCGCCTTCGAGAAGATCCGCACCACCCAGAACACCCTGGACCACTTCAAGGTGATCCTCAGCGCGCCCGACCGCGTGGAGATCCCCTTCGGCAACACCACCAACCGCGAGATGTCCACCTCCTGGCGCGGCCGCCCCGATGAGGCGCGGCTCTACCGGGAGCAGGTGCAGGAGTACCTGCTCGGTCTCACCGAGAAGGTCAAGGTCGTCCCCAAGTCCGACGCCACCCTGTCCGGGCACAGCGCGACCATCCCGGTCAGCGTCCAGAACAGCCTCGTCCAGGACGTGCACAACCTCGTCCTGCGCGTGAAGTCCGCCAACCCGACCCGCCTGATGTTCGGGGACAGCGGCCAGGCCGAACAGGAAGTGACCGTCACGGGCGGACACAGCCAGACGGTCAAGTTCACCGCCAACGCCACCGCGAGCGGCCCCGTCGAGGTCACCGCGCAGCTCTTCACCACGGACGGCGTGCCCTACGGAAAGGCACGCAAGTTCACCGTGGAAGCCACCGAGATCACTCCGACCGTCATGCTCGTCATCGCGGGTGGCGTTCTCCTCCTCGTCCTGGCGGGCATCAAGATGTACGCCAGCCGCAAGCGCGTCGCGGCCCGTGCGGCCGCCGACGAGAGCACGCAGCCGAGTGACGAGACCCCGGACACCGGACCGCAAAGCACCGGGCCGTCCGGCACGGGTGAGACAGTGGACCGTTGAGCGATGCCGTGGCCGGTCGGCCTGGGGACGATGAGGTGGGGTTTCGATGAACGCGCCGTACGACGGTGACCGCGCGCAGGGCACTGGTGGGCCCGCGCCCTACCAGGGCGCTGCCCCGGGCACCCCGGTGGCCGGGCAGGTCCCCGCGCCTGCGCCCGCGCCGGACCGTGACCCGTACGTCCAGGACGCCTACGACCACGACCCGTACCGGTCCCAGGACCTGTCGGCCCAGGACCCCGTGGCCGAGGTCCTCTACGACCGTGCCTCGCACCCTCCGCCGCCGCCCGGCACCTACCAGGAGCCCGGACCGCTCTACGCCGCTCCGCAGGCCCCCGTGCACGCCCCCGACCCGCAGGTCTGGGCCCAGACCCCGCCGCCCGAGCCGGACGGTCCCTCCCGGCACCTGCCCTACGGCGACCACGCGACGACCACCCAGTTCGTCGGCGTGGACTCCCTGGTCACCCAGGCGGCGGACGAGAAGCCCGAGCCGGACGCCTTCGCGCACCTCTACCGGGACCAGCAGGGCACGCCCGGCACCCCCGCCGAGGACGTCCCCGTCGCCGCCCCGGCGCCGAGCAAGCCCGCCGGCCGCGCCTCCAGCCTCCTCAAGTCCAGCGCCCTCATGGCCGCCGGCACGATCGTCTCCCGCATCACCGGCTTCCTGCGGACCCTCGTCATCGCCGGTGCCATCGGCGTCGGCACGTTCAACGACACGTACCAGATCGCCAACACCCTGCCGACGATGATCTACGTGCTGGTCGGCGGCGGCGCGCTCAACGCCGTCTTCATCCCGCAGCTGGTACGGGCCATGAAGCAGGACGACGACGGGGGCGAGGCCTACGCCAACCGCCTCCTGACGCTCGTCGTCGTGCTGCTGGCCGCCATCACCACGATCTGCGTCCTCGCGGCGCCGGTGTTCATCACGATGATGTCGCCGAAGCTCGCGTCCGACCCCCAGCAGATGGACGTCGCGGTCGCCTTCGCCCGCTACTGCCTGCCGACCATGTTCTTCATGGGCGTGCACGTGGTCCTCGGTCAGATCCTCAACGCGCGCGGCCGGTTCGGCGCGATGATGTGGACCCCGGTCCTCAACAACATCGTCGTCATCGCCACGTTCGGCGCCTTCATCTGGGCCTTCGGCGGCTTCACCACCTCCGGGGTCGGCGCGACCACGGTCACCCCCGAGGGCGTCCGCCTGCTGGGCCTCGGCACCCTCCTGGGCCTCACCGTCCAGGCCCTCGCGATGCTGCCCTACCTGCGCGACGCCGGCTTCAGGCCGCGCCTGCGCTTCGACTGGCGGGGCCACGGCCTCGGCAAGGCCGCCCGCCTGGCCAAGTGGACGTTCTTCTTCGTCCTGGCCAACCAGATCGGCCTCGTCGTCGTGACGCAGCTCGCCACCTGGGCCGGATCCGTGGCGGAGAAGCAGGGCCACCCCGGCACCGGCATCACCGCCTACAACTACGCACTGCTGCTCTGGCAGATGCCGCAGGCCATCATCACCGTCTCCGTCATGACGGCCGTGCTGCCGCGCATTTCCCGCTCCGCCCACGACGGGGACGCAGCCGCCGTCCGCGACGACATCTCGTACGGGCTGCGCACCTCGGCCGTCGCGATCGTGCCCTGCGCCTTCGCGTTCCTCGCCCTCGGCGTCCCCATGGCCACGCTGCTGTACGCCGGTTCCGGATCCGGCGCCCAGAACATCGGCTACGTCCTGATGGCCTTCGGCCTCGGACTCATCCCGTACTCCGTCCAGTACGTCGTCCTGCGCGGGTTCTACGCCTACGAGGACACCCGGACGCCCTTCTACAACACGGTCATCGTCGCCGGCGTCAACGCGGCCGTCTCCACCGCCGCGTTCTTCGTGCTCCCCGCGCGCTGGGCCGTCGTCGGCATGGCCGCCGCCTACGGCCTCGGCTACACGGTCGGCGTGGGCGTCGCCTGGCGACGGCTGCGCACCCGGCTGGGCGGCGACCTCGACGGCGCCCACGTGATGCGCACCTACGCCCGCCTCACCGGCGCCTGCGTCCCCGCGGCCGCCGTGGGCGGCGCCGCCGCCTACGCGGTCACCCAGTGGCTCGGCAGCGGAGTCACCGGCTCCCTCGCCGCGTTGGCCGCCGGCGGTGTCGCACTGGCCGCCGTATTCCTCGTGGCGGCCAAGCGGATGCGCATCGAAGAGCTCAACGCCATGGTCGGAATGGTCCGCGGCCGCTTGGGTCGCTGATGCGCACAACCGTCGGACCCGTTCGCGTGTCGTGCATAGCGCCGGACTGTGGGCACAATTGGCATGGCTTCGCAGACTGGCCGACAGCGCGTAACGGATGGGGAGGCAGGAACGACGGTGGCGGAACGTAGCACGGCTGCCGTCGACGTGGCCGACAACGGCGGCGACGAGCCGCCGGCCGCAGATGCGGCGAAGGCCACGGCCGACGGGGTGGACACCCAGAACGGACGAGCCGCGGACGGACCCATGCCCGAAAAGGACGGCGAACGCAGGAAAGCGGCTCCTGCTGCCGCCCCCGAACTCCACAGCGGCCACAAGCTCGCCAGGCGCTACCGCCTCGAAGAGTGCGTCACCCGTCTGGACGGATTCAGCAGCTGGCGCGCCATGGACGAGAAGCTGCGCCGTGCCGTGGGCGTCCACCTGCTGCCCGCCGACCACCCGCGGGCCCGCGCCGTCCTGGCCGCGGCCCGCTCCTCCGCGCTGCTCGGCGACCCGAGGTTCGTCCACGTCCTCGACGCCGTCGAGGAGAACGACCTCGTCTACGTCGTCCACGAGTGGCTGCCCGACGCCACCGAGCTGACCGCGATCCTGGCCTCGGGCCCTCTGGAGCCCCACGAGGCCTACCAGCTCGTCACCCAGGTGTCCCAGGCGATGGCCGCCGCGCACCGCGAAGGCCTGGCCCACCTGCGGCTGACGCCCAGCGCCATACTGCGGACCTCCACGGGCCAGTACCGCATCCGCGGGCTCGCCGTGAACGCCGCCCTGCGCGGCATCACCAGCGACACCCCGCAGCGCTCGGACACCGAGGCCATCGGCGCCCTCCTGTACGCCGCTCTGACGCAGCGCTGGCCGTACGAGGAGGACGCGTACGGTCTGACCGGCCTGCCCAAGGGCGTCGGCCTGATCGCGCCCGACCAGGTCCGTGCCGGAGTGCACCGGGGGCTGGGGGAGCTCGCCATGCGAGCCCTCGCCAACGACGGGGCCACCGCCTCCCGGCAGGAGCCGCCCTGCACCACCCCGGAGGAACTGGCGAAGGCCGTCGCCGCGATGCCCCGCATCCGGCCGCCGGAGCCCGCTTTCACCGCTCCGCCGGAGTACCAGCACACCACCTATCAGCAGGGCAGCTACGGCCGTCCGCAGCCGCACCCCGGCGGACCGGGCAGCCACACCATGGCCATCCCGCCGCCGCCCCCGCTGCAGAGCCGCACCGGACGCGTCCTGAAGTGGGGCGTGGCCGCCCTGCTCATCGCCGCGCTCGGCCTGGGCAGCTGGCAGCTCGCCGACACGCTCCTGGAACGCGTCAAGGGCGACACCGGCAGCAACGGCTCCACCCAGCAGCCCAATCCCGACGAGTCCTCCAAGGGGCCCAAGCCGAGCAACCCGGGCAAGCCCCTGCAGATCGCCAACGCCACCACCTTCGGCAAGGACCCGATCAAGCCGGAGGACGCGGACAAGGCCGTCGACGGCAACGGCGACTCCGCCTGGATCACCAAGGTGTTCTACGGCTACCCCAACTTCGGCAACCTGGACAGCTACGACGACGGCAGCGGCATCATCGTCGACCTCGGCAGCGTCCAGGAGGTGGCGGGCCTCAGCGTCGACTTGTACGCGGCCGGGCAGAAGGTCGAGGTTCGGGCCGCCTCTCCGGAGGCCAATCAGCCCCGGTCCCTCTCGGGCTTCTCCCACGAGGTCGTCAAGCTGACCACCGCGGGGAAGAACCTGAAGACCACCCTGGAAACCCCGCTGAAGACCCGCTACCTGGTGATCCACATCACCTCGCTGCCCTCCGATTCGGACGGCGGCTACCGGGGCGGCATCAACGAGATCAAGGTGCTCGGCACGGCCGAGTAGGACCGGGCCGCCACGGATACGGGACCGCTGCGCCAACTGGGCAGCGGTCCCTCGTATTCGTCCCGCCCGACCCGTACGCTCCCTTCCGGAGGGGAGGTGTGATGCATTCAGCAACGGGAGACGACCGGAGCGACCAGGAGCTGCTGGCGCTGCACGCCGCCGGTGATCCCGATGCCTTCGGGGAACTCGTCCGGCGGCACCGTGATCGACTGTGGGCCGTGGCCCTGCGCACCCTCGGCGACCGCGAGGAAGCCGCCGACGCCGTGCAGGACGCCCTCGTCTCCGCCTATCGGGCCGCCCACACGTTCCGCGGCGAATCGGCCGTCACCACCTGGCTGCACCGCATCACCGTCAATGCCTGCCTCGACCGGGCCCGCAAAGCCGCCTCCCGCAAGACCTCGCCGCTGGACGACACGGAGCGCCTGGAGCGCCTCCTGGAGCCCCACGAGTCCGCCGAGGCACCGGCGGAGCGCCACGACCTCCATCGGCAGCTCCTGGCCGCTCTCAGCACCCTCCCGGCCGATCAGCGGGCCGTCCTGGTCCTCGTCGACATGCAGGGATACCCCGTCGCCGAGGCCGCCCGCATCCTCGACGTCCCCACCGGCACCGTGAAGAGCCGGTGCGCGCGCGGCCGGGCGAAACTCCTCCCGATGCTCACTCATCTGCGCTCGAATGCCGGGGATAACACCGCCGCCGAGCGGGGAAGGAACCGGACGCCGGGGACAGCCGTCCCACCAGCGGCAGACCCCAGTCAGCCAGCCCCAGACGCAGACACGGTGAAGGGCGGAGGTGGACGAACGTGACTCCCACAACCGGCACGATCCGGCACCCTGACGTCTCGGAGATCTCCGACCTGACCGAAGGGCTCCTCTCCCCGGTGAGGGCCGGGGAGGTACGCCGCCACCTGGGCGACTGCCCCCTGTGCGCCGACGTCCTCGCCTCCCTGGAGGAGATCCGGGGACTCCTCGGCACGCTGCCGGGGCCGCCCAGGATGCCCTCCGACATCGCCGGCCGCATCGACGCGGCCCTCGCCGCCGAAGCCCTCCTCGACTCCACCGCGCCGCGGGCGGAGGCGGCCCCCGCCTCCGATGTTTCACGTGAAACATCGCCTGCCTCACCTTCGGGTCCCGGTATCGGGCGACCCGCCGGTCACCCGGCCGGAGCAACCGGTCCCGGGCGCCGTCGCGCCCGCCGCCGGATCGCCGTCATCGCCGGCCTGTCCGGAGCCGCCGCCTGCGCCCTCGGCATCTTCCTCGCCGCCAACCTGCTCGGGACCGGCTCTCCGGACACCGCCGCCCGCAGCTCCGCGACGAGCACGGCAGCCGCGGCCCCCGCCGACGGCACGTACACCGCGCAGGGCCTCCAGGACAACGTGCGCCGGCTCCTGGCCTCCGGACCGGGGGCGAAGACCGCCGTCCCTCAGGAGGAGCAGCAGAACAACACGTACGGATTGGACAAGAGCACCACGCCCCCGCCGGACCTGGCTCCGGGCGAAGGCAACCGCACGACCGCCTCCTCGGTGCCGGCCTGTGTCCAGCAGGCCACCGGTCGCCCCGACACCCCGCTCGCGGCCGAACAGGGCAGCTACCAGGGCGCCGAGGCCTACCTCCTCGTCCTGCCGCACCCCGGCGACCCAGCCCGTGTGGATGCCTACCTGGTGGCTGCCGCGTGCACGAAGACCCCGTCCGCCGGATCTGACAAACCACTGCTGACCAGGACATATCCTCGAAGCTGACACCTTCGGGACCGCAAGGGAGCGGGTCGGGAATGCATGCGCCGTAGGATCCGTTGGGTGGGGTGAGACAACACACCGGCCCCTCCGGCAGCAGCGTGCAGTCCACAGAGACGAGGAAGAAACCCGTGAGCGACGTTCGAAACGTGATCATCATCGGTTCCGGGCCGGCCGGCTACACCGCCGCCCTGTACACCGCACGCGCTTCGCTCAAGCCGCTGGTCTTCGAAGGCGCGGTCACCGCGGGTGGCGCGCTGATGAACACCACCGAGGTCGAGAACTTCCCCGGCTTCCAGGACGGCATCATGGGTCCGGACCTCATGGACAACATGCGCGGCCAGGCCGAGCGCTTCGGCGCCGAGCTCGTCCCCGACGACGTCGTTTCCGTGGACCTCACGGGTGACATCAAGACCGTCACCGACACCGCCGGCACCGTGCACCGCGCCAAGGCCGTGATCGTCACCACCGGCTCCCAGCACCGCAAGCTCGGGCTCCCCAACGAGGACGCCCTGTCCGGCCGCGGTGTCTCCTGGTGCGCCACCTGTGACGGGTTCTTCTTCAAGGACCAGGACATCGCCGTCGTCGGTGGTGGCGACACCGCCATCGAGGAGGCCACCTTCCTCTCGCGCTTCGCCAAGTCCGTCACCATCGTGCACCGCCGTGACAGCCTGCGTGCCTCCAAGGCCATGCAGGACCGCGCCTTCGCCGACCCGAAGATCAAGTTCGCCTGGGACAGCGAGGTCGCGGAGATCCACGGCGAGCAGAAGCTCTCCGGTCTCACGCTGCGCAACACCAAGACCGGTGAGACCTCCGAGCTCCCCGTGACGGGCCTGTTCATCGCCGTCGGCCACGACCCGCGCACCGAGCTGTTCAAGGACCAGCTGGAGCTCGACGGGGAGGGCTACCTCAAGGTCGACGCCCCCTCGACGCGGACCAACCTCACTGGCGTGTTCGGCGCAGGAGACGTCGTGGACCACACGTACCGTCAGGCCATCACCGCCGCGGGCACCGGCTGCTCCGCAGCCCTGGACGCCGAGCGCTTCCTCTCGGCCCTCGCGGACGCCGAGAAGGCGCACGCGACGGTCTGACCCTCACCCACTCTCACACCCCACACCCCGCAGGAAAGAACAAGGAGGCCGCAGTGGCCCTCAAGAGCGTGACCGACGCCGACTTCGACGCCGCAGTCCTGAACAGCGACAAGCCCGTCCTGGTGGACTTCTGGGCCGAGTGGTGCGGCCCGTGCCGCCAGATCGCCCCGTCCCTGGAGGCCATCGCGGCCGAGTACGGCGACGAGATCGAGATCGTCAAGCTCAACATCGACCAGAACCCGGACACGGCCGCCAAGTACGGCGTCATGTCCATCCCGACCCTCAACGTCTACAAGGGCGGCGAGGTCGTCAAGACCATCGTCGGCGCCAAGCCGAAGGCCGCCATCCTGCGTGACCTCGACGGCTTCGTGACCATCAAGCCCGCCGTCTGACGGTTGGAACCTCCGCCCGGCGACAGCCGCGGATGTTTCACGTGAAACGGGGCCGCTCCCTCGAGGGGGCGGCCCCGTTCGCACATCACAGCGGCCGCAGCGCGGGCTCCTTCCGTGCCGCGCCGAGCAGCCGGTCCAACGCGAGCTCCACGTCTTCCTTCCACGAGAGCGTCGAGCGCATCTCCAGCCGCAGTCGCGGATGGACAGGGTGCGGCCGCACCGTCTTGAAGCCCACGGCCAGCAGGTGGTCCGCCGGCAACAGGCAGGCCGGGCCCTCCCAGCGCGCGTCCCCGAACGCCTCGATCGCCCGGAACCCGCGCCGCAAAAGGTCCTTGGCCACCGTCTGGACCATCACCCGCCCCAAGCCCTGGCCTTGATAGCCCGGCATGATCCACGCCGTGATCAGCTGCACCGCGTCCGGGGACACCGGACTCGTCGGAAACGAAGCGGCCCTCGGCACATACGCCGGCGGCGCGTACAGCACGAACCCCACCGGGATCTCGTCCACGTAGACCACGCGGCCGCAGGAGCCCCACTCCAGCAGGACGGCGGAGATCCACGCCTCCTTCTCCAGCGCAGGAGTCCCCGCCTTCACGGCGGCCTCACCGCTGACGGGATCCAACTCCCAGAACACACAGGACCGGCAACGCCGAGGCAGGTCCTGCAGGTTGTCCAGCGTGAGTGGTACCAACCGACGCCCCATGAGCGCATCGTATCCACAGCCCGAATCGGGCGAAACCGCGACAAGGCAAAGGGGCGGACCGCCCCGGTTCACACCGGCACGATCCGCCCCTCGGCGGCCGGGGACTCACTCCCCGGACAGACCCTGTTCCAGCACCCGGCCCTCGCCCGGCGCCAGCGTCCCCAGAATCCGCTCCAGATCCTCCATCGAGGCGAACTCGACGGTGATCTTGCCCTTCTTCTGGCCCAGATCCACCTTCACGCGCGTCTCGAACCGGTCCGACAGCCGCGTCGCCAGTTCACTGAGCGCCGGAGCCACCCGGGTACCGGCACGCGGCCCCTTCGGCTTCACGGGCCCCTCGGGCTCGGAGCCCATGAGCGAGACGATCTCCTCGACCGCTCGCACCGAGAGTCCCTCGGCCACGATCCGGTGCGCCAGCTTGTCCTGCGCCTCGGAGTGCTCCACCGACAGCAGGGCCCGCGCATGTCCGGCGGACAGCACGCCCGCGGCCACCCGGCGCTGGACCGGGGGCGAGAGCTTCAGAAGGCGCAGCGTGTTCGACACCTGCGGACGCGAACGCCCGATCCGATCCGCCAGCTGGTCGTGCGTGCAGTTGAAGTCCTGGAGCAGCTGGTCGTACGCGGCCGCCTCCTCCAGGGGGTTCAGCTGCGCCCGGTGCAGGTTCTCCAGCAGCGCGTCCAGCAGCAGCTTCTCGTCGTCCGTCGCCCGGATGATCGCAGGAATGCGCTCCAGCCCAGCCTCACGGCAGGCGCGCCAGCGACGCTCACCCATGATGAGCTCGTAGCGGTCCGGAGCCGACTGCCGCACGACCACCGGCTGAAGCAGACCCACCTCCTGGATGGAGGTGACCAGCTCCGCAAGCGCGTCCTCGTCGAACACCTCGCGGGGCTGCCGCGGGTTCGGCGTGATCGAGTCCATCGGAAGCTCGGCGAACGTCGCTCCGGCCACCACATTGGCCTCGGGCTCCAGCGTCGCCGGCTCATCCACGACGGCAACCGCAGTCGTCGCCGCAAACGATGTTTCCCCTCCGGCCACCGCTGGGGAGGCCCCCAGTGACACATCGGCCTGCGCCAGCGAAGCCAGCTTCGCCGCCGCGACCCCGCGCTCCGAAGGCAACGTCGGCACCGCCGA
Source organism: Streptomyces sp. NPDC001194 (assembly GCF_042896985.1). Lineage (NCBI taxonomy): Bacteria > Bacillati > Actinomycetota > Actinomycetes > Kitasatosporales > Streptomycetaceae > Streptomyces > Streptomyces sp. NPDC001194. The sequence continues at coordinate 422,379 of NZ_JBIAXU010000003.1, read as the reverse complement.
CGGAGACGTCGAGCCGGCACCGATCACCGGCGGCGTCTTCTCCTGGGGAGCGGCGGGGATCAGCGCGCCGAGCCCCCGCCCCAGACCCCTACGTCGCTCACTCACTGGATCCCCTCCGCCACACTCTGCGTGCTGTTCATGCCCGTGCCCAGATGGGCGTGCTGGGCGTCGTACGAAATTCCGGCCCCCCGCAGCGCGATCTCGCGCGCCGCTTCCAGATAGGAGAGAGAACCACTCGAACCCGGATCGTAGGTGAGCACCGTCTGGCCGTAACTCGGCGCCTCGGAAATGCGGACCGAACGCGGGATGCTCGTGCGCAGCACCTCCTTGCCGAAGTGAGTGCGCACCTCCTCCGCCACCTGCGAAGCCAGCCGGGTCCTGCCGTCGTACATGGTCAGCAGGATCGTCGACACGTGCAGCGACGGGTTCAGGTGAGCCCGCACCAGGTCGACATTGCGCAGCAGCTGGCCCAGTCCCTCCAGCGCGTAGTACTCGCACTGGATCGGGATCAGCACCTCGGCGCCGGCCACCAGCGCGTTCACCGTCAGCAGCCCCAGCGAGGGCGGGCAGTCGATCAGGATGTAGTCCAGCGGCTGCTCGTACGCCTGGATGGCCCGCTGGAGCCGGCTTTCGCGAGCCACCAGGGACACCAGCTCGATCTCCGCGCCCGCGAGGTCGATCGTGGCAGGAGCACAGAAGAGCCCCTCCACGTCCACCACCGGCTGGACGACCTCCAGCAGCGGTCGGCTGTCCACGAGCACGTCGTAGATCGAAGGCACATCCGCGTGGTGGTCGATACCGAGCGCCGTGGACGCGTTGCCCTGCGGGTCGAGGTCGACCACCAGAACGCGCGCACCGTGCAGGGCCAGGGAGGCAGCCAGGTTCACGGTCGTCGTGGTCTTGCCCACGCCGCCCTTCTGGTTGGCGACCACGATGACCCGGGTCTGCGCCGGCCGGGGGAGCCCCGCGCCGGCACGCCCCAGCGCCTCGACCGCCAGCTGGGCGGCACGGCCGATGGGCGTGTCGTTGTCTACAAGAGGCGACGATGTTTCACGTGAAACATCGTCCCCCGCTGATTCAGAGCGGGGACCGGGGACCGGGTCGGCCATCGGCCCCGCGAGGTTGGCGTCGGACCGCACGGTGTCACTCTCCTCCACATCAGGCTCGCGATGAACAGAGCCTGCCATGACACCCGGGTCGCGAACCAGCGGGGCCCGTACTCCTGTGGATGAATCCACCGTTGTGGACAACTCCGTCCCCCCGTCTCCCTTACGGGAACGGGGGGACGCGGCCGCACGGCCGCGGCTGATGATTCCGTGCAGCAGAGAGCGATGTTTCACGTGAAACACGATGCCCGGACAGTGCCCAGACAGGGTCTTCGGGCCGCTACGACACTCCGAAATCCATACCTATAGGGCTCAATGCCCCGGAAATCAGCGGCGCCGACGGGTCCGGCTGGTGCGCGCGGCCTTAGCCCGCTTGGCCGCGAACCTCACCCCACCGGGGCTTTCTCCGACCTCCACCCGGACGACGGTGGACAGGGGATCCACCACACCTTCGCCCACCTGCAGCACCGAGGTCTTCACCACACCGAGCTTCGCCAGTGCGGTCTTCGCCGCCACCAGCTCCTCCTCGGCGGTGTCGCCCTTGAGCGCCAGCATCTCGCCGTACGGACGCAGCAGGGGCACGCCCCAGCCCGCCAGCCGGTCCAGCGGAGCCACGGCCCGTGCCGTCACCACGTGCACCGGCTGCACCTTGCCGAGCATCTCCTCGGCGCGGCCGCGCACCACCGTGACGTGGTCCAGGCCCAGCAGCTCCACGGCTTCCTGGAGGAAAGTCGTCCGCCGCAGCAGCGGCTCCAGCAACGTGATCTTCAAATCGCGCCGCACCAGAGCCAGTGGAATGCCGGGCAGGCCGGCACCCGAGCCGACATCGCAGACGGTGACGCCCTCGGGCACCACCTCCGAGAGCACCGCACAGTTCAGCAGGTGCCGCTCCCAGAGCCGCGGCACCTCGCGCGGGCCGATCAGGCCGCGCTTGACCCCCGCGTCCGCCAGCAGCTCCGCATACCGCACAGCTTCCGGGAAAAACTCGCCGAACACCGCGCGCGCCTCTTCAGGCGCCGGGGGAAGCTCCGCTGCCTCCGTCACGGGGACCGTCCTTCCGTACCGCATGGATCGTTGAAAACGCACTGCTCGAACTGGCACCGCCGGGACCGGCACTGCCAGGCTGACAAACTTCGGCCCCGTCTGCGACACAGACGGGGCCGAACACTCAGGCTTGCGATCAGGCCGGGAGCACGACGACGAAGCGCTGCGGCTCCTCGCCCTCCGACTCGCTCTTCAGACCGGCGGCCGCCACGGCGTCGTGGACCACCTTGCGCTCGAAGGGGGTCATGGGCGCCAGCTTCAGCGGCTCACCGGAAGCCTTCACGTCCGCCGCCGCCTGGGCACCGAGCGCCGCCAGCTCCTCGCGCTTCTTCGCACGGAAGCCCGCGATGTCCAGCATCAGCCGGCTGCGGTCCCCGGTCTCGCGGTGCACGGCGAGGCGGGTCAGCTCCTGCAGAGCCTCCAGGACCTCACCGTCACGGCCCACGAGCTTCTGGAGATCGCGGCTGGCGGAGTCACTGACGATCGACACCGCGGCCCGGTCGGCCTCGACGTCCATGTCGATGTCCCCGTCCAGGTCGGCGATGTCCAGCAGACCCTCGAGGTAGTCGGCCGCGATCTCACCCTCCTGCTCGAGGCGGGTCAGGGTGTCGCCACTCTCAGCGGCGGCGGTGGTGGTGCCTTCCGTCACGGGAGGGACTCCTTCTTACTTCTTGGAAGAGGGCTTGGGGGGCGTCTGGCGCTGCGACTTCGTCTGCCGCTTCGGCTGCTGCCGCTTGGCGGCACCGCCGCTCGCAGCGTCCGAGTCGGCCGTGGCCTCGGCGCTCTTGATCACAGACCCGTCCGCCTGCGCAGCCAGACCCTGCTTCGTGAGAGCCGCGATGAACTTGCGCTCGTTGTCGTTGCGGTCCGGGCCCTTGGCCACGATCGCCGCGACGATCTTCTTCTTGCCCCGGCCCTTGACGTCTCCGTGCGTGGTGACGTGCTTCAGCAGGCGGGTCAGGTACTGGTCCTGGGCCTTGCTGCCGGGGGTCGGGTTCTGGTTGATCACGTACATCTGCTGGCCCATGGTCCACACGTTGGTGGTCAGCCAGTAGACGAGGACGCCGACGGGGAAGTTGATGCCCATGAAGGCGAAGATCAGCGGGAAGATGTACATCAGCATCTTCTGCTGCTGCATGAACGGCGTCTTCACCGAGAGGTCGACGTTCTTCTGCATGAGCTGACGCTGGGTGTAGAACTGCGACAGCGACATCAGGACGATCATGACCGCGGTCACGATCCGGACGTCGGTCAGAGAGGCACCGAGCGCGGCGACCTTCTCCTCGCTGTCCGTGAACTTCGCCGCCAGCGGGGCACCGAAGATGTGTGCCTGGCGGGCACTCTCCAGCAGCGACTCGTTGATCACGCCGATGGTCTTGCCGTTGGCGATGGCCGAGAGCACGTGGTACAGCGCGAAGAAGAACGGGGACTGCGCGATGATCGGAAGGCACGAGGAGAGCGGGTTGGTACCCGTCTCCTTGTACAGCTTCATCATCTCTTCGGACTGGCGCTGCTTGTCGTTCTTGTAGCGCTCCTGGATCGCCTTCATCTTCGGCTGGAGCGCCTGCATGCCCCGCGTCGCTTTGATCTGCTTCACGAAGAGCGGGATCAAGCAGATACGGATCAAGACCACCAGGGACACGATCGACAGGCCCCAGGCCCAACCGCTGTCCGGGCCGAAGATCGCACCGTACAGACTGTGGAACTGGACGATGACCCACGAGACGGGCGTGGTGATAAAGCTGAACAGACTGGCAATCGTGTCCACTAATCAGGCTCCTTGAGCATTGCGAGATCTACGCAACGCACTGCGCAGCTGCTCGTGCCAACGCGGGCGTTTACGGGGTGGGACATGATCGACACCACCGGCGGACCACGGATTGCACCGCAGGATCCGCCAGCCGGTCAGAACCGTCCCCTTCACCGCACCATGCCGGTCGATGGCCGTGAACCCGTAGTGCGAGCACGAGGGGTAATAACGGCACACCGGCCCGAGCAGCGGACTGATGGTCCACTGGTACAGCTTGATCAATGCGAGCAGCGGGTACTTCATCGAGCCACGCCTCCCAGGAGCCGCATCAGAGCGGCATCCAGGTCCCGGGCCAGTTCGTCGACACCGGCATCACCCGCGCCGGGCAATGCCCGCACCACCACCAGGCTACCGGCGGGCAGCTGTGAGAGGCGTTCGCGGACAAGATGGCGCAAACGGCGCTTTACCCGGTTACGGACGACGGCGACACCCACGGCCTTGCTGACGACGAAACCCGCACGCGTCGAGGGATCGATCTCCCCCGGCTCGTGCGGGTCCGTTGCACCGCTTGTACGTAGGTGGACGACGAGGAGCGGGCGACCAGCCCGACGCCCTCGGCGTACCGCGCTCGCGAAGTCCTCGCGCCGCCTCAGCCGATTTTCGGGAGACAGCACGACGTCACGACCTGCGCGTTGTTACGCGGAAAGGGCTGCGCGGCCCTTGCCACGGCGGTTCGCGAGGATCGCGCGACCGGCACGGGTACGCATCCGGAGACGGAAGCCGTGGGTCTTGGCACGACGGCGGTTGTTCGGCTGGAAGGTGCGCTTGCTCACTCGGGGGCTCCAGAGAATGAATCGTTGTGGCGGGACATCGCCTGGCTGTCACCGTGCGCCCACGAGGAAACTCGCGTGTTCGCCCGAGTGGCACCGCTAAACGATCACAAAAGGTGATCTTCGCCCATCGGTAGGCAGGCGGCAGCAGCCATCGACAACTCGACCTCGTTACGGTACGCGCGGCTACGCCATCCGGTCAAACCGAGGCGACGTGCCCCCACACTGTGCACAGGCTGTGGACAACGACTTGAACCGTACCCGTCGGCCTGACTACCGTTGTCTGATCCCGGTTTTTTTGTCCCGACCGTCCCAAAGAACCACACATTCGTGGGACCCCTGTGAGAGAGCGTGCTCTGTGGCTGACGTACCTGCCGATCTTGCCGCAGTGTGGCCAAGGGTGCTCGAAAAGCTCCTCGGGGAGGGACAGCAGGCCATCGAGCCCAAGGACAAGCAGTGGGTCGAGCGCTGCCAGCCCCTGGCCCTCGTCGCCGACACCGCACTGCTCGCCGTCCCCAACGAATACGGCAAGCGCGTCCTCGAGGGCCGGCTCGCCCCGCTGATCAGCGATGCGCTCAGCCGCGAATGCGGCCGCCCCATCCGCATCGCCATCACCGTGGACGACTCCGCCGGCGAGCCCGCGCCCCTGCCCGCGGCCACCCAGCAGCGCTCCGAGTCGTACGAGCCGTACGGCAACCAGCGCGGCGGCGGCCACAACGGTCACAACGGCCCCGGCGGGCCCTCCGACGACCAGCTCCCCACCGCACGCCCCGCCTACCCGGACTACCAGCAGTCGCGCCCCGAGCCCGGCTCCTGGCCCCGCGGCGGCCAGCAGGACGACTACGGCTGGCAGCAGCCGCGCCTCGGCGGCTTTCCCGAGCGCGATCCGTACGCCTCCCCGCAGCCGGGCTACCTCCAGCAGTCCGACCCCGGCGGGTACGAGCAGGGCTCCTTCGACCAGCAGCAGTACGAGCAGCAGCAGTACGAGCCCCGCCAGCCCCAGCAGTCCCATCAGTACGAGCAGCAGCAGTACGAGCAGCCGGCCCCGCGCCCGGCGCCCGGCCGGCCCGCGCCGCCCCCGTCCTCCTCGGGCGGCTCGACGTCGGGCCCGCTGGAGCCGACCGCCCGCCTCAACCCCAAGTACCTGTTCGACACGTTCGTCATCGGCGCGTCCAACCGCTTCGCGCACGCGGCCGCGGTGGCCGTCGCCGAGGCACCGGCCAAGGCCTACAACCCCCTCTTCATCTACGGGGAATCGGGTCTGGGCAAAACGCATCTTCTGCACGCCATCGGGCACTACGCGCGGAGCCTGTACCCCGGCACCCGCGTGCGGTACGTGAGCTCCGAGGAGTTCACCAACGAGTTCATCAACTCGATCCGCGACGGCAAGGGCGACGCGTTCCGCAAGCGCTACCGCGAGATGGACATCCTGCTCGTCGACGACATCCAGTTCCTCGCGAGCAAGGAGTCGACGCAGGAGGAGTTCTTCCACACCTTCAATACGCTCCACAACGCCAACAAGCAGATCGTGCTGTCCTCCGACCGGCCGCCCAAGCAGCTCGTCACCCTGGAGGACCGGCTCCGCAACCGCTTCGAGTGGGGCCTGATCACCGACGTCCAGCCGCCCGAGCTGGAGACCCGCATCGCGATCCTGCGCAAGAAGGCCGTACAGGAGCAGCTCAACGCCCCGCCGGAGGTACTGGAGTTCATCGCCTCCCGCATCTCGCGCAACATCCGCGAGCTGGAGGGGGCGCTGATCCGGGTCACGGCCTTCGCGAGCCTGAACCGGCAGCCGGTCGACCTGGGCCTGACCGAGGACGTCCTCAAGAACCTGATCCCCGGCGGCGAGGACTCCGCACCCGAGATCACGGCGACGGACATCATGGCGGCGACCGCGGACTACTTCGGCCTCACCGTGGACGACCTGTGCGGCTCCTCGCGCAGCCGCGTGCTGGTCACCGCCCGGCAGATCGCCATGTACCTGTGCCGGGAGCTGACGGACCTCTCCCTGCCCAAGATCGGGGCGCAGTTCGGCGGCCGCGACCACACCACGGTCATGCACGCGGACCGCAAGATCCGGGCCCTGATGGCGGAGCGACGGTCCATCTACAACCAGGTCACCGAGCTCACCAACCGCATCAAGAACGGCTGAGCCGAGGACCTCTCGGCCGCGCCGGCGGGCCCGGCCGAGCCTCTCCAAACGCTTTCAGAGGGCGCTCCCGGGGTACTTCGGGGGCGCCCTTCTTCGTCCGCGCGCCCCTGGTCTGTTCGAATACGCCCCCTGTGGAGCAACTCATCCACAGATTCCCCGACTTTCTTCCGTCCACAGGGTGGGGACGGGTTCCGTCACCCACAATCTGTCCACAGGGCCGCGGGATGAGGCACCATCAGCACTGGTCAGAACCCTGTGGATTTGTGCGCAAGCGTCATCCACAGCCTGTGGACAGAATCTTCGTCCACAGGCTCGTCCACTCCTCTGTCCACCGCCGACCCACAGGTTGCCGCACTCTGTGCACAGGATCCGACGAGTTACCCACACCGCTGTCCACTGTTCGGCAACATTGCACCTCCCGTCACCACCCGGAGTGAAAGCCGTCACACGGAAGACGACGTTTGGGCTGTGGAGTACTGGGGGAAACCTGGGGACACACCTGTGGAGTAGTCGGGGTCGTCTGGGGACGGCCTGTGCAGAAGTTTTTGTTCTCCACAGACACACGGTGTTGTCCACCGGTGTCACCCACAGGGTCGGTGGATAAAAAACGCGGGCTGACCTGGGACAACGGGCTTATCCACCGTTTCCACAGGCCCTACTACTACCCCCATAGAGAGTTAGCCCGGTTTCGGTTTTCAAGCGGGTCCTGTGCACAACTCGGTGGGGACGCCTCCCCGACACCTCGCTCCCGACTTGACCTCCGGCAGCAACGACTGTCGGCGCCGTACGTCAGACTGGTGCCCGGCACCGAGGCTCCGAGCCATCGACGGCATCGAGGCACCGGCGCCGAGAACGAAGGCCGGCAGACGAGCGAGCAACAGCAGGAGGCGGTTCCGGTGAAGATCCGGGTGGAGCGCGACGTACTCGCGGAGGCGGTGGCCTGGGCTGCCCGTAGCCTCCCGGCCCGGCCGCCGGTGCCCGTTCTCGCGGGCCTGCTGCTGAAGGCCGAGGAGGGCACGCTGTCCCTCTCCGGCTTCGACTACGAGGTCTCGGCCCGCGTCTCCGTCGAGGCCGACGTCGAGGAGGACGGCACCGTCCTCGTCTCCGGCCGGCTGCTCGCCGACATCTGCCGCGCCCTCCCCAACCGCCCGGTGGAGATTTCCACAGACGGTGTACGGGCGACCGTGGTCTGCGGGTCCTCGCGATTCACACTCCACACCCTGCCTGTGGAGGAGTACCCGGCGCTGCCGCAGATGCCGACCGCGACCGGCACCGTGCCCGGTGAGGTCTTCGCCTCCGCCGCCGCCCAGGTCGCCATCGCCGCCGGCCGCGACGACACGCTGCCCGTGCTGACCGGTGTCCGCATCGAGATCGAGGGCGACCGCGTCACCCTGGCCTCCACCGACCGCTACCGCTTCGCGGTCCGCGAGTTCCTGTGGAAGCCGGAGAACCCGGACGCATCCGCCGTGGCCCTGGTGCCCGCGAAGACGCTCCTGGACACGGCCAAGTCCCTGACCAGCGGTGACACCGTCACCCTGGCGCTGTCGGGCTCCGGCGCGGGCGAGGGCCTCATCGGTTTCGAGGGCGCCGGCCGCCGCACCACCACCCGGCTGCTCGAAGGCGACCTGCCGAAGTACCGCACGCTCTTCCCGACGGAGTTCAACTCCATCGCCGTCATCGAGACCGCCCCGTTCGTCGAGGCCGTCAAGCGCGTGGCCCTGGTCGCCGAGCGCAACACCCCGGTCCGCCTCAGCTTCGAGCAGGGCGTGCTGATCCTGGAGGCGGGCTCCTCCGACGACGCACAGGCTGTGGAACGTGTGGACGCCAAGCTCGAGGGCGACGACATCTCGATCGCCTTCAACCCGACCTTCCTGCTGGACGGCCTGAGCGCGATCGACTCGCCGGCCGCGCAGCTGAGCTTCACCACGTCCACCAAGCCGGCGCTGCTGAGCGGCCGTCCCGCGGTCGACGCCGAGGCGGACGAGGCGTACAAGTACCTGATCATGCCGGTGCGCCTCTCCGGCTGACACGCGGCGTACGTCGGGCCCGGTCTCGCAGGCGCGGGGCCGGGCCCGACGCCGTCCGCCCCCGCACGGCCGTCCCTGGAGCGCCCGTGGCGCCCGGCGCCACCGCCCGGCGTAGGCTCGGAGCCTGGGTGCCCCGGTGATTGCGGGGAACCCGGCACAGACGGCCACAACGCTTAAGGAACCACCTGATGGAGCTTGGTCTCGTCGGTCTCGGCAAGATGGGCGGCAACATGCGCGAGCGCATCCGCCGCGCAGGCCACACCGTCATCGGATACGACCGCAACCCGGACCTTGCCGATGTCCACAGCCTGCGGGAACTTGTGGACAGCCTGCAGGCCCCCCGCGTCGTGTGGGTGATGGTCCCGGCAGGTGCGGCGACGCAGTCCACCGTCGACGAGCTCGCCGAGCTGCTCTCGATCGGCGACATCGTCGTCGACGGCGGCAACTCGCGCTGGACCGACGACGAGAAGCACGCCGCGGAGCTGGCCGCCAAGGGCATCGGCTTCGTCGACTGCGGTGTCTCCGGCGGCGTGTGGGGCCTGGAGAACGGCTACGCGCTCATGTACGGCGGCGAGAAGGACCACGTCGCCCGGGTCCAGCCGGTCTTCGACGCCCTCAAGCCCGAGGGCGAGTTCGGCGCCGTGCACGCCGGCAAGGTCGGCGCGGGCCACTTCGCCAAGATGGTCCACAACGGCATCGAGTACGCCATGATGCAGGCCTACGCCGAGGGCTGGGAGCTGCTGGAGAAGGTGGACTCGGTCACCGACGTCCGCGAGGTCTTCCGCTCCTGGCAGGAAGGCACCGTCATCCGCTCCTGGCTGCTGGACCTGGCCGTCAACGCCCTCGACCAGGACGAGCACCTGGAGCAGCTGCGCGGCTTCGCGCAGGACTCGGGCGAGGGCCGGTGGACGGTGGAGGCGGCGATCGACAACGCCGTGCCGCTGCCCGCGATCACCGCCTCGCTCTTCGCGCGGTTCGCGTCCCGCCAGGACGACTCCCCGCAGATGAAGATGATCGCCGCGCTGCGCAACCAGTTCGGCGGCCACGCGGTCGAGAAGGCGTAATCCACAGCCTGTCCACCACCGCACGCAGAAGTACAGAGCAGAGCAGCAGGAAGCCGGGGGAGGTCGGCGCCGTATGCATGTTTCGCATCTCTCACTGGCCGACTTCCGCTCGTACGCCCGGGCCGAGGTTCCCCTCGACCCGGGCGTCACGGCTTTCGTGGGGCCCAACGGCCAGGGCAAGACGAACCTGGTCGAGGCCATCGGGTACCTGGCGACCCTCGGCAGCCACCGCGTCTCCTCGGACGCCCCGCTGGTCCGGATGGGCGCGGACCGCGCCGTCATCCGCGCGGCCGTCACCCACGGCGCGCGCCAGCAGCTGGTCGAGCTGGAGCTGAACCCGGGGCGCGCCAACCGCGCCCGCATCAACCGGTCCTCGCAGGTCAGGCCCCGGGACGTACTGGGGATCGTACGGACGGTGCTGTTCGCGCCGGAGGACCTGGCCCTCGTGAAGGGGGACCCCGGTGAGCGCCGGCGGTTCCTCGACGAGCTCGTCACCGCCCGCTCGCCGCGGATGGCGGGGGTCCGCTCGGACTACGAGCGGGTGCTCAAGCAGCGCAACACCCTGCTGAAGTCGGCGGCGATGGCCCGCCGGCACGGAGGCCGCTCCATGGACCTCTCCACCCTGGACGTCTGGGACCAGCACCTCGCGCGCGCGGGCGCGGAGCTGCTGGCGCAGCGCCTCGACCTGATCGCGACGCTGCTGCCGCTCGCGGACAAGGCGTACGAGCAGCTCGCGCCCGGCGGCGGCCCGCTGGGGCTCGCGTACAAGTCCTCGGCCGCGGGCGAGGCCGGCCTGAGCGTGGACGGCGGAGAGGTCCGCACCCGCGAAGCCCTGTACGAGGTGCTGCTGTCGGCCCTGGCCGAGGTGCGCAAGCAGGAGATCGAGCGCGGGGTGACCCTCGTCGGCCCGCACCGGGACGACGTGCTGCTGCGCCTGGGCGACCTCCCGGCGAAGGGGTACGCGAGCCACGGCGAGTCCTGGTCGTACGCGCTGGCGCTGCGGCTGGCCTCGTACGAGCTGCTGCGCTCGGAGGGCGCCGAGCCGGTGCTGATCCTGGACGACGTGTTCGCCGAGCTGGACGCGCGGCGCCGGGAGCGGCTGGCGGAGCTGGTGGCCGCGGGCGAGCAGGTACTGGTGACCGCGGCGGTGGACGACGACGTTCCGGGGGTGCTGGCGGGGACCCGGTTCGGGGTGTCCGGAGGTGAGGTGACCCGGCTGTGAGCGAGGACGAGAAGGAAGCCGGTACGACCGGACCCCGCAAGGTCCCCGAGCCCTCGGGCGTGGACCTCGCCCGCCAGGCGCTGGCGGCCGCCCGCGAGCAGGCGCGGGCCCGGGGCAACGCGGCCGGCGGGAAGAACCGGCACCGGCCCGGCCTGCGCTCGGGCGCCCGCGCGGACGGCCGCGACCCGATGCCCCTCATGGCGGCGCTGGACCGGCTGCGCACCGAGCGCGGCTGGGAGATGCCGATGGCGGTCGCGGGCGTGATGGAGCGCTGGCCGGAGATCGTCGGGCCCGAGATCGCGGCGCACTGTGAACCGGACCGGTACGAGGACCGTGAACTGGTCGTGCGCTGTGACTCCTCGGCCTGGGCGGCGCAGCTGAAGCTGCTGGCCCCTCAGCTGGTGGCGCGGCTCAACGCGGACCTGGGCCAGGGAACGGTCCGGATGATCAAGGTCCAGGGCCCGGGCGGGCGCCCGAAGCGGTACGGGCCGCTGCGCGCGCCGGGCAGCACGGGCCCGGGGGACACGTACGGATAGCCGCGGATCGCGTGGCGTCCCTCACGGTAGCCGGAGCTTGACAGGCCGAAGCGCTGGACGCCCGCGTGAGCCTCTTTGAGCCCCTTCCCGGATATGGGGAGTCGGAGAGAGGAGGTTCAGGGCGGCACATGCGGACTGAGGTACCGGCAAACCCCCATTCATGTCCGTGGTACCGGTAGACTGAAGCGAATCCCGCCCGCTTGCGGGATCTAGCTGATACACGCTGACAACGCAGATCGACGCAGCCGCTCCTGCTTGCATGCCTGCTGGCCCGGAGTACGGCCTGTGCTGTGCCAGAAAGGGCGCTTCGTGGCCGATTCCGGCAACCCCAACGACAACCAGTCCACAGCCGGCGAGAACGGCGAGGTCACCGCCTCGTACGACGCCAGCGCGATCCAGGTCCTCGAGGGCCTGGACGCGGTCCGCAAGCGGCCGGGTATGTACATCGGCTCGACGGGCGAGCGTGGTCTGCACCACCTCGTCTACGAGGTCGTAGACAACTCGGTCGACGAGGCGCTGGCCGGGCACGCGGACACCATCGACGTCACGATCCTCGCCGACGGCGGGGTGCGCGTGATCGACAACGGCCGCGGCATCCCGGTCGGCATCGTGCCGTCCGAAGGGAAGCCGGCCGTCGAGGTCGTTCTGACGGTCCTGCACGCGGGCGGCAAGTTCGGCGGTGGCGGCTACGCCGTCTCCGGCGGTCTGCACGGCGTCGGCGTCTCCGTCGTGAACGCCCTGTCGACCAAGGTCGCGGTCGAGGTCAAGACGGACGGCCACCGCTGGACCCAGGACTACAAGCTGGGCGTGCCGACGGCCCCGCTGGCCAAGAACGAGCAGACCGACGAGCACGGCACGTCGGTGACGTTCTGGGCCGACGGCGACATCTTCGAGACGACCGAGTACTCCTTCGAGACGCTGTCGCGGCGCTTCCAGGAGATGGCCTTCCTCAACAAGGGCCTGACCCTGTCGCTGACCGACGAGCGCGAGTCGGCGAAGGCGACGGTGGGCGCGGACTCGGCCGAGGAGGCCGACGAGCAGCAGGCCCGCACGGTCAAGTACCACTACGAGGGCGGCATCGTCGACTTCGTGAAGTACCTGAACTCGCGCAAGGGCGAGCTCATCCACCCGACCGTCATCGACGTCGAGGCCGAGGACAAGGAGCGCATGCTCTCGGTCGAGATCGCGATGCAGTGGAACTCGCAGTACACGGAGGGGGTCTACTCCTTCGCGAACACGATCCACACGCACGAGGGCGGTACGCACGAGGAGGGCTTCCGGGCCGCGCTGACGGGTCTGGTGAACCGTTACGCGCGCGACAAGAAGCTGCTCCGCGAGAAGGACGACAACCTCGCCGGCGAGGACATCCGCGAGGGTCTGACCGCGATCATCTCGGTGAAGCTGGGCGAGCCGCAGTTCGAGGGCCAGACGAAGACCAAGCTGGGCAACACGGAGGCCAAGACCTTCGTGCAGAAGGTCGTCCACGAGCACCTCAACGACTGGTTCGACCGCAACCCGGTCGAGGCCGCGGACATCATCCGCAAGTCGATCCAGGCGGCCACGGCCCGCGTCGCGGCGCGCAAGGCCCGCGACCTGACCCGCCGCAAGGGCCTGCTGGAGTCGGCCTCGCTGCCGGGCAAGCTGTCCGACTGCCAGTCGAACGACCCGACCAAGTGCGAGATCTTCATCGTCGAGGGCGACTCCGCCGGCGGCAGCGCGAAGTCCGGCCGCAACCCGATGTACCAGGCCATCCTGCCGATCCGCGGCAAGATCCTGAACGTCGAGAAGGCCCGCATCGACAAGATCCTGCAGAACACCGAGGTCCAGGCGCTGATCAGCGCCTTCGGCACCGGTGTGCACGAGGACTTCGACATCGAGAAGCTCCGCTATCACAAGATCATCCTGATGGCGGACGCCGACGTCGACGGCCAGCACATCAACACCCTGCTGCTCACCTTCCTCTTCCGCTTCATGCGGCCGCTGGTCGAGGCGGGCCACGTGTACCTGTCCCGCCCGCCGCTGTACAAGATCAAGTGGGGCCGGGACGACTTCGAGTACGCGTACTCGGACCGGGAGCGCGACGCCCTCGTCGAACTCGGCAAGCAGAACGGCAAGCGGATCAAGGAAGACTCGATCCAGCGCTTCAAGGGTCTGGGCGAGATGAACGCCGAGGAGCTGCGCGTCACGACCATGGACGTGGACCACCGCGTGCTCGGCCAGGTCACCCTCGACGACGCGGCCCAGGCCGACGACCTGTTCTCGGTGCTCATGGGTGAGGACGTCGAAGCCCGGCGCTCCTTCATCCAGCGCAACGCCAAGGACGTTCGGTTCCTCGACATCTGAGTCGGCCTCCGCTGACCGCCGCCTGAAAGGACTTCTGACCAGCAATGGCCGACGAAACCACCCCCACCGCCGAGAATCCCGCGGAGGAGCAGCCCGTGCTGCGCATCGAGCCCGTCGGGCTCGAGACGGAGATGCAGCGCTCCTACCTCGACTACGCGATGTCCGTCATCGTGTCCCGCGCGCTGCCCGACGTACGGGACGGCCTCAAGCCGGTGCACCGCCGCGTGCTGTACGCGATGTACGACGGCGGCTACCGGCCCGAGAAGGGCTTCTACAAGTGCGCCCGCGTCGTCGGTGACGTCATGGGCACGTACCACCCGCACGGCGACAGCTCCATCTACGACGCCCTGGTCCGCCTGGCCCAGCCGTGGTCGATGCGCATGCCGCTGGTGGACAGCAACGGCAACTTCGGCTCCCCGGGCAACGACCCGGCGGCCGCGATGCGCTACACCGAGTGCAAGCTGATGCCGCTGGCCATGGAGATGCTCCGGGACATCGACGAGGAGACCGTCGACTTCACGGACAACTACGACGGCCGCAACCAGGAGCCGACCGTCCTGCCGGCCCGCTTCCCGAACCTGCTGGTCAACGGCAGCGCCGGCATCGCGGTCGGCATGGCCACCAACATCCCGCCGCACAACCTGCGCGAGGTCGCGGCCGGCGCCCAGTGGGCGCTGGAGCACCCGGACGCCTCGCACGAGGAGCTGCTCGACGCGCTCCTGGAGCGGATCAAGGGCCCCGACTTCCCGTCGGGCGCGCTGGTCGTGGGCCGCAAGGGCATCGAGGAGGCGTACCGGACCGGGCGCGGCTCCATCACGATGCGCGCGGTGGTCGAGGTCGAGGAGATCCAGAACCGCCAGTGCCTGGTGGTCACGGAGCTTCCGTACCAGACGAACCCGGACAACCTGGCGCAGAAGATCGCCGACCTCGTGAAGGACGGCAAGATCGGCGGCATCGCCGACGTCCGCGACGAGACCTCGTCGCGCACGGGCCAGCGCCTGGTGATCGTGCTCAAGCGCGACGCCGTCGCCAAGGTCGTGCTGAACAACCTGTACAAGCACACCGACCTGCAGACGAACTTCGGCGCGAACATGCTGGCGCTGGTGGACGGCGTGCCGCGCACGCTGTCGATCGACGCGTTCATCCGCCACTGGGTGCAGCACCAGATCGAGGTCATCGTCCGGCGTACGAAGTTCCGCCTGCGCAAGGCGGAGGAGCGGGCGCACATCCTGCGCGGTCTGCTCAAGGCGCTGGACGCGATCGACGAGGTCATCGCGCTGATCCGGCGCAGCAACACGGTCGAGATCGCGCGCGAGGGCCTGATGGGCCTGCTGGAGATCGACGAGATCCAGGCCAACGCGATCCTCGAGATGCAGCTGCGGCGCCTGGCGGCCCTGGAGCGGCAGAAGATCGTCGCCGAGCACGACGAGCTCCAGGCGAAGATCAACGAGTACAACGCGATCCTGGCCTCGCCGGAGAAGCAGCGCTCGATCGTCAGCGAGGAGCTGGCGGCCCTCGTCGAGAAGTTCGGCGACGACCGGCGCTCCAAGCTGGTCCCCTTCGACGGCGACATGTCCATGGAGGACCTGATCGCCGAAGAGGACATCGTCGTCACGATCACGCACGGCGGCTACGTCAAGCGCACCAAGACCGAGGACTACCGCTCGCAGAAGCGCGGCGGCAAGGGCGTGCGCGGCACGAAGCTGAAGCAGGACGACCTGGTCGACCACTTCTTCGTGTCCACCACCCACCACTGGCTGCTGTTCTTCACGAACAAGGGCCGGGTCTACCGCTCCAAGGCGTACGAGCTGCCGGACGCCGGCCGCGACGCCCGCGGGCAGCACGTGGCGAACCTGCTGGCCTTCCAGCCGGACGAGAAGATCGCCCAGATCCTCGCGATCCGCGACTACGAGGCCGCTCCGTACCTGATCCTGGCCACCAAGGGCGGCCTGGTGAAGAAGACGGCGCTCAAGGACTACGACTCGCCCCGCTCCGGCGGCGTCATCGCCATCAACCTCCGGGAGACGGGCGCCGACGGCGCCGACGGAACCGCCGACGAGCTGATCGGCGCCGAGCTGGTGTCCGCCGAGGACGACCTGCTGCTGATCAGCAAGAAGGCGCAGTCGATCCGCTTCACGGCGACCGACGACGCGCTGCGCCCGATGGGCCGTGCCACCTCGGGCGTGAAGGGCATGAGTTTCCGCGAAGGTGACGAACTGCTCTCGATGAGCGTTGTGAGGCCGGGTACGTTCGTCTTCACCGCGACCGACGGCGGTTACGCCAAGCGGACGCCGGTCGACGAGTACCGCGTCCAGGGCCGTGGCGGTCTGGGCATCAAGGCCGCCAAGATCGTGGAGGACCGCGGTTCGCTCGTCGGGGCGCTCGTGGTCGACGAGACGGACGAGATTCTCGCCATCACGCTGGGCGGTGGTGTGATTCGTACGCGAGTCAACGAAGTCAGGGAGACCGGCCGTGACACCATGGGCGTCCAGCTGATCAACCTGGGCAAGCGCGATGCCGTGGTCGGTATCGCTCGTAACGCCGAGGCCGGTCAGGAAGCTGACGAGGTCGAGGAGACCGACGCAGCCGAAGGACAGGCCGCCGAGGCCGCCGAGGGCACGCAGCCCTCGGCCGGGGAGCACGAGGAGTAAGTCGTGAGTGGAGCCACGGGCGCCGGACCGGCCAAGACTGGGGAGGACGGTACCCGTGGCCCCGCCGCGGACTCCCCGGACGGGGGCGCCGGGGCCGCCGAGGGCAGGGGGAGAACCGTGACGGACACCCGCAAGCCGAAGTCGAAGTCGAAGCCGGAGCAGACCGCGGCGGCCGGGGCGGGCGCTGGCGCGCCGGCCGCGCCCGCAGCGGCGGCGGCCACCGCCGCGCCCGCCCGGCCGGCGGAGCAGCCGTACCACCCGCCGCAGGCGTACGCGGCGCCTGCGGCCCCGGGTGCGCCCCGGGGTGCCGGGGACGCCGGGGCGCAGCGCAAGGCGCGTACGGGGGCCCGTACGACGCCCAGGACGCGCAAGGCGCGGCTTCGGGTGGCCAAGGCCGACCCGTGGTCGGTGATGAAGGTCAGCTTCCTGCTGTCGATCGCGCTCGGCGTGTGCACGATCGTGGCTGCGGCGGTGCTGTGGATGGTCATGGACGCCATGGGCGTCTTCTCGACCGTCGGCGGCACCATCAGCGAGGCGACCGGATCGAACGAGAGCAACGGCTTCGACCTCCAGTCGTTCCTGTCGCTGCCGCGCGTTCTGATCTTCACGTCGGTGATCGCGGTCATCGACGTGGTGCTGGCGACGGCGCTGGCGACGCTGGGCGCGTTCATCTACAACTTGTCGGCGGGCTTCGTCGGCGGTGTGGAGCTCACGCTCGCCGAGGACGAATGACCGCTGATTGACCTGCGGGGACTGCCCCGGGGAACGGATTTTGGCTCGACCGTGTCTGTGCGCTAATCTTCAGGAGTCAGCGCGCAGCGCGGATGGGGCTATAGCTCAGTTGGTTAGAGCGCATCCCTGATAAGGATGAGGCCACAGGTTCAAATCCTGTTAGCCCCACAGTGAAGAAGACCCCCAGGCCCCCGGCCTGGGGGTCTTCTTCGTAGGGTCAGTTGAGGGCTTCCCAGGTCACCGAACGGTATCGGTGCGTGTGTATTGTTGGCCGTCAGAAGTCCCCAACGTCAACGAAAGACGAGGTCGCGCGGTGAAGAAGCTGCTCCTGGTCGCACTGGCCGCCATCGGCGGGCTCCTCGTGTACCGCCAGATCCAGGCGGACCGCGCCGAGCAGGACCTGTGGACGGAGGCAACTGACTCCGTGCCCTCTGGTTCCGGTGTGTGAGACCCAAAGCTGATCTCATGAGGCCCCGGCTGCCGCTGCTGCCGGGGCTTTGTGCTGTTCTGTGACGAATAGTTACGTTATGCAAAGATTTGGCTTGCGCTAGCAAAATCGGGGTGGCGTGATGGGGCGGGTACGGACGACGGTGCTGGTGGGGGCGGCGGCCCTGGGGCTGGCCGGGGCCCTTCCCGGGGCGGTGCACGCCGCCGCGGCGCCCCCGCAGCCGGTGCCGGCCTACCGGGGAGCCGCGGACGCCAAGAGGATCGAGGGCGCGCCCGGCAGCGCGGACGCCCCGCTCGTGGCCGCGGGGCAGGCCTACGCGGACACCGTCGGCCCGGGCGAGCGCTTCTACCGGCTCAACCTCGACGACGCCTCCAGCATGTACTTCTCCGCGGTCCTCCAGCCCCCGCACGGCGCCAAGGTCGCCTACGGCGACGGCCTCGAGGTGGAGATCATGTCCAAGGAGGGCCGGCGCTGCCCGAACAACCCCGGCCGGGCCGGCTTCGGATACGACCCGGTCCCCCTCGGCGCGGTCGCGGTCCGGCGGCTCGAGGAGGACGCCGAATGCCAGGGCGCCGGCGTCTACTTCGCGAAGGTCACCCGCACCGCCGCCAAGGGCTCCGACCCGGGCGCGTGGCCGGTGGAACTGCTGCTGCAGCGCGAGCCCGGCCTCACCACCGGCAGCGCCCCCACCACCGCGCCCGGCGTCTGGCCCTCGGCCTCGCCGACGCTGCCCGGCAGCGAGCCGGTTGCGCGCAGCGGGGGCACCGGCTTCAACGACGCCCGGGCGCTGGCCAGCGGGGTCTGGCGGGACGACCTGCGGCCCGGGCAGACCCGTTTCTACCGGGTCCCGCTCGACTGGGGACAGCAGTTGGGGCTCAGCGCCGAGCTCGCCGACGCCAGCATGACCAAGTCGTACGGCTCGGCCGCGGGCGGGCTCAGCGTCGCGCTGTACAGCCCGTACCGGGGTCTGGTCGAGGACAAGGACACCTCGTACGGCGGCAAGCAGGCGGGGCTCACCCTGCCGAAGACGGCGCCGGTGGCGTACGAGAACCGCTTCTCGGACGCCGACGCGGTGCGGGGAGCGCGGCTGGCGGGCTGGTACTACATCGCGGTGACCCTGGGCGGGAAGGTCGCCGAGTTCACCCGGGACTCGAGCCCGGTGCCGCTGACGCTGCGCATGGACGTCACCGGCGGCCCGGCCAAGGGGCCGGCGTACAAGGAGAGCCTGACCGCCGCCGGGTTCGGGGTGGGCGCGGACGAGCGGGCCGCGGCAGAGGACGGGCTCACCGCCCCCGAGGCGGCGGAGGCCGCCGAGGGGCGCTCGGCGATGCGGGTGGTGGCCGCCGCGGGCTTCGGCGCGGGGACCGCGCTGCTGCTCGTACTGGGCGGCTGGACGCTGCTGGGCCGGCGCGGGCGGAGGGCGTAGCGGCGGGGTGCGGCGTACGGTCCGGGCGCGCGGCGCGCGGTGCGCGGACACGGCGTACGGCCCGGGGGTGCCGCTCTAGAGCCGGGTCAGGGCCCAGACGCCCACCGCGAAGCACAGCAGCGCGGCGCCGAGGAGCCCGGCGGTGACCCTCGCCGACGGCGGGGCGATGCCGCCGGTCCGTACGGGCGCCGGGAGGGGCGCGGCGGCGGCCTCGTGGTCGGGCGCGGTGGCGGTGGCTCCGGTCGCGCCGGGCGCTGCGGAACGCTCCGGCGGCGGGAGGTGGAAGCTGCCCGTCTCCGAGGGCCCGAACGCCCCGGCCGGCGGCGGCCCGAAGCCCCCGGGCGCGGCCGGTACGGAGGCCGGCGCTGCCTCGCGGGCCTGCACCGGGACCGCCGCCGCGGTGGGCGACTCGGGGGTCACCGCGGCCGTGCTCTGCGGCCCCCGGGGGCCGAAACCGGGCGGGAGCGGGCCGAGTTGGTCGAAGACCTCCACCGGATCCTCGTCCGGCACGGGCGGAGAAAGCAGCTCCACGGCCTCGGCAAGGGCCTTGCGGGCCCCTGTGGCGGTCTTGAACCGGTTCCGGGGCTCCGGCTGGAGGAGGTTCGCGATGACGTCCCAGAGCGGTGCCGGAACGCCCTCGGGGGCGGCGGGGGTGCCGTGGGCGAAGAAGTGCTCGGCCAGGGCCCGGGAATCGGGCTTGCTGCCCCGCAGGAGGTAGAGGGCGACCAGCCCGACGGCGAAGAGGTCGGCGGGGAAGTCGGGTTCGGAGCCGAGCAGTTGTTCCGGGGCGAAGTAGCCGGGCGTGCCCACCACGTGGTCGGTCTCGGTGAGGCGCGGCTCGCCCTTGCGCATCGAGATGCCGAAGTCGGACAGCCGCAGGTGCGGCCGTCCGCGTCCGGTGGCCTCCATCAGGATGTTGGCCGGCTTGATGTCGCGGTGGACGACGCCTTCCGCGTGCACCGCCGCCAGACCCGACAGGAGCTGGTCGAGCAGCGTGCACACGAAGCGCGGCGGCAGCGGGCCGTAGTCCCCGATCACGTGGGCGAGGGAGCCCCCGGCGACGAGGTCCATCGTGAACAGGACCTTGTCGTCGTCCGCCGCCCAGCTGGCCGGGGCCAGCACGTGCGGGTGGTCGATGCGCAGGGCCTGCTCCCGGACGAACCGGAGCAGGGTGTGGGCGTCGCTCTGCCGGAGGACCTTCGCGGCGACGTACCGGCGGCGCCGGTGGTCCCAGGCCCGCCAGACGGCGCCCGCGCCACCGCGCCCGATCGGATCGATCAGTTCGTACCGACCGGCGAAGATCTCACCCATCGCTGCGCCCGTCCCCCGTCCCGTGCGTGCGTCCCGTGCGCGTGGTGTCGCGTCAGTTCTGGTGGGACTCGTAATGGGCGACCGCGTCGGCGGTGCGGCCCGCGCCGTAGACCCGGAGGAACTCTGCCAGTTCGGGATGGCTGGGGGCGAGGGAGTCGGCCGCGTCGATGATGTCGCCGGCCGCGGAGACCGAGCGCAGCAGCGACTGGATCTCGCGGACGACGCGCTTGACGGTGGGCGCGCCCGAACCGGTGGTGGTCTGGCCGCTGTTGCTGAGGACGGAGCCTCCCTGGGTCTTCTTGATCTCGTCCATCCGGTCGGTGGCCTCGGCCGCGCTGACGCTTCCGTCCGCCACCTGGCCCGCGAGGTCCTGGAGGGCCTGTACGCGCTGCACAACGGCCGGGTTCCCGATCTTGGCTCGCTGGCCGCTCATCAGCTGGGACAGCATGGGCGCCGACAGTCCGAGGACCGCAGCGAGGCGGGCCTGGTTCAAGCCGAGGTCATCTATGAGCCGGCGGAAGAGAGCGCCCAGGGGCTCCCCGTACCAGCTCCGCTGAAGCTCTCTGGCTCTGGCCGTGGCCTCTTGCTGAACAGCGTCCACTCTTACTACTCCCCTACTTCGCTCGTGCGAACCTCGCGAGCATCTTACGGAGAGTGGTCGCGCGGCGGGAGCCCCCATAATTTTGCGAGATGCGGGGGTACACCCGGTACTCTGTTCTGCGGAACGGCCACACCTTCACGGGAGGCGGTCGCGTCCATCTTTTCGGGGCTTTAGCTCAGTTGGTAGAGCGCTGCCTTTGCAAGGCAGATGTCAGGAGTTCGAATCTCCTAAGCTCCACAGCATCAGAGGCCATCTGACCAGCGGAAACGCAGGTCGGATGGCCTCTTTGCGTGGTGCGGTGCGCCCCGTGGCGGCCCGGCTAGAGGTCGATCCAGTAGCGGCGCTTGGGGCCTATGAGGGTGTCGCGGACGTCTTCCAGGACGCCGCCGCCCCGCTCGATCGTGCGCACGGAGCCCGTGTTGCCGGGGTCGCACGTCAGGAGTACCCGGTCCATGCCCAGGAGCCGGGCCTCGTACAGGACCGAGCCGAGCGCCCATCCGGCCAGTCCGCGCCGTCGCGCCGAGGGCCGGATGCCGTATCCGATGTGGCCGCCGGCGTCGAGGAGGAAGCCGTTCAGGTAGTGGCGCAGGTCGATGGCGCCCAGATAGGTGTCCCCCTCGGCGATCCACCAGTACGTGGCGTGCACGCGGCCCTGCTCGACGGGGCGGGTCCGGTCCCCGTACCCGCGCAGCCGCTCCGTCCAGGAGGCGAAGCCCGCGGGGCTGTCCACGTCGTCGTCGGAGCCGAGTCCGGCGCCGTCCATGTGGGCGTCGGGGCCCCATTCCCCACGGGCTTCGAGCCAGGAGGCGTGCAGTCGGGGGGAGGGGAAGACGAGCTCGGGCATCCGTCGACGGTAACAGCCGGGCGGACGGCGGGGCGGGCCGTGCCGGGGTCCCCCGGTTGGCCCTGTCACAGGGCCGGGCGGCCCCGGCTGTCCGACAGTGGGGGAAGGCACCGAGCCAGGGGGCGACACCACGCCGGAGGCGTACAGACCATGGGACTCTTCGACTTCCTCAAGTCCGACAAGAAGAAGCACGAGGCCGCGGAGAAGGCCGCGGCGGCCGCGTCCGCCGACTACGCGGCCAAGTACACCGAAGCCGTCTCGGCCACCAAGGCCGCCGCCGAGCGCATGGCCGCGGCGTCACGGCCGAAGCCGATGCCGCACACCCCGACGCCCACGTCCGCCGCGCACAAGGCGGTTCCGTCGGCTCCGGCGCCGAAGCCGATGCCGATGGCGATGCCGGCGGTCGAGAAGCGCACCTACACGGTCCGGTCCGGCGACTCGCTCTCCTCGATCGCCCGCCTGGAGCTGGGCAACGAGGCCCGCTGGCGCGAGCTCTACGCCATGAACCGGGGGGTCGTCGGCTCGAACCCCGAACTGCTCCACCCCGGCCAGGTGCTCACCCTCCCCAACTGACGGCGTGAGGACCTGACGGCCTGAGGACCTGACGGCCTGAGGACCTGACGGCCCGAGGACCTGACCTGAGGACCCGAGGGCAGGCAAGAGGGCCCGGATCCGCCGGATCCGGGCCCTCTTCCCGTCCGCGGTCGGGAACCGTCCCGCGGTCAGGGTCCGCTCACTCGTCCGTCGGGCCCGAGGAGGACTCGCGCTCCTTCGCCGCCAGCTCGTCGTCGAAGCTGGCCGGCTCGCGCTCGCGCGAGAGCTCGGTCGCGGCCGGCGGCTCGACGAGCCAGTCCGGGTTCGACTGCTGGTCCCACCACCGCCACGCCAGGTACGCGCCGCCGGCCAGTACGCCGACCACCGCGACGAACTTGAACGCCCGGCCGGCCCGGCACCGCCGCTCGTGGCGCTTCACCAGCCGCTGGACCTCCTTGGCCGACACCTGGCCGCGCAGCGCGGCGAGCGCCGCCGTCGACCGGGACGCGGCCTCCTCGGCCACCGGCTGGGCCGCGGCCAGGGCGCTCTCCAGCCTCGGCTGCGTGTACTCGGCCGCCTGCCGCGCCGCGCGGCGCGTGTGGTGCACGGCCATCGTCGCCGCCCGGTCCACGTTCGGGGGCACGTGCGTGCGGGCCGCTCTCATCCTCGGGTGCAGATGCTCGTCGTACGCCGTACGGGCCTGGCGGGCCGCCTCGGCGGTCGCGTACGAGACCTTCGGTGCCAGCCGCTCGTTCGCCTCGGCCGCGTAGTGCGCAGCGGCTTCCCTGGCGGCCGCTGCGTACGGCGCCACCGCTTCCGCTGCGTGCCTCGCCGATTCCCTGGCGCTTTCGGCGGCCAGGTGCACGCTGTCCTTGCGGGTCACAGGATCCTCCTCCTCGGTGGCGGACACAGTTCACCTTTCCACCCTTTGTCGGATCATGCCTGCCATACCGTCGGGCGGCATGCGTGACAGGGCATACGGGTGGAGGATTTCTGTGCCGCGCAGCGCTCCGTGGGAGGATCTGGAACCGACAGTGATGACTATGGAAGGCAGATCCGTGGCCGAGAAGCTCTACGCCACCCTGAAGACCAACCACGGCGACATCGAGATCGAGCTCTTGGCGAACTTCGCTCCGAAGACGGTCAAGAACTTCGTGGAGCTGGCCACGGGCGCCCGCGAATGGACCCGTCCCACCGACGGCCAGAAGACCACCGATCCGCTGTACGACGGCACCGTCTTCCACCGCGTCATCAGCGGCTTCATGATCCAGGGCGGAGACCCGCTCGGCAACGGCACCGGCGGCCCCGGCTACCAGTTCGCCGACGAGTTCCACCCCGACCTGGCCTTCACCAAGCCGTACCTGCTCGCCATGGCCAACGCCGGGCCGGGCACCAACGGGTCCCAGTTCTTCATCACCGTCGCGCCCACCGCCTGGCTGACCCGCAAGCACACCATCTTCGGCGAGGTCACCGACAAGGCCAGCCAGAAGATCGTGGACGACATCGCGGGCCTGAAGACGAACCCGCGCACCGAGCGCCCCCTCGACGACGTGATCATCCAGTCCGTCGTCGTCGAGAAGCGCTGACCGCCCCCGAGCCGCACCGGGAACCTTTCCGCCCCGCCCGTCCGTCCTGCTTGCGTGGGAACCGATGGGGCCACAGCCGGACGACCGGCGGGGTGCACCGCCTGCCCCGCCGCTGATCGAGGGGACCGATGGACACCGACCGTCTGCCGGGCTGCTACCGCCACCCGGACCGCGACACGGGGATCCGCTGCACGCGCTGCGAGCGCCCCATCTGCCCCGAGTGCATGATCAGCGCCTCGGTCGGCTTCCAGTGCCCCGAATGCGTCCGTGACGGCTCCGGCACGGGGCACGCCCCGGCCGCAAGCGTGCCGCGCACCATCGCGGGCGGGGTGGTCGCCGCCGATCCGCACCTCATCACCAAGATCCTCATCGGGATCAACGCCGCGGTGTTCCTGGTGGGTCTGCTGGCGCCGGCGGTCGTCGTGCAGCTGGAGCTGCTCGGGCGGTACGTCGAATACTTCGGCGGCCCCGTCGAAGGGGTCTCCACCGGCCAGTACTACCGGCTGCTGAGCTCGGTGTTCCTGCATGTGGAGTGGTGGCACATCGGGGGCAACATGCTGGCCCTGTGGGTGATCGGCGGCCCGCTGGAGGCGGCCCTGGGCCGGGTCCGCTACCTCGCCGTGTACGTGCTGTCGGGCCTGGGCGGAAGCGCCCTCGTCTATCTGCTGACGGCGCCGAACACCCCGACCCTCGGAGCTTCCGGCGCGATCTTCGGCCTGCTCGGCGCGACGGTCGTGCTGGTGCGCCGGCTGCGCTACGAGATGCGGCCGGTGATCACCATGGTCGTGCTCATGCTGGTGCTGACCTTCGTGCCCTTCGGCGGCAGCCTGTCCGTGTCCTGGCAGGCCCACATCGGCGGCCTGGTGACCGGCCTGCTGGTCGGTCTGGGCATGGTCGGACCGGCCGCCGGCAGGACGCGCACACTGATCCAGTGGGGTACCTGCGCGGCGGCGTTCCTGCTGGCAGCGGCGGTGGTACTGCTGCGTACGGCCGAACTCACCTGATCACACCGGCGTCAACACTCCACAGAGTTATCCACAGATCTTCTGTCTTTTCCTCAGGTGTGGATGACGCTGTGGATAACTCATGGGGAGAGCTTGCCGGAGCTGGTGCGCCTGTGCTTCCGGCGCCTGATCAGGGGCCGGTCACTTCCACTGCGTGGAGACGCCGAATCCCGCCGCGATGAAGCCGAATCCGACCACGATGTTCCAGTTGCCCAGCGCCTCGATCGGCAGCTGGGTCTCGGTCACGTAGAAGACGACGATCCACGCGAGACCGATCAGGAAGAACGCCAGCATGACCGGGGCGACCCAGCCGCGGCTCCCCAGCCTGATCTGCTGCGCCTGCTTCGCCGGCGGCGGCGTGTAGTCGTCCTTCTTGCGGATACGTGACTTCGGCACGAGGGGCTCTCCTGTCGATGCGCTGGGGACCTTGCCTGCCCCGGGCGTCCGTTAGCGTAGTGGACCTGTGGCGTTGAAGGAGAAGGGTACGTTGAGCAATTCCGACGACTCCTCCGCGGGTCCCCGTCGCCGGGCCAGACCGGTCCGGCTGCTGACGGCCGCCGTTTTCGCCCTGGCCGGTCTCATCTTCGTCACCAGTTTCAACACCTCCAAGGGTACGAACATCCGGACGGACGCGTCGCTCCTGAAGCTCTCGGACCTCATCCACGAGCGCAGCCAGAACAACGCACTGCTCGAACAGAGCACCGCGGCCGTCCGCGGCCGGGTGGACACCCTCGCCGACCGCGACGACGGCAGCACCAAGGCGGAGGACGCCAAGCTGGCCGCGCTGCGGGCCGCCTCGGGCACCGAGCCGCTGTCCGGCAAGGGGCTCACGGTCACCCTGAACGACGCCCCGCCGAACGCCACCGCCCGCATCCCGAACGTGCCCGAGCCGCAGCCCAACGACCTGGTGATCCACCAGCAGGACCTCCAGGCCGTCGTGAACGCCCTGTGGCAGGGCGGCGCCGAGGGCATCCAGGTCATGGACCAGCGGCTGATCTCCACCAGCGCGGTGCGCTGCGTCGGCAACACGCTGATCCTCCAGGGCCGCGTCTACTCGCCCCCGTACAAGGTGAGCGCGGTCGGCGACCCGGCGGCCCTGCGCAAGGCGCTGGCGGCCTCCCCGGCCCTGCAGAACTACCAGCTGTACGTGTCGGCGTACGGGCTGGGCTGGAAAGTGGACGAGCACAAGGAGCTGACACTCCCCGGCTACTCCGGCACAGTGGACCTCCACTATGCGAAGCCGCTGGACGCCGCCTCCGCGAGCAGTACGCCGTGACGCCGTACTGCGCCTGGTGGTGCGGACGTTCAGCGAGGTGTGCCTGACGGCGGGCACGCTGATCGTGCTGTTCGTGGCGTACGTACTGCTGTGGACCGGGGTCAAGGCCGACCGGGCCATGGACGGGGAGATGGCCCGGCTGCGCGACGGCTGGGCCGCGGCGCCGTCCGCCGCGCCCGCCGCCCCCGCCGATCCCGTCCCCGCCGCCCCGCCGCAGCCGGCGCCCGCCCCGCAGACCGGGCAGCCGGCGCAGGAGCGGCCGCCCGGGTACGAGTCCGGCCGGGCCTTCGCCGAGATGTACATCCCGCGCTTCGGCCCGGACTGGAACAAGCCGGTCCTGGAGGGCACCGCCGCCGAAGTGCTGAAGAAGGGCCTCGGCCACTACGAGGGCACCGCCCGCCTCGGCGGCACGGGGAACTTCTCGGTCGCCGGACACCGCAGGACGTACGGCGACCCCTTCAAGGACTTCCCCGAGCTGCGCCCCGGAGACGCCGTGATCCTCAAGGACGCGACGGCCTGGTACACGTACACCGTCCGCAGCGAACCGCTGCGCACCGTGCCCACCGACATCGGGGTGGTCGACCCGGTGCCGCGCCGGTCCCCCTTCACCGCGCCCGGGCGGTACCTGACGCTCACGACCTGCGATCCGGAGTGGGGCCACAGCCACCGGCTGGTCGTCTGGGCGGAGCTGACGCAGACCCGCACGGTCGCCCAGGGCCGGCCCGAGGGTTTGCCGAGCTGACCCACCCGGCCGGGCCGCTGCCTTTAGTCTGTTCGCGTACCGCCCCCGCGGTGCGGTGGTCGATCGTGGACGGATAGGAAACAGACGGCATGTACGGCTGGATCTGGCGGCATCTGCCGGGCAACGCGTGGGTTCGCGCGGTGATCTCTCTCGTACTGGTCCTCGGAGTGGTCTTCGTGCTCTTCCAGTACGTCTTCCCGTGGGCCGAGCCGCTCCTGCCGTTCAACGACGTAACGGTGGACGAGGGATCGGGAGCCACTCCGTGAGCGCGCGCATTCTGGTTGTCGACAACTACGACAGCTTTGTCTTCAACCTGGTCCAGTACCTGTACCAGCTCGGCGCCGAGTGCGAGGTGCTGCGCAACGACGAGGTCGAACTCGCCCACGCGCAGGACGGCTTCGACGGCGTGCTGCTGTCGCCCGGACCGGGTACGCCGGAGCAGGCGGGCGTCTGCGTCGACATGGTCCGCCACTGCGCCGACACCGGCGTCCCGGTCTTCGGCGTGTGCCTCGGCATGCAGTCCATGGCCGTCGCGTACGGCGGCGTCGTGGACCGGGCGCCCGAGCTGCTGCACGGGAAGACCTCGCCGGTGGTGCACGAGGGCCTCGGCGTCTTCGAGGGGCTGCCGTCGCCGTTCACCGCGACCCGCTACCACTCGCTCGCGGCCGAGCCGGCGACCCTGCCCGACGTGCTGGAGGTCACCGCGCGCACCGAGGACGGGATCATCATGGGGCTGCGGCACCGGGAGCACGACGTCGAGGGCGTGCAGTTCCACCCCGAGTCGGTGCTGACCGAGTGGGGCCACCGGATGCTCGCGAACTGGCTGGTGCGCTGCGGGGACGCGGGGGCCGTCGAGCGCTCGGTGGGGCTCGCCCCGGTGGTGGGCAAGGCCGTCGCGTGACCGCGGTCGCGCCGTCCGCGCCCACGGAGGGCCGGGCCGCGCGGCGCAGGGCAGCTCAGGAGGCCGCGCGGCGCACGCGCAGGCGCAGCGGGGGCCGTCGGCGCAGGCGGCCCGCGTCGGGCGGTCCGGTGATCGTGGCGAGCCGGCTCGCCGGCGAGCTGTTCATCACGCTGGGCCTGGTGATGCTGCTGTTCGTCGCCTACCAGCTCTGGTACACGAACGTACTGGCGGAGCGGACGGCGGACGGGGCGGCCGGTTCGCTGCGGCAGAACTGGGAACGCAGCCCGGGCGGGGCCGCCGCCCCGCAGGTCGCGGCGTTCGAACCCGGGGAGGGCTTCGCGATCCTCCACATCCCGAAGCTGGACGTGAAGGTTCCGGTGGCCGAGGGCGTCAGCAAGCCGAAGGTGCTCGACAAGGGCATGGTCGGGCACTACGCGGACGGCGCGCTGAAGTCGGCGATGCCGGCCGACAAGCAGGGCAATTTCGCCCTGGCGGGCCACCGCAACACCCATGGCGAACCGTTCCGCTTCATCAACCGGCTGGTGCCGGGGGACCCGGTCGTGGTCGAGACGCGGGACGCCTACTACACGTACGAGATCACCTCGTCGCTGGCGCAGACCCCGCCGACGAACGTCTCGGTGATCAAACCGGTGCCGGTGGGTTCGGGCTTCACCGCCCCGGGCCGGTACATCACGCTGACGACCTGCACCCCTGAGTTCACCAGCACCTACCGGATGATCGTATGGGGCAGGATGACCGACGAACGCCCCCGCAGCCAGGGTGCTCCGCCCGCGCTGGCCACCCCGTAAGGACGAACAAGCAGTGTCACGTGCCGCGTCGCCGCCCCAGAACCGCAGTGTGCTCGCCGGCTTCCTGAGCCTGCTGGGCGAGTTCCTGATCACCGTGGGCCTCGTCCTCGGCCTGTTCGTCGTGTACTCGCTGTGGTGGACGAACGTGCTCGCCGACCGGCATGCGCAGGCGCGCGGCGACGAGATCCGCCAGCAGTGGCAGACGGCCCCGGGGGCGAACGGGTCCGCGGCGCCGGGGGCGCTGGACACCATGGACGGCATCGGCTTCCTGCACGTACCGGCGATGAAGAACGGCGAGGTCCTGGTCAAGAAGGGCACGGCCCCGGACGTCCTCGACGACGGCGTGGCCGGGTACTACACGGACCCCGTGAAGGCGGCCCTGCCGTGGGAGGCGTCGGGGAACTTCTCGCTCGCCGCGCACCGGGACGGGCACGGCGCCAAGTTCCACAACATCGACAAGGTGAAGAACGGAGACGCGGTCGTCTTCGAGACGCGGGACACCTGGTACGTGTACAAGGTCTTCGCGGAGCTGCGCCAGACGTCGAAGTACAACGTGGACGTGATCTCGGCGGTCCCGAAGGAGTCGGGGCGGACGGCGCCGGGCCGCTTCATCACGCTGACGACCTGCACGCCGGTGTACACGTCGAAGTTCCGGTACGTCGTGTGGGGCGAGCTGGTGCGCACGGAGAAGGTGGACGCGCAGCGGACGCTCCCGGCCGAGCTGCGCTGACGCGTGGCCGGGACGAGCCGGGACGGCCGGGACGGCTGGGATGGCCGGGACGGCCGGGACGGCTGATACGGAAAAGCCCCCGTGAGCGGCTCTGAGGCCGCCCACAGGGGCTTTTCCGTGTCTCTGCGGGAAAGACTGCCGACTAGCGCCGTCCGCCGCCCGTCAGGCCGCCGAAGAGCGTCCCGCCGTCGTTGCCGCCGTTGTTGCCGCCGTTCTGCTGGCCGCCCAGCGTCTGGGCGTTGATGACCCGGCCCCCTTCGACGGGGGTGCCCGCCGGGGGATCGGTCTGCACGATGACCGCCTTGTCGTCCGTCGAGCCCGCGATGACCTGCAGGCTCAGGCCCCGGCTGGCGAGCTCCGCCTTGGCCTGGGCGACGGTCTTGCCGATCAGCTGCGGGACCTGGGTCTGCTGCGAGGCCTTGGCGATCTGGACGTTGACCGTCGTGCCCACCGCCAGCTGCTCGCCCGCCGGGTACTGCTGCTGGACGATCGTCTTCGGAGCGGCTCCCGGGGAGTCGATCTCCGTCTGGCTGCCGAGCTTGAGCTTGGCGTCGTTCAGCGCCTTGATCGCCTGCTCCCGGGTCTTCCCGAGGAGGTCCGGCATCTCGGACTTGGCCTGCTCCTTGGCGACCGTCAGCGTGACGGTGGAGCCCTTCTGGGCCTGGCCGCTCTTCGGGTCCTGGTCCAGGACGGTGCCCGCGGGCCGCTCGGACTCCTGGGTCTTCTTCTCGACGGCGAAGCCCTTGTCCTTGAGCGCCTTCTCGGCGTCCTCGAACTTCAGGTTGACGACGTTGGGCACCGGCAGGTTCGGGGCGCCCGAGGAGATCTTGACCTTGACCGTCGAACCCTTGTCGGCCTTGGTGTCGGGCTCCGGGTTCTGCGAGCAGATGTTGCCCTTGGGCTGGTTGTCGCAGGCCTCGTCGGCTTCCTTCTCGACCTTGAGTCCGACGTTGTCGCCGGTCCTCTGCGCCTGTTCGAGGGTCTGGCCGATGAGCTTGGGCACGTTGGGCCGGTTGTCGGCGTTGTTGCTGAAGAGTGAGCGGCCGATGAGGATCGCGCCGACCAGGACGAGGATGCCGGCCGTGACCAGCAGGATCGTCGAGGCCTTGCTCTTCTTCTGCTGACGGCGGCCGTGGCCGCCCTGGTCGTAGCCGCCCTGGCCCTGGTCCCCGTAGCCGTATCCGCCGTCGCCCGGGGGCATCGGCGGGAGCATGGAGGTCTGGCCGGAGTCGGCCGCGCGCAGGGCGGTGGTGGGCTGGTCGTAGCCCTGGTGTCCGTACCCGTGGCCCTGGTCGGGGTAGCCGTAGCCGGGCGCGCCCATGGCGGCCGCGGCCGCGACGGGCTGGCCGTCGAGGCAGGCCTCGATGTCGGCGCGCATCTCGTCGGCGGACTGGTAGCGGTAGTCGGGGTCCTTGACCAGCGCCTTCAACACGATCGCGTCCATCTCGGGCGTGATCTCGGGGTCGAAGTTCGACGGCGGCTGCG
The DNA here is from genome assembly GCF_042896985.1 of Streptomyces sp. NPDC001194. Taxonomy (NCBI): domain Bacteria; kingdom Bacillati; phylum Actinomycetota; class Actinomycetes; order Kitasatosporales; family Streptomycetaceae; genus Streptomyces; species Streptomyces sp. NPDC001194. Next base: position 391,225 of record NZ_JBIAXU010000003.1, on the reverse strand, counting down.
GTTCTTCCCGTACGTGCTGGTATGCGACGGCGACCGGCGAGTCACCGATGAACGGCGGCCGGACGCTGAGGAGTTCGTACAGCAGGCAGCCCGCGGAGTAGAGGTCGGAGCGCGCGTCGACCTGCTCGCCCTTGGCCTGCTCGGGGGAGAGGTACTGGGCGGTGCCGATGACGGCTGCGGTCTGCGTCATGGTCATGCCGGAGTCGCCCATGGCACGGGCGATGCCGAAGTCCATGACCTTGACCTGGCCGGTGCGGGTGAGCATCACGTTGGCCGGCTTGATGTCACGGTGCACGATGCCGGCGCGGTGCGAGTACTCGAGGGCCTGGAGGATGCCGATGGTCATTTCCAGGGTGCGCTCGGGCAGCAGCTTGCGCCCGGAGTGCAGGAGCTCGCGCAGGGTTGAGCCGTCGACGTACTCCATCACGATGTACGGGATGGAGATGTTGTCGACGTAGTCCTCGCCGGTGTCGTAGACCGCGACGATCGCCGGGTGGTTGAGCGACGCGGCCGACTGGGCCTCGCGACGGAACCGGGCCTGGAAGGACGGGTCGCGGGCGAGGTCGGCGCGCAGGGTCTTGACGGCGACGGTACGGCCGAGCCGGGTGTCGTGGGCGAGGTAGACCTCGGCCATGCCACCGCGGCCGAGCACGTGGCTCAGCTCGTACCGGCCGCCGAGGCGACGCGGCTCTTCCATAACGTTGCAGCCCTCTCCGTCAGTCCCGACCGCACCCGTGTGTGGTCCGGCGGTGTGCTGTTCGCGCAAAGGCTACCGGCCGATCGTCGGTGATCGGTTCGTGACCACAGCCTGATACCGGACCGGTACCGTACGCTCGGATCCGGGCGGGAACAGTGATGTGGATCACTCCGGTTCGGCTCTCGCGCCGCTGTCGGCCCCTTGCGTCCCTTCCGTCAGCCCTTGTTCTGGTTCTTGAGCACGGCTTCCATGACGGCCTTCGCGACGGGGGCCGCGAGACCGCCACCGCTGATGTCCTCGCGGTCGGCGTCGCTGTCCTCGATGACGACGGCGACGGCGACCGGGGAGCCCTTGTCGGTCTTGGCGTAGGCGATGAACCAGGCGTAAGGGCGCTTGGCGTTCTTCTCGCCGTGCTGCGCGGTGCCGGTCTTGCCGCCGACGGTGACGTCCTTGATCTTGGCCTTGCCGCCGGTGCCGTTCTCGTTCTCGACGACGTTGACCATCATCTGCTGGAGCTTCTGCGCGTTGGCGGGCGAGAGCGGGCGGCTCATCTCCTGCGGCTCGTGCTTCTCGATGACGTCGAGGTTCGGCGCGGTGAGCTGGTCGACCATGTACGGCTTCATCAGCTTGCCGTCGTTGGCGACGGCCGCGGCGACCATAGCCATCTGCAGCGGGGTGGCGGCGGTGTTGAACTGGCCGATCGCGGAGAGCGAGTTGCCCGGACGGTCCATGTTCTTGTCGTAGACGCTGGCGAACGCCCGGACCGGGGTGTCGATCTTGTCGTTGTTGAAGCCGAACTTCTGCGCCGTCTCCAGCATCTTGTCCTTGGTCACCTTGTCGGCGACGTTGGCGAAGACGGAGTTGCAGGAGACCTGGAGCGCGAAGTTGAGCGTCGCCTTCTCGCAGTTCTTGGCGTGGTTGACCATCGGGGTCTTGGTCGTCGGCAGGAAGAACGGCTCGGGGGTGTCCGTCGGCGCGTTGATGTCGGTGACGACGCCGTGCTCCAGCGCGGCCGCGGCGGTGACGACCTTGAAGGTCGAGCCGGGCGGGTAGGTCTCGCGCAGGGCGCGGTTGACGAGCTTCTTCTCCGGGCTGTCCTTCAGCTCGACCCAGTTCTTCTCGTCGGTCTTGGAGTTGCCGGCGAAGAGGGAGGGGTCGTACGAGGGGGTGCTGACCAGCGCGAGGATGGCGCCGGTGCGCGGGTCGATCGCGGCGACGGCGCCCGTCTTGTCGCCGAGCTTCTCGTACGCGGCCTTCTGCGCGTCGGGCAGCAGCGTGGTGACGACGTTGCCGCCGGCCTTCTTCTCGCCGGTGAACATGCCGATGGTGCGGTCGAAGAACAGCCGGTCGTCGTTGCCGGTGAGGATCTTGTCCTCCAGGGACTCCAGCTGGGTGGAGCCGAAGGCCTGGGAGGCGTACCCGGTCACGGGTGCCCACAGCGCGCCGTCGTTGTAGACCCGCTTGTACTTGTAGTCGCTGCCGTCGGTGGCGGCGGAGCCCGTGATGGCCTGGCCGCCCGCGACGATGATGTTGCCGCGCTGGGTGGCGTACTGGGCGATCTGGACCCGGCGGTTCTCCTTGCGGGTGCTGAGGTCCTCGGCCTGGACGTACTGGAGCCAGTTGGTCCGGATCAGCAGTGCGAGGACGAGCAGCCCGCAGAAGATCGAGATGCGGCGCAGGGGCTTGTTCATGACGGACGGACCACCTGGGTCATCTCGGAGTCGGGGGACGGTGCCGGTGCCGGGGCGGGGCGGCGTGCGGTGTCGCTGATCCGGATGAGGATCCCGATGAGGGCCCAGTTCGCGAGGACGGACGAACCGCCGGACGCGAGGAAGGGCATGGTCATGCCGGTCAGGGGGATGAGGCCCATGACTCCGCCGGCGACCACGAAGATCTGCAGGGCGAAGGCGCCGGAGAGACCGATGGCGAAGAGCTTGCCGAAGGGGTCGCGGGCGGCGAGGGCGGTGCGCACACCGCGCTCGATGATCAGGCCGTAGAGCAGGAGGAAGGCCATGACGCCCGCGAGGCCGAGCTCCTCGCCGACCGTGGAGAAGATGAAGTCGGAGTTGGCGGCGAAGCCGATGAGGTCGGAGTTGCCCTGACCCCAGCCGGTGCCGAGGACCCCGCCGGAGCCGAAGCTCATGATCGACTGGCCGACCTGCTCGCAGGCGCCCGACTTGCTGTAGCAGGCGAAGGGGTCGAGCCAGGCGGTGACACGGGCCTTGACGTGGCTGGCGGTCGCGCCGACGACGGCCGCGCCGGCCACGCTCATGACCAGGCCGATGACGATCCAGCTGGTGCGCTCGGTGGCCACGTACAGCATGATCACGAACATGCCGAAGAAGAGCAGCGAGGTGCCGAGGTCGTTCTCGAAGACCAGGACGAGCAGGCTCATCGCCCAGATCATCAGGATCGGGCCGAGGTCGCGGCCGCGCGGCAGGTAGAGGCCCATGAAGCGGCGGCTGGCCAGTGCGAGGGCGTCGCGCTTCACCATCAGGTAGCCGGCGAAGAAGATCGCGATGACGATCTTCGCGAACTCACCGGGCTGGATGGAGAAGCCGGCGACGCTGATCCAGATCTTCGCGCCGAAGACGTCGGCGCCCAGACCCGGGATGACGGGCAGGATCAGCAGCACCAGCGAGGCGGCCATGGAGATGTACGTGAAGCGCTGCAGCGTGCGGTGGTCCTTGAGGAGCAGCAGCACGGCGGCGAACAGGGCGATGGCGAGCGCCGTGTACATCATCTGCCGGGGGGCCGACTCGGAGAACTGGCCGAACTGGCGCTTGGCCAGGTTCTGCAGCCGCTCCGACTGGTCGAGCCGCCAGATCAGGACGCAGCCGAGCCCGTTGAGCAGCGTGCCGATCGGCAGCAGCAGCGGGTCCGCGTACTTCGCGTAGCGGCGCACCACGAGGTGGGCGATGCCGGCGAGGACGGCCAGGCCGCCCCCGTACGCGATCATGCCCGGCGGCAGCTTGCCGTGGATCGACAGGCCCACGTTGGCGTAGGCGAAGATCGGGATGACCACGGCGAACGCGAGCAGCAGGAGCTCGGTGTTCCGCCGGCTCGGCAGCTCGATGGCGCCGATGGTGGTCGTGTTGGTGACAACGCTCATGGTGTGGCAGGCCCCCTGTGCCCGCGGGTGTGTACTACTGCTTGCCGCAGAGGCCGACCAGCGACTGCTCCGTGGGAGACAGGCTGGGGCCGGGTGCCGGTGGGTTCTGCGCTTCCGCGGCGCGGCGCTCCTCGTCCTTCTTGCACGCGGTGACCTGGACGCCGAGTTCGTCGATCTTCTGACGGGCGCCGTCGAGGCTGGTCTCGGTGATGGTGGCCTCGACCAGCTTCCGCTTGAAGGGCGGCAGGTACTTCAGTTCGATGTCGGTGCGGTCGGTCTCCACCTTGGAGAGCTCCAGCGGCCCGAGGTTCTGGCTGATGCCGCGGAAGAGCGCCACGTGCTCGCCCTTGACGCCGATGTAGTACTGCGTCTGGGTCCAGCGGTGGGCGGCGTAGAGACCGCCTCCGGCCACACCGGCGACGATCAGCAGGATCAGGGTGCGGGTGGTCCACTTGCGCCCTTTGCTGCGGCGCCGGCGGGGGCGGTCGTACGTGTCCTCGTAGCGCGAGTCGTCCTCGTACGGGTCGGGTTCGCCGAAGCTGCCGTACGTGCCGCCGCCGCCCTGGCTCTGGTCGGGGTATCCGTAGCCGGGGGCCTCGCCGCTTCCGGGGGGCCCGAAGGCGCCCGGCGGGGGGGCCTGGCGGCCCAGGCCGGAGGCGCGGCCCGCCGGGGTCTGCATGGCGTTGCCGTCGAAGAGCTGGTGCTGGTTCTCGGCGACCGCGCCGACGACGACCGGGGTGTCGTTCAGCTGGGCGGCGAGGGTGTCGCCGCTGTCGGTGTCGAGGACGTCCGCGACGATGCAGGTGATGTTGTCCGGTCCGCCGCCGCGCAGGGCGAGCTGGATCAGGGCCTGCACGGTCTCGTGGGGGCCGTGGTAGTCGGCGAGGGTCTCTTCCAGGGTCTGGTGGGAGACGACGCCGGACAGCCCGTCGGAGCAGATGAGGTAGCGGTCGCCGGTGCGGACCTCCCGGATGGAGAGGTCGGGCTCGACGGTGTCACCGCTGCCGAGCGCCCGCATGAGGAGGGAGCGCTGCGGGTGGGTGGTGGCTTCCTCTTCGGTGATGCGGCCCTCGTCGACGAGGCGCTGCACCCAGGTGTGGTCCTGGGTGATCTGCGTGAGGACGCCGTCGCGGAGCAGGTAGGCGCGGGAGTCGCCGACGTGGACGAGACCGAGGCGCTGGCCGGTCCACAGGAGCGCGGTCAGGGTGGTGCCCATGCCCTCGAGCTGGGCGTCCTCCTCGACCATGACGCGCAGCTGGTCGTTCGCGCGCTGCACGGCGGTGGCGAGCGACGTGAGGATGTCGGAGCCCGGGACGTCGTCGTCGAGCTGCACGAGGGAGGAGATCACCTCGGAGCTGGCGACCTCGCCGGCGGCCTGGCCGCCCATTCCGTCGGCGACCGCGAGGAGACGGGGACCGGCATAGCCGGAGTCCTCGTTGCCCTCGCGGATCATGCCCTTGTGGGATCCGGCGGCGAACCGCAGGGACAGACTCATGCGCACCTGCCCAGTCGATTCCTCCGGGTACAACCGGTCTCGAGCCACACTGCCCACCCTCCGGTCGGGAGCGCGCTCGGGTCCGTGTCCTGGGTGGTCCGGACTGCCGCGGCTCGCTCGCTCCGCTCGCTCATTCTCGTACTACTTCCGCAGCTCGATGACGGTCTTGCCGATGCGGATCGGGGCGCCCGGCGGAATGGGCGTCGGGGTGGTCAGCCGGGTCCGGTCGAGATACGTGCCGTTGGTGGACCCGAGATCCTCGACGATCCACTGGCCGTCACGGTCGGGGTAGATCCTGGCATGGCGGCTGGACGCGTAGTCGTCGTCCAGCACGATCGTTGAGTCATGTGCCCGGCCGAGCGTGATCGTCTGCCCCGCGAGGGCGACCGTGGTGCCCGTGAGGGTGCCCTCGGAGACGACGAGTTTGGTCGGCGCTCCGCGGCGCTGGCGCTGCTGTGGCGGCGCCGCGGCCTGGCGGCCGCCTTGCGCCGGCGCTCCGGACGCGTTCCCGCCGCGGCGTGAGCCGCGCTGCGTGACGCGCGTACCGAAGAGGTCGCTGCGGATGACCTGGACGGCCACGATGACGAACAGCCACAGAACGGCCAGGAAACCCAACCGCATGACCGTCAGGGTCAGCTCTGACATTGCCCCCGCTTCACCCTTCGGCTTGCCGGTAAATGATGGTGGTGCTGCCCACGACGATCCGCGAGCCGTCGCGGAGCGTAGCGCGGGTGGTGTGCTGCCCGTCCACCACGATGCCGTTGGTGGACCCGAGATCCTGGATCGTCGAGGGCGTTCCGGTCCGGATCTCACAGTGCCGGCGCGAGACGCCGGGGTCGTCGATCCGCACGTCGGCTTCGGTGCTTCGGCCGAGTACGAGCGTGGGGCGCGAGATCTGGTGGCGTGTGCCGTTGATCTCGATCCAGTGGCGCCGGGTGGCGCCTCCGGCGGGTACGGGGGCCGGTCCGGCGGCGCCCGGCCGGCGCGCGGCGGCGCCCGGGGGCGGTCCGGCCGGCATCGGCGGTGCGGAGACCGGCGGGTAGCCGTAGCCGCCCGGCTGGTTCTGGGGGGCTGCCTGCGGCGGCGCCTGGGAGGTGCTGGAGGCGAGCGTGCGGCTGCGGACCCGGTAGAGACCGGTGTCGAGGTCGTCGGCCTTCTCCAGGTGGACCTTGATCGGGCCCATGAAGCTGTAGCGCTGCTGCTTGGCGTAGTCGCGGACGAGGCCCGCGAGCTCGTCGCCGAGCTGCCCGGAGTAGGGGCTCAGGCGCTCGTAGTCGCCGGTGCTGAGCTCGACGATGAAGTCGTTCGGGACGACCGTCCGCTCCCGGTTCCAGATCGTCGCGTTGTTGTCGCACTCGCGCTGGAGGGCGCCGGCGATCTCGACGGGCTGGACCTCGGACTTGAACACCTTGGCGAAGGTGCCGTTCACCAGACCTTCGAGTCGCTGCTCGAACCGCTTCAGGACTCCCATGGGGCACCTCCTCCGTCGTTGTCGCCCTGTACTGCTTACTGATCGTATCCACGCGTGGCGGATTCGGCTGGTTCCCCCTGGGTCCCATGCGCATGAGTGTTGGTACTCACAAGGGATCGTAGGGGCGCTCAGGGGACAGTGTCCCGCACCGGGAGCGCGGTGCGGGAGGGGCAATCGGACCCGGGCTCGGAGGTGCCGGGAAAGCGATGTGAATCCACCCCGTCCGACGTGCTAATGTTTCGACGTCGCCAGGGGAACGGCCCGAAAGGGAAGATCCACTGGAGAGCTGCTCGGGCGAGTGGCGGAACGGCAGACGCGCTGGCTTCAGGTGCCAGTGTCCTTCGGGACGTGGGGGTTCAAATCCCCCCTCGCCCACATCGACGAAACGGTCGTCATCGCGAAAGCGGTGGCGGCCGTTTCGCATTTCCCGTCCCCCCGTGGGGTGTTGATCGCGTGCGCGGCGATCCCGGGCAGTACGCGGGGAGTTGGGGCTACCCGGTGTCCGCCGGACGACTTTCGTCGCGGAGGGCACGACGAAAGAGGGCGGTCCCGCGGGGGCGGCGGTGTCTAGGGTCGGGCGCGTGGATGCGACGGCGAGGATGCGAGCGGGCTGGGACTGGCTGAAGGGGCCCGAGCCGTGGACCCCGCGGATGCTGGCGGGCGACCTGGTGCTCGCCGGGGTGATCGCGCTGCTCGGGCTGGGGGTCGAAGAGCTCGACAACGGCGGCGTGCAGCGGATGGCGGCCAGCGCCGCGGCTGTGGTGCTGCTCACGTTGGGGCGGCGCCGGCTGCCGGCGGCGACGCTGATCGTCGCGTCGGCTGTCTCCCCGTTCCTGCCCGGCTCGTTCCTGATCACCATCCTGCTGGGCTGGTCGGCGGGGCGCCGGATCGTCGGGGTGGGCCGGGCGCTGACCGCGTTCACCGTGGCCTTCCTCGCCGCCGTCTCCTTCGGCGTGCTGCAGGCGTGGTCCGACCAACGGCCCGTACTCGTGATCGTGTTCTCCACCCTGATGTTCCTCGCCATGACGGTCATGCCGGGTCTGGCCAGCCGCTACTGGTCGCAGCGCCGCACCCTGCTCCAGGCGCTCCAGGAGCGCAACGGGCAGCTGCTGCGGGAGCGCGTGATGGTCGCCGGGCAGGCGCGGCTGCGGGAGCGCCAGCGGATCGCCCAGGACATGCACGACAGCCTGGGGCACCAGCTGGCGCTGATCGCGGTGCACACCGGCGCCCTGGAGGTGGACCCGCAGCTCACCGACCGCCAGCGCGAGGCGGTGGGCGTCCTGCGGCAGGCCTCGGTCGCGGCGATGCACGAGCTGCGCGAGGTCGTCGGGATCCTGCGGGACGGCGTCGAGGCTCCGGCCCCGGCCGAGGAGGCGCAGCCCGCGGCGCGCGGGGTGGCCGGGATCGCCGGGATCGTGGAGGCGGCGCGGAGCGCGGGGACCGACGTGCGGATGGCCGTGTCGGGGCGGCCGAGGCCGCTGGTCGCGGCCTGTGACCACGCGGCGTACCGGATCGTGCAGGAGGCGCTGACCAACGCGTACAAGCACGCCTCGGGGGCGCCGATCACGGTGGAACTGCGGTACGAGGACGATTCGCTGGTGGTGGAGATCGCCAACGGACCGGCGGCCGGGCCGGGCGTCGGCGCGGCGGTCTCGGGCGGGCAGGGGCTCACCGGTCTGCGGGAGCGGGCCCGGCTCGTCGGCGGGATGGTGCACGCGAGCGGGACCGAGGACGGAGGGTTCCGGGTGGCCGGCGTGCTCCCGTACGGGGCCGAGCCGGCCGGAGTGGAGGACATCGCCGACGACTTCGGGCAGCAGGCGCAGGCCCTGGCCCAGGCCGGGGGGTTCGCGGTGGCGCCGCCGCCGATGGACTGGGCCGCCGTGGACCGGGAGCTGGCCGTACGGGGCCGCAGCCGGGCCGGGGGCGTCGCGATGGGCTGCGGGATCGCCGTCGCGGCGGTGGTGCTGCTGGTGATCGTGATCGGGGCCGGGATGGTGCTGCTCGTGGGCTCGGCGGGCAGCGCGATGATCAGCCAGGCCGACTACGACAAGGTCCGGGTGGGCGAGTCGGAGGAGGCGGTCCGCAAGCAGCTGCCCGACGGCAACAGCTTCATGACCGACGGCCTGGACCGCAAGGGCCCCGAGCGGCCCGCGGGTACGGACTGTCTGGCACTGCTGTCGACGGACGACTCGGGGCTGACCACCAATACTGTTTTCCGGTTCTGCTTCAAGGACGGCAAGCTCGTCGACAAGCAGGCGTACGAGTCCGAGCAGTAGGAGCACGGGTGACAGCCAAGGTGATCCGCGTGGTGATCGCTGACGACGAGCCGCTGATCCGGGCGGGGATCAGGATGATCCTGACCTCGGCCGCGGACATCGAGGTCGTCGCCGAGGCGGCGAACGGCCGAGAGGCCGTGGACCTGGCCCTCGCGCACACGCCGGACGTGATGCTGCTCGACATCCAGATGCCGGTGATGGACGGGCTCGCCGCACTCGGCGAGCTGGGGCGGGCGGCGCCGGAGGTCCGGGCGCTGGTCCTGACCACGTTCGGGGAGAAGGAGAACGTGCTGCGGGCGCTGGGCTCGGGCGGCGCGGGGTTCCTGCTGAAGGACACGGCGCCGGGCGAGCTGATCGGCGCGGTCCGGGCGGCCGCGGCGGGGGACGCGTACCTCTCGCCGGGCGCGACCCGGCACGTGGTCGACCAGCTGGCTTCGGGCCAGGGCGCGGCGCGCGGCGAGGCGGCCCGGCGGCGGGTGGCGGAGCTGAGCGAGCGGGAGCGCGGGGTGCTGGCACTGCTGGGCGAGGGACTGTCGAACGCGGACGCGGGCCGCCGGCTGCACATGAGCGAGGCGACGGTTAAGACGTACGTGAGCCGGATCCTCTCGAAGCTGGGCTGTGAGAACCGGGTTCAGGCCGCCCTGCTGGCCAGGGACGCCGGGCTGTAGATACGGTCAGGCCAACTTGATGTTGTCCGGCCGGGCGAATGCATGGGGTCAGGCCGAAAAGCACGACGGGTACGGGCGGGGGCGGCACGGATGGTGGCGGTACCGGAGCAGCGGGTTGCGGAGCCGGACGGGGCGAGAAGCCGGACGGTTTCCAGGGCGGCGGGAGCGCCGTCCGGTGGGCGAATACCGGCCGTCGGCGGGTTCGCGGCGCGGGTCGTCGCCGGCTCGCCCAAGGAGGCGGGCAAGGCCCTGCGCCTGCGGGTGCCGCGCTCGGCGCACGCGCACTTCGAGGCCCCGGCCGGGCGGCCGGACGCGGTGCGGGCGGTGGAGGAGTCCAACGTCGGCCGGGTCCCCGAGCTGGCGCCGATCCGGGTCGGCCGGATGGCCGCGAACCCCTTCGCGTTCCTGCGCGGGGCGGCCGGTCTGATGGCGCACGACCTGTCCGGCGGCCCGGTGACCGGTGTCGGCGCGCAGATCTGCGGTGACGCCCACGCCGCCAACTTCGGCCTGTACGGGGACGCCCGGGGCCGGCTCGTCATCGACCTGAACGACTTCGACGAGACCGTGTTCGGCCCGTGGGAGTGGGACCTGAAGCGGCTCGCGACCTCGCTGGTCCTGGCCGGACGGGTGGCCGGCGCGGACGAGGACACCTGCCGGGCCGCCGCGCACGACACCGTCGGCGCGTACCGCCGGACCATGCGGCTGCTGGCCAAGCTGCCGGCGCTGGACGCCTGGAACGCCATCGCGGACGAGGAGCTCGTCTCGCACACCGACGCCCGCGACCTGCTGGGCACCCTGGAGCGGGTCTCGGAGAAGGCCCGCAACAACACCTCGGCGCGGTTCGCCGCCAAGTCCACCGAGGCCGGCGCGGACGGCGCCCGTCGCTTCGTGGACGCGCTGCCGGTGCTGCGCCGGGTCGGCGACGGGGAGGCGGCGGCCGTCGCGGCCGCGCTGGGCCCGTACCTGGAGACCCTCCAGGGGGACCGGCTGCCGCTGCTGGCCCGGTACGCGATCCATGACGTGGCCTTCCGGGTGGTGGGTACCGGGAGCGTCGGCACCCGCTCGTACGTGGTGCTGCTGCTGGACCACCGGGGCGAGCCGCTCGTGCTCCAGGTGAAGGAGGCGCGGCCGTCGGTGCTGCTGCCGTACCTGCCCGCGCTGGGCTTCGAGAGCGCGCCCGAGGAGCACGAGGGCCGCCGGGTGGTGGCCGGGCAGAAGCGGATGCAGGTGGTCTCGGACATCCTGCTGGGCTGGACCACTGTGGAGGGGCGGCCGTACCAGGTGCGGCAGTTCCGCAACCGCAAGGGCAGCGTGGACCCGGCGGCACTGGCTCCGGAACAGATCGACGACTACGGCCGGATGACCGGCGCCCTGCTGGCCCGGGCGCACGCGCACAGCGCCGATCCTCGGCTGCTGGCCGGGTACTGCGGCAAGAACGACGAGCTGGACGAGGCGATGGCCACCTTCGCCGTGGCCTACGCGGACCGGAGTGAGGCGGACCACGCGGACCTGGTCGCCGCGGTGAAGTCCGGGCGGATCGAGGCGGAGGCCGGGGTCTGAGCGGGTCACGTTCGCGGGTCGATGTTTCACGTGAAACATCGACCCGGGCCGACCGGCCTTAGGCTGGCCGGGTGAGCGAGCAGCAGAACGAAGAGACGGGCGACGAGCGACCCGAGGCGCGCCTGGAGCGGGCCGTCCGGGCCGCCGAGCAGGCGCTGATCGAGTTCGAGATCGCGGTGGAGACCTTCCGGGTGGAGGTGGAGAACTTCTCCCGGCTCCACCACCAGAAGCTCGGCCCGATGTACTCGCGGCTCGACGAGCTGGATGCGCTGATCGCCGAAGCGAAGGCGGAGCGCAGCGGTGATCCCGAGGATCTGCGACGGGCCCGGGACGCCCGCTCGCTGGTGATGCCGATGCCCGGTGTGGACGAGCTGTTCCACGACTGGATGGACTCGGAGGGCATCTCCGACGACGCGTCCGCGATGCTCACCGACCGTCCGGTGCGGCCCCCGCAGCGGGTGCGGCCGACGGAGGAGGTACGCCGCATCTACCGCGAGCTGGTCCGCCAGGCGCACCCGGACCTCGCCCGGGACGAAGCCGAGCGGGAACGCCGCGACGCCTTCATCGCGCGGGTCAACGCGGCGTACGGGCGGGGCGAGGAGCAGCTGCTGCGCGAGCTGGCCGAGGAGTGGGCGGCGGGTCCCGTTCCGGATGCCGTACGGCAGCTCAACGAGAGCGAGGAGCTCTACGCCCGGCTGGAATGGCTGGCGCGGCGCAAGGAGCTGCTGTCGACGGTGGCGCGCGAGCTGGAGGACAGCGCGATCGGATCGATGCTGCGCATGGCTCCGGAGGACCCGGACCGGCTGCTGGAGGAGATCGCCGAGCAGCTGCTCGCGGATGTCGCGAAGCGTGAGGCGGAGCTCGCCGCGCTCGTTGGATAGGTTTGGGAAACAGATCTGCGATGAGAGAAGGCGACGTATGAACTTCGGACCGCTTCCCTCGGTGGACGCCGCCGCGGTGCCCTCCGAAGGTTTTGTCCTCGACGTCCGCGAGGACGACGAATGGGCTGCCGGACACGTGGAAGGTGCCCTGCACATTCCGATGAGCGACTTCGTGGCCCGCTTCGGTGAGGTGACGGAAGCCGTCGAGGACGGCCGCCGGGTACACGTGATGTGCCGGGTCGGCGGGCGCTCCGCCCAGGTCACCCAGTACCTGGTGCGCCAGGGCATCGACGCCGTGAACATCGACGGCGGCATGCAGGCCTGGGACGGTGCCGGGCGCCCGATGGTGACCGACAACGGGAACCCGGCCTTCGTGCTCTAGTTCCGTACGTCAGGCGAGGGCGTGGGCGGCCAGCAGGTCGCCCAGCGCCTCCTCGTGGGCCGCGGCCGGGCCCAGCTGGAGCTCGAGCTGCTTGGCCCACGCGTGGTAGCGGTGCAGGGCGTAGTCGGTGTCGGCGCCGAAGCCGCCGTGCAGGTGCTGCGCGGTCTGCACGACCCGGCGTACCCCCTCGGAGGCCCAGATCTTGGCGACGGCGACGTCCCCCGCGCTGGGCAGCGGACCGCCGGCTCCGCCGGTCGCCGCGTCGAGCCGCCAGGCGGCCTGCCAGAGGGTGACCTCCATGGCACGCAGGTCGATGTAGCGGTCGGCGGCCTGGACGGCGACGGCCTGGAAGGTGGCCACCGGGAAGCCGAACTGCTCCCGCTTGCCGGTGTACTGGCTGGTCATGGTGAGGACGTTCTCGCCGAGGCCGAGCGCCAGGGCGCAGGTTCCGGTGGCGAGGAGCTGGCGCAGTCGCTCCCAGACGCCCGGGGTCTCGATGAGGTGGCTCGCGGGCACCCGTACCCCGTCCAGGGCGAGTTCGGCGAGCCTTTCCCCGCTGGTGGAGACCTGGTCGGCCAGGGTGAGCCCCTCGGCGGTGCGCGGGACGAGCGCCAGGACGGCCTCCCCCTCGCCGGTGTGGGCCGGTACGGCGATCCAGTCGGCGCCGTGCGCCCACGGGACGGCCGTCTGCACTCCGTCGAGGGTCCACCGCGTGCCCTCGCGGCGGGCGGTGACGGCGAGTTCGGCGGGATCGTGGCCGCTGCGGCCGTGCGCGGCAGCGGTGAGGACGAGCGTTCCGCGCCCCGCGCCGGGCAGCAGGGCGGCGGCCAGTTCGGGGCTGCCGTGGGCCTGGACGGCCATGGCGGTGGCGCAGTGCTCCAGCAGCGGAACCCGGGCCAGCACCTTCGCCGCCTCGCGCAGCACCAGGCACAGGGCGATCGCGTCGAGGCCGGCGCCGCCGTGTTCCTCCGCGAGGACCAGGCTCAGCAGGTCGGACGCGGCGAGCTTGGCCCACAGCGGCCGGTCGAAGTCCTCGGCGACGGCTCCCGGGGTCAGAGCGGGGCTGGGCACGCCGTCCGGGGCGACGTCCGCGAAGACGGCCTTCGCCGCCTCGACGGCGGCCTGCTGCTCCTCGGTGAAGGTGAAGTCCACTGCCTGTCCTCCCGCGCGCACCGGTTCCCGGTCAGGCCCGCTCCGGACCTGACGGTGCGTCAAGATAGAGCAGGACGAGGGAAATGGACAGCGCGGGAGGGCGACTGCCTCAGCGGTCGAAGTCGATCTCCACTTCCTCGGTCACCGCGTGCGACTGGCAGGCCAGCACGAATCCGGCCTCCGTCTCCTCCGACTCCAGCGCGAAGTTCCGCTCCATCCGGACCTCGCCCGTGACCAGGAACGCCCGGCAGGTGCCGCAGACCCCGCCCTTGCAGGCGTACGGGGCGTCCGCGCGGTTGCGCAGCACGGCGTCCAGCAGGGACTCGCCGTCCTGGACCGGCCAGGTCCCCGAGCGGCCGTCGAGGCGGGCCGTGACCCGTACGTGCGACGGGGCCGCGGCGGGGGCCGGTGCGGCCGTGTCCTCGACGTGGAAGATCTCCTCGTGGATCCGGGTCCGGACCACGCCGAGCGCGCCCAGGGCCCGCTCCGCGCCCATGACCAGCCCGTACGGGCCGCACAGGAACCAGCCCGTCACCTCCGCGACCGGCAGCAGCGCGGGCAGCAGCGCCTTCAGCCGCTCCTCGTCGAGGCGGCCGGACGGCAGCCCCGCCTCCTGCTCCTCGCGGGAGAGGACGGTCACCAGCTGGAAGCGGTCGGGGAAGCGGTCCTTGAGGTCGGCGACCTCGTCCAGGAACATCGTCGACGCGGCCGTACGGTCGCTGCGGACCAGGCAGAACCGGGCGTCGGGCCGCGCCGCCAGCAGCGAGCCGGCGATCGACAGCACCGGGGTGATCCCGCTGCCGCCGACGATCGCCGCGTAGTGTCCGCCGGCCGGGGCGGCGGCCGGCTCCAGGACGAACCGTCCGGCCGGGACCATCACGTCCAGCACGTCGCCGGCGGCGATCTCCTTGTGGGCGAACGTGGAGAACTCGCCGCCCTCCACCAGCCGCACGCCCACCCGCAGCGCCGCCGGGCCCGGGCCCGCGGGGTCCGGGGCGGGCGAGCAGATCGAGTACGTACGGCGGACCTCCGTGCCCTCGGAGGTGCGGCGGCGCAGGGTGAGGTGCTGGCCGGGGGCGTGCAGGTACTCGCCGCGCAGCTCCTCGGGGACGCGCAGGGTCAGCGCCACGGAGTCGTCGGTGAGCCGGTCGACCGCCGCCACCGTCAGCGGGTGGAAGGCGCCGTGGCGGGCGGGGCGCCCGGAGCCCGACGTGGGCGACGGCGTGGACGCGGCCATCTACAGCTCCTTGAAGTGGTCGAACGGTTCACGGCAGGCGGTGCAGCGGCGCAGCGCCTTGCATGCGGTGGAGGAGAACCGGCTGAGCAGCTCGGTGTCGGTCGATCCGCAGTTCGGGCAGCGGACCGAGAGGGTGACCGGAACCGGCCCGCCGGCCGCGTGCGGGCGGGGCGGGGCGATGCCGAACTCGGCGAGCTTGCGCCGCCCCTCGGCGCTGATGTCGTCGGTGGACCAGGCCGGGGCCAGGACGGTGCGCACCCGCACGTCCGGGATGCCGTGGCCGGTCAGGACGCGCTCGATGTCGGCGGACATGGCCTCGATGGCGGGGCAGCCGGTGTAGGTCGGGGTCAGGGTGACCTCGACGTGGCCGTCCTCGTACATCCGCACTCCGCGCATCACGCCCAGCTCGGCGAGGCTGAGGACGGGCAGCTCGGGGTCGGGGACGGAGCCGGCGAGCTCGGCCAGCTCCGCCTCCAGGCGGCTCGTGGCCTCGGGGGCCGCGGGCGCCCCGGTCCCGGCCTCGGGGGCCGCGGTGCGCGGCCGGTCCGTCACCATGACGCCCCCGGATGGCTGCGGTGCAGGTGCTGCATCTCGGCGAGCAGCCGGCCGAAGGACTCGGTGTGCAGGCCCTCGCGGCCCGCCCCGGCGGCCCAGGCGCCGGAGCGCGGGCCTTCGGGGAGCGCGAGCCCGGCCCGCTCCAGTACGCCGCCCACGGCGGCCAGCCAGCGGCCCTCCAGGGCGGCCCAGTCCACGCCGTCGACTCCGTCGACCGGCTGGAACATCTCGCCGGTGTACTTCCACAGCGCGTCGAGGGCGGCCCGCATGCGGGCGCGGCTCTCCTGCGTGCCGTCGCCGAGCCGCAGGGTCCACTGCTCGGCGTGGTCGCGGTGGTACGCGGTCTCCTTGACGGCCTTGGCCGCGAGCGGGGCGAACGGGCCGTCGCCGGCAGCGAGTTCCGCGTAGAGCTCGTGCTGGTGGAAGGAGAAGTAGAGCTGGCGGGCGATGGTGTGCGCGAAGTCCCCGTTCGGCTGCTCGACCAGCTGGAGGTTGCGGAAGGACCGCTCCTCGCGCAGGAAGGCCATCTCGTCCTCGTCGCCGGCCATGGACAGCAGGACGCGGGCCTGGCCGAGCAGGTCGAGCGCGATGTTCGCGAGGGCGACCTCCTCCTCCAGGACGGGGGCGTGCCCCGCCCACTCGCCGAGGCGGTGGGAGAGGATCAGCGCGTCGTCCCCGAGCGCGAGGGCAGCCGACGCCGTGACGTCGGGAGAAGTGGCATCGATGCTGCTCACAGGTGGTGCACCCCCTCGGGGATCTCGTAGAAGGTCGGGTGCCGGTACGGCTTGTCGGCCGAGGGGGCGAAGAACGGGTCCCGCTCGTCCGGCGAGGACGCGGTGATCTCGGTGGAGGGCACCACCCAGATCGAAATGCCCTCGTTGCGCCGGGTGTAGAGGTCGCGGGCGTTGCGCAGGGCCATTTCCGCGTCGGGTGCGTGCAGGCTGCCCGCGTGCGTGTGCGAAAGACCGCGGCGCGAGCGCACGAACACCTCCCACAGTGGCCAGTTCTGCGTCATACCCCTGCCTCCTCGTTCGTCGCCGTGCTCTGTACGGCGTGGTGTGCGCTGTGCTTCTCCGCGTACGCCGCGGCCGCCTCGCGGACCCAGGCGCCTTCCTCGTGGGCCCGGCGCCGCTGGCCGATCCGCTGCTCGTTGCACGGGCCGTTGCCCTTGAGCACGTCCCAGAACTCGGCCCAGTCGATCGCGCCGAAGTCGTGGTGCCCGCGCTCCTCGTTCCACTTCAGGTCCGGGTCGGGCAGGGTCAGGCCCAGCGCCTCGGCCTGCGGAACGGCGATGTCCACGAAGCGCTGGCGCAGCTCGTCGTTGGAATGTCGCTTGATCCGCCAGGCCATGGACTGCGCGGAGTGCGCCGATTCGTCGTCCGGCGGGCCGAACATCATCAGCGAGGGCCACCACCAGCGGTCCACGGCGTCCTGCGCCATCGCGTGCTGCGCCTCGGTGCCCTTGGACAGGGCCATGAGGAGCTCGAATCCCTGGCGCTGGTGGAAGGACTCCTCCTTGCAGATCCGGACCATCGCGCGGGCGTACGGCCCGTACGAGCAGCGGCAGATCGGCACCTGGTTGGTGATCGCCGCGCCGTCCACGAGCCAGCCGATCGCGCCGACGTCGGCCCAGGTCAGGGTGGGGTAGTTGAAGATCGACGAGTACTTCTGCTTGCCCGAGTGCAGCTTGTCGAGCAGCTCGTCGCGGCTGGTGCCCAGGGTCTCGGCGGCGCTGTACAGGTAGAGGCCGTGACCGGCCTCGTCCTGGACCTTGGCCATGAGGATCGCCTTGCGGCGCAGC
The DNA here is from genome assembly GCF_042896985.1 of Streptomyces sp. NPDC001194. Taxonomy (NCBI): domain Bacteria; kingdom Bacillati; phylum Actinomycetota; class Actinomycetes; order Kitasatosporales; family Streptomycetaceae; genus Streptomyces; species Streptomyces sp. NPDC001194. The sequence continues at coordinate 373,938 of NZ_JBIAXU010000003.1, read as the reverse complement.
GAGGGCGCGCGCGTGATCCAGTTGGCCTCGGGCTGCATTCCGATGATCTCGGAGTGGGCGTGCTGGGCCATCTGGCGGACCAGCGAGGCGCGGTACGCCTCGGGCATCCAGTCCCGCGGCTCGACGCGCTCCTCGGCCGCCACGGCGGCGTCGAAGGCCGCCGCGAGCTGTGCCCCGAGGTCAGCCTCGAGGCCTGAGTCCTGCCCCGTTTCCGGGGTCACTGCCACCATCCCGGCCCCCTGCCAGAGATTGTTGACCGCCCGACCGACCGATCGTTCGGTTCGTACTCTTCAATGGTGGGTCGGCGGCCCGTAGGGTGTCAACCTCTGAGGTCAACCCTGTGGACGCCGGATGATCGGGGCGGGATGGAATCGAACGAGCGCGAGCCCGCGGAAGCAGCTGTTCCGCCGGCCGTCCCGCCGATCGATCCACCGGTCGCCGCCGCGTCGGCCGCCCCGGTCCCGGGGGCCCGTCCGCCGGCGGATCCGCCGGTCGATCCCGCCGCCGTGCCCCCCGCCGAAGCGGCCGCCGAGCCCGCCGCCGAGCCGTCCGCGGGACCGCCCGCCGAACGGGCGACGACGCCGCGGGCTCCCGGGATCGCGGGCCTGTCCGCCCCGTACCGCGTCGTCACGGCCCTCGCCCTGGCCGCCGTGGGCCTCGCCGCATGCGCCCACCTGGCGCTGGTCTTCCTGCACGTCGCCCCGTCCAACACGGTGAGCAAGCGCCACGCGCAGGCGGTCGACGACTGGATCTACCCCGAGTTCGAGCAGAACTGGAAGCTCTTCGCCCCCAACCCGCTGCAGCAGAACATCGCGGTGGAGGTACGGGCCGAGGTCCGCTCCGGCCCCGGCGGCGAGCTGGTTCCCGTCGGCTGGCGGGACCTGTCGGCCGAGGACGGCGCGGCCATCCGGCACAGCCTGCTGCCGAGCCACACCCGGCAGAACGAGCTGCGCCGGGCCTGGGACTTCTTCACCGGCTCGCACGACGAGGACAACATGCCGGTCGGCGAGCGCGGCGAGCTGTCGGAGCAGTACCTGCGCCGGATCGCGCTGAACCGGCTCGCGGACGACGGGACCGGGGCGCGGGGCGAGATCGTACGGATCCAGCTGCGCTCGGCGACGCGGGCGGTGCCGGCGCCGCCGTGGAGCGACGAGAAGACCGACACCCAGACGTACTACCGGGAGCTGCCGTGGTGGACGCTGTGAGGCGGGCACCGGCCGCCGCGCGGGCCGCCGCCCGGGCGCGCGCCGCCGCCGGGCGGGCCGTCGCCCGGGTCAGCGGGCGGGCGCTGGGCCCGTACCAGAGCGCCGTCGTCCGGATCGGCTTCTCGGCGACCTGGCTGTTCTTCCTGCTGCGGGAACTCCCGCACCGCGGTGAGCTGTACGGGCCGGACGGGCCCTGGAGCTTCGGGCTGGCGGAGCGCCTGATCGCCTCGAACCACGCCTTCTCGGTGCTGATGTGGTCGGACTCGGGGCTGTGGTTCGAGACCGTCTACGCGGTGTCGGTGCTGTCGAGCCTGCTGCTGATGCTGGGCTGGCGGACGCGGGCGACGTCCGTGGTGTTCATGGTCGGGGTGCTGTCGCTGCAGAACCGCAGCGTGTTCATGGGCGACGGCGGGGACAACGTCATCCACCTGATGGCGATCTACCTGGTGCTGACGCGGTGCGCGCGGGTGTGGTCGCTGGACGCGCGGCGCGCGCGGCTTCGGGGGTCGGCTTCGGCGGGGGCGGCCGGGCCGGTGCTGTGGGGCGTGCTGGGCGCGGTGTTCGCGTACGGGGCGGTGACGGAGCGGTTCGGCTACGGCTGGCTGGCGGCGTTCGCGGCGCTGTGGGTCGTGTGCGCGCTGTGGTGGATGGTGGACCGGTACGAGCCGCAGGGCGAGGGACGGGCCGTCCTGGACGTCCTGGCGAACCTGGTGCACAACGCGGGGCTGCTGGTGATCATGGCGGAGGTCTGCCTGATCTACGCGACCGCCGGCTGGTACAAGATCCAGGGGTCGCGGTGGCAGGACGGCACCGCGCTGTACTACCCGCTCGGGCTGGACTACTTCTCGCCGTGGCCGGGGCTGTCCGGGGTCCTGGCGGGGAGCGGGACGATGGTGATGCTGCTGTCGTACGGGACGGTGGCGGTGCAGGTCGCGTTCCCGTTCACGGTGTTCAACCGGCGGATCAAGAACGTGCTGCTGGCGCTGATGATGCTGGAGCACGCGGGGATCGCGGTGCTCCTGGGGCTGCCGTTCTTTTCTCTGGCGATGATCGCCGCCGACGCGGTGTTCCTGCCGACGGCGTTCCTGGTCTGGCTGGGAGCCAGGGCCTCCGGCGGGGTGCGCCGGGTGGTACCCGCGCCGGACGCGGCGCCGGACGCCGCCGCGGCCGTCGCGGCCGTCGCGCCGGCGGGGCCGGGCCTGCGCGGGGCCGAGGACGGGCAGGGGGCGGAGGCGGCCGGCCGCGGCCCGTACGCTCGGCGGTATGACTGAGCAGCACGGGAGCCCCGACGAGACCGCACGGCAGTGGCGGGAGGCCGCCGGGCGGGAGGACCTCGTACTCCTCGACGGGTTCCACGCGCTGAAGCACGCGCTGCGGTTCGGGGCCGACGTGCGGATGGTCGTGGCCGACGATCCCGACGGCGTACGGGCGCTGGCCGCCGAGCTGGCTCCGGACGTGGCGGCGGACGTGGCCCGGCTCGTGAGCGCGGGGGAGCTGCGGACGCTCGTGAACCGGGTGCATCCCACCGGGGTCGCGGCGCTGGCCGTGCGGCCCGACCGGGCCGAGGGGCGGGCCCGGCTCGACCGGCGGCCGCGGACCGCGCCCGTGGTCGTGCTCGACAACCCCCGCAACCTCGGCAACGTCGGCGCCGTCGTCCGGCTCGCCGCGGGCTTCGGCGCCACCGGCGTCGTCACCCGGGGCGACCTCGACCCCTGGCACCCCAACGTGGTCCGCGCCGGAGCCGGTCTGCACTACGCCACCACCGTGGACCGGGTGGACCTCGACACCCTGCCCGCCGGGCCGCTGTACGCGCTCGACCCGGAGGGCGAGGACATCCGCGCCCTCACCCTCCCGGACGACGCCCTGCTCGCCTTCGGCTCGGAGCGCCACGGCATCTCGCCCGAGCTGCGCGGACGGGCCGACCACCTGGTCTCCCTGCCGATGCGTCCGCAGGTCTCCAGCTACAACCTGGCCACCAGCGTGGCCATGGCCCTCTTCCACTGGGGCGGGCCGGAGGTCATGCCTCGAGACTGACCGGCATCAGGAGCGAGAAGGCGTCCTCGACGTCGGGGCGCAGCAGGACGAGCGGGGCCCTGGGCCCGATGTACTCCAGCAGCAGTTCGTCCCCGGTGGCCAGCGCGTCCAGCAGGAAGGCGGGATTGACCCCCACCCGGTCCCCGGCCGCGTCTTCGTCGCCGACGGCCACCGTGTCCGTGAGCACGAGGACGCACACCTCGCCCTCCTGCTCGCCGAGGGCCTGCCGCAGGGCGGGCACGTCCAGGGTGAGGCGGCGGCCCTCGGGCAGCCGGGTGAGGCGCCGGTAGTCGGGGAACTCCTCGCCGAGGCTCTGCCCGGCGGCCTGGCGGCCCTCGGTCTCCAGGTCCACCCTGTCCCCGTCCACGGTGAGCCGGGCCGGGGCTCCGCCGGTCAGCAGGGCGCGCATCGCGTCGGCGAGCGGGGTGGGCACGGTCACCCGGACCCGGCCGCCGCCGTGGCCGGCGGTGGGCGTACGGGCGACGGCCATCCGGTAGCGGTCCGTGGCCACGACGTGCAGGGCGTCGCCCTCGATGTCGAAGTGGATCCCGCCGAGCACCGGCAGCTCGGGGTCGGTTCCGGCGGCGTGGCGCACGGCGTCCAGGGCGGCCGCGAGCTCGCTGCCCGGCACGGTCAGCCGGGTGCCGGTGGTGGCGGTGGTCATGGAGGTCTCCTTGTGTCCGAGTAGGGCTCGTACCGTGGAGAGTTCCTCGCGGGCGTCGGCCAGCCCGCGTTCGAGCCGACGCAGATGCCCGTCGAGCAGCCGGGGCACCAGGCCGGTGTCCCCGCCGGCCCAGCCCGCCAGGACCAGCCGGATGTCCGCGAGCGGCATTCCGGAGCGCCGCAGCCGGGCCAGCAGCCGGGCCTCGCCGAACTGCTCGGGCGCGTACCAGCGGTACCCGGTCGCCGGATCCACCCACGCCGGTACGAGGACGCCCGCGCGGTCGTAGAACCGCAGGGCGCTCACCCCCAGCCCGCTGTCCCGGCCCATCTCGCCGATGCTGCGCATGTCGCTCTCCACACCCACGACTCTGGGACCTCCACCAGGTCGAGGGTCAAGCGGGCCCGGCGCCGCCACGCCGGGCCCGCTCCTGCCGTCGCCGTCAGGCCTGGCGGCGGACCTCCACCACGCGGAAGCGGTTCGAGACGAAGGCGCCGTCACACAGGGCAGCGTTGGCCGCCGGGTTGCCGCCCGAGCCGTGGAAGTCCGAGAAGGCCGCGGTCTGGTTGACGTAGACCCCGCCCGTCAGGTTCAGGGAGAGCTGCGCCGACTCCTCCAGGCAGACCTCCTCGATGGCCCGCTCGGTCTCCGCCGACGTGGTGTAGGCGCCGACCGTCATCGCACCCTTCTCGCGCACCGTGCGGCGCAGGAGGTCCAGGGCGTCGGCCGTGGAGTCCACGGCCACCGCGAAGGACACCGGGCCGAAGCACTCCGACAGGTACGGGGCCTCCGGGTCGGCCTTGGCCGCGTCCAGCTTGACCATGACCGGGGTGCGGACCACCGCGTCCGGGAACTCCGGGTTCACCACCTCGCGCGAGGCCAGCGCCACCTCGCCGAGGCCGGCCGCCGCCTCCAGGCGGGTCTTGACGTCCGGGTTGACCAGGGCGCCGAGCAGTGCGTTGGCCCGGGCGTCGTCGCCCAGCAGGCCGCCGACCGAGGCCGCGAGGTCGGCGACGACCTCGTCGTACGTCTTGGGGCCGGCGTCCGTCTCGATGCCGTCCCGCGGGATCAGCAGGTTCTGCGGGGTGGTGCACATCTGGCCGCTGTACAGGGACAGCGAGAATGCCAGGTTGGAGAGCATCCCCTTGTAGTTCGAGGTCGAGTCGACGAGGACCGTGTTGACGCCGGCCTTCTCCGTGTAGACCTGGGCCTGGCGGGCGTTGGTCTCCAGCCAGTCGCCGAACTCGGTCGAGCCGGTGTAGTCGATCAGCTTGATCTCGGGGCGGACGGCCAGGGTCTTGGCGATGCCCTCGCCCGGCCGCTCCACGGCCAGCGCCACCAGGTTCGGGTCGAAGCCCGCTTCGGCGAGGACCTCGCGGGCGACCTTCACGGTCAGCGCCAGCGGGAGCACGGCGCGCGGGTGCGGCTTGACCAGCACCGCGTTGCCCGTGGCCAGGGAGGCGAACAGGCCCGGGTAGCCGTTCCAGGTCGGGAAGGTGTTGCAGCCGATCATGAGCGAGATGCCGCGCGGGACGGCGGTGAAGGTCTTGCCGAGATCCAGCGGGTCCTTCTTGCCCTGCGGCTTCGACCAGTCGGCCTGGCCGGGGACGCGGGTCTGCTCCTCGTACGCGTACGCCACCGCCTCCAGGCCGCGGTCCTGCGCGTGCGGGCCGCCGGCCTGGAACGCCATCATGAAGGCCTGGCCGCTGGTGTGCATGACCGCGTGCGCGAACTCGTGCGTCCGCGCGCCGATCCGGGCCAGGATCTCGATGCAGACCAGGGCGCGGGCCTCGGGTCCGGCGTCGCGCCAGGCGCCCATGCCGGCCTTCATCGCGGGCAGCAGCACGTCCGGGTCGGCGTGCGGGTACTCGACGCCCAGCTCGGGGCCGTACGGGGAGACCTCCGCGCCGGTCCAGCCGTCGGTTCCGGGCTGGTCCAGGTCGAACCGGGTGCCGCGGACGGCCTCGAAGGCGGCCAGCCCGTCGGCCGGGGCGGTCTCGCCGTAGGCCTTGGGGTGCTCCGGATGCGGGGACCAGTAGGCGCGGCTGCGGATGGCCGCCAGGGCCTGGTCCAGGGTGGACCGGTGCTTGTCGGACAGCAGGGGGACGGTGAGCTCGGCGGCCATCAGGGACCAACTCCTCGTTGAGCCGGGCAAGATCAGGCTGGTTCGCAGACTGAGATCAGGCAGGGGCGGGTGAAGAAGAGCAGACTGGAGTTAGAGTAACCGAACGATCGGTCGGGACAAGAGGGCCCGGCGGGCCTGTGGATAACCCGGTGCGGGAGGATCAGGACATGACAGCAATCGAGCGGTCCCTCACTGTGGCGGTCGTCGGCGCCGGCACCATGGGGCAGGGCATCGCCCAGGTCGCCCTCCTCGCAGGTCACCGGGTGCTGATCTACGACATCAACGCCAGCCTCGCCGCCGGCGGCGTCGGGATCGTCCAGGACCGCGTCGACCGCATGGCCGCGAAGGGCCGCCTCGATCGCGCCGACGCCGAGGACGCGATCGGCCGGATCGAGGCGGCTTCCGCCCTCGCCGACCTCGCGGATGCCGCGCTCGTCATCGAGGCCGTCGTCGAGGACGCCACCATCAAGCGCGCGCTCTTCGAAACCCTCGAAGAGGTGGTTTCGCCGGACGCCCTGCTGGCCACCAACACCTCCTCCCTCTCCGTCACCGAGCTCGCCGCCGGTCTCGCGCACCCCGGCCGCTTCCTCGGCCTGCACTTCTTCAACCCGGCCCCGCTGCTGCCGCTCGTCGAGGTGGTCAGCGGGTTCGCGACCGACCCGGCCGCCGCCGAGCGCGCGTACCGCACCGTGCTGGGCTGGGGGAAGACGCCGGTCCGCTGCGCCGACACCCCGGGCTTCATCGTCAACCGGATCGCCCGCCCCTTCTACGCCGAGGCCTTCGCGGTGTACGAGGAGCAGGGCGCCGACCCGGCCACCATCGACGCCGTCCTCCGCGAGAGCGGCGGCTTCAAGATGGGCCCGTTCCAGCTGACCGACCTGATCGGCCAGGACGTCAACGAGGCCGTCACCCGTTCCGTGTGGGAGTCGTTCTTCCGCAGCCCCAAGTTCACCCCGTCCCTCGCGCAGCGCCGGCTGGTCCAGTCGGGCCGTCTGGGCCGCAAATCGGGACACGGCTGGTTCCCGTACGGTCCGGACGCCGAGGCCGCGGCCCCGCACACCGCCGGTCCCGAGGAGGCCCCGGAGAAGGTCACCGTGGTCGGCGACCTCGGTCCCGCCGCCGGGCTCGTCGAGCTGCTGGAGGAGGCCGGGATCGCGGTCACCTCCACCGGGCACGGAGGTCCGTACATCCAGCTGCCCGGAGAGGGCCAGCTGGTGCTCGCGGACGGCAAGACCTCGATCGAGTTCGCCGACGTCGTCTACTTCGACCTCGCGCTCGACTACCGCGGGGCCACCCGGATCGCGCTCTCCGCCGGCGAGGACACCAGCGAGCGCACCCTCGCCGAGGCGGTCGGCCTCTTCCAGAAGCTCGGCAAGAAGGTCTCCGTCATCGGCGACGTGCCCGGCATGATCGTGGCCCGCACCGTCGCGATGCTGATCGACCTGACCGCCGACGCCGTCGCGCGCGGCGCGGCCACCGCCGAGGACGTCGACACGGCGATGCGGCTCGGCGTCAACTACCCGCTGGGTCCGTCCGAATGGCACGACCGGCTCGGCCGCGACTGGGCGTACGACCTGCTGCACCACCTCGACGAGCGCTGTCCCGGCGGCCGCTACGCGCCCTCGCTGGCGCTGTTCAAGCTCGGCTACGCCGAGGGCGCAGAAGGCGACGACGACAGCGACGAGAGCGCCGCGGAGGAGACTGCATGACCACCGTCAAGCGGGACACCTACACCCCCGAGACGCTCCTGTCCGTCGCCGTCCAGGTCTTCAACGAGCGCGGGTACGACGGCACCTCCATGGAGCACCTCTCCAAGGCGGCGGGCATCTCGAAGTCCTCGATCTACCACCACGTGGCGGGCAAGGAGGAGCTCCTGCAGCGGGCCGTCAGCCGGGCGCTCGACGGGCTCTTCGCCGTGCTGGAGGAGCCGGGCGCGGTGCGCGGCCGGGCGGTCGAGCGGGTCGAGTACGTCACCCGCCGCACGGTCGAGGTCCTGGTCGCCGAGCTCCCGTACGTGACGCTGCTGCTGCGGGTACGGGGCAACACCCGGACCGAGCGCTGGGCCCTGGAGCGCCGCCGCGAGTTCGACCACCAGGTCGCGGAGCTCCTGAAGGCCGCGGCGGCGGACGGGGACCTGCGGGCGGACGTGGACATCCGGCTGGCCACCCGCCTGCTGTTCGGGATGGTGAACTCGCTGGTCGAGTGGTACCGCCCGCACCCCGGTACGACGGCGGACCAGCTGGCCGACGCGGTGGTCCACATGGCCCTGGACGGTCTGCGGACGGTTCGCGGCTAGCTCCCCGTCACGAGCCGTACGATCTTGGCGAATATTTTCTGATGAACTGCTGTGCGAACTCTGTACGATGAGCGAGCTTTCGAACGCGTTCAAGCAGTAACAGAAAATGGGGGGCCGGTGCGCAGTCGCCGTCTTGTAGTTTCCGCTGCCGTTGTCGTCGCGGCCAGCGTTGGTTTCATCCCGGGTGCGGCCCAGGCGGCCGGTCCGGCCGCAGGTTCGTCCGCGCCGGTGGCCAAGGGGGTGTCCGCTCCCGCAGCGGACCTGGCCAAGCTCGGCACGGCTGATGCCAAGACCTTCCACAGCCCGAAGGGGAACTCGGTCCGCAAGGCCCTGCCCGCGGCCAAGGGCAAGGCCGCCGCGAGCGCCACCGCGCAGGGCGCGGAGACCGCCGCCGCCGGCAACCCGGAGCTGGGCCTCGTCCTCGACGCGAAGAGCTTCTCCGCGCACGGCATCGAGCTGCGCGCCCAGGTCGTCAGCGTCGCGGGCGCCACCCTCAAGGTCACCTACGACTGGGGCGACGGCACGACCGACGGCACCGACGCCTACCCGGGCCAGGAGGTGTCGCTCAAGCACAGCTACGCCGAGCTCGGCGAGTACAAGGTCAAGGTCACCGTCACGGACACCGTGAACCAGGCCGAGTCCGTCAACGAGCTGCCGCTCTCGACGGTCGGCTCGGACTTCACCCCGTACGCCCCGACCCGCCTCCTGGACACCCGGGACGGCACCGGAGCCCCGCGGGGCATGGTCCAGGCCTACTCCACGGTCAAGCTGAAGGTCGCCGGCAACGGCAAGATCCCGGCGGGCGTCACGGCCGTGGCCCTGAACGTCACCGCCACCGACACCTCCAACCCGGGACACATCACCGTGTACCCCGGCGGCACCACGCGTCCGACGACGTCCAACGTCAACTTCGTGGCCGCGCAGACCGTCCCGAACATGGTGATCGTGCCGGTCGGCAAGGACGGCACCGTCGAGCTCTACAACGGCAGCTGGTCGCCGGTCGACCTGATCGCCGACATCACGGGCTACTTCACCCGCACCGCGGCCAGCGGCTACACGCCGATGACCCCGGTCCGCGCCGTGGACACCCGTTCCGGCCAGGGCGCGCCGCAGGGCCAGGTCGGCGGCCGCAAGTCGATCGGCGTGCAGCTCGGCGGCTGGTACGTGCCGAACAACGCCACCGCCGTGGCGCTGAACGTGACCGTCACCAACCCGCGCGAGGACGGCCACCTGACGGCCTACCCGAGCGGTCAGTCGGCCCCGAACACGTCCAACGTGAACTTCAAGGCCAAGCAGACCGTCGCGAACTCGGTGATCGTGCCCGTCGGTGCCGACGGCAAGGTCAACATCTTCAACGGCGCCTGGGCGGGCACCGACGTCATCGTCGACGTCGTCGGCTACTACAGCCCGGACAGCTCGGGGGCCTTCATGTCCCTCGCGCCGCGCCGCATGCTCGACACGCGCGCCTGGGGCTACGGCCCGATGTACGCCCGCGGCTACATCTGGATGCCGATCTCCACGGACGAGGAGGGCATCTCCGGCTACGTCCTGAACACGACGGTGACCAACACGAAGCAGGACGGGTTCCTGTCGGTCGCCCCGGACCCGAACCACCCCAACGACTACGACAAGGGCACCGACGTCACCCCGGCGCGGCCCACGTCGTCCACCCTCAACTGGACGGCCGGCCAGACCGTCCCGAACCTGGTCCAGGCGAGCTCGGGCGGCGTCAACGGCGTCGTCGACTTCTGGAACCAGAGCTGGGACACCACCGACCTGATCGTCGACATGTTCGGCTACTACGAGACCAAGTAATCGCGCAACCGGTCTCGTACGGAGCCCCGGGAAGGCCCTCACGGCCTTCCCGGGGCTCTGCCGTTCCCCCCGGCGGCCTCCCGGGCCCGGCTACTCCTCGGAGATGGCCTGCGCGCCGTTCGGGCCGGGGCCGGCATCGAGCAGGTCCGTTTCCTCGAACACCAGCAGGGTGCGCGTCGACAGGACCTCCGGGATGGACTGGAGGCGGGTCAGGACCAGCTCGCGCAGCGTGCGGTTGTCCGGGGTGTGGACCAGCAGCAGGACGTCGAAGTCCCCGCTTACCAGGGCGATGTGGGCCGCGCCCGGGAGCTCTCGGAGCTTCTCGCGGACCGTGCGCCAGGAGTTCTGGACGATCTTCAGGGTGATGTACGCGGAGGCGCCCTGGCCCGCCCTCTCGTGGTTGACGCGGGCCGTGAACCCGCGGATCACGCCGTCGTCGATCAGGCGGTTGATCCGGGCGTAGGCGTTCGCGCGCGAGACGTGGACCTGCTCGGCCACCGAACGTATCGACGCGCGGCCGTCCGCCTGGAGCAGGCGCATGATCGAACGGTCGATGGGATCGAGGGGACGCGGCGGCGTGGGCGGGGTCTGTGGGGCCGAAGGTGCACCGCCCGGTGGCACCGGCACGGAACCCGGCGTGGAACCCGATGCGGCCATTTGTTCATCCGGCATTGCCCACTGCCTCCCTCTCCTGGACGTCCTGCACCCATCCCAGGGCCCCGGCGCCACTTTGTCCACAGCCTGGAGCCGCCTGTAGCCAAATTGCGCCATCGACCGAACAATCGGTTGGTGAGGCGCCTCACAGCCCCCGGTCACCGCCGGGGGTACCCCCCGGGCGCCCAGACGACTTCCCACGAGGAGGTGTACGCCGCCATGACGGTCCAAGAGCTGCCCGGTGCCGGTGCGTCCCACCGATCCACCCCGCCGCCCGCCTGGAGGCCCCGTACGGATGCCGCCCCGCTGCTCCCGGACCCCGAGCCGTACCGGGTGCTGGGCACGCCGGCCGCCGAGAAGCTCGACGCCGCGCTGATGCGCCGCTGCTACGCCGAGCTGGTGCGCGGGCGCCGGTACAACGCCCAGGCCACCGCCCTCACCCGGCAGGGCCGACTGGCCGTGTACCCCTCCACCGTCGGCCAGGAGGCCTGCGAGATCGCGGCCGCGCTGGTCCTCGAGGAGCAGGACTGGCTCTTCCCGAGCTACCGCGACACCCTCGCGGCCGTGGCGCGCGGCCTGGACCCCGTCCAGGCGCTGACCCTCCTGCGCGGCGACTGGCACACCGGTTACGACCCGCGCGAGCACCGCATCGCACCGCTGAGCACCCCGCTCGCCACCCAGCTGCCGCACGCGGTCGGCCTGGCGCACGCGGCCCGGCTGCGCGGCGACGACGTGGTCGCGCTCGCCATGGTGGGCGACGGCGGCACCAGCGAGGGCGATTTCCACGAGGCGCTGAACTTCGCCGCCGTCTGGCAGGCCCCGGTGGTCTTCCTCGTGCAGAACAACGGCTTCGCCATATCGGTCCCGCTGGCCAAGCAGACGGCCGCCCCCACCCTGGCCCACAAGGCCGTCGGGTACGGGATGCCCGGCCGCCTCGTCGACGGCAACGACATCGCCGCCATGCACGAGGTGCTGTCCGAGGCCGTCCGGCGGGCCCGGGCCGGCGGCGGACCGACGCTGATCGAGGCGGTCACGTACCGCATCGAGGCCCACACGAACGCCGACGACGCGACCCGCTACCGCGGTGACGCCGAGGTCGAGGCATGGAAGGCGCACGACCCGGTGGAGCTGCTGGAGCGCGAGCTGACCGCCCGCGGGATGCTGGACGAGGCGGGCATCCAGGAGGCCAAGGACGCCGCCGAGGTGATGGCCGCGACCCTGCGCGACCGGATGAACGCCGAGCCCGTGCTCGACCCGATGGACCTGTTCGAAAACGTCTACGCGGAGCAGACCGGCCGGCTCCGCGAGCAGGCGGAGATGCTGCGCGCCGAGCTCGACGCGGAGGAGCAGTCGTGACCACGGTGGCCGTGAAGCCGGCGACGATGGCGCAGGCGCTGCAGCGGGCCATGCGCGACGCGATGGCGGAGGACCCGACGGTCCACGTCATGGGCGAGGACGTCGGCACGCTGGGCGGGGTCTTCCGGATCACGGACGGCCTCGCGAAGGAGTTCGGCGAGGAGCGCTGCACGGACACCCCGCTCGCGGAGGCCGGGATCCTGGGCGCCGCGGTGGGCATGGCCATGTACGGGCTGCGGCCGGTCGTGGAGATGCAGTTCGACGCGTTCGCCTACCCGGCGTTCGAGCAGCTGATCTCGCACGTGGCGAAGATGCGCAACCGGACGCGCGGCGCGATGCCGCTCCCGATCACCATCCGCGTGCCGTACGGCGGCGGGATCGGCGGGGTGGAGCACCACAGCGACTCCTCCGAGGCGTACTACGTGGCCACGCCCGGTCTGCACGTGGTGACCCCGGCGACCGTCGAGGACGCGTACGGGCTGCTGCGCGCGTCGATCGCCAGCGACGACCCGGTGATCTTCCTGGAGCCGAAGCGGCTGTACTGGTCCAAGGCGCAGTGGGACCCGGCGGCGCCGGCGGCCGTGCCGGGGATCGGGAAGGCACTCGTCCGGCGTACCGGCACGAGCGCCACGCTGATCACGTACGGGCCCTCGCTGCCGGTGTGCCTGGAGGCGGCCGAGGCGGCGCGCGAGGAGGGCTGGGACCTGGAGGTCGTGGACCTGCGCTCCCTCGTCCCGTTCGACGAGGAGGCGGTCGTGGCCTCCGTACGCCGCACGGGCCGCGCGGTGGTGGTCCACGAGGCGAACGGCTTCGGCGGACCGGGCGCGGAGATCGTCGCGCGCATCCAGGAGAAGTGCTTCCACCACCTGGAAGCGCCGGTGCTGCGGGTGACGGGCTTCGACATCCCGTACCCGCCGCCGATGCTGGAGAAGCACCACCTGCCCGGTGTGGACCGGATCCTGGACACCGTGGCCCGCCTGCAGTGGGAGAACTGATGCCGCAGGTAATGGAGTTCAAGCTCCCCGATCTCGGGGAGGGACTGACCGAGGCCGAGATCGTCCGCTGGCTGGTGGCGGTGGGCGACGTCGTCGCCATCGACCAGCCGGTGGTCGAGGTCGAGACGGCCAAGGCGATGGTGGAGGTGCCGTGCCCCTACGGCGGTGTGGTCACCGCCAGGTTCGGGGAGGAGGGCACGGAACTCCCCGTCGGAGCACCACTGATCACGGTGGCGGTGGGCGCGGGGGCGGACGAGGCGGTGGAGCCCGAGGACTCCGGCTCGGGCAACGTCCTGGTCGGCTACGGGACGGACCACTCGCGCACGGCGCGTCGGAGGCGGGTGCGACCCGGCTCCGCAGCGCCGGCTGCCGCCGCCGCACCCACGCCCGCTCCCGCTGCCGTCGTGACGGGTCCCGTGGCAACGAGTCCCGTCGTGACGGGGCCGGTGGCCGTGATCTCGCCGCTCGTGCGCAAGCTGGCCCGGGACCACGGGATCGACCTGCGCGCGCTGCGCGGGTCCGGTCCCGAGGGGCTGATCCTGCGTGCGGACGTCGAGGCGGCGCGCCGGGCGCCGGAGCAGGCTCCCGTCACCGCCCCCGCGGCGGCGGCTGCCCCGGAGGGCGAGCGGGTACCGCTGAAGGGCCTGCGCGGCGTGGTGGCCGAGAAGCTGTCGCGCAGCCGCCGGGAGATCCCGGACGCCACGTGCTGGGTCGACGCCGATGCGACCGAGCTGATGGCGGCGCGGGCCGCGATGAACGCGGTGGGCGGTCCGAAGATCTCCGTGCTGGCGCTGCTGGCCCGGATCTGCACGGCCGCGCTGGCGAAGTACCCCGAGCTCAACTCGACCGTGGACCTCGCGGCGAACGAGATCGTACGGCTGCCCTCCGTGCACCTGGGCTTCGCGGCGCAGACGGAGCGCGGGCTGGTCGTCCCGGTCGTCCGGGACGCGCAGACGCGGAACCCGGAGTCGCTGTCGGCGGAGTTCGCCCGCCTCACCGAGGTCGCCCGGGCCGGGAAACTGGCCCCGGCCGACCTCACCGGGGGCACGTTCACCCTGAACAACTACGGGGTGTTCGGCGTGGACGGCTCCACGCCGATCATCAACCACCCGGAGGCGGCGATGCTCGGCGTCGGCCGGATCATGGCGAAGCCGTGGGTCCACCGGGGCGAGCTGGCGGTCCGCCAGGTCGTCCAGCTGTCCCTGACCTTCGACCACCGGGTCTGCGACGGCGGCACGGCGGGCGGCTTCCTCCGCTACGTGGCGGACTGCGTGGAGTCCCCCGCGGTGCTCTTGCGCACGCTGTAACGCGATCCCCGCGGGCCTTCTCCCCCGCCCGCCCTCCGCCCGTTCCCCGGGAACGGGCGGAAAGGCGGGGCGGGGAGAAGGAGCCGCGCGGCGGGACCGGTCAGGTGGTGAGCAGGAGCTTGCCCACGTGCGTGCTCGATTCCATCGTGCGGTGGGCCTCGGAGGCGTCCGCCATGGGGAAGGTGGCGTGGACCACCGGATTCACCCGGCCGGCGGCCACCAGCGGCCACACGTGTTCCCGTACCGCCGCCACGATGGCCGCTTTCTCCTCCAGCGGCCGCGCCCGCAACGAGGTGGCGGTGATGGCCGCACGCTTCGCCAGCAGCGCGCCCAGGTTGAGCTCCGCCTTCACCCCGCCCTGCAGCCCGATCACCGCGAGCCGGCCGTTCACGGCCAGCGCGTCCAGGTTCCGCGCCAGGTACTTCGCTCCCATGATGTCCAGGATCACGTCCGCCCCGGCGCCGCCGGTCGCGGCCCGCAGCTCCGCCACGAAGTCCTGCTCGCGGTAGTCGATCAGGATGTCCGCGCCCAGCTCCTTGCAGCGCGCCAGCTTCTCCGGGCCACCCGCGGTCACCGCCACCGTCGCGCCGACCGCCTTCGCCAGCTGGATCGCCATCGTGCCGATGCCGCTGGATCCGCCGTGCACGAGCACCGTCTCGCCGGGGCGCAGGCCCGCCACCATGAACACGTTCGACCACACCGTGCAGGCCACCTCGGGCAGCGCCGCCGCCGTCACCAGGTCCACGCCGGCCGGGACCGGCAGCAGCTGGCCCGCCGGGACGGCCACCCGCTCCGCGTACCCGCCGCCGCCGAGCAGGGCGCACACCTCGTCGCCCACCGCCCAGCCGGACACGCCCGGCCCGAGGGCGGAGATCCGCCCCGAGCACTCCAGGCCGGGGTGGCGGGAGGCGCTGGGCGGGGGATCGTAGAACCCCTGGCGCTGGAGGACGTCGGCGCGGTTCACGGCGCTCGCCGCGACGTCGACGAGGACCTCGCCCTCGCCGGCCACCGGATCGGGTACCTCGGCCCAGACGAGGGCCTCGGGGCCGCCGGGCTGTTCGATGGTGATCGCATGCATGGCCCGGAGGGTACGCCACCCGGGCGCCCCACAGGCCGTGACAGGTCTAGTCGGTGGGCCCCTTGGCCATCGGCGGCGAGGCGAGTGATGCCGCGCGCACGATGGTGATGAGACGGTCCGTCAGCTGGAGCGGGCTGGCGTGCGGGTCGTCGTACGCGAGCAGCCGGTGCCCGCGCAGCACGCTCACCACCAGGTCCTCCGTCTCCCGTACGCCCTTGCCGACCTCGGCCTTCCGCACGGGCCGTTCGATCAGGTCCAGTCCGCTGCCCTGCTGGATCAGGTCCTCCATCACCGTGCCCGCGCTGGGGCTCAGCACCGAGAGCCCCAGCAGCCGGCCGGCCGCGCTCGCGCTCGTGATGACCGCGTCCGCACCCGACTGGCGCAGCAGCGGCGCGTTCTCCTCCTCGCGGACCGCCGCGACGATCTTCGCGCCGCGGTTCATCTGCCGTGCCGTCAGCGTGACCAGCACGGCGGTGTCGTCCCGCTGCGTCGCGATGACGATCTGACGGGCCTTCTGCAGCTCGGCGCGGAGCAGTACATCGGAGCGCGTGGCGTCCCCCACGACTCCGGTGAAGCCCTCCGCGTTGGCCGTGTCGATCACCTTGGCGCTCGGGTCCACGATGACGACCTGCTCCTTCCGGAGGCCGGTGGCCAGCAGCGTCTGCAGGGCCGAGCGGCCCTTGGTGCCGAAGCCGACGACGACCGTGTGCTCACGCAAGTTCTTCCTCCAGCGGCTCAGCCGCCACTCTTCGCGGGTCTTCTCGGTCAGGACTTCCAGCGTGGTTCCGACCAGGATGATCAGGAAGAGCACGCGCAGGGGCGTGATCAGCAGGATGTTGGTCAGCCGCGCGCTGTCGCTGTAGGGGACGATGTCGCCGTATCCGGTCGTCGACAGGGTCACCGTGGCGTAGTAGACGCAGTCGAGGAAATCGACGCTCTCGTTGGCGTTGTCGTGGTACCCGTCGCGGTCGAGCCACACGATCATGACCGTCAGGAACAGGACGAACAGGGCCATCAACAGGCGTTTGCCGACCTGCCGGAGCGGCTTCTCCACGACGCGCTTGGGCAGTTTGATGCGTCGTGAGACGAGTTTCTCGTCGGCGGCCCTGGCCATCGCGTCGTGGCCGTGGAGTTTCACGTGAAACATCCTCCTGAGACCCACGGCAGATCCAGGATCTCCAGGTCCTGTCCGTCACGCGCGCCGTGCGGCGGTACGACGGCCAGCCCGTCGGCCGCGGCGACGCCGCGCAGCATGGCAGGACCGTTGTAGCGCAGCGGTACGGCGTGCTCGTCGGTCAGCAGCACCGGCACGAGCCGGGTGTCGTACGGGTGTCCGGGTACGTCGCCCTGCACCGGGACGGTGTACCGGGGCCGCTGGCGGCGGCCGGCCAGGGCGCGCAGCAGCGGTTCCGCGAGGGTCAGCAGCGCGGAGACGGCGGCGAGCGGGTTGCCGGGCAGGCCGACCAGGTGGCGTCCGTCGGTGCGGTCGCCGAGCCGGGCCAACAGCATCGGGTGTCCGGGGCGTACGGCGACCCCGTCGACGAGCAGTTCGGCGCCGGCCTCGCGCAGGACGGGGTGGACGTGGTCGACGGGGCCGGAGGCGGTGCCGCCGGTGGTGACGACCAGGTCGGCCTCGGAGTCCGTGACGGCGGCCAGCAGGGCCTTGGCCCCGGCCGGGTCGTCGCCGAGCCGCCGGGTGGCGGTGACCTCGGCGCCGAGCCGTGTGAGCCAGGGGCCGAGCATGGGGCTGAGGGCGTCCCGGATCAGGCCGTCGTGCGGGCGGCCTTCGGTGAGCAGTTCGTCCCCGAGCACGAGGATCTCGACGCGGGGCCGGGGCCGGGTGGTGAGCTCGTCGTACCCGGCGGCCGCGGCGAGTCCCAGGACGGCCGGGGTGACGAGGGAGCCGGCGGGCAGCAGCAGATCGCCGGAGCGGCACTCCTGGCCGCGCGGGCGGATGTCCTGGCCGGTGAGGACGGCCCGGTCGGCGTGGAGCTGGGTGCCGGACTCGCGCGAGTGCTCGGTGCGGATCACGGCGGTGGTGTCGGCGGGGATCCGCGCGCCGGTCGCGATCCGTACGGCCTCGCCGTCGGCCAGCGGCTCGGGGCGGTCGGACCCGGCCAGTACCCCGGCGCCCGTGCGGATCGTCCAGGGACCGGGGCCGGCCACGGCCCAGCCGTCCATGGCCGAGCTGTCGAAGGACGGCAGGTCGGTGAGCGCGTCCAGGGACTGGGCCAGCACCTCGCCGAGCGCGTCCCCGAGGGGGACCAGGTGCGTGCGCGGCCTGATGCCGGAGCCGGCGCGGACCGCGGCCTCCCGCGCCCGCGGCCAGGCGGTGGCACGGTGGCCGCCGGCGGCGTCGGCGGCGTGGGGGTCGCGGCTGACCAGGGCCAGGGCCTCGTCGAGGGCCCGGAGGGCGTGGTCGGCGTCGGTGGGGGTCATCCTGAGCCGTTCTCTCGGGCCTCGGTCTTGCCCTCGGCGTCGGACTTGCCCCCGGCGGCCCCGGCTTCGGCTTCGGTTTCGGCTTCGGCGGCCCAGCGCAGCGCCAGGTCGGCGGCCTTGCGGGAGGCCTCGGCGACCGCGGTGGCGGGGTCGGCACCTGCGGCTTCGGCCCGGGCGGCCGCGTAGCCGACCAGGAAGGTGGTCAGGGGGGCGGCGGGCCGGGCGACGCCGTGTGCGGCGTCACGGGCGAGGTCGAGCAGGATCTTGGTGTCGACGGGGACGTCGATGCCCAGCTCGGTCTTGGCGGCGTTGATCCATTGGTCCAGCACGTTTCCATGCTCCCTGATCCGTGCTCGGGCGACGGCGAGATCCTCCCAGGTGTCGCAGTCGAAGGAGGCGAGTGGCGCAGAGTCGGTCACCTTGGCCAGGTCGAGCTCCGCGGTGAGAGCCCGCAGGGGGAGGCCGGAGAGGGTGCCGTGCTCGGTCGCCAGGAGCGCGATCTCACGGCGCAGGGGCTCGGCGCGGTAGGCGGCGACGAGGGGCTGGTCGCGGCCGCCGGGATCGCGCAGCAGGGCGCCGTCGCCTCCGGCGGCCGGGGCCCGCAGCAGCGTCCGGACCGTGTCCCGGTCGAGGAACGGCAGGTCGGCGGAGAGGACGAGGACCAGCTCGGCCGTGGTCGCGCGCAGTCCGGCGTCCAGGGCGGCGACGGGGCCGGCGCCGGGCGGGTCCTCCCGGGTCCAGCGGACCGGGCGGGCGGTGGGGCGGCGGCCGCCGACCACGACGGTGGTGGCGGCGTCGGCGCAGGCGTCCAGGACGCGGTCCAGGAGAGCGCGCCCGCCGACCTGGAGGGCGGGCTTGTCCGCGCCCCCGAGTCGTCGCGCGGCGCCGCCGGCCAGGACGATCGCGTCGTAGGTCATACCTGTGAGTATGCGCGGCCCATGTCCCCGGCGGGGAGCCGCACTTACCACGGGCTTATTTATGGGACCGGGGTCCCGGGGCCAAAGCCCCGGGACCCCGGTCCTCGTGCCACGTCTTCGCTTACAGGTACGGGCCCGACCGGATGGCGCCGTGGCCGTCTTCCTCGTCCGTCGGGGCGCCCGGCGGGAGGGCGCGGCGCATCTGTTCCAGCTGGGCCCGCGCGGCCATCTGCTGCGCGAACAGCGCCGTCTGGATGCCGTGGAACAGGCCTTCCAGCCAGCCCACCAACTGGGCCTGGGCGATCCGCAGTTCCGCCTCGGAGGGGATCGCCTCCTCGGTGAAGGGGAGCGACAGGCGCTCCAGTTCCTCCACCAGTTCCGGAGCCAGACCGTCCTCCAGCTCCTTCACGGACGCTGCGTGGATGTCCTTCAGACGGACCCGGCTGGCCTCGTCCAGAGGTGCGGCGCGGACCTCTTCCAGAAGTTGCTTGATCATGCTGCCGATCCGCATGACCTTGGCGGGCTGTTCGACCATCTCCGTCACCGGGACCTCGCGCGACTCGTCATCGGCGCCGCCGACCGGCATCCCGTCCTGTCCCACGATCAGGCCGGGCGGGGGGCTGTCCTGCGACCGTTCACTCCTCGGCATCTCCATGCCGTCATTCTCTCGCACACCGTCTTACTCACACGGTGTGCCCCCGTACGGGCGTGATCCACCCTGTACGGGGGCGAGAACGCACAGTGACCGTCAGCCCGCCTCGCGCCGCGCCATCGCGCCGCTGGACTTGGTGACCAGGGCGGCCAGCAGGGCCGCGCCGAGCGGGACCACGACGAGCAGCCCGCCGAGGGTCTCCCACGGCACCGCGATCGGCACGTACAGCCTGTCGTTCGCGTCGCCGGCCATCTCCAGGAGGTGTTCGGTCTCCCGCCGCTGGACCAGCCGCAGGCCGACCGCCGGCAGGATGCCCGCCACCGAGCCCAGGACCACGCCCATCAGGGCCACCACCCCGCACTGGAAGCCGCTGAGCGTGCGCCGCACCCGCGGCGGTGCGCCGACCGCCGCCAGGGTCTTCAGGTCGGCCTCGGCATCGGCCTGCGCGAGGCCGGTGGCGATGCCGGCTGCGCCGATGGTGACCAGGCCCGCGAAGATGGTCAGGGCCAGCATCGTGAGGTCGGCCTGGGCCTGGTAGCCGGCCTCGATGGTGACGGGGGCCTCCACGCCGATCTGGTCGATCCGCGCCGCCACCCGCTGCTTCTGCCGGCTGGTGGCCGTGCCGTCCACGGTGAAGTACGAGGCGTACGGCAGGGTGGTCAGCCCGGCGCTCTTGGCCGCGGCGGGCGGCAGGACGAGCTCCAGGCCGTACCCCTCGGCGGTGTCGGGCGCCTGGTGGACGGCGAAGACCTTGTCCTCCCCCTTCGGGTCGACCCCCGGCTCGAAGCCGTCCTGCTTGTTGTCGATCAGCCGGAGGGTGACCTTGCCGTCCTTGACGTTGCGCTTGTCGAAGGAGACGCCCTTGCCCTCCTTCAGCGCGGACACCGCACCCGGATCGGTGACCGCGAGCGCCGTCAGCAGCTTCTCGTCGGCGACGACCACGTCGAACTGCGCGGAGTGGCGGTTGTACACGCACCGCGGGTCCTTGCGCAGCCTCCTCTGCTCGGCGCGGTCGAACGAGTCGATCCCGTCCTTGGCCTCGTAGAGCGGGCAGCGCTGTTCCTTGGGCCGCATGATCTCGGCACGGCCGCAGCCCTCGGGGCCGGTGAACCGCTCGCAGCCGGGCTTGCCGTACGAGATGTGGTCCACGTCCGCCCTTACGGCCAGCGGGAGTTCCTGTGTCAGGGCCTCGCGGACGGCGGGCATGTCCTTGCTGCGGCCGAGCTCGTGGATCGCCACCATCCCCGCGCCGCCCGGGAGATCGGCGACGTACTCGTGGCGGGCCTGGACCTCCGCGCTGTGCTGGTACGTGGCCACCGCGACGGTGCCGGCGACGGCGGCCAGGACGGCGGCCACGGCGGGGGCCGTACGGCCCCGGTTGCGCACGGCGTCGCGCAGCGCGAGCCGCGGCGACAGCGGCAGCCAGCGGCCGAGCCGCCCGAACAGGCCGACCAGCACCGGGGTGAGGGCGACGATGCCCAGTTCGGCGATGGCGCTGCCGCCCGCGACGACGGTGGAGCCCATCCGGGAGGCCGTGCCGTAGAGGGCGATCGCGGCGCCGCCGGCGAGGGCGAGGAGGCCGAGGACGGGCAGTACCCGGTTGGCCCGGCGGGTCCCGCGACGGCCGGTGAGCGAGGCCAGCACGGTCTGCCGGGAGGCGGTGACGGCCGGGGCGATCGCGGCCAGCAGGCCGGTCACGACGGCGAGCAGGGCGATGCCGAGGATCTCCAGCGGGCGGAAGGTGAACCCGCCGAAGCGGGCGCCGAGATACTCCTCCAGCGTCGGCCGCAGCCCCAGGGTGAGCGCGACGCCGAGGACCGTGCCGGTGACGGCGGCCGCGGCGCCGATGACGAGCCCGCCGGAGAGCACGATGGCCCGGATGTGGCGCCGGTCGCCGCCGTTGGCGCCGACCAGGCCGAGCTGGCGGCGCGAGCGCCGGGCGCCGACCGCGAAGGCGGGACCGGCCAGCAGGCAGATCTCCAGCATCGCGAGGCCGACGACCGTGGCCAGGACGGCCAGTTCGGTGGTCGGGAGCCCGTTGTCCCGGTTGTAGTAGCCCAGTTCCTTCTGCTGGACGATGTACGGCACGTCGGACTCGGCCGGCGGGTCGAGCTGCACGGCGCGGGAGACGACCTGGACGCTCTTCGTGTTGAGCGCCTTGACCATGTTCCACGTGAAACCATCGCCGCCGACCTTGACCAGGTAGGTGTCGGTGGCGACCACGCCGGGGACCCCGGCGGCCTGGAAGGCCTTGTCGAGCGGGGCCAGCAGGGTGCCGGGCGGGGCGAGGACCTCGCTCTTCCTCAGCTCGGACGGCAGCTCGTACGCGCCCACGATCCGGTACCAGGCGTCCGAGCCGCGCGCGCGGAACTCGGAGCCGACGAAGAACCCGGACTCCTCCAGGAAGGCGGTCGTGGCGACGACCTCGCCCGCCTCCTGCGGCAGCTGCCCCCGCTTCAGCTCGATCATGCCCTTGACCAGCGGACTGGCCGCGTCGATCTCCCGCAGGTCGGTTTCCAGCAGGCCGTACCGGGTGCGGATCTTGGTGTGCGCCGTGCTGTCCTTGAGGGACTGGGCACCCGGCGGGATCGCCGAGGTCAGGAGGTTGGGATCCGAATCCGACCTGGGGGTGTACTTGTCGTAGCCGCCGACGGGCATGGAGTTCTTGCCCTCGACGTCCTGGTAGACGGGCCCGCTCAGCTCCGAGTCCTTCAGCCGGGCGTCGGCAGCGCCGATCGCACGGGAGACGGTCTGCTCGGGGGAGAGCTGCGCGCTGCGCGTGGTGAGATCGGCGGCGCTCACGCCGACGATCGGCAGGGCGATCATCGCGAGGACGAGGGCGCTGCGGCCCTTGGCCCGCCAGGCATCGCGGCGGGCGATCCGGATGGCCGCGATCCACGCGTGGTACGAGGACTTCACCGGCCGGCCTGCCCGGAGAGCAGGGAGTCGGCCTGGCTGCGCAGGGTCTCGTCGACCACGCTGCCGTCGCGCAGGAAGACCACGCGGTCCGCCCACGCGGCGAACCGCGGTTCGTGGGTGACGAGGATTCCGGCGGCGCCCGCGTCGCAGCGCGAGCGCAGCAGGGCGAGGACGGATTCGCCGGTCTCGGAGTCGAGGGCGCCGGTGGGCTCGTCCGCGAGGACCAGACGGCGGTCGCCGACGAGGGCCCGGGCGATGGCCACGCGCTGCTGCTGGCCTCCGGACATCTCGTCGGGGAAGCGGTCGGCGAGCTGCCCGAGGCCCATCTCCTCCAGCGCGGCCAGGGCCGAGGTGCGGGCCTTGCGGGCGGAGGTCCCGTCGAGCTCCCGGGGCAGTGCCACGTTCTCGGCGGCGGTGAGGGCCGGGATCAGGTTGTAGTCCTGGAAGACGTACCCGATGCTGCGGCGGCGCAGCGCGGCCAGCTGCTTGCGGCTCGCGGTGGTGATGTCCGTGCCCTCGACGATGACGTGGCCGCTGGTGGGCGTGTCGAGGCCGCCGGCCAGGGTGAGCAGCGTGGACTTGCCGGAGCCGGAGGGGCCCATGACGGCCACGAGCTCGCCGGGGTAGACGGACAGGTCGATGCCGCGCAGGGCGTGTACCTCGGTGGCGCCGCTGCCGTGCGTGCGGACGAGCCGGGTGAGCTGGAGCACCGGCCGTTCCGACGGCGCGGGCGGTATGTGGGGCGCGGACTGCTGGTCGGGCATGGGTCCCCCCTGGGACGGTGGTGGCTTCAGCCGCGCGGTGTGCGGAAGGCGCGGGGCTCGGGTGCGGCGGCGGCCGCGGGGGCGTCGGTGTCTGCGGCCTGGGGTGGTTCGGGTTCGGCTCTCCGGTCGGCCGGCAGGGAGAGCCGTACGAGGCGCGATTCGGAGTGGTCGAGCCAGCGGGCCTCGGCCTCGGTCTGGAAGATCAGCTGCTCCAGGACCAGCAGCCAGGCCACGTCGTCGCGCTCGCGGGACTTGCCGCTCTCGATCGCGGCGAGTGCCTGCGCCTTGAGCCGGGTGTAGTCCTGCATCGCCTTGATCGTGGCGTGCCGCTGGGCCTGGATGACGGCGCGGATGTCCACTCCGGGGGCGCCCACGGCCATGGCGAGCTTGATGGACAGCTCGTCACGGGGCGGGTTGGTGCGGTCGACGGGGCGCTCGTACCACTGGTGCAGTTCGGCGCGTCCGGAATCGGTGATGGCGTAGAGGGTGTGCCCGGCGGCGTCCTCGCCGCCGGGTGCGACGAGGCCGTCGCGTTCGAGGCGGGCCAGGGTGGTGTACACCTGCCCGACGTTGAGCGGCCAGGTGGAGCCGGTGCGGGATTCGAACTCGGTACGCAGCTGAGAGCCGTACCGAGGACCCCTTTCCAGCAGGGCGAGCAGGCCGTGGCGGATCGACATACTCAGTATGTATACCGAGTATGCAGGGCCGCGCAACCATCCTGAGGTGTACGCCGCAGGGGGGACGGGCGCCCCGGCCTCCGGCTCGCGACGGGTCCGCGGGGGCGTCAGAGGCCCTTGCGCAGCCGCAGTCCGAGGTAGCCGAGCCCCAGCCCCATCAGGGCGAATCCGGTGCCGAGCGGCAGTATGTGCGCGGCCAGGTCGGCGGCGCGCTCGTTCGGCCCGGTGCCGATCGCGGTGACCACGGGCGGGGGGCTCGGCGGGGGTGACGGCCGCACCGGCTGCGGGGCGGCCGGACGGTGGTGCGGGCGGACCGGGAGGAGGGGGCGGGCGGCGAGCACGGTCTCCGGGTTCGCGGGCTCGGCGGCGGGCCTCCCGGGCCGCTCCCGCCCGACCCCGGCGGCGCTGCCGGCGAGCTCCTCGTACGCCTCGTGCGGTACGTCGGCCACCCGGTCGGGGTCGGCGCCGTCGGTCTTCGGCGCGGCGGCGGGAGCCCTGCCCGGGAGGGCCTCGGCGAGGGGAGGGACGGCCGAGGTGCGGCCGGCCGGGGACGAGGCGGCGGAGGAGGCCGCGGACACGGCGGAGGCGGCAGGGGCGGCGGGGGACAGCGCCGCGGCGGCCACTGCCGCCCCGGCCAGCCAGCGCTGCGCGCGGAGGCGTTGAGTCACGGGGAGCCCCTCCCGTCCCGAGCAGCCGAGATGTTGGGCTCAGGTTCACATACCGGGACAAAACAGGCATCCCGGGCGCCCCATCAGGGGCGCCCGGGATGCCGGGACGGACCAACTGCACCGCGATGCTCCGGAAGGCCGCTCCGCACCGCTGCTCCGGCAGGCCGCTCCGGGCCGCTCCGGGCTGCTCCGGTACTACTCCGGATTGCCGGTCGACACGGTCAGCGTGTACTCCGTGCCTTCCTTGTCGATCTTCTCCCCGGCGCGGGGGTTCTGCTCGAGCACCGTGTCCTTGCCGTACACGGCCTCGTCCTTCTCGACGATCTTGTACTTGCCGCCGGAGGCCTGGATGCACGCCTTGACCGAGAGCAGGTTCTTGTAGGTCAGGTCCGGCGCCGAGTACTTGTTGGCGTCGTTGTAGGACTTCACCGGGTCCTTGCACTTGGCCGGGTCGATCGTGCGCGAGGTGTCCGGACCCTTGAAGCCGCCCTTGGCCGAGCCCGAGGCGGCCGCGGAGGCCCCCGGCGACGAGGCCGTGTCGCCGGCCTTGTCCTTGTCCCCGTTGCCGTTCATCGAGATCGCCGTGATCAGACCGCCGATGGCCAGCACCGCCACCGCGATCGCGCCGACGACCACCGGCATGTTCCGCTTGTCGCCGCCCCCGCCCGAGGCGGTCGTGGAGCCCGCCGGCGAGATCGTGAACGGCGGCGGGGTCTGGGGGGCGTACTGCTGCTGGTGCGAGACGGGCTGCTGCTGCGGCGGATAGGCGTACCCGCCCTGCGCGTGCTGCTGCGCCGTCGGCGCGGCGGTCTGCGGGGCGTACGGGGACGGCGGCGGGGTCGGCGCGTACGGCTGCTGCACGGACTGGGCCGGCGGCTGGAACCCGGAGTCCACCGGCGGGAAGACGGCCGAGCCGACGCCCGCGCCGCTGCCGCCCGTGTGCGCGCCCGGAACGATGGCCGGCGCCCCGGCCTGGCCGGCCGACATCACCCGCGCGACCTCGTCGCGCATGGCGGCGGCCGTGGGGAAGCGCTCGTTCGGGTTCTTCTTCAGGGCCCGCGCCACCAGCGCGTCCATCGCCGGGGTGACCGAGCGGTTGATGGAGGAGGGAGCGACCGGCTCCTCCTGCACGTGCGCGTACGCGATGGCCAGCGGCGAGTCCGCGTCGAACGGGATCCGGCCGGTCAGCAGCTGGAACAGCATGATGCCGACCGAGTACAGGTCGGAGCGGGCGTCGACCCCGCGCCCCAGCGCCTGCTCGGGGGAGAGGTACTGGGGGGTGCCGACGACCATGCCGGTCTGCGTCATCGAGGTGACCCCCGACTGCATGGCGCGGGCGATGCCGAAGTCCATCACCTTGACCAGGCCGCGCTTGGTCATCATCACGTTGCCGGGCTTGATGTCACGGTGGACCAGGCCCATCTCGTGGCTGACCTCCAGCGCGGCCAGCACGTCGGCCGTCACCTTCAGCGCCTTGTCGGCCGGCATCGCCCCGTACTGGTGGATGTCCGCCTCCAGGACCGAGCCCAGGGGCCGGCCCTCCACGTACTCCATGACGATGTACGGCATCACCGCGGCGTCGCCCGCCCCGGGACCGCTGAACGTCACTTCGCCTTCGCCCGTGTCGAAGACCGAGACGATGTTCGTGTGCGACAGTTTCGCAACAGCCTGCGCCTCACGGCGGAAGCGCTCGCGGAACGACTGCTCCCGGCCGAGATCGCTGTGCAGGGTCTTGATGGCTACCTGCCGGTCGAGCGCCGAGTCGTACGCCAGGTAGACGGACGCCATGCCGCCCGCACCCAGCAAGTCCCTTAGCTGGTAACGGCCACCGGCCAGAGAGCCGCCCGCGTACTGGCCCTGAGTGCCGTCCTGGCTCATGACTGTTGCTTCCCCTCGGGATGTGTCCCAACGCCTCTGGCTGAGCGCATGTGGCGCCCAGTCTGCCGGAGGGCAAGCACACGTCAAGCCAGGTGCCCGTTCCGTGACCACGGGGGCACGGCGCGCCATTGTCCGAACGGCGACCTGTTCCGAGGCTGTAGCGTTCATCGGAGCACCCGAAAAGGACCTACCGCTGAGCGGCGGCCGAGAGAGACGACGGCGAGGACTGATGGCACCCGAACCCGAGGGAAACGGCGCCGGGATGGCCGATGGTCCTGAGCATTGGGGCGCCGGCGGCCTGGTCGGCGACGGCCGCTACCGGCTCACCCACCGCCTGGGCCGCGGCGGCATGGCGGAGGTGTTCGCCGCCGAGGACGTCCGCCTGGGCCGGACCGTCGCCGTGAAGCTGCTGCGCGCCGACCTCGCGGAGGACCCGGTCTCCAAGGCCCGCTTCACGCGTGAGGCGCAGTCGGTCGCCGGCCTCAACCACCACGCCGTCGTGGCCGTGTACGACTCCGGCGAGGACAAGGTCGGCCCCAACACCGTCCCGTACATCGTGATGGAGCTGGTCGAGGGCCGCACCATCCGCGATCTGCTGATCAGCGCCGAGGCCCCGGGCCCGGAGCAGGCGCTCATCATCACCTCGGGCGTGCTCGAAGCGCTCGCGTACTCGCACCAGCACGGCATCGTGCACCGCGACATCAAGCCCGCCAACGTCATCATCACCGAGACCGGCGCGGTCAAGGTCATGGACTTCGGCATCGCGCGCGCCCTGCACGGCGCCCAGTCGACGATGACCCAGACCGGCATGGTCATGGGCACCCCGCAGTACCTGTCGCCCGAGCAGGCGCTCGGCAAGGCGGTGGACCACCGCTCCGACCTGTACGCGACCGGTTGCCTGCTGTACGAACTGCTCGCGCTGCGGCCTCCGTTCACCGGTGAGACCCCGCTGTCCGTGGTCTATCAGCACGTGCAGGACGCGCCGGTTCCGCCCTCGCAGCTGCCGGAGGGCCACCACATCCCGCAGGAGCTCGACGGGCTCGTCATGCGCTCCCTCGCCAAGGACCCGGACGACCGGTTCCAGAGCGCCGAGGAGATGCGCGGGCTGGTCCAGTACGCGCTCCAGATGCTGCACGACCAGGGCGCGAACACCGGCACCTGGAACACCGGCCCGGTCACGATGGCCCTGCCGCACGGGCGCGGCGGGGCCGCGCAGACCACGGCGATGCCGATGGGCCAGACCGGCGGGCAGCAGCCGTACGGGGCGCACGCCACGACCTCGCAGTTCCAGCAGGCGATGGTGCCGCCGCTGAACCCGGACGACGGCTCGGCCTTCCCCGGCGGGGGCGGGTACGACAACCACGGCGGCGGGCAGGGCGGCCGTGACGGGTACGAGGGCTACGACGACCGCGGCGGCAGCCGCTGGAAGCTGTGGCTGTTCGCGGTGCTGGCCATCGTCGCGATCGCCGGCGGCGTGGCGTACGCCGTCAACTCGGTGTCGGGCAAGAACAACGACGACAGCACTCCGCCGGCCGTCCAGAGCTCTTCGAGCGGGCAGCAGAGCACTCCGTCCGACCAGCAGGTGACCCCCTCGCAGGAGACGCCGTCGACGCGTCAGTCGGAGGAGCACGTGCCGTCGCCGAGCCGCAGCAAGTTCACCCAGAGCGCCACGCCGTCCACGTCGCCTTCGACCAGCCCTTCGACTTCCGCGTCGAGCAGTCCGTCGAAGTCCCCGTCGAAGTCGGCGTCGCCGTCGAAGAGCGTGTCTCCGCCGGTGGACCCGCCGAATAACCCGCTGGAAGATCAGTAAGCGGAATTCGCAGCTCAGAGGGCGTGCTGGTACTCCCTGTCCGGATTTCCGGCCAGGGAGTGCACGGTGACGAACTGGGGTTCGATGCGCATGTAGACGGGGTCGAAGACCGCGCCGTCCACGAAATGCGGAACCGGTCCGAACAGTTCCAGTTCCTGCGTGGTCGGCTCGACGACCTGGGCCGTTCCGGTGAACTGCACGGACCACAGCCGGAGATCCGCAGAATTGAAGTTGTCGGCGCCGTAGGCCACCACGCTGCCGTTGCACGCCTGGTGGTAGCCGAAGCCCGCGTGCATTCTCAGCACGACGTCGCCGCCCACCACGATGTGGCGGGCGAGGGCGAGGAAGGGCAGCGCGCGCATGCTGGTGGCCACCCTGCCGTACGGCACCCGGCGCAGCAGTTCGATGGCGTGGAGTTCCTCCGGAGACATGCGTCCACTGTCCGGTACGGACGCTCCGCCGAAAAGAGGCAGCCGCCCCGATGATCGGGGACGTTGGTCCCGAGTGGAACGGCCCCACGTCGACCGGGTGTGCCGGGCACGTGTGCCGGCCGGGCGCGCCGCCGGTCAGACGCGCTTCTCGGCCTGCAGCCGGGCCACGTACGCCGCCGCCTGGGAGCGGCGCTCCATGCCCAGCTTGGACAGCAGGCTCGAGACGTAGTTCTTGATGGTCTTCTCGGCCAGGTGCAGCCGCTCGCCGATGACGCGGTTGGTCAGGCCCTCGCCGATCAGGTCGAGGATCTTCCGCTCCTGCTCGGTGAGGTTCGACAGACGGTCGTCGCCCTTGCCGTTCTTGCCGTCGCGCAGCCGCTCCAGCACCCGCGCCGTGGCGACGGGGTCGAGCAGCGACTTTCCGGCCGCCACGTCCCGTACGGCGCTGAGCAGCTCATTGCCGCGAATCGCCTTGAGCACGTAGCCCGAGGCCCCGGCCATGATCGCGTCGAAGAGGGCCTCGTCGTCGGCGAACGAGGTGAGCATCAGGCACTTGATGTCCTCGTTCTGGGAACGGACCTCGCGGCAGACCTCCACACCGCTGCCGTCCGGCAGGCGCACGTCGAGCACGGCCACGTCGGGACGGGTGGCGGGGATGCGAACCAGGGCGTCGGCGGCGGTGCCGGCCTCGCCGACGATCTCGATGTCGTCTTCGACCGAAAGGAGCTCATGGACACCCCGGCGTACCACTTCGTGGTCGTCCAGGAGGAATACCTTGATTTTTCCGTCTTCGCGCACGAACTCAGTTTCACACACTCACCCCTTCCCTGACGTCGTTACCCGGGATAACGTGCCGTTGTTCCGGCCCCCTGCAAGGCTGTGACCAGTGGTTGTTCCCCGCCCTGCCGATTTACTTGGAAATCCAAGCAAAAACGCAGGTCAAGTGGGGTTTCGCAGTTATGCGGCGCACTGGGTAACGTGCATTGCGCAGGGCACTTGCCGGGGCACCTGTCACGCCCGAATCCGTACATGACGCGCACCCACCCTTGTGTGCCGGTACGGATCCGGGTGAGCCGCACTGGACCCCGGAGAACCCGGGAGCCGGACCGACGGAGGAGCAACACGTGACCGTGGAGAGCACTGCCGCGCGCAAGCCGCGACGCAGCAGCGGCACCAAGCGGGCGGCAGGCGCGGCGAGCGCCGCCAAGGCCCCCGCTGCCAAGGCTGCCGCCACCGCGCAGAACGCCGAGCCCCAGCTCGTACAGCTGCTGACGCCCGAAGGGGAACGGGTCAGCGCAGCGGACAATCCCGACGCCGCGGAGTTCCTCTCCTTCGTCGAGGACATCACCACCGAGGACCTGCGCGGGCTCTACCGCGACATGGTCCTGACCCGCCGTTTCGACGGTGAGGCGACCGCCCTGCAGCGCCAGGGCGAGCTGGGCCTGTGGGCCTCGCTGCTCGGGCAGGAGGCCGCCCAGATCGGCTCCGGCCGCGCGCTGCGCGACGACGACTACGTCTTCCCGACGTACCGCGAGCACGGCGTGGCCTGGTGCCGCGGCGTCGACCCGACGAACCTGCTCGGCATGTTCCGCGGCGTGAACCACGGCGGCTGGGACCCGAACACCAACAACTTCCACCTGTACACGATCGTCATCGGCTCGCAGACGCTGCACGCGACCGGTTACGCGATGGGCGTGGCCAAGGACGGCGCGGACTCCGCGGTCATCGCCTACTTCGGCGACGGCGCCTCCAGCCAGGGCGACGTGGCCGAGGCGTTCACCTTCTCGGCCGTCTACAACTCCCCCGTGGTGTTCTTCTGCCAGAACAACCAGTGGGCGATCTCCGAGCCGACCGAGCGCCAGATGCGCGTGCCGCTGTACCAGCGCGCCCAGGGCTTCGGCTTCCCGGGCGTCCGCGTGGACGGCAACGACGTCCTGGCCTGCCTCGCGGTCACCCGCTGGGCGCTGGCGCGGGCCCGCGCGGGCGAGGGCCCGACCCTGGTCGAGGCGTTCACGTACCGCATGGGCGCGCACACCACCTCCGACGACCCGACGAAGTACCGGCGGGACGAGGAGACGCAGGCCTGGGAGGCGAAGGACCCGATCCTGCGCCTGAAGACCTACCTGCTGGCCAGCGGCGGGGCCGACGAGGCCTTCTTCGAGTCGCTGGAGGCCGAGAGCGAGACGCTGGGCAAGCGGGTGCGCGAGGTCGTGCGCGCCATGCCCGACCCGGACACCATGGCGATCTTCGAGAACGTCTACGCGGACGGGCACGCGCTCGTCGACGAGGAGCGCGCCCAGTTCGCCGCCTACCTCGCGTCCTTCGAGGAGGGTCACTGATGGCTGTCGAGAAGATGTCGATCGCGAAGGCGCTCAACGAGTCCCTGCGCAAGGCCCTGGAGCAGGACCCGAAGGTCCTGATCATGGGTGAGGACGTCGGCAAGCTGGGCGGTGTCTTCCGGATCACCGACGGCCTGCAGAAGGACTTCGGCGAGGAGCGGGTCATCGACACCCCGCTCGCCGAGTCCGGCATCGTCGGCACGGCGATCGGCCTGGCGCTGCGCGGCTACCGGCCCGTGGTGGAGATCCAGTTCGACGGGTTCGTCTTCCCCGCGTACGACCAGATCGTCACGCAGCTCGCGAAGATGCACGCGCGGGCGCTGGGCAAGGTCAAGATGCCGGTCGTCGTGCGCATCCCGTACGCCGGCGGCATCGGCGCGGTGGAGCACCACTCGGAATCCCCCGAGGCGCTGTTCGCGCACGTCCCGGGCCTGAAGGTGGTCTCGCCCTCGAACGCGAGCGACGCGTACTGGATGCTCCAGCAGGCGATCCTCAGCGACGACCCGGTGATCTTCTTCGAGCCGAAGCGGCGCTACTGGGACAAGGGCGAGGTCGACACCGACGCCATCCCCGGCGAGCTGCACAAGGCGCGCGTGGCGCGCGAGGGCTCCGACATCACCCTGGCGGCCTACGGCCCGATGGTGAAGGTCTGCCTGGAGGCGGCGGCCGCGGCGGCCGAGGAGGGCAAGTCGGTGGAGGTCGTGGACCTGCGCTCGATGTCCCCGATCGACTTCGACGGGCTGCAGGTCTCGGTGGAGAAGACCCGCCGGCTCGTGGTCGTCCACGAGGCCCCGGTGTTCCTGGGCACGGGCGCGGAGATCGCCGCCCGCATCACGGAGCGGTGCTTCTACCACCTCGAGGCGCCGGTGCTGCGCGTGGGCGGCTTCCACGCCCCGTACCCGCCGGCCCGCCTGGAGGACGAGTACCTGCCGGGCCTGGACAGGGTGCTCGACGCCGTCGACCGCTCGCTTGCGTACTGAGGAGAGCGTTCCCGTGACGATCCGCGAATTCAAGATGCCCGACGTGGGCGAGGGCCTGACCGAGGCCGAGATCCTCAAGTGGTACGTCCAGCCGGGTGACACCGTCACCGACGGCCAGGTCGTCTGCGAGGTCGAGACGGCGAAGGCGGCCGTGGAGCTGCCGATCCCGTTCGACGGTGTCGTGCACGCGCTGCTGTTCGAGGAGGGCACCACGGTCGACGTCGGCCAGGTGATCATCTCGGTGCAGACGGGTGAGGCGGAGGCTCCCGCGGCCGCCGCTGCCGCCGTCGAGGCCCCTGCCGCGGCCGTCGCCGTGGCCGAGGCCGCCGAGGAGCCGGCCGCCGCCGCCCGCCAGCCCGTCCTGGTCGGCTACGGGGTCTCCCAGGCCTCGACGAAGCGCCGCCCGCGCAAGGCCGCGCCGGCCGCGCAGAACGGCAGCGCCCCGGTGGCGCTGCCGGCCGTACCGACCCAGCCGGAGGCGGCTCCGGCCGCCGCCGGGCTGAACGGCAACGGCACCGGCCACGCCGCCGGGGAGCGCCCGCTGGCGAAGCCGCCGGTGCGCAAGCTGGCCAAGGACCTCGGCATCGACCTGGCCTCCGTGGTGCCCACCGGCGAGGGCGGGGTCGTGACCCGCGAAGACGTGCACGCCGCCGCGGCGGCCGCGATCACCCCGCAGGCGGCGGTGCCCGCGCCGGCCCAGGCAGTACCGGCACCCGTACCGGTCCAGGCCGAGGCGGCGGTGGCCGGGGGCGCCCGGGAGACCCGCATCCCGGTCAAGGGCGTCCGCAAGGTCACGGCGCAGGCGATGGTCGGCTCGGCGTTCACCGCGCCGCACGTCACCGAGTTCATCACCTTCGACGTGACCCGCACGATGAAGCTGGTCCAGGAGCTCAAGGAAGACCCGGACCTCGCCGGTCTGCGGATCAACCCGCTGCTGCTCATCGCCAAGGCGGTGCTCGTGGCCATCCGCCGCAACCCGGACGTCAACGCGTCCTGGGACGAGGCGGCCCAGGAGATCGTGCTCAAGCACTACGTCAACCTGGGCATCGCGGCGGCCACCCCGCGCGGCCTGATCGTCCCGAACATCAAGGACGCGCACGCCAAGACCCTCGGCGAGCTGTCGACGGCCCTGTCCGAGCTGGTCGCCACGGCCCGCGACGGCAAGACCTCCCCGGCCGACATGCAGAACGGCACCATCACCATCACCAACGTCGGCGTCTTCGGCGTCGACACCGGTACGCCCATCCTGAACCCCGGCGAGTCCGCGATCCTCGCGGTCGGCGCGATCAAGCTCCAGCCGTGGGTCCACAAGGGCAAGGTGAAGCCGCGCCACGTCACCACCCTGGCGCTGTCGTTCGACCACCGCCTCATCGACGGCGAGCTCGGCTCGAAGTTCCTGGCGGACATCGCGTCCGTCCTGGAGCACCCGCGCCGCCTGGTCACCTGGGCGTAGCCCGGTCCCGATCGATCCGGTACCCGAAGCCCCCCTCGCCACCGCACCGCGAGGGGGGCTTCGGCGTGCCGCGGACCTGCTGGGCAAGACCCCCGGCCCCGGGGGATGATCACCGTATGAGACGTCGCCCGGCCGGCCTTCCGGACAGCACGCGGATCCGCCCGGTCCCGGAGCCGGAGGCGTGACGTTGCGATGGGACCGGTACGTCGCGAACGGCGACGTCTTCGCGCCGTACTACGACGAGGTGCCCGATCTGGCCGGCGTCCGGCTGCGGTCGGTGCACCTGGACGGCTGGGCCCCGTCCGTCGTCCTGCGGCTCGACCTGCCGAGGTACCCGGACCGCTGGGAGGGCGGCGGGCCGGGCGACACCCTGCAGTGCCAGCTCGCGTTCTCGCACGTGGAGGACTTCGAGATGACGGGCTGGCAGCCGCCGGTCACCGCCGACGTCGCCCTGACCGCCCTGCCCCGCCACCGGCTGGCCGTACGGATCACGGCGGCGGGCGCGGACGTGTCGTTCACGGCGAACGCATCGGTCCTGGCCGGCACCCTGAGCGTCTTCACCCGCTCCGACGACGGCGCCGACGACGGACCGCACCACCGCACGAACGCGTTCTGGCAGCGCCGCCACCCGACGGTGCCGCCGACGTACGAGAACACCTACTTCATACGGGTCATGGGATGAACGACTGGCCCGAGTTGACGGCTCTCTACGAGGTCCTGCCGGAGCTGGGCTCCTGCGCCCTCCACGACGTCCACATCGACGAGCGGGACACCTCCGTCACCCTCGGCTTCGAGACGGCGCACCTCCCCGAGCACCCGCTCCCCGCATGGGGCGAGCCGGGAACCGCGTACAACACCCTCTACTTCACCCTCGTGTTCACCGGCATACGGGACCTGCGGATCTCGGGGATCCTCGCGGAAGCCGAACGCACGGTCCGCATCACCGGCGCGGCCGCGGGCCGGTGGGAGGTCGCGGTGGACGGCGTCGTGCGTTCGATCCGCTTCTCGGCGGCCGGCTCGCGCGTGACCCGGGTCAGGGCCGGGCTCCGGGGGGCGCTCTGACACCCGCAGGCGGTAGCCTCCCGGCCGGGGAAGGGGGGCGGGAGTGGCCATCGCCGAGCTGCAGGTGTACTCCGTCGAGGAGGCGGACGTCACGGGCGGGGTGTGCGTGGTGCGGTGCCTCGGCGGGGTGGCGCGCGCCGGGCAGGTCTACGCCGTCGGGGAGTTGCGGCTCGGGCTGCGGCGGATCGAGCGGTACGGGCGCAGCGTGGCCTTCTTCGACGCGGGGCACGTGGCCAAGGTCCACCTCACCGGAGCCCTGGTGGCACTGCTCACCCGGGGGCAGGTGCTGACGGCCGTCCCGCCCGGCGGGCATTCGCTGGAGGACATCGAGGCATGGCTGGCCACCGGCCCGCCGCTGCTCGACGAGCCGCTTCCGCTGACCCTGCGGACCCTGGCCGTGGGCCGGATGCAGGGGGACTGGCTGCCCGAGGAGACCCGGCTGCGCTGGGGTGCGGTGGCGCTGGCCGCGACGCACCGCAAGGCGGACTGGGAGGGCTCGCACCCGCTGGACCGCGCGGTCGAGGTGGCCGCCGTACGGGGTTACCTGATCGGGCAGTTCGGCCCGGGCCGCGGCGGCGACCCGGAGCGGCTGTGCCGCGACGCGCTGGCGCTGATCGACCTGACCCCGGCCGAGGCGGCCGCGGAGGCCCGCACCTGGCGCGACCTGCCGCGGCCCCGCATCCAGCACCTGCGGCGCATCAAGCTCCTGCTGCCCTGGATGGCCCTCGTACGGCCCCATCTGGCGGACGGCGACCCGCTCGCCGTGGCGGTCGACGCCTGGTCGGAGGTCCGCCCGCACCTGCCGTAGCGCCGGCCGGGAAGCGGCTAGCCGGCCTTGGCCGCGTTGCCGAGCACCTTGGTCGGGGTGATGCGCACGACGAGGCGGACGTTCTCGGCCGGGGCCTCGGCGTACTCCTTTCCGCCGCCCGGCCCCATGTACTGCTCCGCGATGAGGACGGCCACCTCGCGGCCCGTGTCCTCGGTGACGGCGGCCGTGCCGCGGATCTCGACGTACACGAACGGGTTGGCGGTGTCGAAGACCGTCAGCCCGACGCGCGCGTCACGGGCGATGTTGCGCTGCTTGCGGCGCCCCTGCTCGGTGGAGATCAGCAGTTCGTCGCCGTCCCGGGCCACCCAGACCACCGAACTCTGCGGGCCGCCGTCGGGGTTGAGGGTGGTGAGCACCGCCGGATGCGGGGAGTCGAGCAGTTTGCGTACCGTTTCGTTCAGCACAATGGTCATGCGGGCGAGGCTAGTTGCGGCCTTCCCGGACCGTCCAAGCTTTCACCGCTACTGGGGAAAGTCGACTGGTGCCGCTTCCCCTAGTTCCAGGGGATGTTGAGCCACGGACTGCCCGGATCGCTCATCAGTGCCTGGTGGGTGGCGGCCATGTCGGTGTACCAGTGCCCGTACTCCTCCTCGTCGAACTGGAGGCAGCGGCCCAGGATGAACCCGGCGGAGAGGTCCTCCCAGGAGCGGTACGAGAGCCGGCAGGCCCTCCCGGCCCTGACGACGGCGTCCTCGGCCTCCTGGAGCGTGCACAGGCGGGCGCCGAGGCCCCAGCGGGCCATCTGGGAGGCTCGCCCGTAGTCCCAGGCCTCGACGGACCGGACGAACCTGCCCTCGCCGAGGATCCCGTCGGCCCGGAAGCGCTGCTCGTAGCGCGCGATGCGGCCGATGACCCGCTGCACGCCCGCGACTTCCCCTTCCACCTCCGCCGCGGAGCGGGGCCTGGCGACGGTGACGCCTTCGGGGGTGATCCGGGGCTCGGCCGCCCGTTCCGCGTTGGCCCGGAGGGTCGCCTCGGTGGCGTGCCTCCAGTGCTCGATGTCCACCGGCCCGGCGAACTCCTTGGAGAGGGCCGTGCGGATCCGCAGCGTGAACTCCCAGACCGCGCTGACCATGTCGGCCGTCAGCAGCCGCTCGGTGCCGAGCAGCCATTCCTCGCGGGTGGTGATGCCCCAGTACTCCTTGAGCTTCTCGCGCTCCTTCATGTAGCCCTCGCCGTGGTAGCCCAGGGCGTTCCAGAACAGTCCGTTGCGTACGGAGAGGTGCGCGCCGCAGGCGAGCCCGAAGGCGGCGGGGCCGCGCAGCGGGCCCCCGACGTGCAGGCCGTGCACCTTGTTCTGCTCCAGGCCGTAGGTGGGGGCCCGGTCCCAGTGGGCGTTCCACACGGCGCGGTCGCCGGGGCCGGCGGGCAGGAAGGCCTCGCAGGGGCTGCCGGGGTTGACGGCCAGGTACGGAGGATCGCCGGGCCCGAAATTGGCGGCGAACCAGGCGAGGCTCTGGCGGGTGAAGACCCCGTCGGCGGTGGGGGCGGGCAGCATGCCCGCCGTGTACGCCACGTAGCAACGGGCGCGTACCTGCGGGAAGTACGCGGGTTCGAGCAGGACCGAGGTGGGGTGCGCGTCGACGTATGCGCGGGCCATGGGGACGAAGAGCCAGGCGCGGGCCAGGGCGTCGAAGTAGGCGGGCCAGTCGTTCCTGAGCTTGGCTTCGTACAGCTCTCGTTCTATGGCGCTCGGCGCGATCCAGGTCCCCATGCGGGAAACCCTAACGGGCCCTCCGATGCCGGGGGCGGCCCGTACGGTCTTGCCGACGGCCCTGTCGGCGGCTCCCACCACTTCGCGGGAGTGATTACTCAAGGTGATCGCTTCACGAGGGTGCAGCACCGCCGGCGGAACGGAACGGGGACGGTATCCGTGCAGGTGGTGGCCTTGGGAGTGGTGGTTTCGGGGATGGGCGGGCCGCCCTCCGGTTGCCGAATGTGACCGGGTGGCGGTGAGTGGACAGGGGCACACCCCCTGCCCCGCGACTCTGAAACAGGAGAGAGATCTTGCACCGCATCACCCGCTACACCCTCCCCGCCGCCCTGTGCGTGACGCTGATGTCCGTGTCCCCCGCTCTGGCCGGTGCGGCCGACACCCCGACGAAGGCGTCGGCGCCGGTGGCGAAGAAGGCCGTCCCCGGTGCCGAGGCGCTGACCGCGCAGGTGGCGTCCCTCGGGGCGGCCGGCAGCCTGATCACGCCCGTGACCAACTTCCTCGGGGAGGTGCTGAAGTCGCCGGACGGGAAGCTTCCGGAGGCCGACCTGGCCGCGCACAAGCAGAAGATCGACGCGGCGCTGGCCTCCATGAAGAGGACCTTCGCTGCGGCTGCCCCGGCGGCCCCGGCGGCTCCCGCCGTACCGGAGGCGGTGGCCAAGCCTCCGGCGAGCGTTCCGGTGGTCACCCCGGTGGTCCTGCCGAAGCAGCCCGCGGACGAGCCGCCGGGGGCGGTGGCGAAGCCGCCCGTGGAGGCTGCGAAGCCTCCGGTGGAGGCTGCGAAGCCTCCGGTCGAGGCTGCCAAGCCGCCCGTGGAAGCGGCGAAGCCTCCGGTTGAGGCTGCGAAGCCGCCCGTGGAAGCGGCGAAGCCTCCGGTCGAGGCTGCGAAGCCGCCCGTGGAAGCGGCGAAGCCTCCGGTCGAGGCTGCGAAGCCGCCCGTGGAAGCGGCGAAGCCTCCGGTGGAGGCTGCGAAGCCGCCCGTGGAAGCGGCGAAGCCTCCGGTCGACGTGCTCAAGCCTCCGGTCGAGGCCGCCAAGCCGCCCGTGGAAGCGGCGAAGCCTCCGGTCGACGCTGCCAAGCCGCCCGCCGTCGAGGCGCAGCCCGTCACGCTGCCGGCCGTCGCCCCGGTCGTCGCGGCGAAGCCCAAGGCCGCGGACCGTGCCCGCGTGGACCTGGTCGCCGCCGCGGTCGACCACCTCAAGGCCTCCGTCGACGAAGTCGCCAAGGCCGCCGGCCCCTGCGGCTGCACCACCGATGCCAAGGCCAAGGCCACCGACGTCGTGAACGACCTCGGCACCACCGTGATGGCCCTGTTCACCGGCCTCGGCCTGCCCGGCACGCCGGCCGCCGCCCCCGCCCCGGCTGAATAGGCACCACCCGGCCCCGCCCCCGCCCCCGGCGTCCCTCCGACGCCGGGGGCGGACGGCTGTCCCGTACGACCCCCGTGCGACCGCGCGACCGTGCGGACACCCTTGACGCGCCCCGCCGCCCGATGGACGCTCCCGGGTCTGCACACAATGCTTGACGCTGGGGGGCGGTCATGCCGGAGCGGTCTGTCCAGACGGTGGGGGAGCTACGCGCGCAGCTCGTATCGCGGCGAGCGCGCTGGTCCGTCATCGAACACCTCGCCGACGAGGAGCCCGTACCCCGGCCCTCCCTCGGCCTCGAACCCGGGGCGAACCTCACGCCCGCCGAGGAGATCGGCGCCATCGACCTGCGGGCGCTCATCGGCCACGAGAGCGCCAACCCGCACCTCACCCGCCGCCGGGCCGCCCACGGCCTGCTGCCCGGCACGCCGGTGGCAGGACCCGGAGCCCGCCCCGCCGCCGTCGACTGGCGCACCCGCTGGGGCTGGCCCTGGATCACCAAGGTCAAGGACCAGAACCCGTGCGGCTCCTGCTGGGCCTTCGGGGCCGCGGGTCTCGTCGAGTCGATGGCCCGCATCGAGCACGACGTCTGGGCGAAACGCTCCGAGGGGGACGTCCACGACGGTCTGAAGTTCACCTGCGGCCAAGGCTCCAACCCCGAGACCGCCCTCGACTGGGTCAAGGACAACGGCGGCCTCGCCGATCCCGACTGCTGGCCCTACTCCCCGCCCCCGCCCACCGTCCCGGCCGACCGGCGCGACGCCTGGCGCGCCGAGTACACGCCCAGCTGGGACCGGTCCGGCCGCACCGTCCGGATCACCGACTACGTCCGCCTCGGCGACGTGGAACAGCAGAAGGTCTGGCTCGACACCGTCGGCCCGCTCACCGCCTGCTTCGACGTGTACGACGACTTCTTCGGCCTGGGCTCCGGTGTCTACCACCGCACCAGCGACCGCCTCGCGGGCGGCCACTGCGTACTGATCACCGGCTACGACGACGCCGCGGGCTGCTGGCTGTTCAAGAACTCCTGGGGGACGGGCTACCACGTGGGCGGCCACGGGCGGATCGCCTACGGCGAGGTCGGCATCGACCACTGGGCCAAGTGCGGTCTGCGCGGCACCAACATCGACCCGTGGAGCAAGCGCCGCCTGCACGCGGGGAACGTCTACGAGAGCGGCAACGGCCGCGCCCACCGCAACTTCGAGATGCTCGCCACCGCCGCGGGCGGCGGCGGCCGCCTCCAGCACTGGTGGCGCGAGGGCGACGCCCCCTTCCCGTGGGCCCGCGCCACGTCGTACGCGAACGACGCCTCGGGCCAGCCCGCCTTCACCGGCACCACCTACAACCGGAACATGGAGTCCCTGCACGTGACCACCGGCGGCCGGCTGCGCCACTGGTACTACGAGCAGTCCGCCGGCGTCTGGCGCGACGGCGGCGCCTTCGGGCCGGGCGACGCCGCGATCGGCTCGACCCCGGCGTTCATCCAGAGCGACTACGGCAAGCCGGGCAACTTCGAGGCGGTCGTCCGCACCGCCGACGGCAGGCTCAACCACTGGTGGCGGATCAACGGAGCCCCCTGGACCTGGAACGACGGCGGCCGCTTCGCCTCCGGCATCGCCCACTACGGGCCCGCCCTGGTCCAGACCCGCAGCCGCCACCTCGACCTCGTCGCCACCCGTACGGACGGCCGGATGCAGCTGTGGTGGCGCGACGACCCGAACGGCTTCGCCTGGCGCCCGGGAGAGGTCTTCGGCAGTGCGATCACCTCCGCGCCCTGCCTGATCGAGGCCCAGTACGGGGCGGCCGACGAGGACACCGCCGGGAACTACGAGCTCTGCGCGGTCGGCGCGGGCGGCCGCGTCGAGCACTGGTGGCGCGGCAACGCCGCCGGCTCCGCCTGGAACCGCAGCGCCGTCTTCGGCCACGACGCGCTCGCCGTCACCGGGATGCTCCAGGGGAGTTTCGGGTTCAACCTGGAGGTCATCGTCCTGCGCACGGACCGGCAGCTGCAGCACTACTGGCGTGACGGGGCGGGCTGGCACGAGGGGCCGGTGATCGGCCCCGCCTGAGCCGGGAGGTCGCGCGGGTGGAGGTACGCAGCATCGCCCTCGGCGCCGGCGAGTCGTACGAACTGCGGCTCACCGGGCGCGGGGCACGGGGCTACGTGTGGACCTGGCAGGTGACGGGGGACGCGGACGCCGTCTCCGTCAGCGACGTGAGCGGGCCGCCGCCCCCCGCGCAGGTCCTGCCCGGAGCCCCGCTGGAGCGGACGTACGTGGTCCGGGGCCGGTGCCCCGGCGGGCGGGCCCGGATCCGCTTCGCGCAGGTCCGGCCGCCTTACCCGCAGGAGGCCCCGTACGACGAGTTCGTCCTGGAAGTGGAGGTCACGGCCGCGGCCGGCGCGGCCCGCGGGGACTGAGCACCCGGTGCTGCACGGCCTCCAGCGGGCCCCGCTCGAAGCGCCGCAGCCAGAGCCGCGAGGCGGCGACCAGGACGAGGCTCACCCCCGCCCACAGGCCCATCACCCACCAGGGCCCGCTCCCGCCGAGCCGGTCGGCGAGCCCCAGCCCGATGCCGTAGCAGAGCAGCATGCAGAGCAGGTTCTGGCCGACGTAGCAGGACAGGGCGGTGCGCCCGACGCAGCCGAGGGCGCCGGCCCCGGGGATCCGGAAGCGGTCCAGGGCGCAGCCGATCAGGCCGATGTACCCGACGGCGATCAGCGGGGCGATGCCGTAGCGCCCCAGGACGAAGAAGTCGTGGCCGCCGAGCGCGGCGGCGGCGCCCAGCGGCAGTCCGGCGCCGAGTCCCCACGCGGCCATCCGGACCCGGATCCGGCGCCCCTCGGCGCTCGCCGCGAAGGCGCCCGCGCGGTGCAGCCGGACGCCGAGGAGGAAGAGGCAGACGAGGAGTCCGAAGGTGAAGACGGGTTCGATGCGCAGGGCGAGGGCGTGGTCGAGCCGGAAGGAGACCTGGTCGAGGTAGCCGCCGTGGGCGTAGAGCCGGGCCGCGGCGGGATCCGGGGTCTTGGGCCCGGAGTCCGCCTTGGCCAGGTCCCCGAGCGTCACGAGGCCGATCAGGGCCAGGTGCAGTCCGCCCGCGGTCCACAGCGCGACCGTCCGCACCTTCTCGGAGCGGGCCAGCAGCCGGGCCACCAGCAGGGCGGTGACGGCGTACCCCATCAGCACGTCCCAGGCGAAGATCAGGACGAAGTGGAGGGTCCCCTCCAGGAAGAGGAACGCGGCCCGCCGCGGATAGCGCCCGGGCCACGGCTCGCCGCGGCGCGCGGCGGAGTCGTACTGGATGGCCAGGCCCACCCCGAACAGGATCGTCAGCAGGGAGAGGAACTTCCCGTCGGCGAGGAAGCGGAAGACCGTCTCGGCGATGTTCGCGGCGGTGGGGTCGGCGAGTGGGTCGGGCGTGTCCAGGCCGCCGTTCAGCACGCCCCACTCGGAGCCGGGCGAGGCGAAGATCCAGACGTTGGTCATGAGCGTGCCGAGGATGGCGGCACCGCGCAGGACGTCGAGGAGGGGCAGCCGGGTCGCGGTCACTCCGGGGGCGGCGAGGGTGGTGTGGGCCATGACCTCAGCGTCCCGGCGCGCGGGACCCGTTGCGTCCTGCGGCCGGACGAGGCTTCGGTACACCCTTCGATGCAGCCGTGCGAGTTGACGTCCACATCTCGGACAGGATGACAGATGTACCCGGCATGTATCTATCCTGTGCGCATGCCGTCAACCGCGTCCCCCGCCCCAGCCGCCGTCCCCGCCGCCGAGCGCGTGTACCGGCACGTCAAGCAGGCCGTGCTGGTCGACCGCCGCTACGAGGGCGGAACCCTCCTGACCGAGGGTGAACTCGCCGACGCCGTGGGGGTGTCCCGTACGCCGGTCCGCGAGGCGCTGCTGCGTCTGGAGACCGAGGGACTGCTGAAGCTGTACCCGAAGAAGGGCGCGCTGGTGCTGCCGGTCTCCGCGCAGGAGATCGCCGATGTCATAGAAACCCGGCTGCTGGTCGAGGAGTTCACCGTGCGCAGGGCGGTGCCGGCGCCGCCGGGCCTGCTGGAGCGGCTCGCCGAACTGCTGGAGGAGCAGCGCCGGTACGCCGCCGAGGGCGACCTCGCGGCGATGATGGCCGCCGACCGGGGCTTCCACGCCGAGATCGTGCGCAGTGCCGGCAACGCGATCCTCTGCCGCCTCTACGACCAGCTCCGCGACCGGCAGCTGCGGATGGGCGTGGCCCTGTTCCACGCACACCCCGAGCGGGTGGAGCGGTCGCTGGCCGAGCACGCGGAGATCCTGGAGGCCCTGCGGGCCGGGGACGCGCAGGCGGCGGCCGCGACCGTACGGGGCCACGTGGGCCGGGTCGAGGCGCTGGTGCGGGGAGCGGGCCGGTGAGCGGGCACGGACCGGTGAGCGGGCAGGTCACGGTGAGCGGGACGGTGACGGGGAACGGCGTCTTCCGGGATCCTCCGGGCGGCCGGAAGGCGGTGGCCGTCTGGTCCATCGGCGTGGCCGTCTACTTCGTCGCGGTGATCTTCCGTACGAGCCTGGGCGTGGCCGGACTGGAGGCGGCGGACCGCTTCCACGTGAACGCCTCCGCGCTCTCGACCTTCTCCATCCTCCAACTCCTGGTGTACGCGGGCATGCAGGTGCCGGTGGGGCTGATGGTGGACCGGCTGGGCACCAAGAAGGTGCTGACGCTGGGCGCTGTCCTGTTCACGGCCGGCCAGATCGGCTTCGCGCTCTCGCCCTCGTACGGGATGGCCCTCGCGGCCCGCGCCCTGCTGGGCTGCGGCGACGCGATGACCTTCATCTCCGTGCTGCGGCTGGGCACCCGGTGGTTCCCGGCCCGGCGCGGCCCGCTGATGGCGCAGCTGGCGGGGCTGGTCGGCATGGCCGGCAACCTGGTCTCCACGCTGGTGCTGGCCCCCGTCCTGCACGGGGTCGGCTGGGTGCAGGCCTTCGCGGGCAGTGCGGCTGCGGGCGTGGTCGTGCTGATCCCGCTGGTCCTCTTCCTGAAGGACCACCCCGAGGGCCACGAACCACCGGCGCGCGCGGGCGGCGGTGGCTTCGTACGCCGCCAGATCCGGGACTCCTGGCAGGAACCCGGTACCCGCCTGGGCCTGTGGGTGCACTTCACGACGCAGTTCCCGGCGATGGTGTTCCTGCTGCTGTGGGGCATGCCGTTCCTGGTCGAGGACCAGGGGCTGGAGCGGACCACCGCGGCGGGGCTGCTGACCCTGGTGGTGGCCTCGAACATGGGCTTCGGCCTCGTCTACGGCCAGCTGATAGGCCGCCGCCAGTCGGCGAGGATCCCGCTGGCCCTGGGCACGGTGGCGCTCACGGCGCTGCTGTGGGCCGCGACGCTGGCCTACCCCGGCCCGCAGGCCCCGATGTGGCTCCTCGTCACCTTGTGCGCCGTCCTGGGCACCTGCGGCCCGGCCTCGATGATCGGCTTCGACTTCGCCCGCCCCGCGAACCCGCCCGACCGCCAGGGCACCGCGTCGGGGCTGACGAACATGGGCGGCTTCCTGGCCTCGATGACGACCCTGCTGGCGGTGGGCCTCCTCCTGGACGCCACCGGCGACAACTACCGGATCGCCTTCTCGTCGGTCTTCGTGGTGGAACTCCTGGGCCTGACCCAGATCCTGCGCCTGCGCCCCCGGGCCCTGGCCCGCGAACGCACCCGGGCCGCGGCCCCGGCCCGGCCCGCGTCCGCCTCCGTACCCTCCGCCGCGCCGGCGGACCCGGCCGACTCCCCGCGTCCGACGCCCGCGTAGCGGCGCACCCGGGCGCACCCGGGCGCACCCGGCGCACCCGGAGCGGCCGGGTGGGCTCGTACGACGGCGCGGCACCCGCGTCCGGCTTCCCGGGCAGGGGCCCGGCGGGACAGACCCCCGTCCAGTCCCGCCGGAGCCACCACCCCGGCGCAGCCGCCGCCACTCGCACGGCGCGGCCGACGAATGCAGACCCTACGGCGGCGAGAGGCCCCCGGATGTGCCGGACGCGCAGGGCTCGTTGATCTTGCGCGCAAGGGCCTCCCGGACCGCGTGGCGGCGGAACTCGGTGGGGCTCGTCCCGTACGCCTCCCGGAACGACCGGCTGAACACCGAGGCGTTGGTGAACCCCCACCGCCCCGCCACGGTGTGGACCGCGC
The DNA here is from genome assembly GCF_042896985.1 of Streptomyces sp. NPDC001194. Lineage (NCBI taxonomy): Bacteria > Bacillati > Actinomycetota > Actinomycetes > Kitasatosporales > Streptomycetaceae > Streptomyces > Streptomyces sp. NPDC001194. The sequence goes on along the minus strand of NZ_JBIAXU010000003.1, from coordinate 329,363 downwards.
TGTTCAGGAGCCCCGGGTCCGCGAGATCGGCCCGGCACCGCTCCAGCCGGCGCCGCCGGATCCCGGCCGCCACCGCTTCGCCCCGGTCGCGGAACAGCTGCTGGAGATGGCGCAGCGAGATCCCGTGCCGGGCGGCGACGGCGGACGGGGTCAGCTCCGGATCGCCGAGGTTGTGGTTGACGAAGACCTCGATCCGCTCCAGCAGGGCGCGGGTGCGGGCCTCGGGCGAGAGCGCGTCCTGCGCGCCGAGGTGCCCGGCCAGGCAGGCGCCGACCAGGTCGTGGGCGACCGTACCCAGCCGGTTCAGCTCCGCCGGCCCGCAGTCGGCCGCGTGCGCCGCCAGCGACCGCATGTACTGGGCGAGGATCGCCCCCATGCCGTGGCCGCCCGCGATCCGGTGGGCCAGCAGCCGTTCGACCCGGGCGCCGCGCAGCGGCATCGCCTCGCGGGGGAAGGACAGGACGATCGCCCGCACCCGGCCCCCGTCCGCCTCCGGAACGGCGTCCGACTCCATCGGCAGCGAGGTGTCCCAGAGCACCATGTCACCGGTGAACAGACCCGATTCGTTCCGGTTCTGGGCGAGCGACATGGCTCCGGTGGTCACGAGCCCCAGCTGGTACTGCTCGGGATCGCTGCGCCGCACGTGGGCGGCGGTGCGCAGGGAGCGCAGCGAGCTGAACTCGAACGAGGACACCTGCACGCCGCCGAGGTCCAGGACGGACGCCTCGGCCCAGAAGTCCCGGACGCGTTCACTGCGGATCGCCGTGGGTACGAGCTCCTGCGCGATCACGTCGGTGAACCAGTCGAGCCGCTCCGACGCGGGCACCCCGGCAGCCGACATCCTGGACCACATCCCCGAAACCCCCTTCTCCCGATCCGCGTTGGCCGTCCCATGACAGGGACGCGACAATCGCGGGAGTGGTTCTCACCGAGGGCGCCCCGACCGCCCGGCGGCTACGGGGTCACGACGTCACGGCGCCCGGGTGTCAGGGGAGGCAAGGGGGCAATGGTCACGGGGTCAATGGTTCACGGGGTCAGGGCGTCACGGCGAAGTGGGCCAGGATCGCGTCCGCCAGCTCGGCGTCGCCCTCGACCTTCACCCGGTCCGCGACGGAGCCCGCGCCCGCGCGGACCCGCCCCGCCGCGAGGCGTACGTACGTCTCCCAGTCCGTCGTCAGCGTCACGGCCGGGCCCAGCGAGGGCGTCCCGTCCACCGTCCCGCGTCCCTGCGCGTCCACGCGTACCGTCCGCATGAACTCCACCGGCCCGTGCACGTCGATCACGACCGCGGAGTTCGCCGGCGCCCCGGCCAGCTTGGCGACCACCTTCGGCAGCCCGGCCAGCAGGATGTCCCGCGCCACGTACGCCCCCGGCGAATCCCAGTTCCCCGGCACGCCCAGCGCCGCCCGCAGGTCCTGCTCGTGGATCCACACGTCGAACGCCCGCAGCCGCAGAGCGTGCTCCAGGGTCACCTGGTCGCCCAGCGGCCCCCGCACCATGGTGGCCGGATCCCGCTTCTCGTTCCGCAGCTGACGCGAGCGCCGGATGATCGTGTACTCCAGCTCCGAGGTCATCTCCGGTGCGGTGTGGTGGCGCCGGACGTCGACCTGGACCTCCATGTACCGGCTGAACTCGTCGACCACGTGCCGCAGGTCCCTCGCGACGGTGTGGATCGGCCGAGGGTCCCCCAGCTGCTCGCATTCGATGCCGATGATGTGTGACACCACATCACGGACGGACCAGCCGGGGCACGGGGTCGCCCGGTTCCACTCGCCCTCCGCCAGGGGGAGGACCAGCTCGGATATCGCCTCGATGGAGTGGGTCCACGCGTCGGCATAGGGCTGGAGGCTGGGATGCGGCTGGACGGTCAACGGGACCCCTCGCGTGCTGTTCAGTGGCGCGTTTTCTGGAAGCGTGTGGACTGCTTCCAAAACTACGCTGCCGGTGAGCACCCCGGCAGTGCTTTCGTGTGACGATCGTAGGCCCGAGTTGACGGCTTGAATGCCAGGACGGTGGTACTGTGCGCGCCTCGCTGATCCAAATCGCTGTGTCCGACGGGGAGTCGGTCGCCGCACGCAGGGCCCGAGTGGCCGATATCGTTCGGGAGCAGGCCGGCTCGGACCTGGTCGTGCTGCCCGAACTGTGGACGGTGGGCGCCTTCGCCTACGAGCAGTTCGAGACCGAGGCCGAGCCGCTGGACGGTCCGACGTACGAGGCGATGTCGAAGGCGGCGAGCGACGCCGGGGTCTGGCTGCACGCGGGCTCGGTCGTGGAGCGGGCGGGCGACGGCTCCCTCTACAACACGGCCCTCGTCCTGTCCCCGGCCGGCGAGCTGGCCGCCACGTACCGCAAGATCCACCGCTTCGGTTTCGACCAGGGCGAGGCCGTCCTGATGTCGGCCGGGGACTCCCTGACCACCGTCACCCTGCCCGAGCAGGTCCTCGGCATCGCCACCTGCTACGACCTGCGCTTCCCCGAGCTGTTCCGCGGTCTGGTGGACGCCGGGGCCACCACGATGGTGGTGGCCGCGGGCTGGCCGGCCCGGCGCCGGGCCCACTGGACCCTGCTGAACAGGGCGCGGGCCGTCGAGGACCAGTCGTACGTGCTCGCCTGCGGGCTGGCCGGTACGCACGCGGGCGTCGAGCAGGCCGGGCACAGCCTGGTCGTGGACCCCTGGGGCGAGGTCCTGGCCGAGGCGGGCCCCGGCGAGGACGTCCTCACCGTCGACCTGGACCCGGCGAAGGTGGCCGAGACCCGCGAGCAGTTCCCGGCCTTGAAGGACCGCCGCCTGCGCTGACCGGCGTCCCGGCGTCCCGGCGCCCCGGACGGCCCCGGTTGACGCCGGGCTTTGCGGGCACAGGGAGAGCAGGCGGAGCCGGCACCGGTTCCGCGACGAGGTGACGACGAGGAGGCGGGTGCGCCGTGACGGGTGACGCAGAGGACGTGCTGGAGGCTGCCCTGGAGCCGCACGAGCCCACCGCCGCGGAGATCGATGCCCGCCGGCGCGTCCGGGAACGGGCCACCGGCATGACCCACCACAAGGCGCATGCCGCCCTTGAGGCCGTCCTCGCCGCGGCCGGCGACCTGGAGTCCGCGGACGACGTCGTCCGCGCCGGGGCCGCCGAGTGGCAGCGCATCACCGACCACCTGCTGGACCACGGCGGCCCGTACGCGCCGGACACCGACGCCTACGTCCAGGGGCAGCTCACGGCCCGCCATCACCACCGGGACCGGCCCCGTCCTCCCGCTCCTTCTCGGCCAGCCGGATGACGCACACGGCGACCGCGATCAGCAGCGCCGCGTCCGCGTCCTCCCGGATCACGTCCACGGCGTACGTCTCGCGGATCCGGTACCACTGGCGCGAGACCAGCGCGAGGAGCTCCCCCTCGTACTCGATCTTGAACTCCCGCTCCAGGAGCCGCCCGCTCACGTCCAGTTCGGTGCCCTCGACCAGCGTCACGAGGTAGTGGCCCCGCAGCAGGGAGAGCCGCTTGCGGCGGATCACGGCGAGCCGGCGCTCGTCGCGCTCCAGCGTCATCGCGTCGCGCAGGCTGAACAGCTTCTCCCGCAGCGTGATCAGGATGTGCCCGTCCGGGTCCTTCAGCTCCAGGGTGTCCCGGATGCGCAGCGCCTTGCCGTCGACGAGGAAGGCGTGCCTCCCGTCCTCGTCCTCGATCCAGTAGTCGTCCCCGACGGCCAGCATTTTGTCCCGAACCAGGTATTTCATGCCGGGATCGATGCCCGCGATAGGTTGCCGCCATGCCTCTGCTCTATGTGACCGACCTGGCGTACCCGGCACGCGGCCGCCGCTACTGCGACGAGGACATCCTCCTCACCTCCCGGCTGCGCGAGCACTTCCCGCTCGCCCTGTGCCATCCGCTGGACGCGGCGGGGATGATGGCGGACTTCGACGCGGTGATCGTCCGCAACAGCGGGCCGGTCCTGCACTACCAGGAGGCGTACGACGCCTTCCGCGCGGCCGCCCTCGCCGCCGGCACCCGCGTCTACAACCCGCTCACGGGCCGCGGCGACATGGCGGGCAAGCAGTACCTCCTCGACCTCACGGCCGCCGGCCACCCCGTCATCCCCACGATCGACGACCCCGCCGAGCTCGGGCTGCTGCCCGCGGTGCCCTCGTACGCGGTGAAGCCCAAGCAGGGCGCGGACTCCATAGGCCTGACCTTCACCCCGCACCCGGAGGGCCCGGCGGGGGTGAACCTGATCCAGCCGCGCATCGACTTCGCGTACGAGGTCTCCTTCTACTTCGTCGACGACGCCTTCCAGTACGCCCTGTACGCCCCGGACCCGGACCGCCGCTGGGAGCTGGAGCCGTACGAGGCCACGGCGGCCGACCTGGACTTCGCCCGCTCCTTCATCGCGTGGAACACGCTGTCGCACGGCATCCAGCGGGTGGACGCCTGCCGCGCCCCCTCCGGCGAGCTCCTGCTCGTCGAGCTGGAGGACCTGAACCCGTACCTTTCCCTGGACCTCGTGTCTCCGGAGACGCAGGAGGCGTTCATCACCGCTCTGACGCAATCCCTCCACTCCTTCCTCACGGTCTGACGACGCGTCCGATGTCAGAGGGGAATGCCACGCTTTCCCCATGGACAAGCAAACGTTCTGGAAGCTGATCGACACGGCCCGTACGGAGTCCGGGCCCGACCAGGTGGCGGCGCGTGCCTCGGAGTTGCTGGCGCGCCGCCCCGGACCCGAGATAGCCGCCGCCCAGCAGGTGCTGTGGGACCTGCTGGCGGAGTCCTACCGCAGCCCGCTCTGGGCCGCGGCGTACGTGATCAACGGCGGCTGCTCGGACGACGGCTTCGACTACTTCCGCGGCTGGCTCCTGACCCAGGGCGAGGAGGCCTTCTCCCTGGCGCTGGCCGACCCCGACTCCCTCGCGGACCACCCCGCGGTCCGCGAGGCGGCGGCGGAGGGTCTGGAGCTCTGGGACGAGGAGGCCCTCTCGATCGCCTGGACGGCGTACGAGTCGGCCACGGGCCGAGAGCTCCCGGCGGAGTGCTTCACGATCAGCTACCCGGCGCTGGACCCGTCCTGGGACTTCGACTTCGACGACACGGCGCAGACCGCCACCCGCCTGCCGCGCCTGAGCGCCCTCTTCGACCAGACGGGGCGGTGACGGCACCCGTGAGGGGGTGTCCCCGCGCGGATGGCAAGCTTGAAGCATGAACGATGCCGCCCCGGCGCACACCACCGCGCCCCGCCGTGCCCGTCTCCGCGCTCCCGAGCTGGTCGGGAAGGGGGGCTGGCTGAACACGGGCGGGAAGGATCTGTGTCTCGCCGAGCTGCGCGGCCGGATCGTGATCCTCGATTTCTGGACCTTCTGCTGCATCAACTGCCTGCACGTCCTGGACGAGCTGCGCGAGCTGGAGGAGAAGCACCGCGACACCGTCGTGATCATCGGCGTCCACTCGCCGAAATTCGTGCACGAGGCGGAGCACGCGGCCGTCGTCGACGCCGTCGAGCGGTACGAGGTGCACCACCCCGTCCTCGACGACCCCGAGCTGGCCACCTGGAAGCAGTACGCCGTACGCGCCTGGCCGACGCTCGTCGTCATCGACCCCGAGGGGTACATCGTCGCCCAGCACGCCGGCGAGGGGCATGCGCACGCCATCGCCCGGCTCGTGGAGGAGCTCGAAGCCGAGCACGAGGCCAAGGGCACGCTGCGCCGCGGGGACGGGCCGTACGTGGCGCCCGAGCCGGTGGCCACCGACCTCCGCTTCCCCGGCAAGGCGCTGCTGCTGCCGAGCGGGAACCTCCTCGTGTCGGACTCGACGCGGCACCAGCTCGTGGAGCTGGGCCCCGACGGCGAGAGCGTCGTGCGCCGCGTCGGGAGCGGCGAGCGCGGCTTCGGACCGGACGCTTTCAGCGAACCCCAGGGCCTGGCCCTGCTCCCCGACGGTTCGGTCGTCGTCGCCGACACCGTCAACCACGCGCTGCGCCGCTTCGACCCCGCGACGGGCGCCGTCGAGACCGTCGCCGGGACCGGCCGCCAGTGGTGGCAGGGCTCCCCGACCTCCGGCCCGGCCCTGGAGGTGGACCTGTCCTCGCCGTGGGACGTCGCCTGGTGGCGGGGCAGGGTGTGGATCGCCATGGCGGGCGTGCACCAGCTGTGGACCTGGGACCCGGAGACCGGGACGGTCGCCGTCTGCGCCGGCACGACCAGCGAGGGCCTGCACGACGGGCCCGCCCTGGAAGCCTGGCTCGCCCAGCCCTCCGGGCTCGCGGCCGCCGGGGACCGGCTGTGGATCGCAGACTCCGAGAACAGCGCCCTGCGGTACGTGGAGCCCGAGGGCGAGGGCGGCGAGGGGTACGCCGTACGGACCGCCGTCGGGACCGGCCTGTTCGACTTCGGCCACCGGGACGGCGACGCCGCCCAGGCCCTGCTCCAGCACCCGCTCGGGGTGACCGCGCTGCCCGACGGCTCGGTCGCGGTGTGCGACACGTACAACCACGCCCTGCGCCGCTTCGACCCGGCGACCGGCCAGGTCTCCACGCTCGCCACCGACCTGCGGGAGCCCAGCGACGCGGTGCTCGTCGGCGAGGACATCGTGGTCGTCGAGTCGGCCCGGCACCGGCTGACCCGGCTGCGCCTCCCGGAGGAGGCCGTACGGGTCGACGCGGTCGCGCACCGCACGCAGCGGGCCGCCACCGAGGTCGCTCCGGGCACGCTCCGGCTCGACGTGGTCTTCCAGGCGCCGACCGGCCAGAAGCTCGACACCCGCTACGGGCCGTCGACGCGGCTGCTGGTGTCCTCGACCCCGCCGGAGCTGCTGGTGGGCGGCGAGGGGACCGGGACGGACCTGTTCCGGGAGCTGGCCCTGAACCCGGAGGTCACCGAGGGCGTGCTGCACGTCTCGGCGATGGCGGCCTCGTGCGACGACGACCCGGCGAACGAGTACCCGGCCTGCCACGTGCACCAGCAGGACTGGGGCGTGCCGGTGACCGTCACGCCCGACGGCGCCACCCGGCTCCCGCTCGTGCTCGCCGGGATGGACGCCTAGGCCGGACGGTCGTCACGGGGAAGGGCGTGGTGCGGCCTTGGCGCGCTTCCCCGCGTCGGCGACGAGCAGGTTCGGGTCGATGCCGTCGAGGAAGGCGCCGCTGGTGACGTAGACCCTGCGGTGGCGGACCGCCACGGAGGTCGGTCCGGACAGCCCGTCCTTCCCGGTCAGCACGACGGTGTGGGTGCCGTCGGGCCGGATCAGGGCGAGGCCGCTCGCGGTGGTGTTCAGCGCGGCGAGCACCGTCTCGCCGTGCCCGGCGAACGCGAAGTCGTCGATCCCCGTCAGCCCGGTGGCGTGCGTCGTGGTCTTTCCCGCGGACCCGTCCTCGCCGACCGGGATCCGCAGCAGCGTGGCCCGGTCGTAGTTCGACACCCAGACCGCGTGGCCCCGTACCTTGATGCCGTTCGCGCCGATGAAGGCGGTCGGCTCCAGCGCCGCGCCGGTGGCCCAGGCCGTCACCTCGGGCTCCTCGTCCAGGGAGACGCGCCAGACGGTGCCGAGGACGGAGTCCGCGGCGTAGATCAGGCCGAGGTGCTCGTCGAGGGCGAGGCCGTTCACGAAGCCCTTCGGGGACATGTCGACGAGCTTGGTGACCTCGCGGTCGGGGGTGATCCGGTAGATGCCGGTCTCGGCCGTTCCCGTGTTGTAGCCGACGTAGAGGGTCCCGTCGTGGGTGCGGACGATCCCGCTCACGACGGCGACGCCGAGCAGGGGCGTCCGCGGGTCCGCGACGTCGGGCAGGGTCGCGAGGACCTGCTTCCCGCCGTGCCGGTCCACCCGGACCACCTGGCGGGCGATGGCCAGGGTCAGATCGGCGGAGCCGTCCGGTTCCAGCGCGATGTTCTCCGGCGTCTGGCCGGCATCGAAGTCGAAGTGCGCGATGATCCGCGGGTCCGTGAGGGGGAGCGGGGCGTCGGAGGACTTCGGCGGCTTCGGAGCAGCGGCCGCGGGGGCGGCCAGGAGCAGGGCGAGGGCGATGCCCACGGCGCCCGCGATGCGCATCGGGGGGAAGAGGCGGAACAGGCGGAACAGGCGGAGCACGGGACTCTCCTCGTCGGCCGGGAAGGACGGAGCCCCAGCACAACATGACGGAGTGTCACCATACGTTCATCGCACCGCGTCGCCGCCCGAGATCGACCCGCCCGGCCGAAGCCCGCGCCGCCCGGCGCGAGCACGGCCCGGCCGAGACCCGCGCCGCACGCCGTGATCCGGCGGGCGGCGCGGCCGTGCGGCGTCAGCCCTCCAGGAACGCCACCAGCGCGTTCGCGAGCAGGTACGGGTCGTCCGCACCGCACAGCTCGCGGGCGCTGTGCATCGACAGGATCGCGATGCCGATGTCCACCGTCTGGATCCCGTGCCGGGCGGCCGTGATCGGGCCGATCGTCGTCCCGCACGGCATCGAGTTGTTGGAGACGAACGTCTGCCACGGCACGCCGGCCCGCTCGCAGGCCGCCGCGAACACCGCGCGTCCGGTGCCGTCCGTCGCGTACCGCTGGTTGACGTTGACCTTCAGGATCGGGCCGCCGTTGGCGCGCGGGTGGTGCGAGGGGTCGTGCCGCTCCGCGTAGTTGGGGTGCACGGCGTGACCGGTGTCCGAGGACAGGCAGATGGTGCCCGCGAAGGCCCGTGCGCGGTCCTCGTACGTGCCCCCACGTGCGAAGACGGAACGTTCCAGCACGTTCCCCAGCAGCGGCCCGTCCGCGCCCGTGTCCGACTGCGAGCCGTTCTCCTCGTGGTCGAACGCGGCCAGCACCGGGATGTGGTCCAGCTTGTCGGCGGTCGAGGCGGCCGCCAGTGCCGCGACGCCGGCGTGCACCGAGACCAGGTTGTCCATGCGCGGGCCGGCCACGAGCTCGCGGTCGCGCCCCAGGTACGACGGCGGCTCGATCGAGTGGACCATCAGGTCCCAGCCCGCCACCGAGCCCTGCGGCAGGCCCTCTTCCTCCTCCAGGAAGGCGATGAGGTCGCCCTCGTGCGCCTCGCCCAGGCCCCAGATCGGCTGCATGTGGCGCTGCTTGTCGAGCTTGAGCCCTTCGCTGTTGACCGACCGGTCCAGGTGCACGGCCAGCTGCGGGACGCGCAGCAGAGCGCGGTCCACGTTCACCAGCCGCTCGCTGCCGTCGCGCAGGGTCAGCCGGCCCGCCAGGCCCAGGTCCCGGTCCAGCCAGGTGTTGAGCAGGGTGCCGCCGTAGATCTCGACCGCGATCTGCCGCCAGCCCTGTGAGCCCGTGTCAGGGAGCGGCTTGACGCGCAGGTTGGGGGAGTCGGTGTGCGCGCCGACGATCCGGAACGGCATGTGCGCGGTCGCGCCCTCCGGGACGAACCAGGCGATGAGCGCGCCGCCGCGCAGGACGAACCGGCCTCCGCTGCCCGAGTCCCAGGCGTCCGTTTCCGACAACTGCCTGAAGCCTGCCTTCTCCAGCCGCTCGGCCGCATTGGCCACGGCGTGGTACGGCGACGGACTGGCCGTCAAAAAGGTCATCAGATCGTCGGTGTGGCCGCGGTCGAAGCGGGCGGGAGAGCTCATGTGGTTCACCTTAACGACGGTCGTGTTCGCCATGGTCGGACTGCGGCGGATAGCCGAAACGCCGGGACCGCGGGCCGTGTGGTCCACTTCCCGGCGGCTTGTCAGCCCGGCGGGCGCTCGAATCTGCGCTGCAGCTGCCTGCGCTCGCCCCGGCGGATGCGCGGGAGCATCTCCGGGGTCGTCGCGGAGCGCTGCGCGCGTCTCTTGCGTCCGGCGCAGAAGATACAGGCCTCACCGGGCGGCGCGTCCGGGTCGATGGGCGCGCCGGGGTGCTCGGAGCAGCCGGAGGCGTTGCGGGGCCTGGACAGCTCGCGGGCCACGATGAATGCGCGATGGAGATCGTCCGCTATCCGGACGAACTCCTCGGCGGGGGAGGAAAAGCCCAGGTGGAAGCGGCGGTCCTCGACCGTGCGGAGGTGGTCGCGCAGGGACTGCAGCGTGTACGGAGGCTCCGGTACGGGATAGCCCAGCCGGCGCTGCTCCCCCGCGGGCGGGGCGGCGGCCGCGGGGCGGGCCCCGCGCCCTCCCGGGGAGCGCAGTCCGAGCCGGCGCCGGTCGTTGCAGATCAGGCAGCGGCCCCAGCCGTCGGGCGCCTCGGGGTCCAGGGCCCCGTTGGGGTGCTCGGAGCAGCCGGTGTAGCTCTTGGCGGGTGCGAGCCCGGCCGCGGTCTGGAAGGCGGTGTAGAGGGCATCGGCGACGGCCTCGTACTCGGCGGGGTGGGCGCCGTCGTACAGCTCCCGCAGATGGTCGCCCAGGCTGCCCAGGGCGGCCTGCAGCTCCTTGAGGGCGTACGGCCGCCCGGTCGGGACGGAGTACCCCCTGCTGTGGTTGTGCTGCTCTGCCGGACTCATGTCTACGAGCGTGCCACGAACCACCGACAACCTGTGAATGCCGCCGGCCGGGCCCCCCTGGGAGGGCCCGGCCGGCGGGTGGGTGACCGTGGAGGCTAGAACGCGGCCTCGTCGAGCTCCATCAGGGAGTTGTCGACGGCCTCGGCCAGCGCGCGGGCGACCGAGACGTTCGGCAGCACCTGCGAGGCGAAGAACTTCGCCGCCGCGATCTTGCCGGTGTAGAAGGCGACGTCCTTCGCGGGGGCGCCGGCGGCCAGCTTCTCGGCGGCCACGGCCGCGCCCTTGAGCAGCAGGTAGCCGACGACGACGTCACCGGACGCCATCAGTAGGCGGGTGGTGTTCTGGCCGACCTTGTAGATGTTCTTGACGTCCTCGCCGGTGGCGGTGAGGTCGACGATCATCTGGCCGACGATGCCCTCGAGGTCCACGGCGGCCTTGGCGAGCGCGTCGCGGGCACCGGCCAGCTCCTCGCCGCCGACGGCCTCGGCCAGGAACTTCTTGATCGTCTCGGAGAGGACGTTCAGCGAGGCGCCCTGGTCGCGGACGATCTTCCGGAAGAAGAAGTCCTGGCCCTGGATCGCCGTGGTGCCCTCGTACAGGGTGTCGATCTTGGCGTCGCGGATGTACTGCTCGATCGGGTATTCCTGCAGGTAACCGGAACCGCCGAAGGTCTGCAGCGACTGCGCGAGCTGCTCGTAGGAGCGCTCCGAGCCGTAGCCCTTCACGATCGGCAGGAGCAGGTCGTTCAGGCCGATCTCGGCGGAGGCGTCCTCGCCCGCGGCCTGCTTCAGCTGGATCGCGTCCTGGACGGAGGCGGTGTACAGCACCAGGGCTCGCATGCCCTCGGCGTACGCCTTCTGCGTCATCAGCGAGCGGCGCACGTCCGGGTGGTGCGTGATGGTGACCTTGGGGGCCGTCTTGTCCATGAAGTTGGCCAGGTCCGGACCCTGCACGCGCTCCTTGGCGTACTCCAGGGCGTTCAGGTAGCCGGTCGAGAGCGTCGCGATGGCCTTCGTGCCGACCATCATGCGGGCGAACTCGATGATCATGAACATCTGGCGGATGCCGTCGTGCTTGTCACCGATCAGCCAGCCCTTGGCGGGGTGCTGGTCGCCGAAGGTCATCTCGCACGTGTTGGAGGCCTTGAGGCCCATCTTGTGCTCGACGTTCGTCGCGTAGACGCCGTTGCGCTCGCCCAGCTCGCCGGTCTCCCAGTCGAAGTGGAACTTCGGGACGAGGAAGAGGGACAGGCCCTTGGTGCCCGGGCCGTGGCCCTCGGGGCGCGCGAGGACGTAGTGGAGGATGTTCTCCTCCATGTCGTGCTCACCGGAGGTGATGAAGCGCTTCACGCCCTCGATGTGCCAGGAGCCGTCCTCCTGCAGGACGGCCTTGGTGCGGCCGGCGCCCACGTCCGAGCCGGCGTCCGGCTCGGTAAGGACCATGGTGGAGCCCCAGCGCTTCTCGACGGCTATCTGCGCGACCTTCTTCTGCGCCTCGTTGCCCTCTTCGAAGAGGATGCCGGCGAACGCCGGGCCGGAGGAGTACATCCAGATGGCCGGGTTCGAGCCGAGCAGCAGCTCCGCGTAGGCCCAGATGAGGGAGCGGGGCGAGGTGGTGCCGCCGATCTCCTCGGGCAGGCCGAGCCGCCAGTACTCGGAGTCCATGAAGGCTTCGTAGCTCTTCTTGAAGGAAGCCGGGACCGGCGCGGTGTTGGTGGCCGGGTCGAAGACCGGCGGGTTGCGGTCGGCGTCCGCGAAGGAGTCGGCCAGCTCGTTCTCGGCGAGGCGGGCGATCTCGGACAGGACGCTCTTGGCGGTCTCGGTGTCCATCTCACCGAACGGTCCGGTGCCGTACAGCTTGTCGCGGCCGAGCACCTCGAAGAGGTTGAACTCGATGTCGCGGAGATTCGACTTGTAGTGCCCCATGGCGACGGCTCCGTTAAGGCTCGGGAAGACAGGTTCCTCGTACATACCAATCGGTAACGTTCATGATGCTACCCACGGGTAATAAGACGCAACCCCTGACGTGGCGACTGTGACCAGGGTCAAGCGGCGCACCCGCCGGCCACGGGCCGCAACCCTGGCGGGAATGCGCGTCCACGGGGTCCGGGGCGCTCGGTAGGCTTCGCCCTATGTACGGCTACGACCAGAACGTGAGCGCAGGGCAGCAGTACGCCGCCCCGCAGCAGATGGCCGGCGGGTACGGCGAGCAGCCGCTGTACCCCGAGCCCTCGCCGCCGTCGCTCGCCGACGCGGTGCGGGCCTTCACGACCGGGTCGCTGTCCGCCGAGGACTTCCAGCAGATCTTCGCCACGTCGAAGGTCTACTGCCCGCGCGGTGAGACCCCGGGCTTCCTGGCGCTGCACAACACGCAGCAGCCGGTGATCCCCATGTTCACCACGCTCAAGGAGCTCCGCCGGTATGCCGGCAAGGAGTCCAAGTACTTCGTGATCACGGGTGCCGAGGTGATCGACCTGCTGCCGACCGGCTACGGCTTCGTCCTCGACATGGAGGGCGACCACCGCATGGTCTTCGACGCGAAGGCCGTGGAGCAGATGGTCGACTACGCGATGCGGCGCATGTACGGCTGACCGGGGCCGTGGCCGGGGGGGGGCGAACGTGCTGCGCGTGCATTTCACGGCGGAGGACCTGCTCAACGTCACGTTCGCGAGCGAGCCCCTGCCACTGGTGGAGCTGTCGATGGCGCTGATCGCCTGGCAGCGCGTGGACGAGCAGGCGGTTTTCGGCCGCTGGCGCAGCCGCGTCAGCCGGGAGTTACCGGACCGGGCGCGCCCGCTTCTCGATCTGCTGCGGCCGGACGGCGACAATCCGCAATTCGTCGAGCCTGCCGTGCGGAGCCTGGAGGAGGGACTCGACGCCGTACGGAACGCGGGTCCGCTGCTGACCGCCGAGCAGCTGCGCCGTACCGTCGCCCGCGCCCCCGGCCCGGCGTCCTGGCTGCGTGCGCTCTGGGGTCAGGACCGTGAGGCGTGGGACCTGCTGGACCGTGCGATCCGCTGCGCGCACGAGGCGGTCGTGGCCCCGCAGTGGCCGCGGATCCGGCAGTCCTTCAGGGCGGACGTCGCCTGGCGCACCCGGCTGCTGGCCGCCCACGGCATCAGGGCGTGCCTGGCGAGCGTCCATCCGGCGGCGGCCTGGTCGGACACCGTCTTCGAGGTGGACCTCGAGCCGGACTACGAGGTCCGGCTCGGCGGCGGCGGCCTGACGCTGATGCCCTCGGCGTTCTGGACGGGGCGCCCGCTGCTGGCCGGCCTGCCGGACGGCTCGCACGTCCTGCACTACCCGGCGATGACCCCGCTGCCCCTGGTCGAGCCGGGCCGGGCGGAGGGCGCGCTGGACGCGCTGCTGGGCCGGACCCGGGCGGCCGTGCTGCACCTGCTGATCGAGCGGCGGACCACGAGCGAACTGGCCCGGGACCTGGACATCAGCCTGCCGTCGGTGTCGGAGCACACGCGCACGCTGCGCGCGGCGGGGCTCATCACGACGGAGAGGGACGGCAAGGCCGTCCTCCACTCGGCCACCGGACTCGGTGTGGACCTGCTGCGCAGCGGCAGCTGACCGCGGATCCTTTCGGGCACGCCCGAAAGGATCGCGGCGGGCGGCGGGGGCGTCGAACATCGGTGCCGCGGGGGAATCCCGCTCCTACCGACAGGGGAGACTGCCATGTCCGTCACGTCCTTACGCACGAAGCTCGCCGCGCTGGCGGCCACCGGGGTCATGGCGCTGGGTACGGGGGTCCTGGCGGCATCACCTGCGACGGCCTCGGACCAGGTGTTCTACGGCTGCGCGTCCGGCGACGCCTGCATCTGGGGGGCGGGTGCGCCGCTCGAAACCGGCCCGACCAACGCCTACCGGCAGGCGCGGACCTACAACCTGAGCAACCAGAACAACTACCACTACGTGAAGAACAACCAGACCGGCGGCTGGAAGTTCAAGCTGTGCACCGGGTGGAACGGCACGGGGACCTGCTACACCATGAGCCAGGACGAGCTCTGGTGGGTGGACCTGACGCCCATCAACTCGGTCGTCGTCACGCCGTAACCGCATGTGTGCAGGTGAGAGGCGGTGGGCCCCGGGGGGAATTCCCTCGGGGCCCCTTCTGTTCTGTGGGGTGTGGCAGGAAGTTCGAGTTTCAACTAAACTCGACGCAGAAGGAGGTTCCGACCATGCCTGCAGTGACTGTGGAGAACCCGTTGACGCTCCCCCGCGTCGCGGAGCCCGCTCAGGAGACCGCCGCCCGCAAGGTGCTGGCCGTCACGACCGCCCCGGGTGGGTTCGAGGGCGAGGGGTTCCCGGTGCGCCGCGCGTTCGCCGGGATCAACTACCAGTACCTCGACCCGTTCATCATGATGGACCAGATGGGCGAGGTGGAGTACGCGCCGGGCGAGCCGAAGGGCACCCCCTGGCACCCCCACCGCGGCTTCGAGACCGTCACGTACCTGATCGACGGAACCTTCGTCCACCAGGACAGCAACGGCGGCGGCGGAGTCATCAACGGCGGTGACACCCAGTGGATGACCGCCGGCTCCGGCCTCCTGCACATCGAGGCCCCGCCGGAGTCCCTCGTCGTGTCCGGCGGCCTCTTCCACGGCCTCCAGCTGTGGGTGAACCTCCCCGCCTCCGACAAGATGATGCCCCCGCGCTACCAGGACATCGGCGGCGGTCAGGTCCAGCTCCTGTCCACCCCCGACGGCGGCGCCCTGCTCCGCGTGATCGCCGGTGAACTGGACGGCCACGCCGGCCCCGGCATCACGCACACCCCGATCACGATGATCCACGCGACCGTCACCCCGGGCGCGCAGATCACCCTCCCGTGGCGCGAGGACTTCAACGCCCTCGCGTACGTCATGGCCGGCCGCGGCAGCGTCGGCACCGACCGGCGGCCGGTCCACACCGGGCAGACGGCGGTCTTCGGCGAGGGCGGCTCGATCACGGTGCGGGCGGACGAGTCCCAGGACGCGAACACCCCGGACCTGGAGGTCGTGCTCCTGGGCGGTCGGCCCATCCGGGAGCCGATGGCGCACTACGGGCCGTTCGTCATGAACAGCCGGCAGGAGCTCCAGCAGGCCTTCGACGACTTCCAGGCGGGCCGGCTGGGAACCATCCCCACCACCGCCCGGGAGCGCACGAAGTCGGCGGACCAGCACTCCTGACCGCACCCGGCGCCGCCGCCGGGTGGCCGCCGGGACCCGTCTCGCGGATCGGGCGGGCCGGCCTGGTCGGCAAGACACCGCCTAGCGGCGCAGGGCCTCCGCCGGTTGCGTACGGGAGGCCCGCCACGCCGGGTACAGGCCGGCCAGGACCCCGGTGACCAGTCCGATCAGCGGCGCCACGGCGACGGTGAGCGGCGACATCACCGGGGTCCAGTCGCGCAGCGCCGCCACCCCGACCACCGTCAGGGTGCCGAGCGTGGTGCCCACCAGCCCGCCCACCGCGCCCTGCGCGGCGGACTCGGCCAGGAACTGGGCGGTGATGTGCCGCCCCCGCGCGCCCAGGGCCCGGCGCAGCCCGATCTCCCCGGTCCGCTCCAGCACCGCGACGAGCGTGGTGTTGGCGATCCCGACCGCTCCGATGACCAGGCAGATCGCCGCCAGCAGCAGGAACAGCTGGTCCAGGTCCGAAGTCACCCCCGCCCGCAGCGTCTTCGGGTCCGGCGGCGGCGCGGGCGTCAGCCAGTCGGGATGGTCCGGGCGCAGGGCGAGCGGAAGCTCCGCGGCCACCTGCCGGGCCGCCCCCAGCTCGGTCACCACCAGCATCCGGGCCCGCTGGGCGTTCTCCGGCGGCCCCCACAGCCTTTCGGCGGTGCCCCGGGGCACGATCACCGACAGCAGCAGGTCCGGCTTGCGGTCCGCGCCGCTCGCGATGCCGATCACGGTGAACGGGTGCTCGCCGATGAACACCGCCGGGCGGCTCTCCAGCGTCGTGATCCCGAGCCGCGCCGCCATCGCCGACCCCACCACCGCGACCTGCTCGGCGCGCCCGTCGTGGAAGGCGTCGTACGCCCGGCCCGAGCCAAGCGCCAGCCCGGCGGCGCGCAGCATTCCCGGGGAGGCCGCGACGACCGGGATCCGCTCGCCGGCCGCCCCCGCGACCGGGGCGGACCGTACGGTGGTGCCGCCCAGCGGCACCGGCCAGAACACCCCTGCCGCGCGTACCCCGTTGAGGGCGCCCGCCCGGGCGTCCGCGTCGCGGGGGAAGGCGAGGGGCACCTGCTGCGCGAGCCGGGGGTCGGCGCCGCCCGCGGTGTCCTGGACGCCGACCTCGGTGGCCGTCAGCGCGTTGAAGCGGCCGTCGATCTGCGAGGAGGCGGTGGCCGTCAGGCCCAGGATCGCCACGAACGTGCCCACTCCGAGGACCGTGCCGAGGCCGGTGAGCGCCGAGCGGGCGGGCCGCTGGAGCATCCCGGCCAGGGCCTCGGAGAGCAGGTCGCGCGGGGACAGCCGGGAGGGCGCGATCCCGGCGTCGGCGCTCCGCCGCCGCCCGATGCTCCTGAAGGGGTTCCTCATGCGGGGACGACCTCGCTCAGGACCCCGTCGCGGATGGACACCGTCCGACGGCCCCGGGCCGCCACGTGCGGGTCGTGCGTGATGACCAGCAGGGTCAGCCCGTCGGCGTGCAGCTCGTCCAGCAGGGCCAGTACGGCTGCGGCGGTGGCGGTGTCCAGGTTCCCCGTGGGTTCGTCGCACAGCAGCAGCGAGGGCTCGGCGACCAGCGCGCGGGCGATGGCCACGCGCTGGCGCTCACCGCCCGACATCCGCGTCGGGAGGTGGCCCGTGCGGTGCCCGAGACCGACCCGCTCCAGCGCCGTACGGGCCCGCCCGGCGCGCTCCGCGCGCGGGATGCCGTTGTAGACCATGGCGAGGCGGACGTTCTCCAGGGCGCTGCGGTGCGGCAGGAGGTGGAAGGACTGGAAGACGAAGCCGATGCGCCGGCCGCGCAGGGCGGTCCGGCCGCGGTCGCGCAGGGCGCCGGTGTCGATGCCGTCGAGGAGGTACCGGCCGGCCGTCGGGGCGTCGATGAGTCCGGCGACGTTCAGGAAGGTCGACTTCCCGGAGCCGGAGGGGCCGACCACGGTGACGTACTCGCCGCGCTCCACGGTCAGTTCGCAGGGCCGCAGCGCCGGGACGGGCGGCGGTCCGGGGTAGGTGAGCCCGACGCCCTCGAAGCGGACGACCGGGGGGTGCGCCGGAGCGGGTGCCGGGCCGGTCACGGCTTCGCCTGCGCGACCAGGACCCGGTCGCCGTCGGCGAGCGATCCGCCGCCCACCGGCTCGACCTGGACCATTCCGTCGGCGGACATCCCCGCCCGGACCTCCACCCGGCGCCGCGCGTCCGCGGCGCCGGGGTCCTTGCCCAGCACCGTGACGGTGGTCCGGCCGTCGGCGCCCGCCGAGACGGCGGAGAGCGGCACGACCAGCACCGGGTCTCCCGAGGAGGCGGCGGTCACGGTGAGCCGGACCCCCTGTCCCGAGAGCCGGGCGTCGAGCGCCTGGTCGGGGGTGACGGTGAGCGCGTACCCGCCGGGGTCCTGCGCGGCGTTCTCCCCCGCACCGGAACCCGCTCCCGCACCGGAGCCGCCGGAGCCCGTGCCGCCGCCCGGCGCGGCTCCGCCCGCGGCCGAGGTCGGGGCCGTGGCGACCGAGGCGACCGTGCCGGTGGCGGTCAGCCCGGTGGCCTCGGACAGCACCTGCACCTTCATCCCGGTCTTGACCAGGTCTTTCTGGTGCGCCGGGAGCGAGGCCCGGATCATCGGCGCGCCCGCCGACAGCGTGAGCAGCCCGTCCGGGACGGCCTCCCCGACCGCCGCCTTCACCGCGTCCACGCGGGCGGGGAAGCCCTTGACGAAGACGAGCTCGTCCGCCGGGACCATGGGGCCGGCCGCCGCCCGGGCCGCTTCCAGGCGCGCGGTGGACTTGGCCAGGTCCTGCTGGGCGAAGGTGAGTTGCTGCTGGGCCTCGGTGGTGTCCGTCCCGCCGCCCGCCTTGGCCTTGGCGAGGGCGCTCTTGGCGGTGGTGACCCCCCGCTGCGCGATGTCGGCGGCGTCCTCCGCCGCCCGGAGCTTCTCGGCGTCGCCGGGGTCGGCGGGCCGAGGCGTGTAGCCGAGCGCCGCGTAGAGCGCGGCGACCGCGGTCTTGGTCCCCGCGCCGTACGTGCCCGCCGGATCCTTGCCGGTGGGGTGGCCCAGTGCCTTGAGTCCCTCCTGGAGCTGCCCGACGTCCTTGCCGGTGGCCCCGGGCTTGAGGTCCCGGTACACGGGCAGGGCGCCGGCCAGGGCGAACACCGGCCGCCCCGACACCTCGACCGGTACGTCGCCGGCCTGCACGGCGGCCCCGGGCTGTTTGTTGATCCGGGTGACCACGGGTTTCCCGCCCGTTCCGGCGGCCGCGGCGGCTCCGGCCCCCGGGGACACCGTGAGGGACTGCTCGGCGGCGACCGTGCCCCGTACGACCACCGAGGAGGTCAGCACACGCCGTTCGACGCGGTCGGCCAGGACGGAGGCGGGCGGCGGCGCGGCATCGGCCGCGACCTGGGCCGGGGAGCGGATGGTGGCGGCGAGGACCACCCCGGCTCCGGTGAGGGCGACGGCGCCCGCGACGACCCGGATCAGGATCCGTCGCCGCCGGCCGAGTGAGGCCCGTACGTCGTCGGGCTCCGGTTCGTCGGCGTCGTCCGACTTCCCGGGGGCGGCGGCCTCTTGATGTTTCACGTGAAACCCACTTCTCCGTTCGACGGCTGCCGTCGGCAGGTGTCGTCAGCAGTCGCCCAGCACCGAGACCGACGTGACCTTCCAGGGCGCGCCCAGCCGTTCGCGGACGAGGGTGAACGCGGACAGTTGGGAGGGCTTGTCCTGCAACTGGTCGGCGAGCGCGCCGCTCGCGCGGTCGTAGATGAGCCAGCGGTCGAGATCCACGCAGTCCTGGACCACACGGCTCTGCTCGCCGGAGACGTCCATGCCGTCGATCCGGTGCCCGACCTCGCCGCGGAGTACCTTTCCGCCCTCGCCGAAGTGCTTCAGCATGGCGCGCATGTCGTCCAACTGGGCCCCGGTGGCGATCTGGTCGAGCACGGGATCGGCGGGGTCGGCCTTCTGGCCTGCCGCCAGCCAGGAGGTCCAGTAGGCGTCGTACGCCCGCCGGACGTCGGGGGTCGGCTCGACGAGCCCGTTCCCGCTCGCCGAGGGCGTGGCCCGGGCGGCCGTACCGGCGGCGGGCGCGGTGCATCCGGTGGCGGTGAGGGCCAGCACCGCGCACGCGCAGACGGCCGCGACCGCCGCGGCCCGGGCGGGCACGGAACGGCCGGGCACGGCTCCGGCGGGGCGCGTCACGCCGTACCGTCCTTGAGGACCTTGCCCGCGGTCTTCACCTGCTCCGCCAGGTTCTTCTTCTCCTGCGCGAGCCCGTCCTTGTTCTTCTCCACGGCGGTGTTCTGGTACGCCGTCAGCACCGCGGTCCAGGTGTCGGCCAGCTTGCTCTTGTGCTTGCACGACACGTCCGTGGTGGCGGCGGTGATCTCCTCGGAGGTGACCGGGCCCGTCCACCGCGTGCCCTCCATGTCCTGGAGCTCCCAAGGGGTCTTCACCTGGAATCCGGCGTCCCGCATGCAGACGCTCCACTGGCCGATGGCGGCCACGACCCGACTGTCCCCGCGTGCGCGGTCGTTGGTCTGCTGCGTCAGCTCGTCGAGCAGTTTCGTGCCGGCCTTCCCGCTCTGCGGGTAGAGCTTGCGCGTCGCCTCACCCGAGCAACCGCCCTCCGGGGCGCCGGGCTGTGCGGGCGCTCCGTCCTGCGGACCGTAAAGGGCCGCCGTCTCGTTCGGGTCCTGCTTCTTCGTGTCCCTCGGGCGGTCCGGCGCGGCGCCCGTCCGGTAGCCGAATTTCATCGCGTATTCCGCGTCGACCAGACCGATTCCGGTACTTCCGCGTTCTCCTCCGGTATTGGCGTACGTATTCGAGTTCTTGAACGCCGCGAATCCGAGCCGGTGCATGCACGCGTCCGTGAGAATGTCCTGTGCCTGCTGCATGACTTTCAGCTGCTCTTTGTCGAACGCATAGGCGTCCAGCGGGAGTCCGGCGTGTACGGGATCCCCCTGCGGCGTGACGCTCACCTCGGGCTCCGCGCCGGGCAGGGACGCCGCCCCCGTCGACCCGGAGCCGCCGGAGCCGCCGGTGCAGGCGGTCAAGGCGGCGGCGAGGAGCAGTGCGGCCAGGGATCCGAAGGAGCCGGGGGACCCGAGCGGGCGGCGGGAGGACCGGACGGAGCGCGACACGATCGACCTTTCCGTGGTGTGCGGGTGGCCCTAAACTGCCGGGCGAGCCCGGTGCCGGGACCGATTCCAGCGGTCCCGGCACCAGGTGCCCGCGGGCTGGTTCACATACGGCTGTCGGCCGTCAGCAGTGCGGGTTGGCGATCTTGGCGAGCAGCGTCTCCGAGCTGAACCCGACCGCGCCGGTGTTGTTGTTCCGGTGCTTGGTCCAGTACGGGTTGCCGCTGACGTTCGTGCCCTCCGAGTAGCAGATGGGCGTGATCGTCTGGCTCCGGTAACCGAGGCCGTTGACGCGGTTGTCACTCGTGGACGGGGTCTGGCGGATGCGCACCCCGTCGTCCAGGTAGTCGCCGGCGTGGGCGGCGGTGGCCGCCCCGATGCCGAACGCGGCGGTGGAAAGGGCGATGGCCAGGAACTGAACTGCCTTGCGACGCACGTTGTCATCCTCTCGATGAGCCGACAGATCGTTCGTGCAGCCGAGAGGAATTGCCGCGCCCGTTTGAGCCACGAGCGCTGAGCTGGTCCCCCCGGTCCGGTGAAAGACGATGGCACGAAGACGAATTCCGTACCAGTGGGTTCCGGGGCTGCGGGCGAGAGCGGCCGAATGTGGTCCGGGGGCGCGCGGGAGCCGTCCACACGGACGTGACCGATCCATTTCCGGAAATGCGCAGGAGAGGACGGTTGCCGTAAAACGGCCGCCTTCCCTCCTCCCCGACCGGATGATCGGGAACCGTTTCACGGTTGTCCGGAAAAAGTTGCTACTCGGCGCGCTCTACCGCGGCGTAGCGTCTGCGGATCTCCGACACCACGCCGAACGCGGCCGCGGTGAGCGGTACGGCGAGCAGCATGCCGAGGATCCCGGCGACGCTGGCTCCGGCGGTGATGGCGAGCATGACCACGGCGGGGTGCATCTGGACGGTCCGGCTCTGGATCACGGGCTGCAGGATGTGCCCCTCCAGCAGTTGTACGGCGATCACCACGCCCACCGCCCACAGGCCGATGAACCATCCCCGCTCGGCGAAGGCGACGAGGACGGCCACCGCGCCGGAGATGAAGGCGCCCAGGTACGGGATGTACGCGCCGACGAACACCAGGGCGCCGAGGCCGACGGCGCCGGGGACGCGGAGCACGAGCAGGCCGACCGTGATGCACACGGCGTCGATCAGGGCGATGAAGGTGGTGCCGCGCATGAAGCCCTCGACGGCCTCGAAGGCACGGCGGGCCATCGCCTCGACGGTGTCGCCGGCCGCGCGGGGCGCGAGCGAGCGCAGGGTGCCGGCCGCGCGGTGCGAGTCGCGCAGGAAGAAGAACATCAACAGCAGGGCGAGGACGGAGGTGGCGATCACCTCGCCGACGACGCTGATGCCGGTGATGACGCCGGAGGCGGCCGTACCGCCGAACTTCGCCAGCAGCTCCTTGGCGTTCGAGGCCAGGTCCTCCAGGGAGGTCCCGGCGGGCCCGAAGCGGTCGGTGAGGTCCTGTCCGGCCTGTTTGAGGGAGTCGAGGATCTGGTCGCCCGTGCTGATCAGGGCGTGCACGACCACGTACCCGGCCCCGCCGAACACCGCGACCACGCCGAGGCAGGTGAGCGCGGCGGACAGCGAGGGGTGCACCCCCATCCGTACGAGGCGCCGGTGCATCGGCCCGAGCAGGGCGACTCCGAGCAGCGCGAGCAGGACGGGCGTGACGGCGGTCTTGAACGTGATGCAGAGCCACACGCCGACGGCGACCACGCCGGTGACGAGCAGGGCGACCACGCACCAGGCGGCCAGCCGCCTGACCGGCGGGGGGAGCAGAGTCAGCACCCGTGCATCCAACCACGGCGTTTCCGGACGGCGGCTCGGGAGGGCGTCGCGGCCGGGGCCCGGTCGCCGCTCAGTCGTCCTTGGCCTGTTCGTCCATCTCGAACCAGATCGACTTGCCCTCGCCGCGCGGGTCCACGCCCCAGGTGTCCGCCAGCATCTCCATCAGAAGGACGCCCCGGCCGCTCGACGCCATCTCGCCCGGGTGCCGCTTGTGCGGCAGCTCGTCGCTGGCGTCCGCCACCTCGATGCGCAGCCGCCGCGTCCCCAGCTCGCCCACCGCCTCCGCGACCAGCAGCGCGTCCCCGTCCGTGTGCACGAGGACGTTCGTGACCATCTCGGAGACCATGAGCACCGCCGAGTCCACCTGCTCCGCGTCCGCCCAGTCGTGCAGCAGCTCCCGGATCTGCCGGCGCGCGCCCGCGATCCGCTCCGGCTCCGCCTGCGCCACGGTCAGCATCGTGCGGCGCGCCGGCCGTGCCGGGTGCCGTGCGGGGGCCCCGCGGCCGCAATCCGCGCCCTCCCGGCGCAGCAGGACGACGGCTATGTCGTCCTCGCGCCGGTCGGCCAGCGGGCCGGTGGTGTGGTGCGAGGAGGGCCCGTGCACGGCCTGGACCAGCAGGTCGGCCAGCGTCTCCAGGCCCTCGGGCCCGTGGCTCCCGTCCGGCTCTTGCGTCTCGGACTCGAGGATCGCCCGCAGCCGCGCCCAGCCCGTCTCCAGGTCGTGCCCGCCGGTCTCGATGAGCCCGTCGGTGCACAGCATCATCGTCTCGCCGTGCTCCAGCGTGAACCGCGTCGTGGGGTAGTCCGTGTCCGCGACGATGCCGAGCGGGAGGCCCCCGGCGGTCGGCCGCATCAGCACCGTGCCGTCCGTCATCCGGATCACCGGGTCGGGGTGGCCGGCGCGGGCCACCTCCAGCAGCCCCGTCGCCGGATCGCACTCCACGTACAGGCAGGTCGCGAAGCGCGGGCTGCGGAAGTCGCAGTCCTCGTACGAGTCCGTGATGCCGGCCAGGAAGCGCGAGGCGCGGGAGAGCACCGCGTCCGGCCGGTGGCCTTCGGAGGCGTACGCGCGCACCGCGATCCGCAGCTGGCCCATCAGCCCGGCGGCCCGTACGTCGTGCCCCTGGACGTCCCCGATGACCAGCGCGAAGCGTCCCGACGGGAGCGGGATCATGTCGTACCAGTCGCCGCCGACCTCCAGGCCGCCGCCGGTCGGGACGTACCGCGCGGCGATCTGCATGCCCGGGATGTCGGGGCCCAGCATGGGCATCATCGACCGTTGCAGGTCGGAGGTGAGTTCCCGTTCGGATTCGGCCACGCCCGCCCGCTGGAGGGCCTGGGCGAGCATGCGGGCCACCGTGGTCAGGACGGACCGCTCGTCCGGGGAGAAGGACACCGGGTGCTTGAACGCGGCCATCCAGGCGCCCATGGTGCGCCCGGCGACGATCAGGGGGACGAAGGCCCAGGAGGCCCGGCCGAAGCGCTGGGCGAGCGGCCAGGTGGCCGGGAACCGCCGTTTGTACTCCTCGGGGCTGGGGAGGTAGATCGCCCGCCCCGTACGGACGACCTCGGCGGCCGGGTAGTCCGTGTCCAGCCGCATGTCCGAGAAGGGGGCCTCGTCCCCGGGGCCGTGCCCGTGGTGCCCGATGATCGACAGCCGGTCCCCGGCCACCCCGAAGACCGCCAGCCCGTCGGGGCTGAAGCCGGGCATCGACAGGGAGGCGGCGACCCGCAGCACCTCCGCCGTCGACCGGGCCTCGGCGAGCGCCCGCCCCGCGTCCAGCAGGAAGGCCTCCCGGGAGCGCCGCCAGTCGCCGGTGATCGGGGTGTGCACGGCGGTGGTGCCCGGCTGCGGCTCGGCGATCTCCTGGATCGTGCCGATCAGCTCGTAGTCGACGCGGCCCTCGGGGGACCGGTTCTCCACGGGCTTGGAGCGGCTGCGTACGGTCCGCAGCACCCGCCCGTCCTCGTCCATGATCCGCAGCCGGGCCTCGGCGAGGGTGTCCTCCGCCACCGCGAGGTTGACGATCCCGTTGATCTCGTTCCAGTCCACCGGGTGAAACCGCGACCGCACGACGACCTCGGGCAGCACGGCCGGCTCCGCGGGCAGCCCGAGCAGCCGGGCGGCCTCGCCGTCGAGGGTGACCGTCCCGGAGGCGTTGTCCCATCGCCACAGGCCCGTCGCGATGGCGGCCAGGACGTCCTCGGTGCGCACCCGGTCATCTTTACAGGTCATCCCCCCGGAGTGCCTGTTCTCGGGCGCTGCCGGGCACGCCAGCACGGTCCCCTGCCCGGACGGTAACCTTGTGAGGGTTGAATCCACCCTGGTATCGCGAAGAACTGGATGACTGATGCATCGGTACAGGTCCCACACCTGCGGCGAGCTCCGCGCCTCTGACGTCAACGCCGACGTCCGGCTGAGCGGCTGGCTGCACAACCGTCGAGACCTGGGCGGCATCCTCTTCATCGATCTGCGCGACCACTACGGCATCACGCAGCTCGTGGCCCGCCCCGGCACCGCCGCGGCCGCCGTCCTGGACAAGCTCTCCAAGGAGACCGTCGTCCGCGTCGACGGCAAGGTCGTCTCGCGCGGCGCCGAGAACGTCAACGCCGACCTCCCCACCGGCGAGATCGAGATCGAGGCCGTCGAGGTCGAGGTGCTCGGCGCGGCCGCCCCGCTGCCCTTCACGATCAACACCGACGACGGCGTGAACGAGGAGCGGCGCCTGGAGTACCGCTTCCTCGACCTGCGCCGCGAGCGCATGCACCGCAACATCATGCTGCGCTCCGCCGTCATCGCGGCGATCCGCCACAAGATGGTGGCCCTCGGCTTCAACGAGATGGCGACCCCGATCCTCACCGCGACCTCCCCCGAGGGCGCCCGTGACTTCGTCGTCCCGTCCCGCCTCAACCCGGGCAAGTTCTACGCCCTGCCGCAGGCCCCGCAGCAGTTCAAGCAGCTGCTGATGATCTCGGGCTTCGACCGGTACTTCCAGATCGCGCCCTGCTTCCGCGACGAGGACGCCCGCGCCGACCGCTCGCCGGGCGAGTTCTACCAGCTCGACGTCGAGATGTCGTTCGTCGAGCAGGAGGACGTCTTCCAGCCGATCGAGCGCCTGATGACCGAGCTCTTCACCGAGTTCGGCAACGGCCGCGAGGTCACCTCGCCGTTCCCGCGGATCCCGTTCCGCGAGTCGATGCTGAAGTACGGCAACGACAAGCCCGACCTGCGCGCCAAGCTGGAGCTCGTCGACATCACCGACGTCTTCGAGGGCTCGGAGTTCAAGGCGTTCGCCGGCAAGCACGTGCGTGCGCTGGCCGTCCCGGACACCGCCGCGCAGCCGCGGAAGTTCTTCGACGGCCTCGGCGAGTACGCGATCTCGCTCGGCGCCAAGGGCCTGGCGTGGGTCCGCGTGGGCGAGGACGGCTCCCTGACCGGCCCGATCGCCAAGTTCCTCACCGAGGAGAACGTCAAGGTCCTCACCGAGCGCCTGGGCCTGGTCCCCGGCCACGCCGTGTTCTTCGGCGCGGGCGAGTTCGAAGAGGTCTCCAAGATCATGGGCCCGGTCCGGGTCGAGGCCGCCAAGCGCGCCGGCCAGTTCGAGGAGAACGTCTTCCGGTTCTGCTGGATCGTCGACTTCCCGATGTACGAGAAGGACGAGGAGACCGGCAAGATCGACTTCTCGCACAACCCCTTCTCCATGCCGCAGGGCGGCATGAAGGACCTGGAGGAGAAGGACCCGCTCGACATCCTGGCGTGGCAGTACGACATCGTCTGCAACGGCATCGAGCTGTCCTCCGGCGCCATCCGCAACCACGAGCCCGAGGTCATGCTGAAGGCCTTCGAGATCGCGGGTTACGAGGCGGAGACCGTCGAGCGCGAGTTCGCCGGCATGCTGCGCGCCTTCCGTCTCGGCGCCCCGCCGCACGGCGGCATCGCCCCGGGCGTCGACCGCATCGTGATGCTGCTCGCCGACGAGCCGAACATCCGCGAGACCATCGCCTTCCCGCTGAACGGCAACGCGCAGGACCTGATGATGGGCGCGCCCACGGTCCTGGAGGAGTCCCGCCTGCGCGAGCTGAACATCGCGCTGCGCAAGCCGGTGGAGACGAAGGCCGCCGACGCCAAGCCGATCGCGGAGGCCGTCCACCCGGACGCCGCGCGCTGATCGCCCGTAGGTGAGACGAAGGGCCCGGGATCCATTGCGGATCCCGGGCCCTTCGTCGTGCGCGGGCGGCTGCGGCGCTCAGAAGCTCTGGAGCAGCCCCTTGGCCAGTGCGGCGGAGGTCAGCTCGGCCGGGGCCGGGCCGGCGTGGAAGAAGCCGGCGTTCTCGGCGTCCAGCTTGCGCAGGAAGTCGAAGGCCTTGGCGTCGTGGTCGCCGAAGGCGACGAACTGCCAGTGCACGCCGGGGGCGGAGGCGGCGGCGTCGGCGAGGGCCTGCTTCGCGGGCCGGACGCTGTCGGGGGCACCGTCGGTCTGGAACACGACGAGGGCGGGACCCTCGCCGCCGTCCTTCTGGTACCGCTCGACGACGGCCTCCACGGCCACGTGGTAGCTGGTGCGGCCCATGCGGCCGAGTTCGGCGTGGCGGGCTTCGACCCAGGTGCCGTCGTGGGCATCGAGGGTCAGGTCGGCGGTGCCGTCCACGTCCGTGGAGAAGAACACGGTGTGCACGGTCGCCTCGCCGTCGAGGTGCGCGGCGAGGGCGAGGGCGTGGTCCGCGAGGCGCTGGGCGCTGCCGTCCTTGTAGAACGGGCGCATCGACCCGGACCGGTCCAGGACCAGGTACACCTTGGCCCGCGCACCGGCCTTGCCCTTGCCCCGGAGCACCTGCCCGGCGGCCTTGTAGGCCGCGGCCACCCCGGGAGCCGTCCGCTTCACGTCGGCGAGCGCGTGGGCCGGCCCGGCGGTCTCGGTACCAGGACCCTCGACGTCGGCGACGACGGCGAGCTCGGGTTCGGCCACGTCGACGACCGGCTCCTCGACGACGGCCTCGGGCTCGGGCTCGACGACGGCCTCGACGACCTCGACGACGGCCTCGGGCTCGGGCTCGGCGGCGGCCTCGACGACCTCGACGACGGCCTCGGGCTCGGGCTCGACGACGGCCTCGACAACCTCGACGACGGCCTCGGGCTCGGGCTCGGCGGCGATCTCGACAACCTCGACCACTGCGACCGGTTCGGCGACGGCCTCGGCCTCGGCCTCGGGCTCGGTTTCGACGATCACGTCGGCCACCGGCTCGACCTCGGCCACGTCGGCGACCGGCTCCGCCTCCGGGGTCTGCGCCTCGGCGGCCAGGGGCTCCGCGACGACCTCGGGCTCCGGCTGCACCTCGGGCTCGGCCACGACCGGGGCGACCGCCTCGGCCACCGGCTCCGGTGCGGGCTCCTCCGCCTCGGCCTCGACGGCCTCGGCTTCGGGGGCCTCGACGGCTTCGGCCACGACCTCGGTCTCGGTCTCGGCCACGACCTCCGCTTCGGCCGCTGGGGCCTCGGCGGCCACGACCTCGGCCTCCGGCTCCGCGACCACCTCGGCCGCGGCGGCCTCGGGCTTCGCCTCGGCGGCCGGTGCATCCGGCTGGGGGCGCCGCGCCTCCGGGACCGTGGGGTCCGGCGCCGTGGCGGTGAGAAGGGTCCCCGGTTCACGGTCCCGCGGAGCGGACTGCGGGGGAACCGTGGGGTTGTCGAAGGAAGCGGCGACCAGTTCGGCCGCCACGTCCAAGGGGGTCCGTTCCGCCTGGCTCGGGACGGCGGCCGAAGTGGCGTCCGTCATCTCCGGAACCGGCTCGGCAGACCGTCCGAACACCTTGCGCAACAAGCTCCGAATACCCATGGGCCAGGCCTTTCGCATGAGTGCGTGCGTCATTTGTCCGTGCTGCGCGGATGATCCCTGCCCAGAGTGGACACGTAAGGTTATCGGCCGCTTGGCTGGAACTTCGGCAGGGGCGCCCTTCGTGGCGCCCGGCCCAACCAGCACACACCCCATCTTGCCGAACTCCCGCACCGACGTGCCCGGTTCACCGGGCGTTCATTCCGCCGCCGCCGCTTCGGCGCAACCCGCGCCTACCGTCACGGCTGGATTCGACCGACATGCTGTCGGCACCCGTGCATCTACGGAGGACACTCGTGCGCAAGCTCCTGCCGCTCATAGGCAACTCGCATGGGGGCGGCCGTTCCGCCCTCACCTGCCGCTACCGCTGCGGCGACGCCTGCTTCCACGAGGTGCCGAACAAGAGCGACAACGAGTACGTCGGCGATGTCATCGCCCGCGCGTACTCGCGCCGCTCGATGCTGCGCTCCGCCGCCGTCGTCACGGTCGCGTCCGCCGCCGGTACCGCGATCACCCTCGGCAGCAACGGCTCCTCGGCCACCGCCGCCCCCGCCGCCGACGCACAGGGCGCCGCCGCCGACGCCGCGGGTGCCCGCGGCCTGCGGTTCAAGGCCGTCGCGCCGAACACCGACGACCGGGTCACCGTCCCCGAGGGCTACGAGCAGAACGTGGTCATCCGCTGGGGCGAGCCGATCGTGAAGGGCGCTCCCGGGTTCAATGCCGACAAGCAGACCGCCGCCGCCCAGGCCGGTCAGTTCGGCTACAACAACGACTTCCTCTCGCTGCTCCCGCTCGGCGGTGACTACGAGCGCCAGCAGCTGCTCGTGGCCAACCACGAGTACACCGACGAGATCCTCATGTTCAAGGGCTACGACCCGGCGAACCCGACCCGCGAGCAGGTCGAGATCGCCTGGGCCGCGCACGGTCTCGGCGTCGTTGTCGTCCAGGAGGACCACCGCAGCGGCAAGCTGACCGCGGTCAACCGCCACCAGCTGAACCGCCGCCTGACCGCGACCAGCGAGTTCAAGCTCACCGGCCCGGCCGCGGGCAGCGCCCTCGTGAAGACCTCCGTCGACGCGACCGGCACCAAGGTCCTCGGCACGCTCAACAACTGCTCCGGCGGCACCACCCCGTGGGGTACCACGCTGCACGGCGAGGAGAACTTCAACCAGTACTTCGCCAACGCCGGCCAGGTCACCGACGCCACCGAGGCCGCCCGCCTGAAGCGCTACGGCGTGACCACCGGCGCCACCGAGCGCAAGTGGGAGCGCTTCGACAAGCGCTTCGACGTGCTCCAGGAGCCCAACGAGTCGCACCGCTTCGGCTGGGTCGTCGAGCTCGACCCGTACGACCCGCACTCCATCCCGCGCAAGCGCACCGCGCTGGGGCGCTTCAAGCACGAGGGCGCCCAGCCCCGCCTGACCGAGGACGGCCGCCCGGTCGTCTACATGGGCGACGACGAGAAGTTCGACTACTTCTACAAGTTCGTCTCCTCGAAGCAGATGAAGAAGGGCGACTCGCGCGCGGCGAAGGAGCACAACCTCACGCTGCTCGACGAGGGCGCCCTCTACGTCGCCAAGCTGACCGGTGACTCTCCGGCGGCCGAGTTCGACGGCACCGGCAAGCTCCCCTCCGACGGCCGGTTCGACGGCTCCGGCGTGTGGATCAAGCTCCTCACCTCCTCCCCCTCCGGCAACGTCTCGCACGTCGAGGGCATGAGCGCCGAAGAGGTGGCCGTCTTCACGCGTGAGGCCGGCGACAAGGTGGGCGCCACCAAGATGGACCGCCCCGAGGACATCGAGCCCTCGCCGCGCACCGGCCGCGTGTACGTCGTCCTCACCAACAACAGCGACCGCGGCAAGGCCGGCAAGGCCGGAGCGGACGAGGCGAACCCGCGCAACGCGAACAAGCACGGCCAGATCCTGGAGCTCGCCGAGAACTTCGACGACCCGGCCGGTGACGGCTTCGCCTGGCGCCTGTTCCTGGTCGCCGGTGACCCGAAGGACCCGTCCACGTTCTTCGCCGGCTTCCCGAAGGAGAAGGTCAGCCCGATCTCCTGCCCGGACAACGTGACCTTCGACCCGCACGGCAACCTGTGGATCTCCACGGACGGCAACCAGCTCGGCTCCCACGACGGCCTGTTCGGCGTCGCCACCGCCGGTGAGCGCCGCGGTGAGCTGAAGCAGTTCCTGACCGTCCCCCGCGGTGCCGAGACCTGTGGCCCGCTGGTCCAGGACAAGCGCGTCCTCGTCGCCGTCCAGCACCCGGGTGAGATCGACGGCGCGTCCGTCGAGAAGCCCCAGTCGGTGTGGCCCGACGGCCCCGGAAAGATCGTCCGCCCGGCGGTCGTGTCCGTCTGGCGCAAGGACGGCAAGAACATCGGCGTCTGATCCGGCCGGTGGGTGTGGTCAGTTGACCGGTTGAACCCGTTTTGGGCGGTGGGTGTTTCACGTGAAACACCCACCGCCCATGGGCGTTTCCCCTCGGCTACCGCTGGGAGGTGTCCCCGGTGAAGCGTTCGTCGGCCAGACGTCCCACAGGGAGCCTGAGCGTGGTCACCGCCCCGCCGTCGGGTGTGTTGGCGAAGTTCAGGTCGATGTCCAGGACCGACGCCTGGCCGACCACGATGGTCAGGCCCAGCCCGTGGCCCCGGCCGCGGCCCGGGTCCCCGGTGCGGAAGCGCTGCGGGCCCTGCTCGATCAGCTCGGGCGGGTAGCCGGGCCCGTGGTCGCGTACGACCACCACCGGGCCCTCCACGCTCACCTCGACCGGCGGTTCCCCGTGCTTGTCGGCGTTGACCAGGAGGTTGGCCAGGATCCGGTCCAGCCGCCGCCGGTCGGTCAAGACCACCACGTCCCGGATGATCCGTACGGAGACTTCCAGGCGGGTACTCGCGACGGCCCGCCGTACCGCTTCGCCGAGCTCCATCCGGGTCAGGTCGGCGTGCTCGACCCCCGAGTCCAGCCGGGAGATCTCCAGCAGGTCCTCGGTGAGCAGGTGCATGGCCTTGAGCCGGTCGTTGATCATCTCTTTGGGGCGCCCCTCCGGCAGCAGGGCGGCCGCGGCCAGCGAGCCGGTGAGCGGGGTGCGCAGCTCGTGCGCGACGTCGGCGGTGAAGCGCTTCTCCGCCTCGATCCGCTCCTGGAGCGAGCGGGCCATCAGGTCGAGTGCCTGCGCGACGTCGCGGACCTCGTCGTGGTGGCGCGGCCGTCGCCGGCCGCCGGCTCCGGTCGTGCCCTCCGTCCCGTCCCCGCCGTCCTGTTCGGTGGGGAACCCCACGCGCGCGTCCAGGTCTCCGG
Organism: Streptomyces sp. NPDC001194; assembly: GCF_042896985.1. Lineage (NCBI taxonomy): Bacteria > Bacillati > Actinomycetota > Actinomycetes > Kitasatosporales > Streptomycetaceae > Streptomyces > Streptomyces sp. NPDC001194. Next base: position 297,743 of record NZ_JBIAXU010000003.1, on the reverse strand, counting down.
CGCTGATCCGGCGGGCCACGGCGGCCGTGGTGGTCAGCCGGCGGCTGATCCGGTTGGCCAGGAAGAGGCCGGCCAGCGCCACCACTCCCGCGGCGAGCGCGGCGGAGGCGAGGATCGCGGTGTCGATGTCCCGCAGCCGGTGGCGGGTGCTCTCGTACGGGAGCCAGACGGCGAGGACCTTGTCGTCGGCGGGTCCGGCGGCCCACATGACGGGCTTGCCGGCGTGCTCGCCGACCATGCTGCCGGTGCGTCCGCGGGCCACGAGTCTGCGCAGCGGCTCGGGGAGTCCGGGCGGGTTCAGGGCGACGTTCACATCGCCGTGGGAGGTGCCGTACTGGTACTGGGCGAGGGCGTGGTCCAGGTCCCGGTCCACGTCCTTGCGGACCTCCCCCACGATCTGGCGGGCGACCACGTTGTGCACGAGGATCCCGAGGACCGCGGCGACGGCGCAGCACACGGCCGTGGTGGTCAGGGCGATCTTCCAGCGCAGACTGCTCGTCACCCGCATGGCGCCCCGGCCCCGCTCAGCCCCGGCTCGCGGAGGAGCACGGGGTGGGGCTGTCCTTCGCGCCCGGGCACTCGTCGAGGGTGAGCTGCGACAGGTTCATGATCCCGGCCTCGGGGTCCCACACGTAGTCGGAGACCGAGACCTTCTCCGGATTCGAGGTCGGCTCGCGGACCGCCAGGTGTTCGGCGGCCACCTCCACGCCCTCCAGCACCCCGCGCCGGGACAGGATCCGGGCGATCGACCCGTCGTCCTGAACGGTGTAGACGCGCAGTTCGCTGACCCTGCCGTCGATGTCCAGGGCGGTGATCAGCTCGTCGCGGCCGTTGCCCGTCACGTCGTGCAGCACCGCGGGCCGCACCGGGCAGCGCGGACCTCCGTCCACAGCCTGTGTACACAGCGCGAGCCGCTGCACCGCCCGGGGGTCGACGAGGCGCCCGGTCCCCTGGTCCTGGGCGGTGGCGGCGGTGATGTCGGCCCGTAGGACCTCCAGCGCGTTCACGCCCCGCATGCTGAGGCCCGCGACCTTGGGCAGCCCCGGGACCACGGCGGCGGTACCGGGGTTCTGGCCCGGCCCGGGCGGGTCCGGGTGGATGTCCGCCCACAGGGACTGCGGGGCGTGGACCGTGCCCAGGTTGCCGTCGTCGCGCAGCCCGTCCACGTCGGCGCACCCGGACGCCGCCGCGAGGACGGCGGCGAGGACCGGGGCCGCCGCGCGGCCGCGCCGGGGGAGGGGCTTCATGCACCGATGCTCTCCCGCCGGGGCCCTGCGGGCCCGGTCCCGGGGCCATTCGGGCGACGCCCTCCCGGGGGCCACGGGAGGGCGGTCCCGCGTCAGTGCTCGTCGGCGGCGATCGCGCGGGCCGCGGCGAGCTCGTGGCGCACCGGGGCCAGGACGGAGCCCTCGTCCCCGGGAGGCAGCGCCGGGGGGTGCAGCTGGGTGGGGGTCCTGGCCTTGCGCACCCCCTCGGCGAGGGCGCGCAGATCGGCGATGACGGTCGCCACTTCCTCGGCGCGGGGGGCTTCGGCGCCGTGGTTGACCCGGACCCGGGCGGCGGTGGTCGCGTCCACGATGCGTTCGACGGCGACGACCAGCGGCCACCAGGCGGCGGCCCGCGCCCCCGTCGGAGGCGGCTCGGTCAGCGCCCGCTGGAACTCGGTGCGTACGCCCGACATCTCACGGTAGATCCGCCGCCGGGCCTGGAGCCGGGCGGTCCGCGCCGCCCGCTGCCCGGCCTCCGTGTCGGGAGGGGCCCCGAAGGCCCGCTCCACGTACCGGGCGGCGTCGTCCACGGTGTCGGCGAGCCGGTCGCCGATCCGCGTGTGCCAGCTCTCGGGCCACAGCAGGTAGCCGGCGATCAGGGTGATGGCGCAGCCGATCAGGCTGTCCAGCAGCCGCGGCCGGATCAGGTCGAAGCCCTGGTGGTTGAGGAGGTCCGAGAGCAGCAGGATCACCGGGGTGATCGCGGCGGTCTGAAAGGCGTACCCCTTGGCGGAGAACGCCGGGATCAGGGCGCCGAGCACCACCATCACCGGCACGTCCCACCAGCCGCGCGGTACTTCGGCGAGCACGGCGGCGGCGACGACCAGCCCCACCGCCGTGCCCAGGGCGCGCAGCACGGCCCGGGAGAACACCGATCCGAAGTCGGGCTTGAGGACGAAGGTGACGGTCAGCGCGACCCAGTAGGACCGCTCGACCTCCACCACGGAGACCAGCGTCTGGGCGAGCCCGATGCACAGGGCGAGGCGCAGCCCGTACCGCCAGGAGGCGCTGGACATCATCATGTCGCGCACCGCCCGCCGGGCGCGGACCGTCAGCGCGGCGGGGCGGCCGAGCCGGTCGTCCACGTTGTGCAGGTCGGGCTCCGGCACGTGCACGATGGCCGCGGCGTGGCGCAGCGCCGCGTCGAGGGCCCGTTCGGCGGGGGTGTGCGGAGCGGGCAGATCCAGTACGGGCTTCCCGGTGCGCCCTTCCTCCACGGCCCGCGCCAGGTCCCGTACGGCCGCCGGGATCTCGGGCGGCAGCGCCTTGCCCCGCAGGTGCATGGCGGGTGCGGCCTCCACCAGCGGGATCACCACGTTCAGCTGGGCCAGCATCCGTACGAGCGCGGGACTGCGGCCGTGCACCCGGGCGCGGCGGCCCAGGATCAGGTCGTAGGCCTGGTTGAGGGCGTGGGTGACCTGTCGGCGCCGCTCGTCGTAGTCCGGTCCGCCCGCGGCCTCCAGTGCGTCGGCGAGCGCCCGGTAGGTGGCCGCCACGGCGACGCGCTCCGGCTGCCGCCCGCGCAGCGGCCAGCCCAGCAGGGACAGCAGGAGGACGAAGAGTCCGCCCGCGCTGAGCAGCAGCGGGGCCGTCCACCAGGGCTGGGGGAGGGGCAGACCGGCGCCGACCACGGCGTTGAGGAGCAGCAGCAGTCCGGACACGGACGCGACCGTGCCGATCGAGGAGATCATCCCGGAGACGAGGGCGATCAGGGTCAGGGCGCCGACCGCGAGCCAGCCGTGGCCGAAGACCAGGGTGCCCAGGGCCACCCCGACCGCGCCGAAGAGCTGCGGCACGGCGATGTTCAGGACCCGCATCCGGTAGGCGTCGGCGGTGTCTCCGATCACCCCGGACAGGGCGCCCATCGAGACGAGGGCACCGTACTCGGGCTCGTTCAGGGCGAAGCCGACGGCGAGCGGGGCGGCCATCGCCACGCCGGCGCGAGCGGCGGCGGCCCAGGGGATCGGGGCCGTGTTCGGCCGCAGTCCCTTGAGCAGCCAGGCGGGTGGAGTCAGCGGACGGTGCCGGGGGCGCCCGGAGGGTATCTGTTCGGTGCGTTCGGTGCTCATTCAGCTTCCGTGCGGCCGCTCGTGAATCGGTTCTTCTGCGCTGTTCCGGGGTCTTGCGTTCTTCTTGGGTTCTTCTCGGCCTCATCTGGGGCGTTCTGCGCGTGCCGGTACCTTCCGAGCTTATGGGGTGCGGCGTAGCCGGCCCGTCAGCCAGGCGGCGAGCGCGGCGCCTAGCCCGATCGCCAGCACCACCCAGGCGGTGGTGCGCAGGAACGCGGTGAGCGCGTCGTACACCGCCGCGGCGGCCGCCCGGTCGATGTCGGCCGGCAGGTCGTCGAGGGTGAGTCGGCGGCAGACGGCCACCGCGATCCACAGCAGTACCGCGCCGACGGCCACTCCCAGCCCGGTCGCGACCACGGCGCGGCGCCGGCGGACGGCGACGGCGATCGCCGTCGCGGCGAGCACCACGGTCAGCACGGGGAGCCAGATGCCGGCGATCTGCAGCATGCGGAAGCCCTTCCGGAGTGCTCTGAGGTCGTCGTACTCCATGACCTTGACCGATACGTGGGTCACCGGGATGCGGTCGGCGAACGGCACGCCGTCGGCGACGAGGTCCCCTTTGACCTGCTCGATCACGGGGGCGAGGTCGATGGAGACGGCGTCGCCGTCGCCGGTGGTGAGCGCCTTGAGGAACGCGGCGTGCGCGGCCCGGTTCGCAGCGTCCCAGGCGGTGCGGTAGGCCGGTGTGCCGGCGAAGGAGTGCAGGGCCTCGCCGAGCAGGGCGTCGACGCCGCCCTGGAAGGGCCCGGCGTCGATCTGCCCGGCGAGGGCGCGGCTCGCCTGGGTGACGACGACGCCCTGCACGGCCGGGTCCTCGGCCAGTGGGGACATCGCGGCGGTGTACCGGTCGGCGTCGCCCAACTCGTGGTCAGCCCAGTACGCGACGGCGCCGGCGGGCACCAGGAGGGCCACCAGCACGATGAGTACTGCCGAGAGGAAGGTGCGCACGTCACCAGGGAAAGCCGCGGCGGCGGGCGGCGCGAGCGGTGCTGCTGCGGGCGGGTGGCCGCACCGGCCGATCCACTGATCCACTTGCCGGTCAGGGGTGGCGGGTGTGCCCTGGATGATGGGAGAGAGGAGCCCTGTCATGGCACATGCGGCACCCACCGCCCCCGGGCGGCACCTGCGGACGAGCGGTACGAGGACGGGCACGGAGAGCGTGAGCAAGGGCCCGCTGGTGCGGGCGCTGCTCCTCGGACTGGTCTACGGCGTCTGGGCGGCCTTCATGAAGCGCCAGACGGGACCCGTCGACGCGGGCAACGTCTTCTACGGGATCCTGTGCGGCGTCGTCTTCGCCGCCATCATGTACACCCTCGCCCGCGTCGGCCCGCGGTTGATGCGGGAGGTGCACGCCGCGGCGTACGGAGCGTTCGGCGGTATCGCGGTGGGCTATCTGTACAGCCTGGCCGACCACTCCATCCTCCGCTCCTGCTGGGTCGGCCTCATCACCGGCATCGGCGTCGGCCTGGCGGCGTTCTACCGCTACTACCAACGCGAGCCCTGATCCGGAAGCCGCGGCAGGCGCCGGTCCCGATCGGGGACCGGCGCCTGCGCGTGTTCGCGGGCTCAGCCCTCGGACGGGGTATCGGAGCCGTTCACCGCCCCCGTCGCGGCCACGGCAGAGGTGGGGGCGGGAACGGCCGGGGCGTCCTCGCCGTCGGTCCCGCGGCGCGGGGGCTTCGGGGCCGGCGGGGTGTAGCGGGCGGCCTCGGCGCGGAGCATGGCGTTCAGGGCGGCGTACGGGTCGATGGGCATGCCGGAACCTCACGGTGTTCGGGGGGTGTGTGGGGGGTGTGCGCTGCTGCTCGACCCGCTCAGCAGCGCAGGACCACACTCCGCTCCGTCCACGCGGACAGCATCGGCCCGTCCGTCCCGTACCCGTCGGCCCGTACGGCCTGACCGGGGTGTTTCACGTGAAACACCGGCCGCGGCAGCTGCCGGACACCCGGCAGCCCGCGCACGACGAGCCGTACGGTGCCCCGTACTTCGGGTTCCGCGGCCGGATCGGACTCGCCCTCGGCGGGGGTGCCCGGCTCGCTCGGCGCGCCGGAGGCGGTGCGTTCGACCGCGGCGGCCGCCGCTGCGGCCGTCGTGACGGCGGGACCGGACGCGAACAGGCACAGCAGTACGACACAGGCCGCCGAAAGGGCCCTGGCCCATGGCGTGCGCGCGTACCGAGTCCCGCTCATGCGAGGGGTCTGCCCCGACACGCCGGACAACTCCCCGACCGGACCCCAGAAGCCCCCGACCGGGGGACGAAGACACCCCCCTCGGCTGACAGGAGGCCCCGCCGGTTGCCGGATCGGCCGGTGCGGTCGGCCCGGTCGTCCGGCCCGGTCGTCCGGCTCGGTCAGCCGGTGCGGCGCTGCCCGGTCAGCCGGGCCAGGACGGTGGTCTCACCACTGACCAGCCGCAGTTGGGCGCGCCCGGGCCGCTGCCCGCGACCGCTGACCCCGGCGGGCGAGACCCGGTCCACGGTGAACACGGCTGTACGGCGGTCGGCGCGCGCGATCTCGATGGTGAGCCCCCGCCGCAGCTCGGCGAGGCGCAGATCGGCGGCGGTGACCACGGCGGTGCCGGCCGAGCCCGGGGCCGGGCTGTCGTGGTCCCAGGCGGCCTCCTCGGCGTCCCCGCCCAGCGGCAGGTCGACGCCCAGGCTCGGAATGTGCAGCCGCAGTGGCCGCGAGATCCGCAGCGGTGTGATGGCGAGGGCCCGGGAGGGCCGGGACCCCTTGCCCGGTGCGTGCTGCCCGGCGTGCTCCAGCTGCTCGACGAGCCGGCGGTGGCCGGACAGACCCAGCGCGCGCGAGGGCAGCGCGTCGGCGGCGGTGGCCGCCGTGGGCCTGGCGCCCTCGGTGCTCCGCAGCATTCCTACGCCGGCTCCCAGCAGAGCCACCGTCAGCACGCCGGCCACCCACTTGGCGTGGGGCATGGAATTCCCTCCTGGTGCGATCCCCCGGCTCCGGCGGCCGGGTCTTCTGAGAGCAGTGGACCCTCTCCCCGCCCGTCAGTACCGCTTACAACGCCTGAGAGTGACGTCGCGTCACAGGCGTGTCGCCACCCCGCCCCGGACGTCTTCGCAGCTGGCGACGGGTGAGCCACCGCCATTCCGTGGATTGCGCAAGATACGACCGAATGAGTGGACCGCGGAAACGACCGCGGCCCCGGCCGCCGGTGGGCGGTCAGGGCCGTGGGGATGCCGGGCGCGGCGTCAGCTCGCGGGCTGCGCCGCCTCCAGGGGGGCGGTGGCCGGGGTGAGGGAGCGCTCGGCGAGGACACCGAAGACCAGGCCGAAGGTCGTCCACATCACGGCCTGGATGGCCAGGGTGGCGAGGCGGAACTGCCAGATGAGGGCGGCCGGGAAGTCCGCCGGGACCTCGTTGATGCCGGGCAGGGAGGCGTAGGCGATGGCGACCGCCGCGACGAAGGCCACCGAGGCGACGATCGACGCGTTCCAGTTCCCGAGCTTGGGCGCCAGGCGCCGGCCCAGGATGAGCGCCGCCGAGGACAGCAGCACGCTCAACGCGATCATCAGGACGTAGAGGGTGGTCCTCCGGACGACGGTGTCGGGGTCTCCGACGGCCGGCGGGTTGGAGGGGTACTTGAGGAACGGCACGAGGTTGAGGGCGACGAACAGGCCGCCCGAGACCAGCAGGGCCGTGACCCGCGGGCCGAAGCGGCCGATGCGGCCCAGGGCGTAGCAGAAGACGAGCGCGGCGATGCCGCCGAGCGCGATGCCGTACAGCAGCGTGCCGGTGCCGAGACCGGCCGTGGCCTGGAGGGCCCGGCTGACCGGGGCCGCTTCCTCGCCGTGGTCGTGGGCGGCGTGGCCGGCCTCTTCGATGGCGATGGCCGCGTCGACCTTGGATTCACCGAGGACGTAGGCGACGAGGAAGGCGGCCAGGCCCGCGAGCAGGCCGGCCAGCATGCCCCGGACCAGCAGGACGCGGGGGGAAATGGGGTTCATGGTTCGGTTCTTCCCTTGCTGGGGTGGAGATCAGTGGCAGGGGAAGCCGAGGAGGTGGCGACCGTCGTGCATCCACTCGTGGACGGTGTCGCCTTCGAAGAGCGCGGTGGCGCCCTGCTCGGCACCGACGAGGTAGAGCAGGACCAGCATCAGGACGCCGACGAACACGGCCCAGGGGGCGAGCGCGGAGAGCGAGATCGGGGCGACGGCAGGGGCCGTCGTGGGCACGGCGGAGTGAGCCATGGCAGTACCTCCAGAGGGAACACGCGTCCCGGTCAGTGGTGCTCGCGACGACATGGCGGGTCTGACTTTCCTCCCCCTCCGGGAGGATTCACAGTGGCGCGACCGTGCCGGATTTTCACCGGTACTTCCGTCATACCGTCGTCTTTTTTTTGGTTGTCGTCCGAGACCGTACCGCGTTTACGCTCCCCTTATGAAGAGTGCCGTGGTACGAGTTCAGTTCGTGACACGTCCGTTCGACCCCGCTTCACGGCAGATTCGTTTCGGCCACGGAGCGTCCTGCCCCGGCCATGCGGGCCTGCGCGGCCCGGACACGGGCGCCTGGGCGGGCCGGACCCTGGACGAGGTCTCCGCCGAGGAACCGGCCGCCGTACAGCGGTGGCTGACCGAACCCGACTACGCACCGCCCGGCGGGGAGTCCGTCACCGCGCTGATCGCCCGCGTAGGGGCCGCGCTCGCGGGCCTGGCCCCCGGAACGCATCGCGTCGTGGTCGACCAGGCCGTCGTCCGGGCGGGCGTGGTGCACGCGCTGGAGCTCCCGGCCGCCGCCTTCTGGCGCCTCGACGTACGGCCGGACACGGTGACCACCCTCAGCGGGCGGCTCGGCCGGTGGAACCTCCAGCTCGGCCGGCCGCTCGACACCCCTTAGCTAGGCGACGATCCAGTCGCTCGTCGCGATGACCGGCTGCACGCCGTCGCGGTGGATGGTGCCCTCGATCAGGCCGTACATCCGGTCCGCCGCGAAGTAGACCTCGTTGTCGTTCTTGAGGCCGAAGGGCTCCAGGTCGACCAGGAAGTGGTGCTTGTTGGGGAGGTTGAGACGCACCTCGTTGACCCGCGGGCAGTTGTCGAGCACCCGCTCGGCCATCTGGTTCAGGGTCTGCTGGAGCGAGTACGAGTAGGTCTCGGCGAAGGCCTCCAGCATGTTCTTGCGGACCTTCTTGTACGACTGGTCCCAGTCGAACGCGGCGTCGTCGGCGGCCAGCGCCGAGTGCGCCCAGCGCGCGGTGACCTTGGTCGCCAGGATCCTGTCGTACGCCTCCTTCAGCGTCGTGTATTTGTCCTTGATGTAGCCGTGGAACTCGGAGTTCGTCGAGTTCATCACCGTCAGGTCCTTCAGACCCGAGATGACCTGGAGGCCGGTCGTCTCGCTGTACGTGATCTGCGCCGTGCGCACCTCCTGGCCCTTGCGGACGAAGGAGTGCTGCTCCTTGCGCGTCGGGACCGGGATCCGCTCCCAGGCGTACTCCTCGATCCGGATCTGCGCCTCGCGGATGGGCGACTGGGAGGAGACGAAGTGCTTGGCGAGCAGGATGCCGAAGGCCTCGGGCGAGGCGATGCCGTGCTCCTTGCCGAAGGCGTACACCGTGTTCTTGGTGGTGTCGGTCGGCAGGCAGTTGGCGTTGTCGCCGGTCAGGTGGACGTCGCGGAACTCGCCGCGGAGCGCGACCGACACATTGAGGTCGCGGATCTCGTGCCACGACCCGTCGGATCCCTTGCGGGTGACCTTCACGATGCGGTTCTCGGCCTTGCCGTACTGGTTCTGCGCGAGGACGTGCTTGCTCATGGCTGTATTCCTTCGGGTACACGGAGTCCGGCTGACTGGATCCCGTACGCCTGGCGTCCAGCGGTCGGCCCGCTCCCCGCCGTTCGGTCACGGAAGACCGCCCCGGGACTGACGTGCATCCCGGTCCGTAGGTGCTCTGTCGGATTCCAGCACGTTCACGTGGTGTTCGGAATGTCGCGGAACGTCCAAGACAGGCACCCACGGATTGGGCGACCTTACGTCCGTGCAGGTCAGGCCATGTGTGCGTCCGCCACGGAGAGGGCCTCGTCGAGGATCGCCAGCCCCTTGGCCACGTCCTCGGGAGCGATGTTGCAGGGCGGGGCGACGTGGATGCGGTTGCCGGCGAGCAGCGGCCACAGCCCGCCCTTCTTGCAGGCGGCCCCGAACTCGGCCATCGGGGCGTTGTCCGCTCCCGAGGCGTTGTACGGGACGAGCGGTTCGCGCGTCCGCGGGTCCCGTACGAGCTCCAGCGCCCAGAACGTGCCCAGCCCGCGCACCTCCCCGACCGAGGGGTGCTTCCAGGCGAGGGCGCGCAGGCCCGGGCCCAGCAGCTCCGCGCCGGTGCGGGCGGACTGCTCGACGATGCCCTCCTCCTCCATGACGTTGATCGTCGCCACGGCGGCTCCGCAGGCCAGCACGTGCCCGGAGTACGTCAGCCCGCCCGGGTAGGGCCGGCGGGCGAAGGTCTCGGCGATGGCGGCCGAGATGGCGACCCCGCCCAGCGGGACGTATCCGCTGGTCACGCCCTTGGCGAAGCAGATCAGGTCGGGGGTGACGCCCCAGTGTTCGGAGGCGAACCACTTTCCGGTGCGGCCGAAGCCGACCATGATCTCGTCGAGGATGAAGACGATGCCGAAGCGGTCGCAGAGCTCGCGGACCCCGGCGAGGTATCCGTCCGGGTGGACGAGCACGCCGGGCGCGCCGCCGACGGTCTCCAGGATGATCGCGGCGATGGACTGGGGACCCTCGAAGACGATCGTGTCCTCGAGGTGGCGCAGCGCGCGCTCGCACTCCTCGGCCTCGGTGGCCGAGTAGAACGGCGAGCGGTAGGTGAACGGCCCCCAGAAGTGCACGACACCGGCGGTCGCGCTGTCGTTGCCGAAGCGGCGGGCGTCACCGGTCAGGTTGATCGCGGTGGAGGTGGCCCCGTGGTACGAGCGGTACGCGGACAGCACCTTGGGCCGACCGGTGTGCAGCCGTGCCATCCGTACGGCGTTCTCGACGGCCTCGGCTCCCGCGTTGGTGAAGAAGATCTTGTCGAGGTCGCCGGGCGTGCGCTCGGCGATCAGCCGGGCCGCCTCCGAGCGGACGTCGACGGCGAAGCCGGGCGCGACGGTGCAGAGCTTGGCCGCCTGCTCCTGGATGGCAGCGGTCACCTTGGGGTGCTGGTAGCCGATGTTCGTGTAGACGAGGGCGCTGGAGAAGTCGAGGAAGCGATTGCCCTGGTAGTCCCAGAAGTACGAGCCCTCGGCCCCGGCCACGGCGAGCGGGTCGATGAGCTCCTGCGCCGACCAGGAATGGAAAACGTGCTTCCGGTCGGCGTCTTTCACGGCGGCGAGCACGTCGGCGGCTTCTGCGTTCATGTCCCGAGCGTAGTTGTCCATGATGTGGACCCCTGGGAGGGTCGGACGATGTTTCACGTGAAACACGGCCTCGGCGCGGCGGCATCCGGTTAGCGTCCTGGTGTGCATTGACGATCAGGACGCGAGGAAGTGACAGGTGAGCGAGCAGGAAACCCTGGCCCGGCGCTTCGAGGAGCACCGCCCCCACCTGCGGGCCGTGGCCTACCGCATGCTGGGCTCGCTCAGCGAGTCCGAGGACGCGGTACAGGAGGCGTGGCTGAAGCTGAGCCGCTCGGACGTCTCCGCGGTGGAGAACCTCGGCGGCTGGCTGACCACCGTCGTCGGCCGGGTGTGCCTGGACATGCTGCGCTCACGCACCTCGCGGCGCGAGGACCCGCTGGACGACCAGGACGGGTTCGTCCGCCTGCCCGACCCCGTCGTCACGGGGCTCAGCTGCATCGATCCGGAGCGCGAGGTACTCGTCGCCGACTCCGTGGGAATCGCCCTGCTGGTCGTCCTGGAGACGCTGGCCCCGGCCGAGCGGCTCGCCTTCGTCCTGCACGACCTCTTCGCGGTCCCGTTCGACGAGATCGCCCCGGTCCTCGGTCGTACGGCCGCCTCGACGCGGCAGCTCGCCAGCCGAGCCCGACGCCGGGTCGAGGGCGCCGCACCCGCCCCCGACCGCGACCTGGTGCGCACCCGCGAGATCGTGGACGCCTTCCTCACCGCCGCCCGAGGCGGAGACCTCGACGCACTCGTGGACCTCCTCGACCCGGATGTCGTGGCCCGCTCCGATGGCGGCGCGCTGCGCCCGAGCGCGGTCCGGCGCGGTGCGGGCGACGTGGCCTCGAACGCGATCATGTTCGCCCGCTTCGCCGCGGCCGCCGTCCCGGTCCTGGTCAACGGCATCCCCGGCGCACTCGCGATGGCGGACGGCAAGCCCCTGTCCCTGATGGCGTTCACCGTCCGGAACGGCAAGATCGTCGCCCTGGACATCCTCACCGATCCCGACCGCCTGGAGCGGATCACGGGGTGACGCGGAGCTGCGCTTCACCGGCTTCGGCGGTCGCCGCGAGACGGCGGCGACGGCTGGGCACCATCATGGTCGGGTGGGCGATGCTCCAGGTCGTGGCCGAGCAGATGAGTTCCTTGATGCGGGCGCCGGTCCGGCCCGTGATGACGGTGGACGTGGGCCGGTCGTCGGGGGTCACGCGCTGGACGATTGCGTCGCGGCGTCCGAGGCTGATGCACTGGCTGGCGTAGCCGATCCTGGTCGCGGAGACCTTGCGGCCGGTCAGGCGGGCGGCGAGGGCGTCGGCGGCGTGCCACGCCATCGGGGTCGCCGCGGCGCACGACATCCGCAGCGGCTTGCCGCCCACTCCTTCGGCGAACGCGGCGTCGCCGACGGCGTACACATCGGGGTGGGAGACCGACCGCATGGTGCCGTCGACGACGATCCGGCCGGTGTCGGACACCTCCAGGGCGGTGGCGGCCGCGATCGGGTGCACGGTGAAGCCCGCCGTCCACACGGTCACCTGGGCCGGGATCGTCCCGGCCGTGGCGGTGACCACGCCGTCCGCCCCGACCCGCGTGATGTCGGCGTGCTCGTGGACCGTGATGCCGAGCCGGTCGAAGGTGCCGCTCAGGTGCCGCCGGGCCTTGTCGCTCAGCCAGTCGCCGACACCGCCGCGTGCGGCGATGGCGACCTTCAGTCCCGGGTGCGCTTCGGCGATCTCGGTGGCCGCCTCGATGCCGGTCAGGCCGCCGCCTGCGACCAGTACGGTCCCACCCGCTTCCACCTCGCCCAGCCGCGCCCGCAGACGCAGCGCGCCCTGCTTGCCGGAGACGCTGTGGGCGTGCTGGGCGACACCGGGGACGCCGTGGTCGGCGGCGGTGCTCCCGAGGGCGTACACGAGGGTGTCGTAGCCGACGGTGGTCTCGCGGCCGTGTTCGCCGCCGTCTTCGTCGGCGAGTGCGACGGTCTTGCGGTCCACGTCGACGGAGATGACCCGCGCCGTCCGGAACAGCACGCCGGTGCCCGCGTAGATGCCGGCCAGCGGGCGCCGCGGCAGGTCCTGGCCGCTCGCGAGCTGGTGCAGACGGATCCGTTCGACGAACTCGGCGTCGCCGTTGACCAGGGTGATCTCGACGTCGTCGTGGTGCAGCCGCCTGGCGAGACGACCGGCGGTGATGGCTCCGGCGTACCCCGCCCCGAGGACGACAATGCGGTGCTTCATGGCTGGCTCGCTCCCTATCCGGTTGGACTCACCTCCTGAACCGGACAGCCCCGCGATCCCTGACAGGAATCGGATGTGACGTGGGTCACCACATCTCGGTGAGGGGGTGATGGGGGCCGGAGGCCGCCCACCGGCGCGTGATGCGCTCCAGCTTGTCGGGGTTGACCTGGATCCGGAGCGCCCGGACCGCCTCCACGCCGTCGGCGGCGGTCGCGTCGAGGCAGATGACGCCGATGATCTGCTCCCCGACCGAGATCAGCACGGCAGGACCGCCGTTGACGACGCCGGCATGGAGGGCGGGATTTCCACCGGCGTGGGCCAGCTTGGCGGCGTTGGGCCGGAACAGACCGCGCAGGTAGCGCGCGATCCGGAGGGCGCCGACGACCGGGGTCCGGCGCGCCGAAACCCGGGCGCCGCCGTCGGCCACGCTGACCGCGTCGTGGGTGAGCAGCCGGATCAGCGGCTCGGTGTCGCCGCTGAGGGCCGCGGCGAGGAACTCCTCGACGACCTTCCGCGCGGCGGCCGCGTCGATCTCGGTCCGGGTCCGGTCGGTGGCGAGGTGCTGCTTGGCGCGCCGGTGGATCTGCTGGCAGTTCGCCTCGGTGAGGTCGAGGATCTCCCCGATCTCGCGGTGCGCGTACCCGAACGCCTCGCGCAGCACGTACACCGCGCGCTCATTGGGCGACAGCCGCTCCATGAGGGTGAGCATCGCGAGGGACACGGACTCGCGCTGCTCGGCGGTGTCGGCCGGACCGAGCATCCGGTCCCCGGCCAGCAGGGGCTCCGGGAGCCACTGCCCCACGTAGGTCTCCCGCCTGACGCGGGCCGAGGTGAGCTGGTTGAGGCAGAGGTTGGTGAGGACCTTCGTCAGCCACGCCTCGGGCGTCTCGATCCGCTCCCGGTCCGCGGCATGCCACCGCAGGTACGTCTCCTGCACCGCGTCCTCGGCGTCACCGGCCGAACCCAGCAGCCGGTAGGCAATCGCCTCCAGGCGGCCCCTGGAGCACTCGAACAGCTCGGCCTCGTACGTACGGAGCGACATCACGCCATGATCGGCCACGCCCGCGATCCACGTCCACCCACCCCGTGCACGGGGACCCGCTGAGCCGGCCGGGAGGGCCGCCGCGGATCTCGAGTTGAGGCGGCGCGCCATCGGCGTAGCGTGGAAGGAGCCGGGGTCGGGGACAGGGCGCGAGGCGGGGTGCCTCGCGGGGTGCGACATCTCGCAGTGAGCCCCGACGCCCGTTTCCGCAGGCGTCGCGCCCCCCTTCACGGCCGAGCCGGCGAGGGCAGAGGCACGAGGAGCGATCGCTATGGGCAAGCTCTCGATCGAGCAGTTGCGTGAAGGCGTCCGCGGGGCGGTCACCACCCCCGACGACGATGGGTACGACCGGGCGCGCACGGTCCACAACGCCATGATCGACAAGAGGCCGGCCGCCGTGGTGCACTGCGCCAACGCGGGCGACGTCATGGCCACGGTCGGCTTCGCGCGGGAGAACGGGCTCGACCTGGCGGTGCGCGGTGGCGGCCACAGCGTGCCCGGCTTCGGCACCTGCGACGGGGGCGTCGTGGCCGATCTGTCGGGGATGCGCGGCGTGCGCGTCGACCCCGCGCGCCGGACGGCGCGTGCCGAAGGCGGCGCGACCTGGGGCGACTTCAACGCGGCGACGTACGCCTTCGGCCTGGCGACGACCGGGGGGATCATCTCGACCACGGGCGTCGGCGGGCTCACCCTGGGGGGCGGCATCGGCTATCTGGCCCGCGGCCTCGGTCTGAGCTGCGACAACCTGATCTCCGCCGACGTGGTGACCGCGGACGGCAGGTTCCTCGTCGCGAGCGAGGAGGAGAACGACGACCTCTTCTGGGCCCTTCGCGGAGGCGGCGGCAACTTCGGCGCGGTGACCTCCTTGGAGTTCCGCCTCAGCCCCGTCAAGGACGTCTACGGAGGGCCGATCCTCTACGAACTCGACGACGCCGCCACCGTACTGCGCTCCTTCGGCGAGTACATCGCCGATGCGCCGGAGGAACTCGGCGGCTTCCCGGCCTTCCAGCTGGCCCCGCCGCTCCCGTTCATCCCCGAGGACCGGCACGGCGACCCCTTCATCCTGATCGTGGCCTGCTGGGCGGGGCCGCTGGAGGAGGGGGAGCGCGCACTCCAGGCCTTCCACGACTTCGCGCCGGTGGTCGCCGAGCACGTGGGGCCCATGCCGTATCCCGCGCTCAACAGCGCCTTCGACGCGCTGGTACCGCCCGGCCTCCAGCACTACTGGAAGGCCAACTTTGTGAGCGAGCTCAGCGAGGCCGCGATCGCGGCGCACGTGAAGTACGGGCCACGGCTGCCGGCCGTGAACTCGACGGTCCACATCTACCCCATCAACGGTGCCTGCCACCGGGTCGCGCCGGATGCGACGGCCTTCGCCTACCGGGACTGCTCCTTCGCCCCCGTCATCGCCGGCATGTGGCCGGACCCCTCCGCCAACGAGGCGAACATCGCGTGGGTGCGCGACTACTACGAGGCGACCGCCCCGCACGCGGAGGAAGGCGGATACATCAACTTCATGGCCGCCGACGACCAGGACCGGATCCGGGCCAACTACAAGGGCAACTACGACCGCCTCGTCGAGGTCAAGCGGAAGTACGACCCGGGCAACGTGTTCCACCTGAACCAGAACATCGCCCCCTAGCGGGTGTCTTGCCGACGCCCCGGGAGACGCAGGCGCTCCGGCTCGTCTCCGCAGGGGTCGGTCCGGGCGGGTCGGTCCAGGCGAGTCAGCCCCGGCGGGGCCGGCGGATCTTCATGTCGTCCACGCTGGTGACCTGGGCCCGCAACACGTCGTGGCCGATGCCGCGTTCGGCGAGCGCGGCCGCGCGGTCGCAGCCGGCGCCGCCCGCCGCCCCGTCGTCGAGGTCGGCCGCCTGGCGGACCACGCAGCGGAACGAGAAGGCGCGCAGCTCACGGTCGTAGATGAGGGTGCCGTCGTCGGTGAACGCGGCCCTGAGGATGTCGTGTTCGTCGGCGGCGGCGAGAAGCCCTGCGCGCAGGGTGTCGTCGAGGTCGGCGAACACGCCGCGGACGGTCACTCGGTAGGTGCGGTCACTCATCGGACGTTCCTTCCTTTCGTACGTCGGATCCCTGCTCCAGCAGGGTGGACAGCCCGTCCAGGAGGCGTTCGAGGGCGAAGGAGAAGCGCTCCTCCATGGAGGGACCGGTCAGGGCGTCGGCGAGCGCGACCAGGTGGGGGAAGGTCTCCTGCGGCAGTCGGCGCAGCTCCTCCCCCGCGGCCGTGGCGACCTCCCGGCGGCCGGCGCCCATGGCCTCGGAAGCCGAGAGGGGCCCCTGCTCCTGGAGCACGAAGCCCTGGACGAACGCGCCGAGCGCGTAGTTGACCATCGCGGCGTCGGCGTCGGAGAACCCGGCCTCCCGCAGGCGGCCGAGCTGGTCCTCCATCAGGCGCAGCAGGTGGGGGCCCGGTGCGAGCCGGCCCGCGACGACCTTGGCGGCGTCGCGCTTGCCGAGCAGATGCCGGCGGTAGCGCACGCAGTACTCGCGCAACTGCTCTCGCCAGCCGCCCTCCCGGGGCGGGGCCTCGGCGTCGGCCATGAGCTCGTCGGTGAGCAGGTCGAGCAGTTCCTCCTTGTTGCGCACGTGCCAGTACAGCGAGGCCGCCTTCACCCCCAGATCGGCGGCGACCTTGCGCATCGACAGGCCGTTGACGCCCTCCTGTTCCAGCACCCGCAGGGCGGCCTGGGCGAGCGCCTGCCGGGTCAGCCCCGGCTGTGGCGTGGCGTCGTCGCTCTTGCTCTCCAGGGCCATCGGCCACCTCCGTACGCGGGTCCGCCGGGAATCCCGCTTGCGCGACTAACAGTGTTAGGGGCAGTCTAAGCGCACCGACCGTCGACTAACACTGTTAGGGAGTGTGATGACGAAGCCGCCCGCCCGACACAAAGGGCTCGTGCTCGCCACGCTGTGCGCCACGATGTTCATGGCGATGCTCGACAACGTCATCGTCAACAACGCCCTGCCCCGCATCGGGCAGCAGCTGCACTCCGGCGTCAGCGGACTCCAGTGGGTGGTCGAGGGCTACAGCCTCGTCTACGCGGCCCTGCTGCTCACCGGCGGCACCCTCGGCGACCGGTACGGCCGCAGGCGGATCTTCCTCACCGGCCTGGCCGTCTTCACCACGGGCTCGGCGGCCGCGGCGCTGTCCGGTACGACCGGCACGCTGATCGCGGCCCGGATGGTCCAGGGCCTCGGCGCGGCACTCCTCACGCCGGGCAGCCTGTCCATCCTGCGCCACGTCTTCACGGACGAGAGGGAGCGGGCCAGGGCGGTCGGCCTCTGGTCCGGCGTCTCCGCGCTGGGCCTGGCCGTCGGCCCGGTCCTGGGCGGGCCGATCGTGGACGCCTTCGGCTGGGCCGCCGTCTTCTGGATCAACGTTCCCGTCGGGGTGGCGGGCCTGCTGCTCGCGGCCCGGGTGCTCCCCGAGTTCGCGGCCCGCGCCAAGCGGCTGGACCTGCCGGGCCAGGCGCTCTCCGCCCTGGGATTCGGTGCGCTGGTGTACGCGCTCATCGAGGGGCCCGGCCGGGGCTGGACCGACACCCGGGTGCTCACGCTCGCCGCCGTCGCGGCGCTCGCCCTGCCCGCGTTCGTCTTCGTCGAGGCCCGCAGCGCCGACCCCATGCTCGACCTGCGCTTCTTCCGGGACCGGGTGCTCACCGGCGCCGCGGTGTGCGGGTTCATGACCGGCTTCGGCATGTTCGGAGCCGCTTTCTTCCTGCCCCTCCTCATGCAGGACGTGATGGGCTGGTCCCCGTCGGACGCCGGCCTGGCGGGCCTGCCGATGACCGCGATGATCGTCGTCGCCGCGCCGCTGTCGAGCGCGCTCACCTCACGCCTGGGCCCCCGCCTCCCGCTGGTCACCGGCCTGGCCCTGTGCGCCACGGCCCTCGGCGCCCTCTCGCTCTACGGCGCACATGCCCGCTACCCGCAGTACGTCTGGGTACTGCTCACCATGGGTCTCGGCATGGGCATGACCTTCGCCCCGGTGTCGATCACGGTCATGCAGCGCGTCGACCCGGCACGGGCCGGCATGGCCTCCGCGACCCTCAACACCCTGCGCGAGATCGGGGGCGTCATCGGGGTCGCCGTACTGGGAGCCGTCCTCAGCGGCCGGCTCACCGCGACCCTGACCGAAGCGCTGCACCGGCTCGGCGCGCCCTCCGCACTCGACCACCCCTTCCCCGGCTCCTCCCCGGACGGCGCCGCGGTCCTGCCCGCCCCGGTCCGCGACGCCGTGGACGCCGCCTTCATCGACGCCCTGCACCTGGCGCTGCGCTGCGGCAGCGCCGCCCTGGCAGCCGCGGCGCTCGCCGTCGCCCTGCTCCTGCGCCGCCCACGGGGCGTCACGTCGCCGCTCACCGACGCCGCCCCGTCCCCCCACCCGCAAGCGCCATGTCGACAGTCCGCGGTCTCCCGCCCCCCGCAGTGACACCGGCGCCACTGCCGACGGATCCGCTCCGTCGGCGCCGCTTCCCCCTGCCGCAGCCCTATGCGTCGACCGCGGCGGGGTCGAGGGAGTCGACGTCCTCCATGAAGGAGAGCATCCGGGCGTTGACCACGTCCGGGTGGTCGATCTGCGGGCCGTGACCGGTCGCGGTGATGATCTCGGCGCGGGCTCCGCGGACGAGGCGCGGTACGCGTTCCAGCTGGCGCTTCGGGTGCACGAGCAGGCTGTGCCTGCCCATGATCACGTACAGCGGGGTCCGGATGGACCGCAGTGCGTCCTCGGCCAGCGGCAGCGGCGCGGGGCGGCGGATCCGGTACGCGCGGGCGCCCAGCTGGATCCACTTGCGCATCTCGGGGATGGCGAGGACCGGCTGGTCCAGCCACTTGGCGAGCCGGGGGCGCAGCGCCTTCGGGGCGAAGGTGGCGAACAGGCTCACGAAGATCCAGACGAAGAAGCGCAGGCCGACCTTCTCCAGGCCGCCGGGGTCGAGGGCGGTGACGGAGGCGAGCCGTCCGGGCCGCCGGTGAGCCTGGTTGAGGACGAGCCAGCCGCCGTAGGAGGAGCCGACGACGTGCACCCGGTCGAGGCCGAGCGCGTCGAGCGCCTCGTCCATCCACTGCGCGGCGCGCTCGGGCTGCCACATGGGCTCGCGGTGGACACTGCGGTTCGCGTCGCCCGGGGTGTCGAGGGCGTAGACGGGGCGGTCGAGGCTGAGCCCGGGGGTGTTGGGGAACCACATGGCGGAGGAGTAGGCCGCGCCGTGGATCAGGACGATCGGCGTCCGGGATTCGGCGGCGGGATCGGCGGGCCCGTACCGGTAGACGTGGGTGGTGCCGAAGCTCGTCTCCACGTCCGTCTCGGAGCGGGCGGGCGCCCCCATCGCGCGGAGCACGTCCTCGGCGGCGAAGTAGCGGTCGCGCTGGGCGTCGTTGACGTAGCGGCCCACATCGCGGCGTACGCGGGCGGTGTTCTCGGGCACGGCGGCACCTCCTGTGAAGATCCGTTCTTCGTGGTACGACCGTACCATCAATGTGGTACATCGGTATCATGAAAGAGTTGGGGCAGCGGAGTACGAACCCACCATCGACAGGCGGAGACACGGGAACATGCCGAAGCGGGTGGATCACGAGGAGCGGCGCGCCCAGATCGCCGAAGCGCTCATCCAGGTAGCGGGGCGGCGCGGGCTGCACGCCGTCGGCATGCGCGACGTGGCCGCGGAGGCGGGCGTCTCGCTGCGGCTCGTGCAGTACTACTTCGAGACCAAGGAGAAGCTGCTCTTCTACGGCCTCCGGCACCTGACCGACCGCTTCACGGCGAGGGTCGGCGCCCGACTGGCCGCCGCCGGCCCGGACCCGGGCCCGCGCGCCACGGTGGAGGCCCTGCTGCTGGCCTCGCTGCCGACCGACGAGGAGAGTCGCACCTTCCACCTGCTGTACAGCTCGTACGCGATCCTGTCGGTGACCGACGAGGCGCTGGCCGCCCAGCCCTTCATCGACAACCCCGACGCCGCGGAGCACGCCCTGACCGGGCTCCTCGAACAGGCGCAGGCGTCAGGCGCGGCCGACCCGGACGTCGATGCACGGACGGAGGCGATCAGCCTGCTCGCGATGGCGGCGACCATGGGCACCAGCATCCTCGTGGGCCAGCGGCGTCCGGAGTCGGCGATCGCGGTGCTCCGTCACCACTTGGACCGGATCTTCACGACCGCCGAGACGTCCGAGGCGGGAGCGGGACCGACCTGATGCGCCGCGAGACGCCGGCACGCGCCGCGGGGCCGGGGACAGGCAAGAGCACTACTGCATGGGGGGTTTCGCGTGTTCGTACGTGAAGAGGATGCATTCGATCCGGGTGAAATGCTGAGCCTCTACGAGTCGGTCGGGTGGGAGGGCTACACCCGCGACGTCGACAGACTGTGCCGGGGCCTGGCCAACTCCCACTTGGTCATCACGGCGCGAGACGCTTCGGGAACGCTCCTGGGTCTGGCCCGGACGATCTCCGACGACGAACACATCTGCTACGTCCAGGATGTGGTGGTCAACCCCGCGTATCACCGGCAGGGCGTCGGCCGCTCCCTGGTCGAGCACCTCATGCGGCGGTATGCGCACTGCCGCTTCTTCCTCCTCTCCACGGACCACGAGTCGTCGCCGGAGGGCGAGCGCAACCACGCGTTCTACCGGAGCCTGGGTTTCCTGTCGTACGAGGAGAAGGAGATGGCGGGCTTCGGCCTGCCCAGGAACCGCCCCGACCTGCGCAACACGAAGCCCTGACCGGATTTCGAGAAGGCGCCGGGTCAGGTTTGAACGGCGAAGCCGAGGGCCGCGAAAGTCTGGCTCATGCGCCCGCCTGCCGCTTCGCGGCGAGAGCGTTGAGGAGCGCGGCGCCGCGTCCGGCATCGTCAATGCTCACGGCGAACTCGGGGCCCTTGCGGGGGTGGACGACCAGGCATTCGCCGGACCGGAGCATGACGGTGGTGCCCAGCCCGCTGAGCCGGTAGCCCCAGCCGCCCACCTGCGCCGGCCTGCGGTCTTCCACGCGCGCCGAGACGATGTTGCCGACCGTCCAGTGGCGCGCCGGCCAGCCCAGGGGTCCGAAGGAAACCTCCAGCCCGGCCTCCGTCACGCGTGCTTGGACCGAGGCGAAGGCGAACATCCCGAGCGAGGCGAATGCGAACGGAGCGATCAGGGCCCACTCCACGCCGATCAGGCCGCCCGCGGCTGCCGCAGTGCCGGCCGCGGCCACCAGGCCCGTGACCACGCCGATGAGGTGGAGCCAGGGGTTCGACATGCGGGAGAGCCAGACGCGGCGCTCGCCCGCGGGGATCTCCATGACGTCACCCTCGGCGGGCCGGATCGGCTCGATCGGCGGCTCAGCACGCCGACCGGCCAGCCAGCCGAGCGCGCCCGCGGCCACCGCAACGACAGCCGTGATCGCGACTCCCGTGCCAACCGACGCAGCGTCCTTCCAGTCGGTCCGGTCCAGGTTGGCCCTCACGATTGACGCCTGGGCCCCTGCCAGGAACACCCCGCCGGACAGCAGCGATGCACCCACCCAAGGCCCCGAGGGAGGTCCTCCCCGCCGGCCGGCGAAGGCGATGGACAGCGCCAGGACGGCCCAGACCAGCGCCGGTAACAGCGCCGCTGCCCACAGGGGCATTGAGCCGTTCGGAGTCGCGCCACCCCAGTGCGTGGCGAGCCGGTCCGGCAGGCGCCCGCTTGCGGCCAACGGAAGGGCGGCCAAGACGGCCGACACTCCGGCCACCCATGCCGCCCCCCAACGGGCGCCGTTCTTCTTCGTACGGTCAGTCACGAAAGCCCCCTGAGCAGCTCGATGAGATCGTTCTTGCCGTATCCGAGGTGCGCCGCGTCGGCCACCAACTGCCTTGCCCGCTCGAGCAGTTGCGCCCGCTGGTCGGCGGCCTCGGCAACGGTGACGCCGCGACCGCGCCGGAACTCCAGCACTCCCTCGTCGCGCAGGGCGCGCAGGCCGCGAAGAACGGTGTTCGCGTTCACGCCCAGCGCCCGGGACAGGTCTCGCGCCGGAGGCAGTCGGTCCCCCGGCGCGCACTCGCCCTCGGCGATGGCCCGTCGGATCGCCCCCGCCACCTGCTCGTGGAGGGGGCGACTGTCCGTGGTGTCCAATCTCAGCAACATGATGCTAATGACGATAGCACCATCGATCCAATATCGTATGGGCGGCGCCGCGGACTTCGGAGGCTCGCCGCGGCGCCGTCGTTCTTCGGCGAGCCGGCCGGCCGCAGTGGCCTCCGGGCCTCGTCCGGGGGCTTACGGATGCCGACCTCCCACCGGGACGGCCGCCTGGTCGACGCCGTACGACTCGACGAGCCGGCTCGCCCTTCACGCCCGAGTCGGGTGCCGGGCGGATCGAGCCGGAGAGCATCCAGGCGCGCGTACGGACTGAAGGTCCTCCTCCGCGCGGGGCGTCAAGTGCTACCGCTCGCTGGAAGAGCTCCGCGCCAATCACCAGACGGGCAAGAAGGAGTTCCTCTTCGACCCCGACCGGAACGAGCTGCAGAAGTACGCCGCCGCACTGAACGACCCCCGCAACACCGAGATGCGCGGAGTGGAAACGGTCACCAACAATCAAGACTCCGTCGCCTACTGGCGCGTGATGATGGCGGCATACGGCGTCAAGGGCTATGCCCGCTACGTTCCCTGACCCACCCTGAACCGCCAAGGAGTGCACCCGTGGACGCGTCCCAGCTCGCCGAACTGCGCACCATGTACGTCTTCACCCCCATAGAGGGGCAGATCTGGGGGCTGACGTACGACAGTCTGAAGGCCAGGCTCCTGGAGCGCGATCCGGACGAGTTCATCCGGATCCAGGAGGGTGGGCAGATCCGAGGCTCGGCCATGCATTACGGCATCAGCCTCGACGGCGAAGAGCTCGAAGGGTACGCACGCGTCCAGCCGGAAGGCATCTCGATCCTCGACTCCACCGCCCAGGCGGCTGCGAACTTCGTCGGCTGGCTCCGGGAGCACGTCGTCCCGGAAGGTGTGGCGATGACGTTCAACACCGCGTGGGGGCTGGAAGAGGATCTGCCCGACGCCACTGTGCCCGAAGTGACACGGCCCCGGCTTATCGCGGCCTTCCTTGCCCACCTCGAAGCAACCGGCCTGGAATGAGCGCACCGTGGCGATGCAGCACTCGCCGCCGCGTATGAGAGGACGCCGGTCCCGGAGACCGCCCGGGAGGTCCCCGTGATGGGGCCAGGCACGGCGTGCCTGCCCCATCGGTGTATCCACGCCCCGGCCCGTCGGGGCGATCGCGCTGTCCCTCTCCCCGTGGTCAGGAGAGAGAGGCAGGCTTGCGGGGTGGTGGGACGGAGCGGAGGAGTTCCCACAGGGGGCGGGATCCGGTGGCCCACTGGGCGAGGAGGTGGCGGTCGACGAGGTGGAGGCGCTGGGACTTGGCGAAGTCGAGGGCGGGCTTGGAGAAGCGGCCGTTGGTGAGCATGACGAGGACGTCGCCACCGTGTATCTGGCGGCCGGTGCCGTTGAGGACCTGGAGGTCGGGGGTGCCGACCGCGGATCCGGACCAGCCGGCCTTGCGGTGCTTGCACTGGATCACCCAGCGGCGGCCGTAGGGGTCGGTGGCCCTTACATCTGCTCCGTTGTCACCCCGTCCGCCCACCTTCATCGCGTCGGTGCAGCCGTCGCGGTGCATGAGGTCCCGGACGGCGAACTCGAAGTCGTTGTGGTGGAGGTTGTCGAGGTGCTCGACGGCGTAGCGCAGCCCCTGGGCCCGCACCTGTTCCCAGCGGGCTGCCTCCCGTCGTCGCCGTAGCCGGAAGCCTCCTGCGCCGGCCGCGGCCAGGAGTAGGAGGGCCACGAGCCATGGGTGGGCGGCCAGCCAGTTCAGGAGCGCCGCGATCAGGCTGACGGCCACCAGTCCAACGAGCCCGAGGAAGACCAAGCCTTCCGAGCCCGAGTTCCTGCGGCGACGTGTGGGACCACTGCGCCTGCGCCGCCTCACGGGCGGGCGCCGGGTCACAGTTCGCTTCCCGTGCTGGGGAAGACGATGGGGTAGGAGACAGTGGGTGTCGGCCGGGGCTGCGTCTGCTTCTCCCAGGCCGGCCACTTGATCGGATAGACCACCGTCGACTGCGGCCGGGGTAACTCCTGCCCGGTCCCGACACTCGACCGCACGTGGTCATTGATCCAGGGCACAGATGCATCCCCCTCAGTCGCGTTACGCCTCCCTGCGTAACCGACCCATGAAAGCACTCGTCACTGACAGCAGGTCACCATTTGGTCGCTATTCGTGTTCATCTGCTGAGCCGCCGGGCCCTGCCCTCCGGGGTCGGGCCTGTTCCGCCCCCGGCGTGCGGGCGGCGGACGGGTCCTCGGTCTGGCGTCATTAACTGACGCTTCTGGGGCGGCGGTTGGCTGCCGCCTTCGGGATGGCGAATGCGTGAATCCGCGCTGGATTGTGACGCGGTTACTTGAAATGCCTCTCGCGATCCGAGACGGCGACCTGCCTGCGTGGTGCATGTGGAGGGCGCGACAGGCCTCGGGAGGTCTGGACAACGACGAAGGCCCAGGTCTGTGACCTGGGCCTTCGTATCTGAGCGGATGACGGGAATCGAACCCGCGCTATAAGCTTGGGAAGCTCATGTTCTACCATTAAACTACATCCGCATAGCGTTCCAGTTTCCTGGATCGGTATCTTCGGACACTCTACCCCATGATCGACCCCCGGTGAATCAGCCGCGGGGTCGTCGTTGTTTGTGGGGTGCACCGAGGCTCGTGGGGGCGGGAGTTGGGGCGTAACGTACCCGTGCGCGGTGGCGCCGGCGCGGTGTTGGAGTGGCGGCTGGAGCAGGTCGCGATCATCCCCTAATGTGGCGATTCGTCGCAGTACGGCAGGTTGGGGAAAGGGACTCGATGGAGAACACCGTCGTCCGTTGTGCCGAAGGGCACGTTTTCAGTACCGCTTCGTTCCCGCTGCAGCACCTCGGTGCCGGCCGGATCGGGCCCGGGCGGCTGTTGCGGTGCCCGCGGTGTGCGCGGCTGAGGCATGCCGTGCCCGTCGGGGCGGCGGCCGTCAAGCGATAGACGGTCCGTGGCGCGCGGCGCCGCTCTCGATTGGGGGTGGCCCGCGCGCACTGCGTATCCTCGGGACGTGCTTCTCTCAGACAAAGACATCCGGGCCGAGATCGACAGCGGACGGGTTCGCATCGACCCGTTCGAGGAATCGATGGTGCAGCCCTCCAGCATCGATGTACGTCTCGACCGGTTTTTCCGGGTGTTCGAGAACCACCGCTACGCCCACATCGACCCCGCCGTCGAGCAGCCCGACCTGACCCGCATGGTCGAGCCGGAGGGTGACGAGGCCTTCATCCTCCACCCGGGCGAGTTCGTCCTCGCCTCGACCTACGAGGTCATCTCGCTGCCCGACGACATCGCCTCCAGACTGGAGGGGAAGTCCAGCCTGGGCCGCCTGGGGCTGGTGACGCATTCGACCGCCGGGTTCATCGACCCCGGGTTCTCTGGCCACGTCACGCTCGAGCTGTCGAACCTCGCCACCCTCCCCATCAAGCTGTGGCCCGGGATGAAGATCGGGCAGCTGTGCATGTTCCGGCTCAGCTCGCCCGCCGAGTTCCCGTACGGGAGCGAGCGCTACGGATCGCGGTACCAGGGCCAGCGCGGCCCGACGGCCTCGCGCTCCTTCCAGAACTTCCACCGCACCCAGGTGAGGCACGAGGCATGAGCGACGTCGTACGAGAGAACCTGAACTACGAGGGATTCGGGCGGGCGGTGCGCGAGCTCGCGCAGACCATCGCCGATGACGGCTACGAGCCCGACATCATCCTGAGCATCGCCCGGGGCGGCGTCTTCGTCGCCGGCGGACTGGCGTACGCGCTCGACTGCAAGAACATCCACCTGGTGAACGTCGAGTTCTACACGGGCGTCGGGACCACGCTGGAGATGCCGGTCATGCTGGCGCCCGTGCCCGAGGCGATCGACTTCACCGACAAGAAGGTCCTCATCGCCGATGACGTGGCCGACACCGGGAAGACGCTGAAGCTCGTCCACGACTTCTGCCTGGGGCACGTCGCCGAGGTCCGGTCCGCCGTGATCTACGAGAAGTCCCACTCGCTCGTGAAGTGCGAGTACGTGTGGAAGAAGACCGACGAGTGGATCAACTTCCCCTGGTCCGTCGAGCCGCCCGTGGTGAGGCGCGAGGGCCAGGTCCTCGACGCCTGATCGCCCGGCATCCACAGGCCGACGAGGAAGGGCCCCGACGCGGAGCGCGTCGGGGCCCTTCCTCGTTCTCGCCGATGCCTTACAGCGTGCCCAGCTTGATGATCGACAGCAGCGCGACCAGCTGGATCGCGGACGCGCCCAGCGCCTTCGGCCACGGCAGGTCGTGCGACTTGCTGACGAGCGACGTGAAGAGGGCTCCGGCCGCCACCCAGGTGGCCCAGCCGAGCACCTGCACGAACATGTTGTCCCCGCCCAGGAACACGGCGAAGAGCAGGCGCGGCGCGTCCGTGATGGACATGACCAGCATCGACAGGCCCACGGTCGGCTGCCACGCGCCGTCGCCGCCCAGCTGGCGCGCCAGGGTGTGCGTGACGGCGCCCAGGATCAGGCCGCAGACGACGAAGGCCACACCGGCACTGAGGACGATCGGGACGGCGTTGGGAAGGGTGGCCTTCATGACGTCCTCGCGGGCGTCGTCGAGCCCGAAGACCGCGAGCAGGCCGTACAGGAAGGTCACGATCAGCGCGGGGCCCCAGACGGCGTAGTCGCGCATCTGCAGGAACGTCGGCCCCGGCCGCATCACGATGCCGCGCAGGAGTTCCTTCCACGGCAGGCGCGGGCCCGTCGGTGCGGCCGCCGCGGCGCCCGCCTGGTACGTCGCGCCCTGGTTGTAGGGGTCCTCGCCGTACGCGAAGACCTGGGTGTGCCCCGGGTTGTCGTTCGCGTACGAGCCGCCGCCCCGGCCCCCGTTGCCGTACGGGGGCTGCTGCTGCCGGTCGTACGACTGCCCGGGCTGCTGGCCGTACGGCTGCTGCTGCTCGTGCGGGTCGAAGTACTCGGGCTCGCCGTGTCCTCCGGCGGCGGGCTGCTGAGGCCACTGCTGCTGGGGAGGGTAGGGCTGTTGGCCGTACGGTGCCTGCGGCGGTTGCTGCTGCTGACCGTACGGCTGCTGCCGCGGGGGTTGTTGGGGAGCGCGGTTGTTGTCCCGGCCGCGTCCGATCCTGAATCCAGCCACGTGATCGAACGTACCTGGTCCCGCGGGTCGTGGTGGGCGGGCTGCCGGAATAGGGGCCCTTTGCGGCTGAGCTGTGACATCCCCTAGGGGATCCCCAATGGGTGGTTTTGGGTGATTTACCTGGTTGGTGTGGAGTCTGCGGGGGTTCGTTACATCTTCGACGGAATACGTAGATATCGGGTCCGTAGCTTCGTATGCGTCGCCGCCGAGGCGCCGACGCCACCGACTACGAGCCTTGAGCCACGAGTACGAGAAGAGCCCCTCACATGCGCAGCACGACCCGTCGCACCACCCTTCGCACCGCCGCCGTCTTCGCGGGCGCGGCCGCCGTACTGGCCCTCCCGGTCGGGTCCGCTTTCGCGGACTCGCCGGCCGGGCCGGAGCAGGAGGCTCTGCCGGGCGTCGAGCAGCCGGGCGGGGAGCGGCCGGCGGAGGAGAAGCCGGCCGGGGAGCGGCCGGTGGAGGAGCAGCCGGGCGGGGAGAAGCCCGTCACGCAGCCCGCCGTCGATCCGACGGCGCCGGCCGTGGACCCGACCGTGCCGCAAGTCGACCCGACCGCGCCGCCGGCCAAGCGGGTCTTCGTGACCACGGTCAGGCTCGCCGACGGCTCGATCGCCAAGGTCTACAAGATCGGTGACGGCCACTTCGAAGCCGTGGTCTTCTCCGGGTCGGTGAAGCTGGACACGCTGGTCAGCAAGGGCGGCAAGCCGGCGTACGGGCAGAACAACGGGCTGCACGTCGTCCTCCAGCCGAACGGGACCGTGACCTCTTGGGTGGAGGGCGAGCCGACGCCGAAGCCCAAGCCCGAGCCGACGCCGACGCCGAAGCCGAAGCCGCTGGAGAGGCCGAAGCACGAGGTCAGGGAGGGCAAGAAGGAGAGCTCGGTCCGGATCACCATGCCGGACGGGCGGATCGCGAAGCTGGTCGACGGCCCGAACGGCAAGCGCGTCGAGATCTCCATGCCGAACGGGAACCGGCTCGGGACGGTCGACCTGAAGCACCCCAGCGCGCAGAACGACGGCTGGACGTACCGGATCGTCCAGGACGGCAAGCGCGTGAAGTTCGTCGTCATCGACGGGAAGGGCGGCGGGAACAGCTGGGTGTACGGGTTCGACGGGAAGCTGATCGAGAAGTACGTGGCCGAGCACTCGAAGGCTGCGAAGCCCTCGAAGCCCGCGGTGGAGCGGGCGGACCGGGTGGAGTGGGTGGTGCCGAAGGGCGGCGTGAAGGCCGGGGCGGAGGGTGTCGGGACCGCGGCCGGAAGTTCGAAGGGTGACACGCCGATGCTGGTCGCCGCCGGCGGGGGAATGGCTGCCGTGGGGGCGGCGGGGCTGGGCTTCGCCCTGCTGAAGCGGGGGCGCGCCGACCAGTCCTGAGCCCTGACGATCGGGTCCCGGAACGCCGGTACGGCCGGCCCCCTGCTCAGGGGGCCGGCCGTACCGGCGTTCCGTCGGGCTGCCGCCCGGCCCGCAGACCTACGCCTTGGCCTCCGGCTTCGCCTCGGACTCGGACTCGGTGTCCGCGGCGGCCTTCGGCTCGGCCTCCGCCTTCGGCTCGTCCGCCTGAGCGGCCTCCGCCTCCGGCTCGGCCGTGGCCTCGGCAGCGGCCTTGGGCTCCGCCTCCGCCTCGGTCGTGGCTTCCGCCGTGGCGGCGGTCCCGGCTTCGGTCCCGGCCGCCGCGTCCACCTCGGTGTCCGCCTCCTCGGCCGCCCCGGCCTTCGCCTCCGCGGTGGCGTCGGCCCCGGCCTTCGCCTCGGCGGTGGCGTCGCCCTCCGGCGCGACCTCCGCGGCGGGCTCGCCCTCGGCCTTGGCCGCAGCCTCCGCTTCGGCCTCGGCCTCGGCCTTGGCCGCAGCGTCTGCCTCGGCCTTCGCCTTGGCGGCGGCCTCCGCCTTCGCCTCGGCCTCCGCCTTCGCCGCAGCTTCCGCCTCCGCCTTCGCCTCGGCTTCCGCCTTGGCCGCCGCCGCCTCGGCTGCCGCCTCGGCCTCGGCTGCCGCGGCCTCCTCGGCCGCCAAGGCCTCCGCCGCCAGCTCGGCTTCCGTCGGTGCCGGGGCCTTCACCGACTCCAGGAGGAGCTGGGCCACGTCCACGACCTGGACGGATTCCTTCGCCTGGCCGTCGTTCTTCTTGCCGTTCACCGAGTCCGTCAGCATGACCAGGCAGAACGGGCAGGCCGTCGAGACGATGTCCGGGTTCAGGGACAGCGCCTCGTCCACGCGCTCGTTGTTGATGCGCTTGCCGATGCGCTCTTCCATCCACATCCGCGCGCCACCGGCGCCACAGCAGAAGCCCCGCTCCTTGTGGCGGTGCATCTCCTGCTGCCGCAGGCCCGGCACGGCCGACATGATCTCGCGCGGCGGCGTGTAGACCTTGTTGTGCCGGCCCAGGTAGCACGGGTCGTGGTACGTGATCAGGCCGTCCACCGGCGTCACCGGCAGCAGCCGGCCCTCGTCGATCAGGTGCTGCAGCAGCTGCGTGTGGTGGATGACCTCGTACTCGCCGCCCAGCTGCGGGTACTCGTTCGCGATGGTGTTGAAGCAGTGCGGGCAGGTGGAGACGATCCGCTTCGCCGACTTCGGCTTCTTCGTCTCCGGGTCGTCGTCGTCCTCGCCGAACGCCATGTTCAGCATGGCCACGTTCTCCTGGGCCAGCTGCTGGAACAGCGGCTCGTTGCCCAGGCGGCGCGGGGAGTCACCGGTGCACTTCTCGTCGCCGCCCATGATCGCGAACTTGACGCCCGCGATGTTCAGCAGCTCGGCGAAGGCCTTCGTGGTCTTCTTCGCGCGGTCTTCCAGGGCGCCCGCGCAGCCGACCCAGTACAGGTAGTCGTACTCCGAGAGGTCCTCGGCGTCCTTGCCGACGATCGGGACCTCGAAGTCGACCTCCTTGGTCCACTCCACGCGCTGCTTCTTGGCCAGACCCCAGGGGTTGCCCTTCTTCTCCAGGTTCTTGAGCATCGTGCCCGCCTCCGACGGGAACGCGCTCTCGATCATCACCTGGTAGCGGCGCATGTCGACGATGTGGTCGATGTGCTCGATGTCGACCGGGCACTGCTCGACGCACGCACCGCAGGTCGTGCAGGACCACAGCACGTCCGGGTCGATGACGCCGTTCTCCTCGGCGGTGCCGATCAGCGGGCGCTCGGCCTCCGCCAGCGCCGCCGCCGGAACGTCCTTCAGCTGCTCCGCGGTCGCCTTCTCCTCGCCCTCCATGGTCTTGCCGCCACCCGCGAGCAGGTACGGCGCCTTGGCGTGGGCGTGGTCGCGCAGCGACATGATCAGGAGCTTCGGGGACAGCGGCTTGCCCGTGTTCCACGCCGGGCACTGCGACTGGCAGCGGCCGCACTCCGTGCACGTGGAGAAGTCGAGGATGCCCTTCCAGGAGAACTGCTCGACCTGGGAGACGCCGAAGACGTCGTCCTCGCCCGGCTCCTCGAAGTCGATCTCCTTGCCGCCGCTCGTCATCGGCTGCAGCGCGCCCAGCGCCGTCGAACCGTCGGCGTTCCGCTTGAACCAGATGTTCGGGAAGCCGAGGAAGCGGTGCCAGGCGACGCCCATGTTCGTGTTGAGCGAGACCGTGATCATCCAGGTGAAGGAGGTGACGATCTTGAGCGCGGCGAAGAAGTACGTCAGGTACTGGATCGTGCTCAGGTCCAGCCCGTCGAACGCGGCGATCAGCGGGTACGAGGCGAAGAAGCCCGGCTCCCAGCCGTCGACCCCGTGCTGGACGCCCTCCAGCGCGCGCAGCGTCATGATGCAGACGCCGACGATCAGGATGACGGCCTCGACGAAGTACGCCTGGCCCGTCTTGGAACCCGCGAAGCGGGACTTGCGGCCCGCCGCGCCCGGCCTGCTCAGCTGCCGGATCACGATCAGGGTCACGATGCCGAGGACGGTCATCAGGCCGAGGAACTCGGTGAAGATCTCGTACGGCAGCCAGTCGCCGATGATCGGGATCAGCCAGTCGGCCTGGAAGAGCTGACCGAAGGCGTTCACGATCGTGAGCAGCAGCGAGAAGAAGCCCACCGCCACGAACCAGTGCGCGAAGCCGACGATGCCCCAGCGGTTCATGCGGGTGTGGCCGAGGAACTCCTTGACCAGGGTGATGGTGCGCTGCGTCGGGTCGCCCGTGCGGGTGCCCGCGGGCACTGGCTGGCCGAGCCGCACGAAGCGGTAGATCTGCACGGTGGCACGGCCGAACAGTGCGACGGCCACCACCGTGATGACCAGCGACACGATGATCGCGGCGAGTTGCATGGAAGGGCTCCTCGGGCGGCACTTACTAAGCGGTAACTTATGAAGTCAAGGCTTGAGGTTACCCATTCCCCGCGCCGCAATGTAGGTGGGCGAGCGGTGATCTGTGTCGCTCAGGCATGCCTCAGGAGCGCCTGTGCCGACAGGCCGCCCGAGGGGTCTGAGCCAGGATCGCGAGATCCATCCCCAGCCAATGGCTCTCCACATAGTGCCGGTCCAGCAGGGCCATCTCTTCCCAGGGGAGGTCGGATCGCGCGCTGACCTGCCACAAACCGGTCATTCCCGGGCGTACGAGGAGCCGGTCGGCCCGGTCCGTACGCGGTTCCGGGCGCGGCCCGACCAGTGACATCTCCCCGCGCAGCACGTTCAGCAGCTGGGGCGCCCCGTCCAGGGCGCACCGCTCCAGCGCCGCCCCCAGCCGCCCGGCCCCGTCCGTGCGCAGCCGCCAGGTGAGGAAGGGCCGCCCGGCGAGCCCCGCCGCCGGTTCCCGCACGAAGACCCGGCCGCCCTGCGCCGCGTACAGCAGGGCGGCGACGGCCAGCAACGGCAGTGCGAGCAGCCCGGTCAGCGCGGCGGCCCCGAGGAGGTCGACCACCCGCTTGGCGGACACGTGCGGCAGGTCGGGCAGGTCCGGCAGGCTCCGCCGGCGCGCGAGGGGGTGCGGGGGGCCCGCGGGGCGCCGTCGTACGAGGCGCCGGATCGGGGGGAGCGTGAGCGGCGGCAGCGGCATGGGGGCACCCTGCATGCGCCTCCGGCGGTTTCGGCGGTGCCGCGCAGTGGGCCGCCGCAGCATCGCCCGCTCGGCCCTCGGGAGGTCCCTGTGAGCGTAAGGCGGCGATAAAAGTTGAGTCGCCTCCACTCACCTCTGTTGACGTTCGCGCGGTGATGGGGCATGGTTGAGTCTGTTCCACTCAAGTCAGCTGGAGGAAATCAAAATGGCACGTGCGGTCGGCATCGACCTGGGCACCACTAACTCCGTCGTCAGCGTTCTCGAAGGCGGCGAGCCCACCGTCATCACCAACGCCGAGGGCGCCAGGACCACGCCGTCCGTCGTCGCCTTCGCCAAGAACGGCGAGGTCCTCGTCGGCGAGGTCGCCAAGCGCCAGGCGGTCACGAACGTGGACCGCACCATCCGCTCCGTCAAGCGCCACATGGGCACTGACTGGAAGATCAACCTGGATGGCAAGGACTTCAACCCGCAGCAGATGAGCGCCTTCATCCTGCAGAAGCTGAAGCGCGACGCCGAGGCGTACCTGGGTGAGAAGGTCACGGACGCGGTCATCACCGTCCCGGCCTACTTCAACGACTCCGAGCGCCAGGCGACGAAGGAGGCCGGCGAGATCGCGGGCCTGAACGTCCTGCGTATTGTCAACGAGCCGACCGCCGCCGCCCTGGCCTACGGCCTCGACAAGGACGACCAGACCATTCTCGTCTTCGACCTCGGTGGCGGCACCTTCGACGTGTCGCTCCTCGAGATCGGCGACGGCGTCGTCGAGGTCAAGGCGACCAACGGTGACAACCACCTCGGTGGTGACGACTGGGACCAGCGCGTCGTCGACTACCTGGTGAAGCAGTTCGTGGGCGGCCACGGCGTGGACCTCTCCAAGGACAAGATGGCGCTCCAGCGCCTGCGCGAGGCCGCCGAGAAGGCGAAGATCGAGCTGTCCTCCTCCACGGAGACCACGATCAACCTGCCCTACATCACGGCTTCCGCCGAGGGCCCGCTGCACCTGGACGAGAAGCTCACGCGCGCCCAGTTCCAGCAGCTGACCGCGGACCTGCTGGACCGCTGCAAGACCCCGTTCCACAACGTCATCAAGGACGCCGGCATCCAGCTGTCCGAGATCGACCACGTGGTCCTGGTCGGCGGCTCCACCCGCATGCCGGCCGTCGCCGAGCTCGTCAAGGAGCTGACCGGCGGTCAGGACGCCAACAAGGGCGTCAACCCGGACGAGGTCGTCGCCATCGGCGCCACCCTCCAGGCCGGTGTCCTCAAGGGTGAGGTCAAGGACGTCCTGCTCCTCGACGTGACCCCGCTGTCCCTCGGCATCGAGACCAAGGGCGGCATCATGACCAAGCTCATCGAGCGCAACACCACGATCCCGACCAAGCGGTCCGAGATCTTCACGACGGCCGAGGACAACCAGCCGTCCGTGCAGATCCAGGTCTACCAGGGCGAGCGCGAGATCGCGGCGTACAACAAGAAGCTCGGCATGTTCGAGCTGACGGGCCTGCCCCCGGCCCCGCGCGGCGTCCCGCAGATCGAGGTCTCCTTCGACATCGACGCGAACGGCATCATGCACGTCACGGCCAAGGACCTCGGCACGGGCAAGGAGCAGAAGATGACCGTCACCGGCGGCTCCTCGCTCGGCAAGGACGAGGTCGACCGCATGCGCCAGGAGGCGGAGCAGTACGCGGACGAGGACCTGCGCCGCAAGGAGGCGGCCGAGTCCCGCAACCAGGGCGAGCAGCTCGTCTACCAGACGGAGAAGTTCGTCAAGGACAACGAGGACAAGGTCCCGGCCGAGGTCAAGACCGAGGTCGAGGCCGCCGTCGCCGAGCTGAAGGAAAAGCTCAAGGGCGAGGACACCACCGAGATCCGCACCGCGACCGAGAAGCTCGCCGCGGTCAGCCAGAAGCTCGGCCAGGCCATCTACGCCGACGCGCAGGCCGCCCAGGGCGCTGCCGGCGGCGCGGGTGACGCGGGCCAGGCCAAGGCCGACGACGACGTCGTCGACGCCGAGATCGTGGACGAGGACAAGCCGAAGGGCGGCGCTGCCTGATGTCGGAGGAGACCCCGGGCTTCGAGGAGAAGCCCGAAGTCCCCGCCGACGGCACGCCTGACGACGCCGCCGAGCCGAAGGCCGCAGCTTCCTCCGAGGAGGAGGCCGCGGCCCCGGCCGGGGACTCCGCAGCCCAGTCCGCCCAGGACACGGCTCTGCTGGCGCAGCTGGACCAGGCACGCACCGCGCTCGGTGAGCGCACCGCGGACCTCCAGCGGCTCCAGGCGGAGTACCAGAACTACCGCCGCCGGGTGGAGCGGGACCGGATCGCCGTCAAGGAGATCGCGGTCGCGTCCCTCCTGACGGAGCTGCTCCCGACCCTGGACGACATCGGCCGGGCGCGGGACCATGGCGAGCTGGTCGGCGGCTTCAAGTCGGTGGCCGAATCGCTGGAGACCGCCGCGGCCAAGATGGGGCTGCAGCAGTTCGGCAAGGAGGGCGAGCCCTTCGACCCGACGATCCACGAGGCCCTGATGCACTCGTACGCGCCGGACGTCACCGAGGACACCTGCGTGGCGATCCTGCAGCCGGGGTACCGGATCGGCGAGCGTACGATCCGCCCCGCGCGGGTCGCGGTGGCCGAGCCCCAGCCGGGCGCGGCCCCCAAGTCCGAGTCGGCCGAGGCCGACGCGCCTTCGGACAAGGACACGGATGCCCCCGACAAGGGCTGACGTTGAACCAGTAGCGGTACGAGAGGAGGGACACCGGGGATGAGCACGAAGGACTTCGTCGAGAAGGACTACTACAAGGTCCTCGGTGTCCCGAAGGACGCCACCGAGGCCGAGATCAAGAAGGCGTACCGGAAGCTCGCGCGCGAGTTCCACCCGGACGCCAACAAGGGCGACGCCTCGGCCGAGGAGCGCTTCAAGGAGATCTCCGAGGCCAACGACATCCTCGGCGACGCCAAGAAGCGCAAGGAGTACGACGAGGCCCGCGCCCTGTTCGGGAACGGCGGCTTCCGCCCCGGTCCCGGCGGGGGCGGCGGCTCGTTCAACTTCGACCTGGGCGACCTGTTCGGCGGCACCCAGCAGGGTGGCGGCGGCGCGGGCGGCTTCGGTGGTGGCGGCGGTCTGGGCGATGTCTTCGGCGGACTGTTCAACCGCGGCGGCGCGGGTTCCGGTACCAGGGTCCAGCCGCGCCGCGGCCAGGACATCGAATCGGAGGTCACCCTCTCCTTCACGGAGGCGGTGGACGGGGCCACGGTCCCGCTCCGGATGTCCTCGCAGGCGCCCTGCAAGGCCTGTTCGGGCACCGGTGACAAGAACGGCACGCCGCGCGTGTGCCCGACCTGCGTCGGCACCGGCCAGGTCTCGCGGGGCAGTGGCGGCGGGTTCTCGCTGACCGACCCCTGCGCGGACTGCAAGGGCCGCGGCCTCATCGCCGAGACCCCCTGCGACGTCTGCAAGGGCAGCGGGCGGGCCAAGTCCTCCCGCACCATGCAGGTCCGGATCCCCGCGGGCGTCTCCGACAGCCAGCGGATCCGGCTGCGCGGCAAGGGAGCCCCGGGTGAACGCGGCGGGCCCGCCGGCGACTTGTACGTCGTCGTCCACGTCGACTCCCACCCGGTGTTCGGGCGCAAGGACGACAACCTGACGGTCACCGTCCCGGTGACCATCGCCGAGGCCGCCCTGGGCGCCGAGATCAAGGTCCCGACCCTGAACGGCCCTTCGGTGACGCTGAAGCTGCCGCCGGGCACCCCCAGCGGCCGTACGATGCGGGCCCGCGGCAAGGGAGCGGTCCGCAAGGACGGCACCCGCGGAGACCTGCTGGTGACGGTCGAGGTCGCCGTTCCGGCCTCGCTGTCGGACAAGGCCCGCGAGGCGCTGGAGATGTACCGCGACGCGACGGAGTCGGAGGACCCGCGCGCCGCGCTGTTCGAGTCCGCGAAGGGAGCATGACATGGACGGCCGCCGCAGGAGCCACTACCAGCTCACGGACGACACACCGGTATACGTGATCTCGGTGGCCGCCCAGCTCTCGGGCCTGCATCCGCAGACCCTGCGCCAGTACGACCGCCTCGGCCTGGTCTCCCCGGACCGGACGGCCGGCCGCGGCCGGCGCTACTCGGCCCGCGACATCGAGCTGCTCCGCACGGTGCAGGCGCTGTCCCAGGACGAGGGCATCAACCTGGCGGGGATCAAGCGGATCATCGAGCTGGAGAACCAGGTCGCGGCGCTCCAGCAGCGCGTGGCCGAGCTCTCGGCGGCGGTGGACGGCGCGGCCGCCGTGCTGCAGCAGCGCGAGGCCCAGGTGCACGCCTCGTACCGGCGGGATCTGGTCAAGTACCAGCCACCGGTGGCGGGCAACGCCCTGGTCGTCTGGCGCCCCGCGCCGAAGCGTCAGGGCGACTGAACCGCCCGCGCGCACGCGGCACGCGCACGGCACGCACGGCACGCACGCACAGGCCCCGTCCGGGATTCCGGACGGGGCCTGTGCGTGCGTTTCAGTCGCCCTCGTCCTCCAGGATCCCGGAGCGCGCGATGAGGAAGCCGAGCTGGGCCCGGCTGCCGCTGCCGAGGGTACTGGCGAGCTTCGCGATGTGCGCGCGGCAGGTCCGTACGTTCATGCCCAGCCGGCGGGCGATGGCCTCGTCCACGTGCCCCTCGACGAGGAGCTGCGCGATGGTGCGCTGCACGCCCGAGATGCCCCCGCGGGTGTGCTGGTACGTGACTTCCTCCTGGAGCGGCACGGCGCGGTGCCAGAGCTGCTCGAAGACCTTGATGAGGTAGTCCACCAGCCCCGGGTGGCGCAGCTCCAGGGCGACCTGGCGGTCGTCGCTGGCCGGGATGAAGGCGACGGTGCGGTCGAAGATGATGAGGCGCTCGAAGAGTTCCTCCAGCGTGCGCACCTCGACCTTGCCGGCCTTGAGGAGGTCGACGTACGCGAGCGTGCCGCGGCTGTGCCGCACGGTGTGCTGGTAGAGGGTCCGGATCCGGACACCGCGGTCGGTCAGCGGCTGGTCGCGTTCCAGGGCCTCGGTGAGCTCCAGGCTGGGGCGGGCGCCGCCGGGCTGGATGGTGAGCATCTCCGTGTGACACTCGGCCGTGGCAAGGTTGAGGGCCGCGTTGATGGGGTCGAAGCCCTCGAGGACGGTGATGGCGTGGGTGCTCGCCGGACTCTGCGCGCTGATGGCGAGAAACGGCTCGAAAGCCTCGGACAGTTCGAGTGAGTCGCGGCGCCTGTCGCGGATCTCGCGTTCGATCGGATGCAGCCGCTGTGCGAGTGCCACCGCTGGTGGAACCGGACGGAGGGAATTCACGTCATCAGGATCTGGCTGCAACAACGCCAGATCGAGCAGACAGGGTGCCGTTTTGACATCCCCACGTGCGATACGTCCCGTGCGCAGCGCGCTCGTGTAGAGCCGTGCCCCCTCGCCGCACAGCTCGGTGACCGAGTGGGGATGTGTCGCTTTTGTGCTGTTTGTGGTCAAATCTCCACCCCCCAGGGTCCTGAACATGCAAGAACATGATGCATCGTCCCTGTGGCAGCGACGTGCCTGAATGAGCCATCGTCTGACAGGCGGGGGAGAGGATTTCATCAAGTGAGGACGAAGCCGACCATGAACAAGAGAATGCTTCGCTCGGCGCTTGCCACCGTCATCTTCTCGGCTGTGGCCGGTCTGGGACTTGCCGGGGTCACCCTGGGGGGAGCTGAAGGGGGTGCCGCAGACCTCCAGGCGGCGCCGCTGGAGGACAGTGGATGGCGCGCGGCACCGATGGACAGCGGATGGCGCTCGGCCCCCGCAGACGCCGAAGCGGGCGTCGTTGGCGTGGAGAGCGCGGCATGACCCCCGACGACCGCGGTTTCCGTCGCGAAATGGCCTCTGCCTACCGCTCCGGCTGGCAGTTCATCGACCTCGCCACCGCCATCCCCCACCCCGGCGACTCGCTGATGGTCACCCTGTTCGGACAGCCCATCGTCATCACGCGCGAGGAGGACGAGGACGTCCGGGCGTACCGCTGCCTGCGCCGCCCCCGCGGCGCGCCGCAGCCCGTCCGCTGCGAGGTGCGCTACGGAATGGTCTTCGTCAACCTTGATCAGCGCGACCACCAGCTCTTCGAACCCGATATCACCACCGCCACCCCCCGCAGTGCCTGAAGCGATTCCCCCGTCGTCGCAGATCGCTCCAGGTGCTTCCCCCACGCAACGGCGCCATCGTGGACCTGACCACGATGGCGCCGTTGTGATGTCCGCGTCCAGTGCTTGAACCGGACAAGGTGAAAACCGAACTGTTTCTCCTTCAGGCCCGGCCCATCGCCCGGTCGAGGGTGATCTCCAGGACGACCCGGTCCGGATTGGGCGACGGCGTCCTTCCGTACCGCTCCGCGTAGCGTGCGACCGCCTCGGCGACCGAGGCCTCGTCCGTACGGATCACCGCGTACCCCTCCAGCGTCGCCCAGCGCCGCCCCGCCATCTGGCACACGGCGACCCGCGCGGGGCCCTCCTGCGCGCCCTGCGCCGCCAGCACGTTGCGGATCTTCTTGCTGTTCTTGTTGCTGATCACCCGGGCCAGGCCGGCCTCCGGGTCGTACGTGACGCCCACCGGCACCACGTGCGGGGTCCCGTCGGGGCGCGGGGTGGTCAGCGTGCAGACGTGCCGCTCCCGCCAGAAGGCGAGGTACTCGGGCGTCGGGTTGAGTACGTCAAGAGCCATGGCCCGAGGGTACGTGAGGGCGGAAATCCGTCCTTGAGTGGAATAGACTCAACTTTGCGCACGCTGACATACTCAAAGAGCGGGACCAAACCTGTGTCCGACCTGTCTGAGAGGAGAAGTCGCACGTGGATGCCGAGCTGACCAACAAGAGCCGGGACGCCCTTAACGCCGCCACCAGCCGCGCCGTGAAGGACGGCCACGCGGACCTGACCCCGGCGCACCTGCTGCTGGCCCTGCTGGCCGGCGAGGACAACGAGAACATCACCGACCTCCTCGCGGCCACCGAGGCCGACCAGGCGGCGGTCCGCGGCGGCGCCGAGCGGCTGCTGGCCGCCCTGCCCAGCGTCACGGGCTCCACGGTCGCGCCCCCGCAGCCCACCCGCGAGCTGCTCGCCGTACTCGCCGAGGCCGACCGGGAGGCCGGGAAGCTCGGCGACGAGTACCTCTCCACCGAACACCTCCTCATCGCGATCGCCGCCAAGGGCGGCGCGGCCGGTGAGGTCCTTTCCGGCCAGGGCGCGACGGCGAAGAAGCTGCTGGAGGCCTTCGAGAACGCAAGAGGAGGACGGCGGGTGACCACTCCCGATCCCGAGGGCCAGTACAAGGCCCTGGAGAAGTTCGGTACGGATTTCACGGCGGCGGCGCGTGAGGGCAAGCTGGATCCGGTCATCGGGCGTGATCAGGAGATCCGGCGGGTCGTGCAGGTCCTGTCGCGGCGCACGAAGAACAACCCGGTGCTGATCGGTGAGCCCGGCGTGGGCAAGACGGCCGTCGTCGAGGGGCTGGCGCAGCGCATCGTCAAGGGTGACGTCCCGGAGTCGCTGAAGAACAAGCGCCTGGTCTCCCTGGACCTGGGTGCGATGGTGGCGGGTGCCAAGTACCGCGGCGAGTTCGAGGAGCGTCTGAAGACGGTCCTGGCGGAGATCAAGTCGAGCGACGGCCAGATCATCACCTTCATCGACGAGCTGCACACGGTGGTGGGCGCGGGCGCCGGCGGTGATTCGGCGATGGACGCGGGCAACATG
The DNA here is from genome assembly GCF_042896985.1 of Streptomyces sp. NPDC001194. Classification (NCBI taxonomy): domain Bacteria; kingdom Bacillati; phylum Actinomycetota; class Actinomycetes; order Kitasatosporales; family Streptomycetaceae; genus Streptomyces; species Streptomyces sp. NPDC001194. The sequence continues at coordinate 257,872 of NZ_JBIAXU010000003.1, read as the reverse complement.
CTCAAGCCGATGCTGGCCCGCGGCGAGCTGCGGATGGTGGGTGCGACCACCCTGGACGAGTACCGCGAGCGGATCGAGAAGGACCCGGCGCTGGAGCGGCGCTTCCAGCAGGTGCTGGTGGCCGAGCCGTCGGTGGAGGACACCATCGCGATCCTGCGCGGGCTCAAGGGCCGCTACGAGGCGCACCACAAGGTGGTCATCAACGACAGCGCCCTCGTGGCGGCCGCGACCCTCTCCGACCGGTACATCACCTCCCGGTTCCTTCCCGACAAGGCCATCGACCTGGTCGACGAGGCCGCCTCCCGCCTGCGGATGGAGATCGACTCCTCGCCGCTGGAGATCGACGAGCTGCAGCGCTCGGTGGACCGCCTGCGGATGGAGGAGCTGGCGCTGAAGAACGAGTCGGATCCGGCCTCGCTGGAGCGCCTCGACAAGCTGCGCAAGGACCTCGCCGACAAGGAGGAGGACCTGCGCGGTCTGACGGCCCGCTGGGAGAAGGAGAAGCAGTCCCTCAACCGGGTCGGCGAGCTCAAGGAGCGCCTGGACGATCTGCGCGGGCAGGCCGAGCGCGCGCAGCGCGACGGCGATTTCGACACCGCCTCCAAGCTGCTCTACGGGGAGATCCCGACGCTGGAGCGCGAGCTGGCGGAGGCCACCGAGGAGGAGGAAGAGGCCTCCAAGACCGGCAGCTCCAAGTCCGCCATGGTCAAGGACGAGGTCGGCCCGGACGACATCGCGGACGTGGTGGGTGCCTGGACGGGCATCCCGGCGGGCCGTCTGCTGGAGGGCGAGACGCAGAAGCTGCTGCGGATGGAGGACGAGCTGGGCCGGCGTCTGATCGGCCAGGGCGAGGCGGTGCGGGCCGTCTCGGACGCCGTGCGCCGCACCCGGGCCGGCATCGCCGATCCCGACCGGCCGACGGGCTCGTTCCTGTTCCTGGGCCCGACGGGCGTGGGCAAGACGGAGCTGGCCAAGGCGCTCGCGGACTTCCTCTTCGACGACGAGCGGGCGATGGTCCGCATCGACATGTCGGAGTACTCGGAGAAGCACAGCGTGGCCCGTCTCGTCGGCGCTCCTCCCGGTTACGTGGGTTACGAGGAGGGCGGCCAGCTGACCGAGGCGGTGCGCCGGCGCCCGTACTCGGTGGTGCTGCTGGACGAGGTGGAGAAGGCCCATCCCGAGGTCTTCGACATCCTGCTCCAGGTCCTGGACGACGGGCGTCTCACGGACGGCCAGGGCCGCACCGTGGACTTCCGCAACTCCATCCTGATCCTGACCTCGAACCTGGGCAGCCAGTTCCTGATGGACCAGACCACCTCCCCGCAGGAGAAGCGCGAGCGGGTCCTGGAGGTGGTCAGGGCCTCGTTCAAGCCGGAGTTCCTCAACCGCCTGGACGACCTGGTGGTCTTCTCGGCGCTCGACGAGCAGGAGCTGGCACGGATCGCCGAGCTGCAGATCGCCGGTCTCGCCAAGCGCCTCGCGCAGCGCCGCCTGACCCTGGACGTGACGCCCGAGGCGCTGGCCTGGCTGGCGGACAAGGGCAACGACCCGGCCTACGGTGCGCGGCCCCTGCGCCGTCTGATCCAGACGGCCATCGGCGACCGCCTCGCCAAGGAGATCCTCGCGGGCGAGGTCCGCGACGGCGACACCGTCCGCGTCGACGTGGCGGGCGAGGACCTGATCGTCGGCAAGGCCCTGTAGCCGGGGCCGGTACGCGAGGGGCGGCGCTCCGCGGCACGGCGTACCGGCACAGGTTCCCCTTATCGACGGCTTACTCCTGTCCGCCCTGCGCGGATCGCACGTGCGGGGGTGGACAGGGGGTGGGAGCCATGGGGGAGGATGACAACATCCGCACGAAGGGAAAACACGGTGAGCATCGACCCGGCCTCGATTCCGAACTTCGGAGGGCAGCAGCCCGATCCGCAGGCCACAGGACCGGCGGGCCCCGTCGTCCCCGACCAGGATCTGGTCAAGCAGCTGCTGGAGCAGATGGAGCTCAAGTACGTCGTCGACGACGAGGGCGACCTCGCGGCGCCGTGGGAGGAGTTCCGGACGTACTTCATGTTCCGCGGCGAGGAGGAGCAGCAGGTCTTCTCGGTGCGGACCTTCTACGATCGCCCGCACGCGATCGAGGACAAGCCCGCGCTCCTCGAGTCGATCGACGACTGGAACCGCCGCACCCTGTGGCCGAAGGTCTACAGCCACACGCACGACGACGGCTCCGTCCGCCTGATCGGCGAGGCGCAGATGCTGATCGGCACCGGCGTCAGCCTGGAGCACTTCGTCTCGTCCACGGTCAGCTGGGTCCGCGCCTCCATCGAGTTCGACAAGTGGCTCGTGGAGCAGCTCGGCCTGGAGAAGGAGATCGACTCCACCGACGGCGAAGGCGACGACAAGGACGGCGACGACAACTAGTCGCCCCCGGTCACAGCGGTACGCGGGCGACCAGCAACAGGTACAGCCCGTAGCCGTACGAGAGCCCGGCCAGCCCCGCGGTCACAGCGACCGCGGAGCGCGGCCGGGCTCGCGCCATTGCGGCCGCGACCGGCAGGAGCAGCGGGAACGCGGGCAGCAGGAAGCGCGGCTTCGACTCGAAGTAGCCGGCCCCGCCGTAGGCGATCACCAGCAGGACGGCGGTGTACACGAGCAGCGCCGGCGGCATCCGGTCCAGCAGCAGGAGCACGGCCAGGAACCCGGCGGCGGCCAGGACCACCACGGTCACGACGGTGGCCGGCGGCACGTGCCCGCCGGTCAGCACCCGCCAGATGCTGTCCGTCGTGTACGAACCGAAGTCGAAGCGGGAGCCCCAGCGCCGCTGCACGGTGAAGTAGCCGGCCGGGTCCCCCGTGCGTATCCCGACGGCGAGGACGTACGCGGCCCAGCCCGCCGGGGCCAGCAGCGCGGCCGCCCACACCTCGGGCGCGCGGGACCTCCCCGCGAGCAGCGCGTGCAGCGCGACGGCGGTCACGGCGGCGGCGACGGCGATCCCGGTCGGGCGGGTCAGGCCGGCGAGTACCGCCAGGCCCGCGGCCGGCAGCCAGCGGCGGCGCAGTACGGCGTACAGGGCCCAGGCCCCCAGCGCGGCCAGCAGCGGCTCGGTGTAGGCGAGGCTCAGCACCACGGAGTGCGGGGTCGCCGCCCACAGGGCCACCAGCAGCACCCCGGCGCGCCGCCCGAGCACCAGCTCCCCGACCCGGTACACCCCGGCGGCGGCCACCAGGGCTGCGGTCCACGACACCAGCAGCCCGGCCCAGGGGGTGGCGCCGGCCATCCGGACCAGCAGCGGGTACAGCGGGAAGAACGCGTAGTCGCTCTGCACCAGCCCGGACCCGGCCCACATCTGGGTGCGTCCGTAGCCGTGCACGGCGATGCCGAGGTACCAGACGGAGTCCCAGGAGTGCCCGAGCACCCGGACGGGGCTCCGCCCGGCCCACCACGCCCCGACGGCGAGCACCGCCGCCCCGCCGGTCCGGACGGCGGCGAAGACCCCGAGGGCGACGAGGGCCGCGGGCACCCTGCCGGTCCGGAGTACCTGCGGCCGCACGGAAACCGACACACTGCCCGTCGCCGTCATGAACCCCGTCTTTCCCGCGCTGGGTGGACACCCGTCCGGACGAGGAGGGCCTCGGGCACCCTAAAGCCCACCCCGTTCCGAAGGGTGTGAATCCCCTGGGAACCTCCGGTGAACTCGGGGCCGTGCGCAGTGCGGGGCGTCCGCCCGCGGCCGGGCGCCCGGCCTCAGAGCCTCCGCAGCCGGGCGGCGGCCTCCTCCAGGACCTCGGTCTTCTTGCAGAAGGGCAAGGCATGAGCACGGAGCACCAGGGAAGTCTGGCACTCAGAACACGATCTGAGTACAGTCTGAGTATGAGCCTTGCTTACCTGGGAGCCGAGCCCGAGTCGGTTTCGTTCACGGACCTGTCGAGAAACCCGAAGGCCGTAGCCGCCCGGGCCGCCGCCCTCGGTGCTCTGCGTGTCACGCATCGGGACGCGCCCGACATGGTGCTGACGACGGCCGTGCACGCGGAGCGCACCGAGGAGAACCTCACGACGGCGTCCCGGCTCTTCCTCGCGCTCATGAAGCACGACGACGGAGCTCGGTCGCTCCTGCTGGCGCTGCCCGAAGTCTTCCCGTGGGTGCGGCATCTGGACGACGAAGAGATGCGCGCGTTCTCCGTGGAACTCCTGGAAGCGCTTTCCGATGCGGCGGAGCTGGGTGCGCGGGAGGCCGTGCATCGCGCGCTCGTCTCCTGGAGGGCGACGGCTCGTATCAACGCGGATCCGGAGCAGCTCAAGGAAGCTCTGCGTCCGCTCGACGGGGATGACCTGGGGCCGGTCGAGGTGGGCGGGTGAGCCCGAAGAAGGGCGATCGTGTCAGCGTCCCACCCTTGAGCGGGTGGAACGTGGTCTTCGGGACCACGGAGGCGGTGACGGGGTGGGAGGAACTGTGCCGCGCGGCGCTGCCCAGCGCCCACCGATGCCTCGAGGCGTTGCGCACCGACCCGCTGTCGCGTGACAACTGGAACCGTCAGCACCAGCTGCGCGGGAGGTCTACGCATCCACCCAGCACCCCAAGGACACCGAGTAACTCGTAGTTCCCGTGCGGCACGGGCTCCGGCTGAATGGCCGGGCCCCGTGCCTGCACGTTCATCTGGCTCGCGCTCAGCGAGACAGCCGACCGAGGCGCTCAACCGCCTCTTCCAGAACTACCGTCCGCTTGCAGAAGGCCCAGCGGACCTGGGTGGCGCCCGCGGCGCGGTCGTCGTAGAAGACCTGGTTGGGGATGGCGACGACCCCGCAGCGCTCGGGCAGGGCGCGGCAGAAGGCGAGGCCGTCCTTCTCGCCGAGCGGGGTGATGTCCGTGGTGATGAAGTACGTGCCCTGCGGGCGGTAGACCTCGAAGCCGGCGGCCGCGAGCCCTTCGGCGAGGATGTCGCGCTTGGCGGCGAGGTCGGCGCGCAGGCCCTCGTAGTAGCCGTCCGGCAGCTGCAGGGCCTGCGCGATGGCGTACTGGAAGGGGCCGGAGGAGACGTAGGTCAGGAACTGCTTCGCCGAGCGGACCGCCGAGACGAGCTCGGGCGGCGCGGTGATCCAGCCGACCTTCCAGCCCGTGAACGAGAAGGTCTTCCCGCTGCTGGAAATGGTGACCGTGCGCTCGCGCATGCCGGGCAGCGAGGCCAGCGGGAGGTGGGTGCCCTCGAAGACCAGGTGCTCGTAGACCTCGTCCGTGACGACGAGCAGGTCCCGCTCGACCGCCAGCTCCGCGATCGCCGCGAGCTCGGCCGGGGACAGGACCGTGCCCGTCGGATTGTGCGGGGTGTTCAGCAGGAGCAGGCGGGTGCGCGGGGTGACGGCGGCGCGCAGTTCGTCGAGGTCGAGGGTGAACGCGCCGGCGTGCGGGCGCAGGGTGACCGGGACGCGGGTGGCCCCGGCCATCGCGATGCATGCGGCGTACGAGTCGTAGTACGGCTCCAGCGCGACGACCTCGTCGCCCGGTTCGAGCAGGGCGAGCAGGGAGGCCGCGATGGCCTCCGTCGCGCCCGCCGTGACCAGGACCTCCGTGTCGGGGTCGTACGACAGGCCGTAGAAGCGCTGCTGGTGCACCGCGACGGCGGTGCGGAGCTCCGGGACGCCGGGGCCGGGCGGGTACTGGTTGCCCAGGCCCGTCAGGACGGCTTGGGAGGCGGCCTCGGCGATCTCGGCCGGGCCGTCCGTGTCGGGGAAGCCCTGACCGAGGTTGATCGACCCGGTGCGGGTGGCCAGGGCCGACATCTCCGCGAAGATCGTGGTGCCGAAGGAGGCCAGGCGGCGGTTGAGGAGGGGGCGGCTGCCGCCCACGGGTGCGCTCATGGGCGCCATCCTGGGGGGAACCTCTGGACTTGCTCAAGTGTGCTTTGGCCCGGGTGGCCCGGGGGCATCTCCCCTTCACACCCGGGGAACCGGGCGATGAACGGGGGTTGGGCTGATGTCTGTTGTCGGTTGGATTTTCGCCGCGCTGGTCGTCGTGTGCTTCGTGGCCCTGGTCCGGAAGGTGGCCCGTGCGTGGACCGGTGGCTATTCCGGCTCCGGCAAGGGCTCGGGCTCCGGTTCGGGCTCGTCGTGGTGGGCGGGCGGGGGCGGCTCGTCCGGCGGGTGCGGGAGCAGCGGATCCTCCTGCGGCTCCTCCTCGTCCTGCGGCGGGTCCTCGTCCTCCTGCGGCGGCGGAGGCTGCGGTTCCAGCTGACCCGGGGCGGTCGACGTCAGGCCTGTGTGACGCATGGGGTTGAACACGTGAACTGTGTAGCCCCCGGGGGGATGTAAACCCAACCAAGTTGGGTAAAAACGCTGTGAGTGCCGTGCCTTTCATGATTCCCTCGGTTGAGTAGACCAGTCCTCGGACCTCCCTGGACTTCCTGTGGACCCGTGCCGGTGTCCCCCCACCCGTTGACTACCGCTGGCGGGCCCCGGCCCATCTCCCTCGCGCGTTTGCGGAGCCGACTCATGCTCACGACCCTCCAGACCACCTACACCGACACGCGTGCCGCCGATCTCGCCTGGGCCCTGGGTCGGGACCGGCTGCCCGCCCTGGCCGTACTGAATCTCGAACTGGCTGGTGCGAAGCTGGAGTTGCGTCTCCTCGGCGCCTCGCACCAGGTGCTCCTGGAGGAGGGTGGAGTGCTCTGTTCGGAGACGGTCGCCTGTATGCCCGGCAGCCGTACGCCGCTGCCGCTCGGCGTGGCGAAGCGGATGGGCGACTGGGACTACGAGTTCGCCGCGCGGGTGGAGACCCTGTCGCAGGGCTCCTTCGCGGGGCGGGCGCAGGAGCTGCTCGCGCTGGTCGCGGATCACCCGAACGGATTGGCCGGAACCTTTCCCGGCAGCCCCTACGCCTTCACCGCCATGCTCGCGCAGCGCCACGAGGGGCAGGTGCGCTGGCGGACCTGGCACGCGTATCCGCAGGAAGGCCAGTTGGTGGCCACTCGTACGAGGGTCGGCGTGCGCATCGGCGCACCGGCCGGGGCCCTGGAGTCCGCCGCGCGGTAGGGCGGGACCGGGCCGGGCCCCGCGGGGCGCGGGCGCCGCGAGCGTACCCGCGCGGTTACGCCAACCGGCTGGAAACGTACGCCACTTGCACCCATGTGGGTGACGGGATGTGAGTGGGCGGTGACGTACGGTTCGCTGCATGATCGACCGTTCCGTCCCGCGCCGGGTGCTCCCGGCCCCGGAGCCGCGGGGCGCGGCGACCCTCCCGGCCGCCCTGCCCGTACGGCCCCGGACCGGCCGACTCCTCGTCCTGGCCACCGTGTTCGTCTGCGCCGCCTGCGGTCTCGTGTACGAGCTGGAGCTGCTCGCCCTCGGCTCCTACCTCATCGGCGACTCCGTCACGCAGGCGTCCGTCGTGCTGTCCGTCATGGTCTTCGCGATGGGCGTCGGCTCCCTGCTGGCCAAACGGCTGCGCAGACGGCCCGCCTTCGGATTCGCCGCCATCGAGGCGGGTCTCGCGCTGCTCGGCGGGCTCTCCGCGATGGCGCTGTACGCGAGCTTCGCCTGGCTCGGCGAGTCGCGGCCCGCGCTCGTGGCCTTCTCCTTCGCGATCGGCGTGCTCATCGGGGCCGAGATCCCGCTGCTGATGGTCCTCATCCAGCGCATCCGCAGACAGGACGCGGGCGGCGCCGTCGCCGACCTGTTCGCCGCCGACTACGTGGGCGCCCTCGTCGGCGGGCTGGCCTTCCCCTTCCTGCTGCTGCCGCTGCTCGGCCAGCTGACCGGCGCGATGCTGACCGGCACCGTCAACGCGGTCGTCGGCGCGGGCCTCGTGCTGTGGCTGTTCCGCCGCGACCTGAGCCGCCGCTCCCGCTGGCTGCTGATCGCCACGCACCTCACCGTGCTGGCCGTCCTCGCCTGTGCGACCGTCCTCGCCGACGACTTCGAGCGGGTCGCCCGCCGCGCCGTCTACGGCGGCGAGGTCCGCGTCGCCCGGCAGACCGGCGTCCAGGAGCTCGTCCTGACGGGCCCCGCCACCGGCTCCCCGCGCTCCCTGGACCTGTTCCTCGACGGCCGGCTGCGGGTCAGCGGCTACGACGAGTACCGCTACCACGAGGCGCTCGTGCACCCCGCCATGACCGGCCCGCACGCCCGGGTCCTGGTCCTCGGCGGCGGCGACGGGCTCGCCGCCCGCGAGGTGCTGCGCTACCGCGACGTCGCCTCCGTCACCGTCGTCGAGCTCGACCCCGGCGTGGTCCGCCTCGCCCGCACCGACCCGATGCTGTCCGCGCTCAACGGCCGGGCGTACGAGGACCCGCGCCTGGGGGTCGTCACGCAGGACGCGTTCCACTGGCTGCGCGGACCCGCCGCCCACGACCGGTTCGACGTCATCGTCTCCGACCTCCCCGACCCGGGCATCACCCCCAGCACGAAGCTGTACTCGCAGGAGTTCTACGGGCTCGCCGCGCGGGCCCTGCGCCCCGGCGGGCGGCTCGCCGTCCACGCGGGGCCGCTGACCGGCCGCCCGCGCACGTACTGGACGGTCGAGGCCACGCTGCGCGCGGCCGGCCTGCGCACCGCGCCCTACAGCGCGGGCGGCCGGCTCTCGGGCTTCGCCGCGGGCCCCGACCGCACCCCCGGCACCTCCGACGCCCCACCGCAGGACTGGGGCTTCGTACTGGCCGGCCGGGACCGGGTTCCCGAGCTGCGGGTGGACCGGGACACGCCGTCGCTGCGCTCGCTGTCGACGCAGTCCCTGCGCGACGCCGGGCGCGACGCCGAGCGGACCCGGGTGGCGGGGCTGCCGCCGTCGACGCTGCCGCACCCGAGGTACTCGTGAGTACCGGCCATTCGTACGGATCGGCCATTCGTGAGCGCCGGACCGGGTACGGGAGGGGCTCCCCTCGGTAGGCTCGACCACATGGAGCATCAGGTGTTCGTTCCGGTACCGGCAGACAACCTCCGCGCCGTGCTGCGCGACCCCGCCCGGGTGGCCCGCTGCGTACCCGGGCTCCAGCAGGACGCCGACGCGGCGTCCGGGCCCGTCGCGGGCCGCCTCAAACTCCGGGTCGGCGGGAACACCGTCACGTATCGGGGCGCCCTGACCGTCACCGAGCGGGATCCGGACCGCTTCACCGTGGCGGGCGAGGGCACGGAGATCCGCGGCAGTGGCACCGTCAAGCTGGTGCTCGGGCTGCTGCTGACCCCGGTCGACGACGGGACCCGGCTGGAGTTCACCGCCGAGGGCTCCGCCGACGGACGCGCCGCCGCGTTCGCGCCGGAGGCCACCGCCACCGCCGTCCAGCGGCTCCTGGAGCGGGCCGCCGAGCAGCTCGCGGGGCTGGCGTCCGGCGAGGGGGAGCCGGTGACCGACGTCATCGCCGAGGCCGAGGAGGCCGAGGGCGGTCCGGACGGGGAAGACGACGGCGACGGCGTCACGGACGAGGTCACGGCGTCCGTCTTCGACACCGAGGTGCCGCCCCCGTCCCTGGAGCCCTTCATGGACGGGGACTTCGAGGGGCTCCCGGAGCTCGACCGGATCGCGGAGATCGGCGACATCGGGGACGTCGACGAGTTCGCCGCCGCCGCGCAGCCCCCCGCCGAGGCCGCCCACGCCCGCCGCACCATGATCGGCCGCAGCGCCGAGGAAGTGGACCACGCGCCCCCGCGCGGCCGCTACGCCCCGGTACCGGCCCCCGCCTCCTCCGGCGCCGGCGCGAACCTGCGCTGGATCGCCCCGGCCGCCGCCCTGGCGCTGGCCTCGGCGGTCGTCGTCGGCCGAGCCCTGCGCCGCCGCCACTGACCCCTCGCCGTGAGCCCGGCCCGATCGACAAGACACCCCCTAGAGTCGGGCGCATGAGTACGCAACTGAGCGCGGGCGGCGCCGAGGTGACCGTCGACCAGGAGAACGGCTGCCGGATCAGCAGCCTGCGCATCGACGGCACGGAGCTGCTGCGCCAAGGGGCGCACTTCGGCGCCTTCCCCATGGTGCCGTGGTGCGGACGCACCGCGGACGGCCGGTTCCGCGACGGCGGAGTCCTCCACCAGCTCCCGCTCAACCACCCCCCGCACGCCATCCACGGCTTCGGCCGCGACCACCCCTGGCGCAAGGTCCGCCACGGCGACACCGACGCGGCGTTCGTCCACGACCTCGCCGACCCGTGGCCCTGGCCCGGCCGGGTCACCCAGACCGTCGAGCTGACCCCCGAGAGCCTGACGCTCTCCATGGGCGTCGAGACGTACGGCGACTCCTTCCCGGCCCAGGCCGGCTGGCACCCCTGGTTCCGCCGCAACCTCGGCACCGGGGAGGACGCGCGGCTCGAGTTCGAGGCCGAATGGCAGGAGGAGCGGGGCGCCGACCACATCCCCACCGGTAACCGTCTCGCCCCCGGCCCCGGCCCCTGGGACGACTGCTTCGGCATGCCGAGCGGCGTGGACGTCACCCTCACCTGGCCCGGCGTGCTGGAGCTCAGGGTCCGCAGCCGCGAGGAGTGGGTGGTCATCTACGACGAGGAGCCCGAGGCCGTCTGCGTGGAGCCCCAGTCCGGTCCGCCGAACGGTCTGAACAGCCTCCCGCGCCTGGTCACGCCCGTCGACCCGCTGGAGATCTCCACGACGTGGACCTGGCGCCGGCTCGGCTAGAGCGGCTTTAAGCTCGGGGTCATGACTGACGTACGCGATGCGCTTCTGCAGCAGATCAAGGACAAGGCCGTCGTGCACGGCAAGGTGATCCTCTCCTCCGGCAAGGAGGCCGACTACTACATCGACCTCCGCCGCATCACCCTGGACGGCGAGGCCGCCCCGATGGTCGGTCAGGTCATGCTCGACCTCACCGCCGACCTGGACTTCGACTGCGTCGGCGGTCTGACCCTGGGCGCCGACCCGGTCGCGACCTCGATGCTGCACGCCTCCGCCGCGCGCGGCGGACGCCTCGACGCCTTCGTCGTCCGCAAGGCGCAGAAGGCCCACGGCATGCAGCGCCGTATCGAGGGCACCGACGTGAAGGGCAAGCGCTGCCTGGTCGTCGAGGACACCTCCACCACCGGCGGGTCCCCGCTGACCGCCGTCGAGGCGGTCCGCGAGGCCGGCGGTGAAGTCGTCGCCGTCGCCACGATCGTGGACCGCGGTGCCGCCGACGCCATCGCCGAGGCGGGTCTGCCGTACCTCACCGGCTACCGGCTCGCCGATCTCGACCTGGGCTGAGCGCGCACCGGACTGACCGTGCCCCGGGCTGATCGTGCCCCGTGCCGATCCCGCCCGATCGCATTTGATCTTGTCCGGTCTCGCATGCTGACCGCCGGAGAACTGGTGACTTAGGTCCCCGGGGCTCCGGGCACAGGTCCTGACCTGCTCTTTCCGTGCCGGGCGGAGTGTTTCACGTGAAACGCTCCACCCGGCACGGGTGGAGTGTCGTGCGGAGTCTGGAAAGATGAGCCCGACGGTTACGTCGCCCCCAGGTCAGGGCCAGCAATCGCACACTCCCCGCACATCCAAGGAGCGGACAGATGCCCATCGCAACCCCCGAGGTCTACAACGAGATGCTCGACCGGGCGAAGGCAGGCAAGTTTGCCTACCCGGCGATCAACGTGACCTCGACCCAGACCCTGCACGCTGCACTGCGCGGCTTCGCGGAGGCCGAGAGCGACGGCATCATCCAGATCTCCACCGGTGGTGCGGAGTTCCTGGGTGGCCAGTACAAGAAGGACATGGTCACGGGTGCGGTGGCCCTGGCCGAGTTCGCGCACATCGTCGCCGCGAAGTACGACGTCACCGTCGCCCTGCACACGGACCACTGCCCCAAGGACAAGCTGGACGGCTACGTCCGCCCCCTCCTCGAGGTGTCGGCCGAGCGCGTCGCCCGTGGCCTGAACCCCCTCTTCCAGTCGCACATGTGGGACGGATCCGCCGAGACCCTGGCCGACAACCTGGCCATCGGCCAGGAGCTGCTCGCCAAGGCCGCCGCCGCGAAGATCATCCTCGAGGTCGAGATCACCCCGACCGGCGGCGAGGAGGACGGCGTCACCCACGAGATCAACGACGAGCTGTACACCACCGTCGACGACGCGATCCGCACCGCCGAGGCCCTGGGCCTGGGCGAGAAGGGCCGCTACCTGCTCGCCGCCTCCTTCGGCAACGTGCACGGCGTCTACAAGCCGGGCAACGTCGTCCTGCGTCCCGAGCTGCTGAAGGACCTTCAGCAGGGCGTCGGCGAGAAGTACGGCAAGACCAGCCCGTTCGACTTCGTCTTCCACGGCGGCTCCGGCTCCTCCGAGCAGGAGATCGCCACCGCGCTCGAGAACGGCGTCGTGAAGATGAACCTCGACACCGACACCCAGTACGCCTTCACCCGGCCCGTCGCGGACCACATGTTCCGCAACTACGACGGTGTCCTGAAGGTCGACGGCGAGGTCGGCAAGAAGTCCACCTACGACCCGCGCACCTGGGGCAAGCTCGCCGAGGCGAGCATGGCCAAGCGCGTCACCGAGGCCTGCGCGAACCTGCGCTCGACGGGCACCAAGCTGAAGTAGTACCCGCCACCTCGTACGACCGAAGGGCCCGGGCCACCGTCTCGCGACGGCGGACCGGGCCCTTCGGCGTCAGAGTCCGAGCCCTTCGGCGTGCACGACCGGGCCGGGGGCGGCCGAGCCGTCGAGGGGCCGGATACCCCAGACTTGGGGCATGTCCATTCACCAGAACCTGCTCGGGGGCCCCGCCCCCACCCACCTCCCCGACGAGCCGGGCCGCGAGGCCATCGCCGCGGGCACGCCCGCCGTCGAGGTGGCCGCCGCACACCCGACCTCCTCCCTCGCCTGGGCGGTCCTCGCCGACGAGGCGTTCGCCGCCGGCCGCACCGTCGAGTCGTACGCGTACGCCCGTACGGGCTACCACCGCGGCCTCGACGCCCTGCGCCGGGCCGGCTGGAAGGGCCACGGCCCGGTGCCGTGGGAGCACGAGCCGAACCGCGGCTTCCTGCGCGCCCTCCACGCCCTGTCCCGCGCGGCCGGGGCGATCGGCGAGAAGGAGGAGTACGAGCGCTGCTCGACCTTCCTGCGCGATTCCTCCGAGACGGCCGCGGACGTGCTCGAAGCCTGAGCCGCATCCGGCATGCCGGGACCCCGAGCGCGGGGGCCCGGCATGCCGTAGTGTCCGAAAAACACCTGTGACCCCGGTCACACCCCAATAGAGAGAGCCCGGCAACCGGTCCTATGATGCGAGCAGGGGACCGGGGCTCCACTCACCCATCGGAAGGGGCGGACCGCTACCCGGAAGCACGTGTCGAGGAGACAGCGATGTCGAACACCCTTGATGCCTCCGGAGCCGGTTCGGACACCCCGAACCTCGACTTCGCCGGCACGACCCCGTACGAGGACTACGTCCAGGCGGACGTCCTCACCCACCTCCAGCACCCCCGCTCGGACGACCCGGGCGAGATGGTCTTCCTGGTGACGACCCAGGTCATGGAGCTGTGGTTCACGGTCATCGTCCACGAATGGGAGACGGCCGCGAAGGCCCTCCGCGAGGACGACATCCCGGTCGCGATGGATGCGCTGAAACGATCCCTCCGCGAACTGGAGGCCCTCAACGCCTCCTGGCGCCCGCTCGCCCAGCTCACCCCGGGCCAGTTCAACGCCTACCGCGCCGCCCTCGGCGAGGGCTCGGGCTTCCAGTCGGCGATGTACCGCCGCATGGAGTTCCTGCTCGGCGACAAGTCCGCGTCGATGCTCGTCCCGCACCGCGGCGCCCCGCGCGTCCACGCGGAGCTGGAGAAGGCCCTCCAGGAGCCCAGCCTGTACGACGAGGTGCTGCGCCTGCTGGCCCGCCGCGGCCTGCCGGTCCCGCAGGCGGTCTTGGACCGCGACCTCTCCCGGCGGTACGAGCCCTCGCCCGAGGTCGAGGCCGTCTGGACCTCCCTGTACGCGGACCCCGGCGCCCAGCACGACCTGCACCGCCTCGGCGAGGTCCTCACGGACGTCGCGGAGCTCGTCTGGCGCTGGCGCAACGACCACCTGGTCGCCACCCGCCGCGCGATGGGCGCCAAGACCGGCACGGGCGGCTCGGCCGGCGTGACCTGGCTCGAAAAGCGCGCCACGAAGAACGTGTTCCCGGAGCTCTGGACGGCGCGCAGCCATGTCTGACGCGAACTCCTCGTACGGCGCGGGGTCCTTCCCGGACCTCGCCGCCCGCGCCACCGCCCTTGACACCGCCGACGAGCTCGGCAAGCTCCGCGACCGCTTCAGCCTCCCCGACGGAGTCGTCTACCTGGACGGCAACTCCCTGGGAGCGCTGACGACCGGCGTCGCGGCCCGCATCGCCCAGGTCATCACGCACGAGTGGGGCACGGAGCTCATCCAGTCCTGGTCCACCGGCACCTGGTGGACCGCCCCCGAGCGGATCGGCGACAAGCTGTCCCCGCTCATCGGCGCCGCCCCCGGCCAGACGGTCGTCGGCGACTCCACCAGCGTCAACCTGTTCAAGGCCCTGGTCGGAGCCGCCCGCCTGGCCCGTCCCGGCCGCACGCGGATGCTGGTCGACGCCTCCACCTTCCCCACCGACGGCTACATCGCCGAGTCGGCCGCCCGGATGACCGGCCTCACCGTCATGCCGGTCGACCCCTCGCGCGCCGCGGAGGCGATGGGGGAGGACACCGCCGTCGTCCTCCTCAACCACGTCGACTACCGCACCGGCCGCCTCCACGACCTCCCGGCCCTCACCGCGGCGGCCCGCGCCGCCGGGGCCGTCACGGTCTGGGACCTGTGCCACTCGGCCGGCGCGCTCCCCGTCGGCCTGGACGAGCACGGCGTCGACCTCGCGGTGGGCTGCACGTACAAGTACCTCAACGGAGGCCCCGGTTCCCCGGCGTACCTCTACATCGCCGAACGCCACCAGCAGGCCTTCGACTCCCCGCTCCCCGGCTGGAACGGCCACGCGGAGCCGTTCGCGATGACCCCCGGCTACACCCCGGCGGCCGGCGCGGTCCGCGGCCGGGTCGGCACCCCGGACATCCTGTCCATGCTGGCCCTGGAAGCGGCGCTCGACGCCTGGGACGGGGTGTCGGTGGAAGCCGTACGGGCCAAGTCCCTCGCCCTGACCGACTTCTTCCTGGAGTGCGTGGCCGCGTACGTCCCGGCCGGCAAGGTCGAATCGGTCACCCCGGCCGAGCACGACCGGCGCGGCAGCCAGGTCTCGCTGCGCACCGAGAACGCCCGCGCGGTCATGGACGACCTGATCTCCCGCGGCGTGATCGGGGACTTCCGCGCCCCCGACGTCCTGCGGTTCGGTTTCACCCCCCTCTACGTCGGTTTCGCCGACGCGGAGCGCGCGGCCCGGACACTGGGTCACATTTTCGGGTGATGTAGGGGCGAAACGTCACGGCAACAGGGCGGGCGGGGCTTCGGCTCCGTCCGCCCCCGCGCATCCCGGCCAAGCTCGCGGCCCGGGACCGACAGTCCTGTTTCCGGCCTGATACGGTCCCGCTCTGCCGGAACACCAGTCCCACGCGTTACCGAGAGGTTGAGCCGATGACGGACCCCGCAGTCGAACGGGACGCCGCCGAGGCCGCCTCGGCCTTCTCCCACCCGCCGGTCGCCCCCGACACGACCGGGGCGTACGGGGACCATCCCGACCAGGTGATCGACTTCTACGCCCCGCGCGGCGAGGGCGCCGCGGGCGCGGCCCCGCTGGTCGTGCTGCTGCACGGCGGCGCCTGGCGCGCCCCGTACGACCGGCACCACATCACCCCGCTCGCGGACTTCCTGGCCCGCCGGGGTTTCGCCGTCGCCAACGTCGAGTACCGGCGCGGAAGTTCCCTCCCGCGCCAGAACGCCGAGGGGCACGTGGCCGGCCGCTGGCCCGAGACCTTCGACGACGTGGCCGCCGCGATGGACGCCCTCCCGAAGCTCGCCTCGGCCCACCTCCCGCAGGCCGACCCGCGCCGTACGGTCGTCACCGGCCATTCCGCGGGCGGCCACCTCGCGCTGTGGGCCTCGGCCCGGCACGTCCTGCCGCCCGCTTCCCCGGACGCCTGGAGGCTGACCTCCCCGCCGTCGCTGCGCGGCGTGGTGGCGCTGGCCCCGATCGCGGACTTCGTGGCCGCGGAGGAGCTGGGCGTGTGCGGGGGCGCGTCCGCGCAGTTGCTGGGCGGCGCCGAACAGTGGGCGCGGCGGCTGTCGTTCGCGGACCCGGCGGTCCTGCTGCCGACCGGGATCGCGACGGCCGTCGTCCACGGCCGGGAGGACATCGTGGTCCCGGCGTCGGTGGCGGAGTCGTACGTGGCCGCGGCGGCGAGGGCGGGCGAGACCGTGGGGCTGACGCTGCTGGACGGGGTCGGTCACTTCCCGCTCATCGACCCCGCCGCCGACGCCTGCGCGGTGGTGGCCGAGGAGATCTCGCAGCTCGCCTGGTAGAGCAGCCCACCGCCCGTGGGCGTGACGAGGAAGAACCCCGTGGTCCGGGCTGCCGACCGGTCTGTACGCTGAACTGGATTTCGAACCCGTTCAGGGTTTTTGCACCAGACCAAGGGGGGAACGGTGCTCCGTCGCCGTCTCATGTTTTCCGCCGCCCTCGTGGCGGCGTTCGCAGGTCTCGCCTCCGTTCCGGCCGCCGCGGCCGGTCCGGCCGTTCCGCCCGGCCACGGGGTGGCCGCCGCGACCGGGGTGAACCCGGGCAAGGGAGGGCCGCTGCCGGGGGGCAGGACCTTCTCCAGCCCGGCCGACCGTACGGTGCTCACGCCGGGGTCCCGGTCCGGGGGGACCGCGCGGGCGCAGGGAGGCCAGGGCGCGCAGGGCGCGCAGACGAACCCGTACCTCGCGATCGCCCTGGAAGGCAGTACGCCGACCGCGCACTCGATCGACCTGACGACGCGCATCAGCAGCGAGACCGCGAATCTCGACATCACCATCGCCTGGGGCGACGGGACCACGGACAAGGTCACGGCCTCCAGCACGGGCTACGACCGCCGCAACACCCAGCACACCTACACGGCCGTCGGCTCGTACGCGGTCACGGTCACGGTGAAGGACACCACGAACGGCGCCGAGGCCGTGAACCGGCTCGACTTCGTCACCTCGGGTAGCGAGTACACCGCGCACGCGCCCACGCGCCTGCTGGACACCCGCTCCGGCCTCGGCGCCGCACAGGCCAAGGTCGCCGGGCGGGGCTCGGTGGTCCTGCGGGTCGCGGGCGCGGCCCAGATCCCCGCCGGGGCCACCGAAGTGGTCCTGAACGTCACCGCCACCAACGCCGCGAGCGCCGGCCACGTCGTGGTCCAGCCCGACAAGGACGGCTTCGAGGCCGGGTCGAACCTGAACTACGCCCCGGGGCAGACCGTTGCGAACCAGGTGATCGTGCCGGTCGGCAAGGACGGGTCCGTCCACCTGATCAACGGCGGCTGGGACTCCGTCGACCTGCTCGCGGACGTCACCGGCTACTTCACGGCGTCGGTCGCCAGCGGCTACACCACGGTGAACCCGGTCCGCGCCGTCGACACCCGTGAGGGCATCGGTACGGCGAAGGGGCAGGTGGCCGGCTACGGGACCTTCGGCGTCGACATCGCCGGGCGCGCGGGCGTCCCCAAGGGAGTCACCGCGGTGGCGCTCAACCTGACGGCCACGAACCCGCGGGCGGCCGGTCACCTGACCGCGTACCCGAGCGGGCAGGCGGCGCCGTCCACGTCCAGCGTGAACTTCGCCGCGGGTCAGACGGTCGCCAACTCGGTGATCGTGCCGGTCGGCCCCGACGGGAAGATCACCGTCCGCAACGGCAGCTGGGACCGGGCCGACGTGGTGGCCGACGTGGTCGGCTACTACAGCACCGACAGCAGGGCGGCCCTCGTCTGCCTCGGGGGTCCGTACCGGATCCTGGACACCCGCATCGACAGCTGGGGCCGCAAGGCCGGCCCGGTGCCGGCCCGCACGATGCTCCCCGTCCAGTTCGACGCCGACACGACGAACTCCGACATCGACGGCTGGGTGTTGAACACCACGGTCACCAACACCAAGGGCGCGGGCTTCCTGTCGGTCACCGCGGACCCGAACACCTGGCCCGACTACTGCAACGGCACCGCGGTCACGCCGCAGCGGCCCGTCTCCTCGTCCGTGAACTGGACGGCGGGCACGACCGCGGCGAACCTGGTCCAGACGTCCGGGGGCAAGGGCGGTGTCATCGACTTCTGGAACCAGGGCTGGCAGGACATCGACATGATCGTCGACCTGATCGCCTGGTACCAGACCAGCTGATCCCCGGAAGCGCCCGCGCCCCGTTGCGAACCCGGCGACCGTGCCGGTCCGGGACGGGCACGTGCGGACGAGCGGAAAGGGGCGGTGCGCCACACGGCGCACCGCCCCTTTCGCTTCGGTCCTAGAGGAACGAGTTGATCTCGATCGTCTCGGTGCGGCCGGGGCCGACGCCGATGGCGGAGATCGGGGCGCCCGACATCTCCTCGAGGGCCTTCACGTACGCCTGGGCGTTCTTCGGGAGGTCCGAGAACGTCTTGGCCTTGGTGATGTCCTCGGACCAGCCGGGCAGGTTTTCGTAGATCGGCTTCGCGTGGTGGAAGTCCGTCTGCGAGTACGGGAGCTCCTCGACGCGCTTGCCGTCGATCTCGTACGCGACGCAGACCGGGATCTGCTCCCAGCCGGTCAGCACGTCCAGCTTGGTGAGGAAGAAGTCCGTCAGGCCGTTCACGCGGGTGGCGTAACGCGCGATCGGCGCGTCGAACCAGCCGCAGCGGCGGTCGCGGCCGGTGGTCACGCCGCGCTCGCCGCCGATGCGGCGCAGGTCCTCGCCGTCCTGGTCGAACAGCTCGGTCGGGAACGGGCCGGCGCCGACGCGGGTCGTGTACGCCTTCAGGATGCCGATGACGCGGCTGATCTTCGTCGGGCCCACGCCGGTGCCGGTGCAGGCGCCGCCCGCGGTCGGGTTCGAGGAGGTGACGAAGGGGTACGTGCCGTGGTCGACGTCGAGCAGGGTGCCCTGGCCGCCCTCGAACAGCACGACCTTGTCCTCGTCGAGCGCGTTGTTGAGGATCAGGGTGGTGTCGGCGACGTACGGCTTGATCTGCTCCGCGTACTGGAGCATCTCCTCCACGATCGCCGCGGCCTCGATGGCGCGGCGGTTGTAGAGCTTGGCGAGGAGCTGGTTCTTGCCCTCCAGCGCCGCTTCGACCTTCTGGGCGAGGATGGACTCGTCGTACAGGTCCTGGACCCGGATGCCGATGCGGTTGATCTTGTCCGCGTACGTCGGACCGATGCCGCGGCCGGTCGTACCGATCTTGCGCTTGCCGAGGAAGCGCTCGCCGACCTTGTCGAGGGTGACGTTGTACGGCGTGATGAGGTGCGCGTTGCCGCTGATGAGCAGCTTGGAGGTGTCGATGCCGCGCTCGTTCAGGCCGCGCAGCTCGGAGAGCAGGACGGCCGGGTCGACGACGACACCGTTGCCGATGACCGGGGTGCATCCGGGGGAGAGGATGCCGGAAGGGAGAAGGTGCAGCGCGTACTTCTGGTCGCCTACGACGACCGTGTGGCCGGCGTTGTTGCCGCCCTGGTAGCGCACCACATAGTCAACGGAACCACCGAGCAGGTCGGTGGCCTTTCCCTTGCCCTCGTCACCCCACTGAGCTCCGAGCAGCACAAGAGCGGGCACAGGCGTACACCTCTTCCGGATGGGGCATGTCCAAGGTCAGGGGGCGTACGACGATGTACACCGCAGGCTGAGCCGTCGGACCGGTACCCCGGAATAGACGAAGGCCCTGGCGCAATAGCGCAAGGGCCTCTTGCACAAAGATGCTACCCGAGGAAGGACCGAGGTGTCGGCTCCAGAGCCCACCATGAGCCATGCGGGCGCGCCGGTAGGCGGCCTGCTCGTGCTCGTCGACCCGGTCGCCCGCCGTCTTGACGGCGAGTCCGTGCGGATCGCGAAGGATGTTCTGTCGGCGGGAGCTGCGGCGAAAATCTGCCTCCCGGACTCGCAGGAGGAGTTTGCGCGGGCTCTTGCCCGCCGGGGCCATCGGCAGCCGGTGATCGTCGGCGACGACCGGGCGCTGGTCCGGGCCGTGGGGCTGCTGTACCGGGAGCGCGGGCTCGGGGACGGGGCCGTTTCGCTGATTCCGGTGGGGCAGGTGGGGTCGCTGGGGCTGGCGCGGTCCCTCGGTGTTCCGCTGTCGGCGGTGGCGGCGGCGCGCTCGGTGCTGGACGGGGCCGTGGTCACGCGGGACCTGCTGGTCGACGACAGCGACGGGGTGGTGCTCGGGGACCTGCGGATTCCACCCGTCCGGGCGGCGGCCAGGCCGTCGGGGCCGTCGGTGTGGAGCGCGTACCGCTCGCTCGTGCGGACGCTGGTCCCGCCGGGCGTCCGGGTGGGGCACCGGCTGCGGGTGGAGGCGGACGGGCAGCTGCTGGTGGACGTGGACCGGGCGGTGGAGGAGCTGCGGGTGGTGCCGGTGTCCTCTTCCGGCAGGGTGGCGGAGGTGACGGTCCGGCTGGTCGGCGGCCCTTCGCTGCGGGTGAAGGCGGCCTCGGTGACGGTGTCGGGCCCGGACTTCCGCTACCGGGCGGACGCGCTGGTGGCGGGGCCGGTCCGGCGCCGTACGTGGACGCTCCGGCCGGGGGCCTGGTCGCTGACGCTGCCGCGCTGACCGGAACCCCGGCCCCGCGTGAGGCGGGGCCGGGCCGGCCGGGCCGGCCGGTCAGGCGCCGGTCAGGAGCCGGACTCGCAGGCGGCCGCTTCGATCAGGTCCGCCACGTCGCCCGGCACCCGTCCGTATCCGACACGACCTAGGGTGCGGGGAGGTCCAGGGTGGCCCGGTGGGCCCGCCAGCGGTCCATCATCGCGTGCATCTCGCCCTGCAGGAACGCGAAGAACGCCGCCGTCTCCGCCATGCGCGCGCCGGCCGGGGTGTCCGTGCCGACTCCGGCCGCGCCGTCGCGCAGGGTCTTCTCGAAGAGGCTCAGCACCTGGTCCCGCCGGGTGAACGTCTCGTACCAGAGCTCGTTGTGCAGGACGTACCGGTCCCGCCGGGAGCCCGGCTCCCGCTCCCGGCTGACCATGGTCACCTGCGACAGGTAGGCCACGGCCCCCGATACCGCCGCCGGGCTGATCTGCAGTGCCTCGCTCAGCTCCGCCGAGGTCATCGACCCGCGGTCGCTCGCGAGCAGCTGGGCGAAGACCCGCGAGGCCATCCGCTGCATCCCGGCTTCGGTCAGCTGCGCGGCGAACCGCTCCACGAAGCGGGAGACCGCCGCTTCGTCGCTCCGTACGTCTGGTGCCTGAGTGTTCATGTCGTCCGCCACCCTTCCGACTTTATACGTTTCCCTAGCTTCACAAGTTTGTGAAAGTAGCGTACGTTCAGAATCATGACGAAGGCAATCAGTGTCGCCGGGCTCCACAAGGCGTTCGGCCGCACCCACGCACTGGACGGTCTCGACCTCTCCGTGGCCGCCGGCGAGGTACACGGCTTCCTCGGCCCCAACGGCTCCGGCAAATCCACCACCATCCGGGTTCTGCTGGGCCTCCTGCGCGCCGACTCCGGAACCGCCGAGCTGCTCGGCGGCGACCCCTGGGCCGACGCCGTGGAACTGCACCGCCGCGTCGCCTACGTCCCCGGAGACGTCACCCTGTGGCGCAACCTCTCCGGCGGCGAGGTCATCGACCTCTACGGGCGGCTCCGCGGCGGCCTGGACCGGGCCCGGCGCGCCGAGCTGATCGAGCGGTTCGAGCTGGACCCCACCAAGAAGGGGCGCACGTACTCCAAGGGCAACCGGCAGAAGGTCGCGCTGGTCGCCGCCTTCTCCTCCGACGCCGAACTGCTCATCCTCGACGAGCCCACCTCCGGGCTGGACCCGCTGATGGAGGGGGTCTTCCAGGGCTGCGTCGCCGAGGCGCGCGCCGCCGGGCGGACCGTCCTGCTCAGCTCGCACATCCTGAGCGAGGTCGAGACCCTCTGCGACCGGGTCAGCATCATCCGCAAGGGCCGCACCGTCGAGACGGGCACGCTGGCCGATCTGCGGCACCTGACGCGTACGTCGATCAGCGCCGAGCTCGCCGGCCCGCCGAACGGCATCGCGCAGCTGCCGGGCGTGCACGACGTGGAGGTGCGGGGACTGAAGATCCGCCTCCAGGCCGACACGGACAAGCTGGACGCCGTACTGCGCTCGCTCGCCGATTCCGGGGTGCGGTCGCTGACCTCGACCCCGCCGACGCTGGAGGAGCTCTTCCTGCGGCACTACGCGGACGACGTGCACGGCCGTGGCGCCGGTGCCCACGCGAAGGCGGGCGTGTCGCGATGAGGAACCAACTGGCCGGCACGGGAACGCTGCTGCGCCTCGCCCTGCGCCGCGACCGCGTGATGATGCCGGTCTGGATCACGGTCGTGGCGCTGCTGGTGCTCAGCCTGCCCGCCTCGCTGGAATCGGTGTACGGGACCGCCGCCGAACGGGACCGGCTGCTCGGCACGATGAACACCAACGGCTCGCTGCGCGCCCTGTACGGGCCGGTCTTCGGCGACTCGATCGGCGCGCTGACCGCATGGCGCGGCGGGGTCTTCGCCGGGGTGCTCGCCGGGATCATGAGCCTGGTCATCGTGGTCCGGCACACCCGCGAGGAGGAAGAGACGGGCCGTCAGGAGCTGCTCTCCGCGGCGATGGTGGGCCGCCGGGCGCCGCTGACGGCCGCGCTGCTGGCGGCCCTGACGGCCAACGGGCTCGCCGCGCTGCTGGTGACGGCCGGGCTGGCCGGGCGCGGGGCGGGCGGTGCGTCGGCCCTCGGGCTCGGCATCGGCGCCACCGGGATGCTGTTCGCGGCGCTGGCCGCCATCGCGGCTCAGCTCACCGAGAGCGCACGGCTCGCGAAGGGGCTCGCGGGAGCACTGATCGGCGCGGCGTTCGTGCTGCGCGCCGCCGGGGACGCCGGGAGCACCGGGGGTTCGAGCGCGCTGACCTGGGTGTCGCCGCTGGGCTGGCTGGAGCACGTACGGGCCTTCGCGGCCGAACGCTGGTGGGTGTTCGCCCTGTTCGCGGCGGCCGTGGCGGTGCTGGTGGCGGCGGCGTACGCGCTGGCCGGCCGCCGCGACGTCGGCATGAGCTTCCTGCCGGCCCGCCCGGGCCCGGCGGAGGGCCGGCTCGCCGGCCCGGGGGCGCTGGCCTGGCGGCTCCAGCGGGGGAGCCTGACCGGATGGAGCCTGGCGTTCCTGGCGGCCGGAGTGGTCTTCGGCGGGATGACGGACGGAGCCACGCAGCTGGTCGGCGACAACGAACGGACCCGCGAGATCATCGAGCGGATGGGCGGGCAGAGCGGGATCGCCGACGCCTTCCTCGCGACGATGGCCGGGATGCTCGGCATGATCGCCTCCCTGTTCATCGTCTCGTCGGTGCTGCGGCTGAGCGGCGAGGAGTCGGGGCAGCGCGCCGAACCGCTGCTCGCGAACGCGGTCGGCCGGCTGCGCTGGGCCGGCGGGCACCTGGCGGTGGCCTTCGGCGGCTCGGCGCTGATCCTGCTGCTGGCGGGGCTGGGCCTGGGGATCGGGCACGGACAGGGCCTGCGGGGCGTGGCCGCGGCGGTGGGTGCGACGCTCGCCCAGCTCCCGGCGGTCTGGGTGATCGGCGCCCTCGCGGCCCTCCTGCACGGAGCCCTCCCGCGGTACGCGGTGGCCGCCTGGGCGGTGGCCGGGGGCGCGCTGACGCTGGGCTGGATCGGGCCCGCGCTGAACCTCCCGCAGGCCGTCCTGAACCTGTCGCCCTTCGCCCACCTGCCCAAGCTGCCGGGTGCCGAGGCCCTGGCCTGGGCTCCGCTGCTGGTGCTGACCGCGCTGGCGGCGGCCCTGCTGGCGGCCGGCCTGGCGGCGCTGCGCCGCCGCGACCTGGCCGCGTAGCCCCGCCCGCCATGCCCGTAACTCTCAGAACTCCACGAGGAGTTCGTCCAGACCGCGGATGACGTACCCGTCCCGCCACCGAGGCTCCCGTACGAGCTTCAGGGGCGGGACGCCGTCTGCCAGCAGGGCCCCGAACGAGGCGGTCAGCTCCCGCCGTGCGAGCGGAGCGCCGAGGCAGTAGTGGATCCCGGCGCCGAAGCTGAGATGCGGATTGTCTTCCCGTGCGAGGTCCAGGGCGTCGGGCCGCTCGAACCGGGCGGGGTCCCGGTTCGCGGACCCGAAGAGCAGCGCGACCTCGGCTCCGCGCGGGACGAGGGTGTCACCGATCCGGATGTCGTCGAGCACCCAGCGCTCGAAGAGCTGGAGGGGTGTGTCGTAGCGCATCAGTTCATCCACAGCTGTGGACAACTTTTCGGAATCGAGCGAGGCGAGCTGCTCGGGGTGGCGGAAGAGGGTCCACCAGCCGTTGACGGTGGTGTTCACGGTGGCCTCGTGGCCCGCGTTCAGCAGGAGGACGCAGGTGGAGATCATCTCCTGCTCGCTGAGCCGGCCCTCGTCATCGTGGGCGGCGATCAGGCCGGAGATCAAATCCTCGCCGGGCTCCTTGCGCCGCTCGGCGATCAGCTCGCGCAGGTAGGCGCTGAACTCCACGCTCGCGCGGACCGCCCGCCGCGCGGTCTCCTCGTCGGGACGGAGCTCGTACATCCCGCAGATGTCCGCCGACCAGGGCCGCAGCAGGGCCCGGTCCGCCTCCGGGATCCCGAGCAGCTCGGCGATCACGGCCACGGGCAGCGGCTCGGCGACGACGGTGAGCAGGTCCCCGCCCCCGTCGGCGAGGAGTTGCCCGACCAGCTCCCCGGCGAGCCGGTCCACGGCGGGCGCGAGCTGTTCCACGGTGCGCGGGGTGAACGCCTTGGACACCAGGCGCCGCACCCGCGCGTGGGCGGGGTCCTCCAGGTCCAACAGGCCGTTGTCGTTGAGGACATGGAACGGTTCGTGCCCCGGCGGCGGGGCCTCGCGGCCGAACTCCTCGTGCGAGAAGCGGTGCAGGTAGGTCCGGCCGAGCCGGCGGTCGCGCAGCAGCGCGCTCACATCGGCGTGGTGCGGCACGAGCCACTGCCCGGTGGCCTCCCACCACAGCGCCCGCCCCTGCTCCCGCAGCTCGCGGTAGGCAGGATAAGGATCGGCGACGAACGCGGCGTCCCACGGATCAAAGCCCATCCCTTCACTGTAGAAGACCGCCCCGCGCGCGGCCGGAAACCGCCACCGCCGCAGTCGCCGCCGCCGGCCCGGCCCACCTCGGCTACGACGGGGTCACCAGGCGGGTCTCGTAGGCGAACACCGCGGCCTGGGTGCGGTCGCGCAGGCCCAGTTTCACCAGGATCCGGCTCACGTGCGTCTTGATCGTGGACTCCGCGACGATGAGCCGGTCCGCTATCTCCGCGTTGGACAGCCCCTGCGCGATCAGCACCAGCACCTCCGTCTCACGCTCGGTCAACTCCCCTATCCCCGCCGGATCCGACAGCTTCGTCGGGGTCGACAGCTTCGAGAACTCCAGGATCAGCCGCTTGGTGACCGTCGGTGCCAGCAGCGCCTCACCGGAGGCCACCACCCGCACCCCGTCGGCCAACTGCCGGGCCGAGGCGTCCTTGAGCAGGAACCCGGAGGCCCCGGCCCGCAGGGCCTGGTACACGTACTCGTCGAGGTCGAAGGTCGTCAGGACCAGCACCTTCGCGTCCGTGTCGGAGGCCACGATCTCCCGCGTCGCCTCCAGCCCGTTCATCACCGGCATCCGGATGTCCATCAGCACCACGTCCGGCCGCAGCGCCGCCACCTTGGCGATGGCTTCGCGGCCGTCCACCGCCTCGCCGACCACCTCGATGCCGTCCATCGCGTTGAGCAGGACGGAGAAGCCCTCCCGGACCATCATCTGGTCGTCGACGATCAGCACCCTGATCGTCATGCCGACTGCCCCGGCCCCTGCGCCGCGTCCTGGGCCTGGCCCTGCCGGCCGCGCACCGGTATGAACACCGCCACCTCGTACCCGCCCGCCTCGGTCTCCCCGGCCGTCATCTCACCCTCCAGCATGGCCACCCGCTCCCGCATCCCGGTGATCCCGTGTCCGGCGCCCGGCGAGGGCCGCACAGCCGCGGTCCCCGCCGCGTTGACCACCCGTATGCCCAACCCGCCCAGCACGTAAGAGACCTCGACCGAGGCCGGCGCCCCCGGCGCATGGCGCAGGGTGTTGCTCAGCGTCTCCTGGATGATCCGGTACGCCGACAGCTCCACGCCCGGGGGCAGCTCCCGCACCGCTCCCGTCACCGTCTTCTCCACGCTCAGCCCGGCCTCCCGCACATTGGCCAGGAGTCCGTCCAGCGAAGCCAGCGTCGGCTGCGGGGCGTCCGGTGCCTCGTAGTCCGCGGAGCGCACCACACCCAGCACCCGGCGCAGCTCCGTCAGCGCCGCCACCGCGTTCTCCCGGATGGTGGCGAACGCCGCCTCCAGCTCGGGCGGCGGGTTCTTCACCCGGTACGGCGCGGCCTCCGCCTGGATCGCCACCACCGACATGTGGTGGGCCACCACGTCGTGCAGCTCGCGCGCGATCGTCGTCCGCTCCTCCAGAAGCGTCCGCCGGTCCCGCTCGACGGCCGTGACCTCCTGCTGCGCGCTGACCTCCTGCTCCGCTTCCCTGCGTATGTTGCGGACCGTCACCACCAGCAGCGAGACCGCCAGGAGGAAGGCCATCGGCATGACCTCGACCGGCTCCCCCCGGCCGAGCACGACCGGTATCCCGATCCCGATGCCCAGGGTGATCAGCCACATCCAGCCGGCCGCCCGGGGCCTGGTCCGCATCGCGGCGAACGTCACCGTCGCCAGGTAGGAGACGAAGGCGCCCGGCGACCAGGGCCACACGTCGTTCAAGCCGGAGCCGGCCACCGCGAGCGCCCCGGTGGCGGCGATGGCCGCCCAGAACGCCCCCACCGGACGCACCAGCGTCATCAGCACCGGAGTGGCCGCGACCAGCCCCATCACGAGGGAATTGATCGCAGCGACGTACTCCCCGCTGGTGGCGGACGTCAGCATCACCACGAAGAAGGCGATGAACCCGATCACCGCATGCGGCAGATACGCCAGGTACGGCCGTATCCGCGCCGGGAGCCGCCTCGTCACCGGCCCGTCGGTGCGCATCGGCGCCAGCGGCCGGTAGGCGAAGGCGTCCGTGATCAGATCCTGGCGCAGGCTCCGCAACAGGCCGGAGGCCATCCGGAACTCGGGTGCCCGGGGATTCGCCCGGGAGGTCGTCTCGCTCATACCCACACCGTAGGTCGGCCGCCCCCTCGTCCGCGTCGCCGCTGAAGGGGATATCCCGGCCTCCCTCTCAGGTACTACCCGGGCCGCTCAGTAGCCCGCCGGACGGACCAGACCCGTCTCGTACGCGAACACCGCGGCCTGGGTCCGGTCCCTCAGGCCCAGCTTCACCAGGATCCTCCCGACATGGGTCTTCACGGTCTGCTCGGCCACCACCAGGTGCCCGGCGATCTCCGCGTTGGACAGCCCCTGCGCGATCAGCGACAGGACCTCGGTCTCCCGCTCGGTCAGCTCGTCGATCCGCGCCCTCGACGGCGCACGCGGCGCCCCCATCCGGGAGAACTCCGTGATCAGCCGCTTGGTGATGTTCGGCGAGAGCAGGGCCTCGCCGGCCGCCACCACCCGGACCGCCTCCGCGAGCTGGTCGGCCGACGCGTCCTTCAGCAGGAACCCCGAGGCCCCGGCGCGCAGCGCCTCGTACACGTACTCGTCGAGGTCGAAGGTGGTCAGCACCAGCACCTTGGGGCCGGAGCCCGGCGCGGCGGTGATGACGGAAGTGGCCTCGATGCCGCCCATTCCGGGCATGCGGATGTCCATCAGGACCACGTCAGGACCGAGCTCGGCGACCTTCGCCACCGCGTCGGCGCCGTCCACGGCCTGGCCGACGACCTCGATGTCGGGCTGGGCGTTGAGGAGGACGGTGAATCCCTGCCGGACCATCATCTGGTCGTCGGCGATCATCACCTTGATCGGGTCGGCCGGAGTGCTCATGCGTCCTCTTCAGTCCTTCTTCGTCTCGGGATCCATCGGGAGCACGGCGCTCACCTCGTACCCCCCGCCCGGGCGGGGGCCGGCGGCGAGCTCGCCCCCCAGCATGCCCGCCCGCTCCCGCATCCCCAGCAGACCGTGCCCGGCACCGTGCGAGGGCGGGGCCGGCCGGGTCGGCGCGCTGTTGGCGATGCACAGGTGCAGCTCGCGCGGCCCGTACGCGATGCCGACCTCCACCCGGGAACCGGGCGCGTGGCGCAGGCAGTTGCTCAGTGCCTCCTGCACGATCCGGTACGCGGTGAGCTCGACCCCCGGGGCGAGGGGCCGCCGGACGCCCGCCAGCTCGGTGGTGACGGCCAGCCCCGCACTGCGCACGTTGTCCACGAGGCCGTCCAGTTCGGCGAGGGTGGGCTGCGGATGGTGCGGGTTCGCCGGATCGTCCGGCTGCTCGGAACGCAGCACGCCCAGCACCCGGCGCAGTTCCGTCAGGGCTTCCAGAGCGTTCCCCCGGATGCCCGCCAGGTTCTCCTTGAGCTCCTCGGAGGGGTTCTCCACCAGGTACGGGGCGACCTGCGCCTGGATGGAGATCACCGACATGTGGTGGGCGACGACGTCGTGCAGTTCGCGCGCGATGCGGCTCCGCTCCTCCAGCAGGGTGCGCCGGGCCCGCTCCTCCTCGGTGATCGTCTCCTGCTCGACGAGCTTGCCGCGGGCCAGGCGGGTGGCCCGCAGGGCGTATCCGAGCAGTCCGACGAACCCGTAGAGGAGGAGCGCCGTGAGCACGGTGCTCTGGCCGTGCTCCGGCTGCCAGAGGACCTCGGCCAGACCGGTGAGGGCGACGGGGACAGCAACGGCAGACACGGTCACGCGCGGCGGTACGCGCAGGGCGACCAGCAGCAGCACCGGGGCGAAGGCGATCAACCCCCCGGCGGTCCAGGGCCACGTCTGCCCCGCGCCGACGTCGGGATGGATCAGCCACGCGCTCAGCCCGCCGGCCACCAGGCCGAGCCACCAGCCAGCCATCGGCCGGAACATCGCGAGCGCGATCGAGGCACCGGTCAGGAGCGCCGCCACCAGCGGCGGACCGCCGGTGACGCCGTAGTGGTCGCCCAGCTGTTCCGTGGTGAGGAAGCAGAAGAAGACGGCGACGTAGGCGACCGCGATGTGCGGCAGCCGGCTCAGCCACCGTGGCCGGGACATCTTGGGCAGCGGATCCCACTCCACGGTGAGCAGGTCCCGGCCCAGGGCCCCCAGCCACCCTCCCCGGGGTGCGGAGGCCCGGCCCGGATGCCGGTGCGGGTCGGCCGCCGGGGCCCCGGCGGCCGCCGGACTCCGGTCCCGGGAGGGGGAAGTGGCCGGGGGCGCGCTCTGCTCGTTCACACCGGTCAGCCTAGGCATGGGTGATCTCCCGGGCCGGTGCCGGCGGGGAACCCGCCGCCGGGCGGGAGGCCGCGACGGTCCTGGAGGGGCCGCCCCGCTTCGGCCGCCTCGCCTGCTCGTAGGTACGGAACGCGGCCCAGCAGACGCCCAGCGCGGCGGCGAACACCGGCAGCCACAGCAGCCGGGCGGCTATCCACTGCGGGGAGTCGGGAACGGTGTGCAGCCCGGGCAGATCGACCGGGGCCAGCAGCCCCAGGGCGGTGACGGCCATCATCGAGGTCTGGTGCCAGAGGAAGATCGTCATCGCGGACAGGTTCATCAGGGCAACCTTCGCCCAGACGCGGGGCCTTCGCATGGCCCGCTCCAGAGGGCTGCGGAGCAGCAGCGCCAGCCCGCACTGGGCCAGGCCGAAGGAAACGGCGGCCAGCGTCGGCGGGTTCAGGTTCGATATCGGGGCCCCGGGGACGCCGACCATGGAGGCCGGATATCCGCCCCAGAGGACGAGCCCGACGGTGGCGGCCGCGCCCCCGCCCAGCAGCAGGGCGGCCGGGGTGCGCCGGGCGAACGCCCCACGGGACCAGGCGGCGCCCAGGGTGTAGGGGACGAGCCAGCCGGCGGCCACATTGACCCAGCCGATCCACTCCGGCCCGCCGAAGCCGAACCGCCACACATCCACACCGGCCACCACGGCCAGCGGCCACAGCGGGTTGAGCCGGGCCACGAGCGGGGTCGCCGCGGTGAGCACGGCGAAGACGAGGAGGAACCAGAGCGGCGAGAGGACGAGCTTGACCAGCGTCTGGACGGTGCCCGGCTCCGCCCCGCCGAGCAGCAGTCCGGCCGCCGTCACGGTCCACAGTGCGAGCACCGCGGCGACCGGCCGAAACAGCCGCGACAGCCGCTGCGCGACCCACACCCCGTAAGGCACCCCGCGCTCGCGCGCCGAGGCGTGGCCGCGGGCGGCGACATGGCCGCCGACCAGGAAGAACACGGCCAGCGTCTGGAACACCCAGGACACCGGCGCCAGCCAGGGCAGGTGGGCCAGCGGACTGGTGTTGCTCAGGCCTCCGTTGGCGGTGGTCAGGGCGGTCACCAGCCAGTGGCCCAGCACCACACCGAGGATGGCGAAGGACCGCAGGGCGTCCACGGTCCGGTCCCGGTCGGCGGGCGTGCCGGCCTCGATGCGGTCCGCGAGGACGGACCAGCGGGCACGGAGCTTACGCATGGGGGGCCTCCGGGTCATTGCCGAGGACGATGCGGGTCAGGCTGTCGAGGGACGGGGTGCCGGGCTTGAGGTAGTCGCTGTGGCCGCCGGGGCCGGCGGTGAAGAGCCGGGCTCCGAAGGCCGGGTCGACGGGGTCGGTCCCGAAGCCGACCCCGCCGAGGCGGACATGGGGGACGTGGCCGATCCAGTCGGCCCCGCCGCGCCCCGCCCAGATCCGGGCGTCGGTCGGCAGCTCGGCGGCGGAGCCGGCGCCCGTACCGGGGCTGCCGAACAGGGCCGTGTCGCCGACTCCGGGGCCGGTGGCGGTCCGGGCGCAGACCACGCTCCCGTACGAGTGGCAGAGCAGGGAGAGCCGGGCGCCGGGCGCGGCGACCCGCCCCAAGAGGTCGAGGAAGGGACCCAGTTCGGCAGCTGCCGCATCCGCGCGGTCGGCGGTCAGGACGCTCGCGCTGACCGTGCCGGGGGTGTCGTACCCGAGCCAGGCGACCACGGCGGAGCGGGGATGCTCGGCGCGCAGGCGCTGCTGAAGGGCGACGGCCCCGGCGCGGAACCGCTGGTAGGTGTCCAGCGTGGTGTCGGAGCCGGGCACCAGGACGGCGACCCGGTCGGCGGTCTCCAGATCGCCGAGCACCTCGACGGCACGGCCCCTGCCGCGGCCGTCGAAGGCGAGGAAGCGGGCGGTGCCGTCCGCCTCCATGGCCCGCAGCTTCGCCGCGCGGCCGGTGCGGCCGGCGTCCCGCGCCATGCGGGCCGCCTCGGCGAGGTCGGCGCGGTTGGCGGCGTACCGGTCGAAGAGCGGGGCCTGTTCGGCGAGGACGGCGGGCGGCGGGGCCGGGACGTCGGGAGAGGCGGCGGCGGAGACGGGGAGCACGACCGCCGCGGCGACGAGCCCGGCCAGCAGGGTCCGGCGCAGCCGGCCGGGGTGACGTCCGGCGCGGCGGCCCGTGGTGCGTCCTTCGCGGCGTCCTCGTGGGTGGCCTGCGGGGCGTCCTGCGGCGCGGGTCATGGCGGGTCCCTTTTCCTTCGCTCGATCCAGAGGGCTGTGCTCACGTCTTCTCTGGTCTCGAAGTTAGGAATTGAGGGGCATCGTCGGCGTCCCGCTGCAGAGCGGCCTTTCCGCGTGGCTCTCAGGTATGACAGGGCCAACCTGAGGGCCACACCCGAAGCGGTCGATCAGTCCTCGGGATGCATCCCCGGGACGGTGGACGAAGTGCCCGGAACAGCCCACGCCCACGCCCGCCGAGCCCACGCCCCCGCCCAGCCCGCGCCCCGCCCCGTGCCTCAGGCGTCCGCGGCGGAGGATCCCTCGGCCAGCAGCGTGTCCAGGGCCTCGGTGAGCCGGTCCAGGACCTCGACCGTCTCCCTGAAGCCCGCCTCGCCCAGTTGCTCCGCGAGGCGGTTGGCCAGTACGGCGTGGGCCGGGGTGATGCGGGCGACGGCGGCACGTCCCTCCTCCGTCGGGCGCAGCAGCTTCGCGCGCCGGTGGGCCGGGTTCGGGACGTACTCCGCGAGGCCCTTCCCCACCAGCAGGTCCGCGATGCGCTGGACGCTCTGCCGCGTGATCCCCATGGCCCGGGCGATCCCCGCCACCGGCAGCGGCTCCCGTAGCACGGCCCCCAGCACCTGCCACCAGGCCGCGGTCAGCCCGGCCGGCCCGGCCAGCTCCTCGGAGATCGCGAGGAACCGGCCGTTCAGGCCGAACACCCCCAGCGCGGTGCGGCTGAGCAGGTCCTGCCGGGCCCGTTCCGACGGAGCGGGGGCCTCAGGCATCGCCGCGCTCCGCCGCCGCCATCAGCACCGGGAACGCGCTCGCGTCCGAGTCGTGGAACAGCCGGTACCAGGCGTCGAGCACCTCAGGCCCGTAGACGTCCAGCCGGGCGAAGACCTCCCGGGCGAAGGCGACCGGCTCCGTCGGGCCCGCCGTGATCAGGTCGCCGTCCGTCACCGCGTCGGCCTCGACGTACCGCCCGGTGCCCGCGTAGCCCGGCTGGTGGGCCAGGTACGCGGCGGCCGCGCTGGTGTGGGCGTGCGCGTCGAGCAGCCCTTCCCGGGCCAGGCCGGCCGTGGCTCCGCAGATCGCCGCGACGGGCACCCCGGCCGCCAGGAACTCCCGGGCCTTCGCCGCGAAGGGGGCCAGCTCGTCGCCGGAGTCCCACAGCGAGGCGCCGGTCAGGATGAGGAGGGAGGAGTCCCCGGGCGAGAGGTCCGCGAGGGCCAGGTCGGGCTGGATGCGCACGCCGCCCATGGTGGTGACCGGCGCCCCGGCGGCGAGGCCGACCGTACGGACCGGGAAGCCGCGCTGGGTCAGGTGTGCGGTGGTGTGGCCGGTCTCCCAGTCCGCGTACGTGTCGTACACCGCGAGGTGCACCGGCCGGCCGGTGGGAGCCGGGGGAGCAGGGGTGGCGGAGGTAGCGGTGGCATCGGAGGGGGTGGTCGTCGTCCCGGTCGTCGTCATCTTCATCGCCTCTTCCATCGACATGACAGTAGGCTGTCACTTCGACAGTGTGCTGTCAATCACCCCGTTCCCCCTTCCGTGCCGACAGACTGCCGAGACCCGGCCCCCACCCGCAGACAGTCCGCCGATGTCCCTTCCCACCTGCGCACTTTTAGCGTGGCCGCATGACCCCTCACGTCACCACGGGCAACCCCGCAGACCTCGCGGCAACCGGCGCCTCCGTCAAGGCCGCCGACCGCGCCCACGTCTTCCACTCCTGGTCCGCCCAGGCCCTGATCGACCCGCTCGCCGTCGCCGGGGCCGAGGGGTCGTACTTCTGGGACTACGACGGCAACCGCTACCTCGACTTCTCCTCCCAGCTGGTGAACACCAACATCGGCCACCAGCACCCCAAGGTCGTCGCCGCGATCCAGGAGCAGGCCGCCCGGCTCTGTACCCTCGCGCCCGGCTTCGCCGTCGACGTCCGCTCCGAGGCCGCACGCCTCATCGCCGAGCGGACCCCGGGCGACCTGGACAAGGTCTTCTTCACCAACGGCGGTGCCGAGGCCGTCGAGAACGCCGTCCGCATGGCCCGTCTGCACACGGGACGGCAGAAGGTTCTCTCCACGTACCGCTCCTACCACGGGGCCACCGCCGCCGCGATCAACCTGACCGGCGACCCGCGCCGCTGGCCCTCCGACACCGCAGCGGCCGGGGTCGTGCACTTCTGGGGCCCGTTCCTCTACCGCTCGCCGTTCCACGCCGCCACCGAGGCCGAGGAGTGCGAGCGCGCCCTCGCGCACCTCGCCGACACCATCGCCTTCGAGGGCCCGGCGACCATCGCCGCGATCATCCTGGAGAGCGTGCCGGGCACGGCCGGGATCATGACCCCGCCCGCCGGCTACCTCGCGGGCGTACGCGAGCTCTGCGACCGCCACGGCATCGTCTTCATCCTCGACGAGGTCATGTCCGGCTTCGGCCGCACCGGCAAGTGGTTCGCCGCCCAGCACTGGGACGTCACCCCCGACCTGATCACCTTCGCCAAGGGCGTGAACAGCGGGTACGTGCCGCTCGGCGGCGTCGCCATCTCCGGCGCCATCGCCGAGACCTTCGCCAACCGCCCCTACCCCGGCGGCCTGACGTACTCCGGCCACCCCCTGGCCTGCGCCGCCGCCGTGGCGACGATCAACGCCATGGAGGAGGAGGGCGTCGTCGAGCACGCCGCCCACCTCGGCGCGAACGTCATCGGCCCGGCGCTCGCCGAGATCGCCGAGCGGCACCCGTCGGTCGGCGAGGTCCGGGGCCTCGGCGCGTTCTGGGCGCTGGAGCTCGTACGGGACAAGGAGACGCGCGAGCCGCTCGTCCCGTACAACGCGGCCGGGGCCGCCAACGCGCCGATGGCCGAATTCGCGGCGGCCTGCAAGGCCTCCGGCCTGTGGCCCTTCGTGAACATGAACCGGACGCACGTCGTGCCGCCGTGCACCATCACGGAGGCGGAGGCCAAGGAGGGCCTGGCCCTGCTCGACGAGGCGCTGACGGTCGCGGACCGGCACACCACGTCCGCCTGACCGGGGGACGCGCGAGACACACACCACCGGCGTTCGAACGGTTTCGGCCTCGCTGCCTGGCCTAAGGTGTCCGAAAGTTCTACTGAGGAGACGGACCCCTATGCCAGGCAGCGGCGCTGTCACCCGCAACACACTTCGCCAGCAGATCGCGGACGCGCTGCGCGACGAGGTGCTGGCGGGACGCCTGCCACCGGGCACCGAGTTCACGGTCAAGCAGATCGCCGAGCAGTACGAGGTCTCCGCGACGCCCGTACGCGAGGCACTGGTCGACCTCTCGGCCCAGGGGCTGCTGGAATCGGTCCAGCACCGGGGCTTTCGCGTGCGCGTCTTCTCCGTGGACGACTACCGGGGCATGATCGAGGCCCGTACGCTCATAGTGGACGGGATCTTCCGGCGGCTCGTCGAGCGCGGCACCGCGCCCGGCTCCGGCGAAATGCTGGTGTCGGTGCGCCGTCGTGCCGAGGAGGCGTGCAGGGCCGCGCAGAGCGGGTCCCTCGAAGTGCTGATCGGCTACGACCTGCGCTTCTGGAGGGAGCTGAGCGGGCTGGTCGGCAATACGTACATCTCGGATTTCCTGCACCGCATCCGGGTGCAGTGCTGGGTCTTCGCCGTACCGCACCTGAAGGCCGCGCCGGATCTGCACACCGGACTGTGGTCGGGCCACAACGAGCTGGTGGACGCGGTGACCCGGGCCGACGCCGACGAGGTGCGCAGCCTCGTGTACGCGTACAACCAGCACGGGCTGGACTGGGCCGCGGGCCTCGAGGCGGTCGGCGCATGACGGACACGACCGCGACCGGCGAGACCGAAGCGACCGGCGAGACCGAAGCGACCGGCGAGACCGGCGAGACCGGCAAGACCGAAGGTCCCGGCGCGAAGACCACCGGCGGACCGGCCGCGGCCCCCGCCTGGCTGGGCGCCGTCGGGCTCTCCGTCGTCATCCCCGCCCACGAGGACGCGCACCGGATCGGCGCGGCCCTCGACGCCTTCCGCGCCCACCTGGACGCCCGCTTCGGCAGTGGCCCCGGCGACTGGGAGCTGGTCGTCGTGGACGACGCCTCCACCGACGCCACCGCCGCCCTCGTCGAGGCCGCGGCCGCCGACGAGCCCCGGATCAGGCTGATCCGCTCCGAGGAGCACCGCGGCCGGGGCGCCGCGCTGCGCGCCGGAGTCCTCGCCTCCGCCGGAGAGCGGGTGCTGCTGGCCGACGCCGGGCTCGGCACCCCGCCGGCCGAGCTGGACCGCCTGGAGCAGGCACTCGGTGCGGAGAACCGCGAGGGCCACGGCAACCAAGACAGCCACGGCAACCACGAGGACCCGGCCCCGGCCGCCGTCCTCGGCCGGACGGGAAACCGCCTGGTCCGCGCCCTGGGCATCCCGGGGATACCGGGCTTCCGCGCCGACACCTGCGGCTTCGCCCTCTTCGACGGGGACCGGGCGCGCGCCGCCTTCGGCGCCTCCGTCCTCGACGGCCCGGCCATCGACGCCGAGGTGCTGCGCTGGGTGCGCCGCCAGGGCTGGCAGGTGGCCGAGGTACCCGTCCGCCGGACCGCAGCCGCCCCGACGGCCGCCACCACGGCCACAGGCGACCGGCGCCGCGCGCTGAAGGAGCTCTTCCGGCTGAACTCCGGCGGCCTGGCCGTCGCCGCCGCCTTCATCGCCCTCTCCGTGTACGTCTTCCACGGCCTGTGGGCGGACCTCGACGGCCGTTACCTCAAGGACGCGCTCCAGGACCAGAACCAGTGGGAGTGGTTCGTCGGCGTCGCCACCGACAACATCACCCACCTGCGCAATCCGCTCTTCACCCTGGCCCAGGGCATGCCCGACGGCGTGAACCTGATGGCCAACGCCACCATGCTCGGCCTGACCGTCCCGCTGATCCCGGTCACGCTCCTGTTCGGCGAGACGGTCACCTTCGCGCTGGTCCTCACGCTCGGCATGGCCGCCAGCGCCTGGACCTGGTACTGGCTGATCCGCCGCCGCCTCGTGCGGAGCCGCTGGGCCGCCGCCGCGGGCGGCGCGCTCGCCGCGTTCGCGCCGCCGATGGTCTCGCACGCCAACGGCCACCCGAACTTCGTCGTCCTCTTCATGCTCCCGCTGATCATCGACCGGGCCCTGCGCCTGTGCGAGGGCCGGAACGTGGTCCGCGACGGGGTCCTGCTCGGCCTGTTCGCCACGTACCAGATCTTCCTCGGCGAGGAGCCGCTGCTCATCGCCGCGCTCGGCATGCTGATCTTCTCGCTGGCGTACCTGCTGGTCGACCGGGAGCGTGCGCTCGCGGCCGCACGGCCGCTGGGCCTCGGCCTGGTCATCGCCGCGGCCGTCTGCGTACCGCTGCTGGTCTTCCCGCTGTACTGGCAGTTCTTCGGCCCGCAGAGCTACCACTCGGTGCTCCACGGGGACAACGCGGGCAACAGCCCGCGCGCCCTGGTCGAGTACGCGGCCCGCTCGCTCTTCGGCGACGCCGAGACGGCCGGGCGGCTCTCCCTGAACACCACAGAGCAGAACGCCTTCTACGGCTGGCCGCTGCTCGCGCTCGGCGTGGCCGTGTGCGTGTGGATGTGGCGCCGCAGGGTCGTCCGCGCACTCGCGATCACCGGCGCCGTGGCGCTGGCGCTGTCCCTCGGCCCCTGGGTGCCCGTCCCGCGCACGGACGTCGTGCTGCCCGGTCCCTGGCGGCTGATGGTGAAGCTGCCGCTGTTCGAGTCGGTGATCGAGGGGCGCGTGGCGATGGTGTGCGCCCCCGTGCTGGGCGTGCTGCTCGCGCTCGCGCTGGACCGGATCGTACGGATGCGCACGCGCGAGCTGCGCACGCTCGGCCTCCTCGCGGTGGCGGCGGCGCTGGTTCCGGTGCTGCCGCTGCCGCTGGCCGTGCGGGAGCGGGCGCCGGTGCCGGCGTTCATCACCTCGGGGGCCTGGAAGGGCTACGTCAAGGACGGCGAAGCACTCGTTCCGGTACCGCTGCCGGACCCGGGGCAGGCGGACGCGCTGCACTGGCAGGTCGAGGCCGACTTCGGCTTCCGGCTGGCCGGGGGCTACTTCAACGGACCCTGGGGACCCGACCGGATCGGCATCTACGGGGCCACCCCGCGCCACCTCTCGAACCTCCTGCGGGACGTCCGGTACGGGCAGCAGCCCCCGGAGATCACCCCGCAGTGGCGGGAGCAGGCGCGGCGGGACCTGGAGTTCTGGAAGGCGGGCGCGGTCGTGCTGCCGTTCCAGGACCGGGAAGCGGAGCTGCGGGACATGATCAGCGAGCTGCTCGGGCGCCAGCCGGAGAAGGTCGCGGACGTCTGGGTCTGGAGGGTGGGTCCGGGGCAGGTCTAGGACGTTTCCTCCGGATCAGCGGCATGGGGAGCGACACCCGGTCTTCCGGGTTCCCGGGCGGGGGCGCTCCGTCATGTCCGTGACCGGGTGGGCCGGGCGGGCCCGGCTGCGGCCCGGCGGCCTGCTGTACGGGGGCGCCGTCGGGTCCGCCACCGCGCACGCGCACCACTCCGTGCAGGTCATCGCCGCGCTGGACGGGGGCGGGCTGCTGATGGCCGGGCCGGACGGCGCCCCCGTGCGGTGCCGGGCGTACGTGGTCCCGGCCGGGGTGCGGCATTCCGTACTGGCCGGCACCGCGCGCGGGATGGTGCTGCACTACGACCCGCTCTCTTCGGCCGGGCGCCTGCTCGCGTCGTCGGCGGGGGACGCGGGGGACCTCGTACCGGCCGCCGGCTTCCTGCCCGCCGACCCCTTCGAGGCCGCCTGCGCGCTGGACTCCCTGCTCCCCGGTGGTCCGCTGCCGGAGGCGGCGGCGCATCCGGGGCTGGCACGGGTGCTGGCCTGGCTGCCCGGGCGGGAGGGCGTACGGCTGTCCCAGGCGGCCGAGGTGGCGTGCCTGTCGGAGAGCCGCCTCGCGCACTTGTTCCGGGCGGAGCTGGGGCTGCCGTTCCGCCCGTACGTGCTGTGGCTGCGGCTGATGCGGGCCGCCGAACTCGCCTCGCGCGGGCACTCCCTGACGGACGCGGCGCACGGCGCGGGCTTCGCCGACGGGGCGCACTTCAGCCGGGTGTGGCGGCGGATGTTCGGCATCCCGCCGTCGGACTTCACCCGCACCATCCAGTGGATGTAGCAGGTTCGTTCAAGCGCAGGCGGGGCCTTCGGCCGCACCGTTGACGCATGCGAAACGCACTGAAGACCTGCATCACCGCATGCACACCGAAGACGATGCCGGCCGCCGTGCGCGCGGCCTTCGAGGCCGAGCTGCTGCGGGCCCGCGACTGCGCGCCCGACACCGCCGCCATGTGGGACGCCCTGGAGCGGGCGCACATCATCTCCCAGGCCTGGGCCTGGCCCCACACCCGCGCCCACTGGCACATGTTCCGGCTGGCAGTGCGCTGCCGGGACCGGGAGGAGACGGTGGGGCAGGTGGTGCGGATCCTGGTCGCGGGGGCCGGGTCGGCGACCGGGCGCGTGCCGTACGGCAACACGGGCCGCACGGCGGCGGGGCTGTTCACGCCGATGCCCCTGCCGGAGGACCTGCGGGTGCTGCTGGGCCGCGCCCGGGGCGTGTCCGCGACGTAGAGCCGTCCGCCCGGAGGGCGGTCCCGTGCCGGGCGTCGCGGGGCAGGCGGGACTTTGCGGACGCGCCCCGGGGCGGTGTCCCGCCGGTCGGGCCGGACCGGGGACCGGGCACCCGGCCGGCGGCTCCGGCGCGGGTTCCGCCTGGTGGAGACCCGGTTCGGCCGCGGGTTCGGCCCCCGGTGCGCCAAGGGTTCCGCCCCAGGTTCTGCGCAGCCCTTCGCGGAGGGTGTTCGGCGCACTACGCTGACCGCATCGGCGGCATCGACTGATCGGAGCCCGCGTTGGCCTGTGACCTGTGGCTGGTCCCCCTTGTCGACGTGCTGTGCCACAGCCCCGACAACCCGTTCGCGGAAGAGATCGCCTCGTACGACAAGGCGCTGGGCGAGGCGGGCCTCCCGTCGGTGCCCGTGTTCGCGTACATGCCGGGCCTGAGCGGGGACGTGGCCCCCGTCGCCGGCTTCGACTACGACGCCCTGCACTTCCTGCGGCGGGCGTACCTGCTGCAGATCTGCGGGCTGCCGGTGACACCGGTGGACGAGCTGGGCGGCGACTACGAGCAGCTGCTGGAGATGTTCGAGCCGACGGCGCAGCAGTCGCACCTGGTGTGGCACTACGACCACGCCGGGGCGTACGTCCCGGTGGACTTCGCGGCACCGCTGGCCAACGAGGAGCTGCTGGCCGGGGGCGGCCCGCTGGGGTCGGCGCAGGGGCTGCTGCGCGAGCTGACGGTGGTGGCGCCGGCGATCGGGATAGACCCGGGGAATCCGCCGCTGGCGCCGCTGGCGCCGGGGCGGCCCACGTCCCTGGAGGAGCCGGCCGGGCCGATTCCGTACGACGAGAGCCCCTTCGCGCGGGAGCGGCACGTGTGGCTGGGGCTGCACGCGGCGGCGACGCGGAGCCTCGGCCAGGGATCGATGATCATCTTCAGCTGACCGGTGCCGGGTCGGGGGCTCGCCCCCGACCCCCCGCACACCGGCGGGGCCTCAGCGGGGCTGCTCCGGCGGGCGCTGGCGGGGCATGTTGGGGCGGGTTCCCGGGGGGAGGGGGAAACGGGCCGGGGGCAGGCCCGCCTCGGCCCGGGAGGACGGGGCGCCGAGCGACTGCATCACCAGCGGCGCCGGTCCCGAGGAGAACTCCACCATCCACTCCGCGGTCTCGGACCGCACCAGCTCCGTCACGTCCTCCGAGAAGCGGCGCAGCACGGTCAGGCAGCGGTCGGCCGCCTCGCTCGCCGTGCCCTCCGTGGGCCCCAGGACCTCCCGCACGTTCTCCGAGGCCCAGTCGAACTGCAGGGTCTGCAGACGGCGCTGCACCGCCTGTGCCGTCGCCACGTCCCGCATCCAGCCCGAGGTCAGCCCGAAGAACCGGTCGCAGGCCAGGCAGGCCGCGGCCAGCAGCAGCGAGAGGTAGCCGTACGAGGCCACGCCGGGCGCCGATCCCGTCAGCTCCAGCAGCGGGATCGCGGCCCCGGCCACCGCCCCCGCCGCCGCGCCGACCCGCAGCACCCGCGCACCCCGGCGCTTCCACGCCCGGTCGGACAGGTACCACTCCGCGGTGCGCAGCGCATCGGCCTCGACCCGCCGGTAGAGCTCGTCCAGCCGCTCGGCCGGCTCGCCCCAGTCCCCGAGGGGGAACGGTCCGCCGGTCAGATCGCCCGCCGCCATCGGTCCGCTGCCCTCCTCCCGGGGTTCCCGGGGATCCCGGGGTGGCCCCTCGGGCTGCATCTCCGGCTGGCTCACCCGGCACTCCCTCTGCCTGCGCTGACGTGTGGTGGTGCGCGTGTGCGCAATGATGCGCATGCCCTTCCTACCTTCGAATGGCGGCCGATGGGCGAAGAATCCCCGGTTTTCCGCCCGCAAGGAGGTCTCCATCAGGTACGCGCACGCCCCGTCTCTCACTCGAAAGAGTTGGTCCTGACGGCGTAGAGCGCGCCGCGCGGGGAGCACGTAGGCTCGGATTGACCAAGCTGCCCAGTCTTGGACCGACGCGACGGAGTGAGTGACCTGTGATTCCCGGTGGTGGCCAGCCCAACATGCAGCAGCTGCTCCAGCAGGCCCAGAAGATGCAGCAGGACCTCGCCGCGGCCCAGGAGGCGCTCGCGCAGGCCGAGGTCGAGGGCCAGGCCGGCGGCGGCCTCGTGAAGGCGACCGTCACCGGTTCCGGCGAGCTGCGTGCGCTGGTGATCGACCCGAAGGCGGTGGACCCGGCGGACACCGAAACCCTCGCCGACCTGGTCGTCGCGGCGGTCCAGGCCGCCAACGAGAACGCCCAGGCGCTCCAGCAGGAGAAGCTCGGCCCGCTCGCCCAGGGGCTGGGCGGCGGCAGCGGCATCCCCGGCCTCCCGTTCTGACCCCCCAGCTCCCACATCCACGATCGAAAGAAGGCAGTCCGTGTACGAAGGCGTGGTCCAGGACCTGATCGACGAACTGGGCAGGCTGCCCGGCGTCGGGCCCAAGAGCGCGCAGCGGATCGCCTTCCACATCCTGCAGGCCGAGCCCACCGACGTCCGCCGCCTCGCGCACGCGCTGCTGGAGGTCAAGGACAAGGTCCGGTTCTGCGCGGTGTGCGGGAACGTGGCGCAGGAGGAGCGGTGCAACATCTGCCGCGACCCGCGCCGCGACACCACGGTCATCTGTGTCGTGGAGGAGCCGAAGGACGTCGTCGCGATCGAGCGGACCCGCGAGTTCCGGGGCCGGTACCACGTCCTCGGCGGCGCCATCAGCCCGATCGAGGGCGTCGGCCCGGACGACCTGCGCATCCGCGAACTGCTGGCGCGCCTCGCGGACGGCGAGGTGACCGAGCTGATCCTCGCCACCGACCCGAACCTGGAGGGCGAGGCGACCGCCACGTACCTCGCCCGCATGATCAAGCCCATGGGCCTGAAGGTCACCCGCCTGGCCAGCGGGCTCCCCGTCGGGGGAGATCTGGAGTACGCGGACGAGGTCACGCTCGGGCGGGCCTTTGAAGGAAGGCGACTTCTCGATGTCTGACGCAACGCTGCACGCCTTGGGCCAGGATCCGGACGACTTCGCCGTCCAGATCGCGGACCAGATCGAGTCCTTCATCGTCGCGGTCACCGAGGTGGCCAAGGGCGAGGACCCGGACAGCGCGGTGCCCTTCCTCCTCCTGGAGGTGTCCCAGCTGCTGCTGGCGGGCGGCCGGCTGGGCGCGTACCAGGACGTCCTGCCCGACGAGCGCTACGAGCCCGACCTCGGCCCGGAGCCGGACGTGGACGAGCTGCGCGAGCGGTTCGCGTACATGCTGGAGCCGGTCGACGTGTACTCGGAGGTCTTCGACCCCTACGAGCCGCGCAAGGCCCCGGTCGCGCACCGGATCTCCGACGACCTGGCCGACGTGGTGGCGGACCTGCGGCACGGGCTGGCCCACTACCGGGAGGGCCGGACCACCGAGGCGCTGTGGTGGTGGCAGTTCTCGTACTTCACCAACTGGGGTCCGACGGCCTCGGCGACCCTGCGCGCCCTGCAGTCACTGGTGGCCCACGTACGGCTGGACCAGCCGCTGGAGGCCCTGGACGGCCTGGACACCGACGAGGACCTGGCCGAGGAGGAGCTGGCCGAGCAGGCCGGGCGGGTGATGGCCGAGGAGCTCGGCACCATCGGCCGCGCCACGGCCCGCCGGCCGTAGTGACGGGTTGAGCGGTCCGCCCGGCCGATGCGGCGGGCGGACCGCTCAGGTGTGCTTCGGGATCAGGAGCACGTCAGGTCGAACATCGCCTTGTTGGACTCCTTGCCGACGTTGGGCTTCATGATCTCGACCTTCTCCCAGCCCGTCAGCTTGGTGCCGGCGGCGCCTCCCCTGGTCCACGTGGCGGTGACCGTCTTGGTCCCCGGGGCGTCGAAGGTGATGACCTCGGACTGCCCGACTCCGCCGTCGTCCCGGGTCCAGCGGTAGATGACCTGTCCGGCGCTCGTGGACGTGATGGCCGCACTGAAGGTGATCACCGCCGAGGGGGTGCACGGCACCGTGCCACTGGCCGGGGCGGCCGTGGCGGTCACCGTGGTGACCTGTGCGGCCGAGGTGTTGGGCTCCTGAGGCTTCGTCCCCGTCCCGCAGAAGGCCTTGAGCGCCTCCGCCGAGCCGTCGTTGTAGCCCTTCTCGAAGTTCGGGTCGACCGCGGCCAGGCCGGGTGCCTTCGGCTTGGTCTCGCAGCTGGCCTTCGTCGAGTCGAATCCGGCCTTGCGGCCCGCGGCGTACTGCTCCTCGGGCGTCTTGGTCTTGTCGGTCTCCCCCGGCTTCTCACCCGGCTTCTCACCCGGCTTGGCCGGTGAGGTGCACTTCACCGCCCCGCCCTGGCCGGGGGTGGCGCTGTACTGGCCGTACGGCAGGTTCTTGGCCCGGAAGTTCCCGGACTTGGACACCCCGACCGTCCTGCTCTGGCCGGTGTCGGAGGTGACGGTGACCTTGCCGGTCCCGTTGAACCCGGAGCCCGTGAGCGTGTAGCGGGCGTTGTGGTCGGACTTGCCCCCGCTCTTCTGGAGGGTGCACTGGCCGCCCGTGGGCGCGGCGGCCGTTCCCGTGGTGGTCCCCAGGGCGGCCGCGGCCGGGGCGAGGGCCACGGAAGAGGCCAGCAGGGTGGCCAGGAGTGTGATGCGACGCGTGCGGTTCATCGTTCTTTCCTCCTGTCGGAAAGCGAACCGAGACAGGGTGGACGGGCAGGAGAACCTTGCGTGGCATGCCGCAGATCATTTTACGCCGGACGGGCCGGCCGGCCATGCGGCGACGGCCCCGGCATGATCACGGGGTGAACCGAATGTCTCATGATGTGGTACGCGTCGGTCGCATCGCGGGCGCTCGTTAGACTGGCCCGCGACCGCAGTACTGGATTGAGCGAGGAGCGCACGTGGGCCTTGTCGTGCAGAAGTACGGAGGCTCCTCCGTAGCCGATGCCGAGGGCATCAAGCGCGTCGCCAAGCGGATCGTGGATGCCAAGAAGAACGGCCACCAGGTGGTCGTCGTGGTTTCCGCGATGGGCGACACGACGGACGAGCTGATCGATCTCGCCGAACAGGTATCCCCGATGCCTGCCGGGCGTGAATTCGACATGCTGCTGACCGCCGGAGAGCGGATCTCCATGGCCCTGCTGGCCATGGCGATCAAAAACC
The DNA here is from genome assembly GCF_042896985.1 of Streptomyces sp. NPDC001194. Classification (NCBI taxonomy): domain Bacteria; kingdom Bacillati; phylum Actinomycetota; class Actinomycetes; order Kitasatosporales; family Streptomycetaceae; genus Streptomyces; species Streptomyces sp. NPDC001194. The sequence goes on along the minus strand of NZ_JBIAXU010000003.1, from coordinate 213,678 downwards.
TGGGCCACGAGGCCCAGTCGTTCACCGGCAGCCAGGCAGGCGTCATCACCGACTCGGTCCACAACAAAGCGCGCATCATCGATGTCACGCCGGGCCGCATCCGCACCGCGCTGGACGAGGGCAACATCGCCATCGTCGCCGGCTTCCAGGGCGTGTCGGCGGACAGCAAGGACATCACCACCCTCGGCCGCGGCGGCTCGGACACGACCGCCGTCGCGCTCGCCGCGGCGCTGGACGCCGAGGTCTGCGAGATCTACACCGATGTCGACGGCGTCTTCACCGCGGACCCCCGCGTCGTGAAGAAGGCCCGGAAGATCGACTGGATCTCCTCCGAGGACATGCTGGAGCTCGCCGCCTCCGGTTCCAAGGTGCTGCTGCACCGCTGTGTCGAGTACGCACGCCGATACAACATCCCGATCCACGTCCGCTCGTCCTTCTCGGGACTGCCGGGCACCTGGGTCAGCAACGAGAATCCGCAAGGGGACGCGCAGGTGGAGCACGCCATCATCTCCGGAGTCGCTCACGACGTCTCCGAAGCCAAGATCACGGTCGTCGGCGTACCGGACAAGCCGGGCGAGGCCGCGGCGATCTTCCGCGCCATCGCGGACGCCGAGATCAACATCGACATGATCGTGCAGAACGTGTCCGCCGCGTCCACGGGCCTGACGGACATCTCCTTCACCCTCCCCAAGACCGAGGGCCACAAGGCCATCGACGCGCTGGAGAAGGCCAAGGGCGCCATCGGCTTCGACTCCCTGCGCTACGACGACCAGATCGGCAAGATCTCCCTGGTCGGCGCGGGCATGAAGACGAACCCGGGCGTGACCGCCTCCTTCTTCCAGGCGCTGTCCGACGCGGGCGTCAACATCGAGCTGATCTCGACCTCCGAGATCCGCATCTCGGTCGTGACCCGCCAGGACGACGTCAACGAGGCCGTCCGCGCCGTGCACACCGCCTTCGGCCTCGACTCCGACAGCGACGAGGCCGTCGTCTACGGAGGCACCGGACGATGACCGAGACCCGGTCGACCCCGGCTCCGGCGCTCGCCGTGGTCGGGGCGACCGGAGCAGTCGGCTCCGTCGTGCTCCAGATCCTGTCCCAGCGTGCGGACGTCTGGGGCGACATACGCCTGATCGCCTCCGCGCGCTCGGCCGGCCGCGTGCTGGCCGTGCGCGGGCAGGAGAGCGAGGTGCTCGCCCTCACCGAGGACGCCTTCGAGGGCATCGGGCAGGGCGACGTGGTGCTGTTCCTGACCCCGGCCGAGGTGTCGGCCCGCTGGGCTCCGGTCGTCGTCACGCGCGGGGCCGTCGCCGTCGACCAGTCCGCGGCCTTCCGCGAGGACCCCGAGGTGCCGCTGGTGGTGCCCGAGGTCAACGCCCAGGCCGTACGGACGCGGCCGCGCGGGATCGTCGCCGGCCCGGACTGCGTCACCGCCGCGATGATCGCGACCCTGGGCGCGCTGCACGCCGAGTACGCACTGGCCGACCTGACCGTCTCCTCGTACCAGGCCGCGAGCGCGGCCGGGCGGGCCGGCTCGGACGCGCTGCGCCGCCAGCTGGCGCTGGTCGCCGGGTCCTCGCTGGGCGAGCAGACCGGGGACGTGCGCCGCGCCGTCGGCGAGGACGCCGGCCCCTTCGCGGCCCCGCTCGCCCTCAACGTGGTGCCGTGGTCCGGCGAACTGCGCGAAGGCGGCTGGTCCTCGCACGAGCTGGCCGTACGGGCGCAGACCCGCCGGGTCCTGCACCTGGACGCGCTCCCGGTGGCGGTGACCTGCGTACAGGTGCCCGTCCTGACCGGGCATTCGCTGAGCGTGCGGGCGCGGTTCGAGGCCGAGGTGGACGCCCCGCGCGCCCGGGAGGTCCTGGAGGCGGCGCCGGGCGTGGTCGTGGTGGACGACCCGGCGGCCGGGGAGTTCCCGACTCCGGTGGACGCCGCGGGGACGGATCCGGCGTGGGTGGGGCGGCTGCGGGCCTCGCTCGACGATCCGCGCTCGCTGGAGTTCTTCGTGTGCGCCGACAATCTCCGCAACGGGGCCGCCCTGAACGCCACTCGGATCGCGGAACTGATCGCTGGTGAATTCGCGTAATTCACTTTGTAGGATCAGAGCTGATCCCTTGATCAAGGTGATGGCCTGACTGCCGCCTGGACGGGCGGGGCAATCAGGAAGAGCGGGTACGCATGAGGGCTATGGGGATTTTGCTGGTGAGGCGGCCTCACGCGTACAACCCTGGTGGGGGGACGCGTGTCCAACTGGCGTGGCAGAGGCACTTCTCGACTTCGCCGTCGTTCCGGCGCGCAGCACACTCGGTGTGCCGCGCCGGCCTTCCCGCACGCCCGCGGTCGGCGGGTTCCCCGTGATCGTTCCCGTTCCGGCGGGCGCAGCGCCGATCACCGTGCCCCCGGCCGTACCGAACCGGGGCGGCCGCGTGCCCGCGCCCCGCGATAGCGCGGAGGCCGCGGGGAACGGGGAGGAGGCGACCGCCCAGGCCACCGGTGCCGCGTCCGCCGCAGCTGCCGCCGAGCCGGTCGTCGTCGCCGGCACCACCGTCGACCACCTCACCGAGACCTACCAGGCCCACTACCGCTCGCTGCTCGGCCTGGCGGCGCTGCTCCTCGACGACACCGCCTCCTGCGAGGACGTCGTCCAGGAGGCGTTCATACGGGTCCACTCGGCGCGCAACCGGGTTCGCGATCGGGACAAGACACTGGCGTATCTGCGCCAGACCGTCGTCAACCTCTCGCGCTCCGCGCTGCGCCGCCGCATCCTCGGCCTCAAGCTGCTCTCCAAGCCGATGCCGGACATGGCCAGTGCCGAAGAGGGCGCGTACGACCAGCTGGAACGGGACGATCTCATCAAGGCGATGCGCGGGCTCCAGCGGCGTCAGCGCGAGGTGCTGGTGCTGCGGTACTTCGCGGACATGACGGAGGCCCAGGTGGCCGAGACGCTCGGCGTCTCGCTCGGCTCGGTCAAGGCGTACGGATCGCGGGGCATTGCCGCGCTGCGGGTGGCGATGGAGGCTGCGCAGTCATGAGGGACGACCACACCCCGCCGGACGGGGCGGGCGAGGAACAGGCGCTGCGGAGCCTGCTGCGCGGGGCCGTCGAGGGCCTGGAGCCCTCCGAGGGGGCGCTGGAGCGGCTGCGGTACGCGGTCCCGGTACGCCGGACCCGCAAGCGGCAGGCCGTCATCGGGGCGGTCGCGGCCGTGCTGCTCGCCGGGACGGCCGTCCCGGCGGCCCTGCACCTGCACATCACCGGCGGCGAGGGCTCCGCCGCGGACCACTCCGCGATGGCCGGGCACGAGCAGCCCGGGACGGCGGCCGGAGGCGGAACCTCCGATCCGCACCAGGACGGCGCGGGTGCGCGGCCCCAGCCCGGCAAGGCCGCCGGCAAGGAGGCGGAGACCGGTGGCGGCGCGCGGCCCGACCCGCAGGACGGCGGGGCCCCGACCGGCGGCGGCACGGCCGGCCCCGACACCGCGGGCGCCACGGCGGGCGCCTCGGCCGGCACCGGCCCGCAGCCCCCGGTGGGCGCTGCGCCGGGCGTGCCCGGGTGCAGTGCGGAGCAGCTCGGGGTGCAGGGCAGCGCCAAGGCCCCGGAGGCCGACGGCAAGGTGTACGGCAGTTTCAAGGTCACCAACGTCTCGGGGCGCGGCTGCACGGTCGTCGGCCCGGACACCGTGACGGCGGCCTCGGTGTCGGCGCCCGGCCAGGCCTCGGGGGTCACCGTGGTCGGCCACACGGCGGGGGACCCGGCGGCCGGGCTCCCCGACCCCTCGGCGGAGACGCCTCTGCTGCTGCTCCAGCCGCACACGGCGTACGAGGTGCGCTTCGCGTGGGTGCCCTCCGCGCAGTCCTGCCCGGCGGCCACGCCCGATCCCGTGACCAAGCCCCCGGTGAGCGTCCCGGACGGCGGGCAGGGCGCGGCGGCCCACGCCACGGGCCAGGAGCCGGAGACGGGCGCCAAGGCCCCGGAGCCGGCCGGGGTGGAGGTGACGCACACCCCGCACACGGTGCCGCCGGGTGCGCCGACGACGCAGACGACGATCCCCGCGGCCTGCGGGGGAACGGTCTACCGGACGGGCGTCATTCCGCTGGACGCGCCGAAGCCGTAGCGGAGGAGGTGGCCGGGGCGGAGGCCGAGGCCGATCCCGGGGCCGGGTCGGTGCCCGGGGCCGAGCCCGCGGCGGGCTCCGGCGACCGGTCGGCGGCCTGCGGCAGCAGCCCCGCCTCGGCGTCGCGCAGGGTCTCCACCTCGCGGCGGTAGAGCCGGAACCACATGAACAGCACGAACGCGGCGAAGACGAACCACTCGCCGGTGTAGCCGAGGTTCTGGAAGGCCTTCAGGTCCAGCCCGGTGTTGCTCGGCGCCTGCGCGGGCACCGGGGTCAGCCCGTCCGCCGGGGCCTGCACCGTCAGCCAGGCGTCGTAGAACTCGTACGGCACGAGATTGACCAGCGAGGCCGCCCCGATCACCCCGAGCTGCCCGGCCGGCAGCCCGCCCTCGGCGTACACGCCCTTGCTGGTGGCGCTCTCCGATGCCTGGAGCGCGCCCGTCACCTCGACCCGCCCGGTCGGGGCCGCCGGGGCCTTCGCCGCGTCGGCGGTGCCCGGCAGCCAGCCCCGGACCACGGGGACGGCCTTGCCGGAGTCGGTCCTGAGCAGGGTCAGGACGTAGAAGCCGGTCCTGCCTTCGAGCCGCCGCCCGGGGACGAGCAGCTGCTCGGCGTACTCGCCGGAGGCGGAGGCGAGGCGTCCGGAGGTCTCCTTGTCCACCGGGAGCAGCGACTCCAGCGGCGCGGCGGCCTCGGCGGCGGGCCGTCCGGCGGTCGCCTCCTTGTGGCTGTCGACGCGGTCCTCGAACCGGCCGAGCTGCCAGGTCCCCATGAACAGGCAGACGGGGACGGCGAGCGCGACGAAGACGTTGATCCCCCACCAGCGCGGGGTCAGGAGAAACCGGTGCACCCCACCACCGTACGGGGGGCGCACCGGATCACCGGGGCCGGGGCGGCCGACGGGCCTACCGCGGCAGGTGCTTCTGCACGAACTCCAGCTCCATGCGGACCTGCTTGATCCGCTCCTCCACGACGAGCGAGCCGTGCCCGGCGTCGTACCGGTACACCTCGTGCACCGCCCCGCGCGCCGCCAGCCGCTCCACGTAGTTCTCGATCTGCCGGATCGGGCAGCGCGGGTCGTTGAGGCCGGCCGCGATGTGGACGGGGGCCTTCACCGCGTCCACGTACGTGAGCGGGGAGGACGCCGCGAAGCGGTCCGGGACCTCCTCCGGCGTACCGCCGAAGAGGGTGCGGTCCAGCGACTTCAGCGCCTCCATCTCGTCGTGGTACGCCGTCACGTAGTCCGCGACGGGTACGGCGGCCAGGCCCACGGCCCAGGCCTCGGGCTGCGTGCCGAGGCCCAGCAGGGCCAGGTACCCGCCCCAGGAGCCGCCGGAGAGCACGAGGCGCGCCGGGTCGGCGAGGCCGGAGGCCACCGCCCACTCGCGGACGGCCGCGATGTCCTCCAGCTCGATCAGGCCGACACGGTGCTTGAGGGCGTCGGTCCACTCGCGGCCGTACCCGGTCGAGCCCCGGTAGTTGACCCGGACCACCGCGAACCCGTGGTCCAGCCAGGCCGCCGGGGTCGCCGCGAAGGCGTCGCTGTCGTGCCAGGTCGGGCCGCCGTGCACCTCGAAGATCGTCGGGAAGGGGCCGTCGCCGTGGCCCGCGGGCCGCTGCGCCAGCGCGTGGATCCGTCCGCCGGGGCCCTCCACCCACACGTCCTCCACCGGCACGGAGCCGGGCGGCCGGAACCCGGGCGGGTCCAGGACGGTCCCGCCCGCGGTGGACCGTACGGCCGAGGGCTCGGCCGCCGAGGACCACTGGTACTCCACCGTGCCGTCCGGCCGGGCCGTCGCGCCCGAGACCGTGCCGGGCGGGGTCTGCACCCTGACGAGCTCCCGCGCGGCCAGGTCGTAGCGCCAGAGCTCGCTGCGCGCCTCGAAGCCGTGCGCGATCAGCAGCGCGGAACCGTCCGGGTACCACTCGGCGCTGACGTCGCCCGGCAGCTCGATCGCCAGGTCCTGCTCGGCCCCGGTGGCCACGTCCCACACCATCGGTTCCCAGCGGCCGCGCCGCTGGTGGCCGACGAGCAGCCGGGTGTCCCCGGCGACCGGCGCGAAGCCGAGCACCTCCAGGCCCAGCTCCACCGTCCCGCCGCGGGAGTCGTCGAGCTCGGCGACGGTGGCCCCGTCGAGGCCGACCACGCGCAGCGCCGAGTGCATGGCGTCCCCGTGCTCGGTGTGCTCGATCGCGATCAGGGTGCCGTCGTGGGAGAGGTCGCCGACGCCGGCCGACTCCCGGTGCCGGTAGATCACCACGGGCTCCACGTCGTCCGGCCGGACGACGTGGATGGTGGTGCCGTCCTCGTCGGTGGACCGGCCGACGACGGAGGTCCCGTCCCGGCCGATGGCGAGTCCTGCGGGGTACGAGGGCTCCAGCCCGGGGGTGGCCGGCTCGTCGGGGCCGCCCGCGAAGGGCTGGCGCACCCAGGTGCCGAACTCGTCGCCGTCGGTGTCGGAGAACCACCAGATCCACTCCCCGTCGGGGGAGAGGGTCCCGTCGGTGGTCCCGTTGGGCCGGTCGGTGGCCTGCCGCTGGCTGCCGGTGGCCCGGTCCCAGGCGTAGAGCTCGTACGTCCCGGTGGCGTTCGAGACGAAGAGCGAGCGGTCCGGAGCGTCCTCGGCCCAGTCGGGCAGCCCGACGCGCGGCGCCCGGAAGCGCTTCTCCCAATCGGGCACGGCCGTGTTGTCAGTCATACCCCCATGTAACCCGATTGGCGCTGTCGAATGGTCGTGGCGGGCGGGAGGGGGCAGCGTGGGCGGGGTCCCACCCAGCGAATTCCAGATCCAGTGAGGAGTGATCATGGCGAAGCAGCGCAAGGAACAGACTCACGAGGACCGTCGGTCGTCCGAATCCGGGATGCCGAACAAGCCGGCGATGCTGGTCGAGGACGTGCGCGAGGCGCAGAAGATGGCCATGCAGGAAGACCGGATGCGCGAGCAGCAGCGCCGCAAGGGCGGGCGCGGCTGACCCTGGCTCCGGATGCCGCCTCCTCCGAACGGAGGGACAGTGGAGGACGTACGCCCTCCGGTGCGTCCCTATGTGTCCCGAGGAGGAGTGATCATGGCCAAGAAGGCTCGTGCCGGCACCTCACAGGCCGCGGAGCGCGAGCGGGAGCGGGCGAAGAACACGGCGGCCGAGGCACGCGCGAAGGCCGCGGTCAGAGACGTGCAGTCCGTCTCCGCGAAGACGCGGGGCATGCAGCAGAAGGCCCAGGCCAAGCGCGGCTGAGCCAGGCATGCGGTGCAGGACGTCGTGGCCCGCGGTTTCCCCGGAAACCGCGGGCCACGGTCGTAGGGTGGCCGTATGCGGATGATCGTGCGGGGTGCCCGGCTGCTCCATACCGATGGCCTGTCCGACGTGGAGGTCGCCGAGGACGGGCGGATCGCGCGGGTGGTCCCGTACGACGACCAGAAGGAGCCGCCGGCCACCGGCGTGCTGATCGAGGCGCACGGCGGGCTGCTCAGCGCCCCCTTCGTCGAGCCGCACATCCACCTGGACACGGCACTGACCGCCGGGGAGCCCCGTCCGAACGCCTCCGGGACGCTGTGGGAGGGGATCGCCTGCTGGAGCGAGCGCAAGCGCACCCTCACCCGCGAGGACGTCGTCGAGCGGGCCACGCGGGTGCTGCGCTGGCAGGCGGCCCAGGGCGTGCTGCACGTGCGGACGCACTGCGACGTCACCGACCCCGCGCTCACCGCGCTGGACGCGCTGCTGGAGGTCCGCGACCGGGTCCGGGACTTCATGACCCTGCAGATCGTCGCGTTCCCGCAGGAGGGCATCGTCTCCTTCCCCGGCGGCGAGGCGCTGCTGCGCGAGGCGGTGGCCCGGGGCGCCGACGTCGTCGGGGCCATCCCGCACTTCGAGGACACCCGAGAGGACGGCGTCGCGTCGCTGGGCGTCGCCTTCGCGGTGGCCGAGGAGCACGGGCTGCGCGTGGACGCCCACTGCGACGAGATCGACGACGAGCAGTCCCGGTTCGTGGAGGTGCTGGCCGCGCTCGCGCTGCGCTCGGGGCTGCGGGAGCGGGCGACGGCCTCGCACACGACGGCGATGGGCTCCTACGGCGGCGCGTACAGCTTCAAACTCCAGCGGCTGCTGTCCCGTTCCGGGATCAACCTGGTCTCCAACCCCTTCGCGAACCTCAACCTCCAGGGCCGCTTCGACGGCTACCCCAAGCGGCGCGGCCTCACGCAGGTCAAGGAGATGCTGGCGGCGGGGGTCAACGTGGCCTTCGGCCACGACGACGTGATGGACCCGTGGAACGCGCTCGGCACCGCGAGCCCCCTGCAGACCGCCCTCGTCGGGCTGTACGCCGCCCAGCTCACGGGGGCGGACGAGATCCCGGTGGCGTTCGAGATGGTGACGGAGCGCGCGGCGCGGGTGCTGGGCCTGACGGGGGCGGAGTACGGGATCTCCGAGGGCGCCCCGGCCTCTTTCGTGCTGCTGCCGGCCGAGACGCCCGCCGAGGCGGTGCGGCGCCAGGTCCGGCCGCGGTACGTGGTCGCGCGGGGGGCCGTGCTCGCCGAGACCCCGCCCGCGCCGACCCGGCTGAACTGGCCGGGGGAGCCGCCGGCGGAGGTGGACTTCCGCCGGTCGTAGGGACCCGGCCCGGGCGGCGGCCCCTGCCGCGAGGGGTGCGGGGCGGGGCTACGCGGCGCGGCGCGGGGCGGCGGTCAAGGGCGGGCCGTTCGGCCGGCGGTAGCCTGCGCGCATGCCGAGGGACTCGTGGGACTCGTGGGACGAGGACGGAACACCGCACCCGCTCGCGCTGCGCCGCACCGGCCGCAGTGAGCAGGAGCCGGACCGGCTGCCCGAGGTCCGGGAGCTGGAGGTGCTCGGCTGGGAGCCCGCGCCCGAGGACACGCTGTGGGTGTTCCTCCCGTACGTGTGGCCCCCCGCGGACCGGACCTGGATCCCGGACCGGTCCACCCACTGGGCCGTGGAGACCCGGCTGGACGGCCACGGGCACATCACCGGCGTGGAGGCGGCCCCGCTCGCCGATCCCGATCTGCACGACCTCGACCGGGAGGCCGAGGAGGCGCTGGCGGCCCTCGGGCTCCCGCGCCGGCCGCCGGGCCGGCTGTGGCTGCTGCGCCCGCCCGGTTCCCACCCCACGCTCGGCGCGGTCCTCGACCACCTCCGGGCGCTGGCCCGGGAGCGCGGTGTGGAGGTCCGGCCTTCGGCCGCCTTCCTCGCTCTGGTCCGCGCCGAACTCGCCTCGCCGGCCACCGGGTCCGGGTCGGGCTCCGAGTCCGATACCGAGGGGTGAGCGACACGCGAGGGCGACACGCCGGTTCACGCCCCTGCGCCGGTGAAGAACCGGCTCCACCTCGGGCTCGCGGTCGGCGAGATTGCAGCCGCGACCCCGGGAAGGCAAATATTTCTTGTCCGCCACCGGTCCGCGAAGGGGTCGCGTATGGCGAGAATCGGTGGTTTGTCCCCGCCCCGGACGTGCCCTCCGAGCGCTGCCGCGCGCGGGAGCGCCGTCCCGCCGCCGCGGACGGCTGCTCCGCGCGACGTCGAATCCCATGGCTCAACTGGGCCGTACACGCATCCTGATGCCGCCTTTACGGACAGTAAGCCCCTTCATGTAAAGGCCAATTCACGCCACCAGATTGTTCTGGACTCAACTGAAGGTTTGTCAATATGCTGGACCGTGCCGAAGTTCAGCACTTCTGCATGGCCAGCCGATTCTTCGGGTGAGCCGGAAATTGTCCCCGGGGTCGGAGATCACCTTCCGGGGCGTGCCGCCCGTTCCGACGCCGTGGCGGCGATCCAAGGAGAACCAGAGCGCGCCGTCATCCGATGATCTCGGTCGCGGCGGCCCGAGACGGGGAAGGGCCGTGCCTCATGACGTATGACACCTCCGGGGTAATAGCCGAGCTCAAGAGCCGCAATCTGCTCCCGGACGCGTACGAGACGGTGTTCGCGAGCGGTTCCCTGATCAGGGGCTGGGGCAACCCCACCAGCGATCTCGACGTCCACGTCGTCACCCGCGACCTCTGGACCAGCACGATCGACGAGACCAACCACGTGGCGCTCGAACCGAACACGCTCCAGTACGAGGGCACGTTCGTCGACGGCCGCCGCTGGGACGTCGAATACTGGACCGCGTCCCAGATCGAGCAGGTCCTCTCGAAGGTCTCCCGGGAGCAGTTCGCCGACGGCCAGGGCACCTGGCGCACCCTGAGCTACCACGAGATCGCCATGCTGGAGCGGCTCCCGTACGCGGCGGCCGCCGACGACGGGGCCTGGCTGGCGGGGACCCGCGAGCGGCTCGCCGCCTCGGCCCACCGCTCGGTGCTGATCGTGAACTCGCTCCGGCAGGCCGACAGCTACACGGAGGACGCGGCCGGCCAGATCGCCCGGGGCGATCTGTACAGCGCGGTCCTCGCGACGAAGAACGCCTTCAACCACTCCGTGGACGCGCTCCAGGCCAGCCTGGGCCAGTTCGGCAGTCTGTGGCCGAAGTGGCGGGCCCGGCGGATGGAGATCCTCGATCCGGCCCTGCTGCCGTTCGAGGCGTACTGGGCCGTCGAGACGATGCGCTCCTTCGATCCGGACCACCCGCGCAAGTGGGTCGAGGAGACCATCGCGGTCTGCCAGCGGATCTCCATGGAGGTGTCGGTCTGATGTCGCTCGATGAGAACGTGCAGGTGGGCCCCGGTTCGGTGGCCTCGCTCCCGTTGAACGTGAAGATCCGCAACCATCGCGGCACGACGGTGGTCGGCGGGTACGAGCACTTCTTCGAGCTGACCGCCTCCGCCGCCCACATCTGGCGGCAGATCGACGGGAAGCGCACCGTGAGCGATATCGCCGCGCTGATCGCCCAGGAATACGACATCGATCAGGAATCCGTGGTGCAGGACATCGTCGAGCTCTTCACGGAACTCGCGCGGCACGATGTCGTGAACATCGCCCAGGGTGAATCCCGGGCCTGAATTCCCTCAGGGGCCACCACCCCTCCGCATTTTCCCGTGGGCGAGACATTACGGGGGCCATCACATGCTGGACGATCTCCAGTTCGATGTATTCGGTCCGCTGACCGTACGGCGGAACGGAGAGTTATTGGAAATTCCGCGGGCCAAGCACCGCGTCGTTCTCGCGGCCCTGCTGCTGCACGCCCCCCGCACGCTCACCGCGGAGGAGCTCATCCAGCAGCTGTGGGGCGGGGAACCCCCGCTGACCGCGCGCAAGACCCTGCAGGGGTACATCGCCCGCCTGCGCAAACTCCTGGGCGCCGAAGCGGTCGTCAGCCGGGCCTCCGGCTACGCGATCGCAATCGGAGCCGAACGGCTCGACCTCGACCGCTTCAATACCTTCCTCCAGAAGGCGGAACTCACCACCGAACCGGCCGAACGCGCCCGGCTGTTCCGGTCGGCGATGGAGCAGGGCAACGGGACCCCGCTCGTCGACATCCCCTCGGAATACCTCCAGCAGGGCGACGGGGCCGCTCTGCTTGAACGCTGGCTGAATGCCACGGAAAGCTGGGCCGACGCGGAAATGGCCGTGGGTCGTCACGCCGACGTGCTGCCCCGGCTCAGGGCGCTGGTATCGGAACACCCGTTCAGGGAAAGCGCGTGGGGCCGGCTCATGACGGCCCTGTACCGGGCGGGCCGCCAGGGCGAGGCCCTCGCCGCGTACCAGGAGGCCCGGCGGCTGCTGGCGCAGGAGCTCGGAGTGGAGCCCGGCGAGGAACTCCGCGCCGCGCACCGGCGGATACTCGCCGGGCCCACCCGGTCCGCCCCGGACCCGGCGGCCCGGCCCGGCCCCGCCGCCCCCCGGCCGGGCGGCCCCGCCGAAGCCCCCGCCCGCCCGGGATGCCCGTACACCCTCCCGCCGCGCCTCGCGGAGTTCGCCCGGCCCGGCATCGAGGCGGACCTGATCCGGCGGCTGCGCGACGTCTCCCGGGAGGGCGCGGAGCGCACCGTCCCGCAGACCCTCGACCTGTACGGGGCCGCGGGCGTCGGCAAGACCACCATGGCGGTCCGCGTCGCCCACGCCGTCAGCCCCGCCTTCCCCGACGGCCAGCTGTACGTCGAGCTCCAGCGCGGCGACGCCTTCCGCGAACCGGCGGACGTGCTCGGCGAGTTGCTGCGGGCCCTGGGAGTCGACCCGGGCGCGGTGCCCGCCGACTCCGGCGAGCGGGTGGCCCTGTACCGGGGGCTGCTCTCCCACCGGCGCGTGCTGGTCGTGCTGGACGGGGCGCGTGACGAGGCGCAGGTACGGCCGCTGCTGCCGGCCTCGCCCACCTGCGCGGCCGTCGTGACCAGCCTGGAGATGCTGTCCACCCTGGGCGGCACCCGGCACGTGCGCCTCGGGCTGCTGACCGCGGAGGAGTCCCGGGAGATCCTGGCCCGGATCATCGGCCGCGAGCGGGTGGCGGCCGAGGAGGGGGCCGCGCAGGACCTGGTGCGGTACTGCGGCCGGCTGCCGCTGGCCATCCGGATCGTCGGCGCGCGTCTGCTGGAGCGGCCGCACTGGCGGCTCGAGACGCTCGCCCGGCGGCTGGAGTCGGAGCGCAGGAGGCTCGACGAGCTGGCGGTCGGCGACCTCGGCGTGCGCGACAGCCTGGCGGTCGGCTACGCGGCGCTGGACGCCCCCGAGCGCAGGGCGTTCCGGCTGCTCAGCCTGTTGGAGATGGCCTCGTTCCCGGTGCGGGTGGCCGCGGCCGCGCTCGGCCTGCCGGACGACCGTACGGAGGAGACCCTGGAGCGGCTGACCGCGCAGCACCTGCTGGACGCCGACTTCGTCAAGGGCAGCGGGGTGCGCTTCTCGTACCACCCGCTGGTCCGGCTGTACGCGCGGGAGCTCACCTTCGACGTGGACCCGATGCGGAGCCGGCACGGGGCGGTGCAGAACGCGCTGGCCGCCTGGTACGCGAGACCGGCCGGAGCGCTCCTCCCGCTGCGGGCCACCCCGTCCGCGGGCGGCCCGGCGGCCCGCGCCGAAGTCGTCGCCGCGGCCAGGGCCGGCCTGTTGCCACCGGAGCTCGGCTTCACCGCCTGACCGTACGCCTCACGAGCCCCACCCCCCACGTCCCGTCCCCCGCCATGCCGCCGGGCGGGGAGATCCGAGGAGAACCGACCTTGATCGAACGCTATTCCACTCCGGAGCTGGCCGAGCTCTGGACCGAGGAGCACAAGTACGCCACCTGGACGCGCGTCGAGGTACTGGCGACGACGGCCCAGGCCGAACTCGGCGTCGTGGACCGGGACAGCCTGGCCGACATCCGCCGCGCCCCCGTCCCCTCCGTCGCCCGGGTCCGCGAGCTGGAACTCACCCGCGACCACGAGATCCTCGCCTTCCTCGCGGCCTACACGGAGCCGATGCCGTCCGCGTCCGCCCGGTGGGTGCACCACGGGATGACCAGCTACGACCTCGTCGACACCGCCCTCGGACACCTGCTGGCCCGCTCGTGCGACCACGTGCTGAACGCCGCCCGCACGTTCGCCGGACTGCTCGTGGAACGCGCCCTGGAGCACTGGGACACGGTGTGCATCGCCCGCACCCACGGCATCCACGCCGAGCCCACCACCTTCGGCCAGAAACTCGCCGTGCACGCCTTCGCCCTCCACCGCTGCACCGCCCGGCTGACCGCCGCCCGCGCCGCCGTGGCCGTCGGCACCCTCTCCGGTCCCGTGGGCACGTACGCGCACATCTCCCCGTACGTGGAGGAGTGGGTCTGCGGGCAGCTCGGCCTCGGCGTCGAGCCGATGCCCACCCAGGTCGTGGCGCGCGACCGGCACGCCGAGCTGCTCTCCGCGCTCGCGGTGACGGGGGCCGTCGTCGAGCAGTTCGCCCTGGAGATGCGCATGCTGCAGCGCACCGAGGTCGGGGAGGTCGACGAGCCGCGCACCAGCGCCTACCAGGGGTCGAGCGCGATGCCGCACAAGCGGAACCCGACGACCAGCGAGCGGCTGTGCGGTCTCGCCCGGATCCTGCGCTCCAACGCCGGGGCGGCGTACGAGAACGTCGCCCTGTGGCACGAGCGGGACCTGGCGCACTCCTCGGTGGAGCGGGTCATCCTGCCCGACAGCCTGACCGTGGCCCACTACCAGCTGGTCTCCGCGGCCGGACTGCTGCGCGGGCTGCGGGTGTTCCCCGAGCGCATGGCGCGCAACATCGACGCCACCCGGGGCCTCGTCTACAGCTCGGAGGTCTTCCTGGACCTCGTCGACGGGGGCCGGGACCGCGAGGAGGCCTACCGGCTGGTCCAGGCCGCCGCCACCGAGGCCTGGGAGCGCGGCACCGGACTGGCCGACGGCCTCGCCTCCCGCGGTGTGGACGTCACCGCCGATCACATGGACCCGCGGCGCTTCCTCGGAAACCGCGAGCACCTCAAATCCCGACTGGACGAACTGAGCAAGGAGCTGCAGCAGCATGTGGAAGTGTGAGCCCGTCGTCGGTGCCAGCCTCGACGTAGCCGAAGTCACCGCCCTGTACCGCGCGTCCACCCTCGGCGAGCGCCGTCCCGTCGAAGACGTCGAGCGGTTCACCCGGATGCTGGCCGGCGCCAATCTCGTGATCACGGCCCGCCTCGACGGGCGGCTGATCGGCATCGCGCGCTCGATCACCGACGGCTCGTACGTCACGTACCTGAGCGACATCGCCGTCGACGCCGAGTTCCAGCGCCGCGGCGTGGGCCGGGACCTGATCAGGGCCACCCGGGAGGCCGCGCCGCAGGCCAAGCTCGTGCTGCTCTCGGCACCGGCCGCCGTCGCGTACTACCCCCACCTCGGGTTCAGCCGCCACGAGTCCGCATGGACCCTCGATGCGCTCGGCTGAACCCGGGCCCCGCGGGGCGGGGCGGTCCGCCGGCCACCCCGCCCCGATCCCGAACCGCCGTCGAATGACCTTCCGTAGGTGACGACAATGCAGCTGAAGACGCCCGGAT
Source organism: Streptomyces sp. NPDC001194 (assembly GCF_042896985.1). Classification (NCBI taxonomy): domain Bacteria; kingdom Bacillati; phylum Actinomycetota; class Actinomycetes; order Kitasatosporales; family Streptomycetaceae; genus Streptomyces; species Streptomyces sp. NPDC001194. The sequence continues at coordinate 198,661 of NZ_JBIAXU010000003.1, read as the reverse complement.
TCGATGCCCAGGTCAAGGCGGCCGCCGAGCGGGCCCGTGCCTGCGGCCTGGCCGCCGACGCGATACGGATAGCGGCCACCCTCGACGGGATGGTCCCCGAACGGATCGGCCGAGCGGCCATGGGGCTCGGCGAGCGCGTGTACACGGAGATAGCCGAGTCCCAGGTCGCGGGCTTCGCCCCGACCGGCGGCCCCGGAACCACGCCCGACGAGGGCGGCGGGGACCTGCTGGTACTGACCGGGACGGGGCGGCTGCGCGTCGTCCCGGCCGGCACCCGGCCCGCCGGCCCCGAGGAGGCCGAGCCGCTCGGCACCCTCAAATGGCAGAACCGGCCGGAGTCCCTGGGCCGGCTGTGGGCGCTGGCGCAGGACGTCCAGCGGATCCAGTTCGAGGAGGTCCACCGCTGGCTCGCGCAGCAGGACCCCGATCACGTCCGGGCGAGGATCGACGCCGTCGGCCACGCCCTGCTCCACATGGCCCCCGTACTGCTCTACGTCGGCGACCGCTTCTACAGCAACCTCGGCAAGTTCAGCAATCTGCCCGGCCGTTCGCTGGCCGCCGGGGCCGAGCGCTCCGTGCTCACCGGGCTCCGGGAGGCCCCGGCCGCGCGGTGGGCCCCCGAGGACGCCACCTTCGTCGTCTGCCTGCACGCACTCATCAGCTCGGGCTCCCCGGTCCGGGCCGAGGAGTTCAACGGCGTACAGCTCACCCCCGACCTGCTCGCGGGCTTCCTCCGGGAACGCATCGGGACGTACGGGGCCCCGGTCCCGGATCTCGCCGGCCTGCCGACGGGCGCCGCCCTCGACGCCCTGGCCGCGGCCTGCGCCGCCGCCCGCGCAGAGCGTTTACGCGGCGGCGCCGTGTTCTACCGCGAGATCAACGGCGCCTCGCTGCACAAACGCGAGCGGATCATGGCCGAGCCCCTCGGCTGGGAGGAGCTGCCGGCGCCGGTCGCGGGCCTGCTCTCCGGCGCCGCCGGCCGCCCCTTTCCCGTGGCGGCGGCGCCCGCGACGGTCCGGGCGTATGCCGAGGAGGTCGTCGAGCGCGTCGTACGGCTCGCCCCGCCCGCTGGGTTCACCAGCGCGTACGAGGGGTTCCTGCACCGGTTCTTCGAGACGCTGGCCGCGGCCCTGGACTGCGACGTCGTGATGGGCCGCGGCCCCAAGAGCGTCGCCGTCCTGCACAGCGGCCACCCGGCCGAGGACCGGATCGCCCTGGCCACCCGCGACTTCTACTGCTGCGTCGCACCGGGAGCCGCGTTCGTCCGCAAGTTCGCCGAGGACCGGGCCGCCCTCGCCCGCACCCTCTCCGCCTACAGCGCGCGGATGCGCTACAACACCTGGCACTACCTGCCGCACAGCATGTCGTGGACCGAGGAGACCCCGGGACGCGAGGACTGGTTCTTCGCGCCGATGACGGCCGACATCACCAACTGGTCCGACCAGCACCACACCGGGCACGTCACCTTCGGTGTCCGCCACGCACTGCGCATCCCGCTCGGCATCGTGCTGGAGGGCGCGTACCGCCCCGGCCTCTACGACCTGCGGCTGCTGCGCACCTCGGGCGCCGAGTTCGAGCGGGCCGACCTGCGGGCGGCCATGGTGGCCGGGCGGATCCAGGCACTGCTGCACCAGGCGGCCGCCGACCGGGGCCTGGAGGTCCGCGATTTCGACAACGGCTGGTACCGGGATTTCCATGGCGCCTGACCTGCCCGCGGCACCCGCCCCGTCCGGACCGCGGTACGCCGGCGTCCGCGCGCTCCGCACGGCCTACGGGGACGGCAGCCTGTTGCCCTCGGAGCACCTGGCCGCCACCTTCCGCCTGCTCGACCGGTGGGAGCCCCGGATCGGCGCCTTCCTCACGCTCGCCCGCGAGCGCGCCACCGCCGAGGCCGGGGCCGCGGACCGGCTCCTCCACCGGTACGGGAGCGCCGTCTGGCGGGACCGGCCGCTGCTCGGCATGCCCGTCTCCGTCAAGGACCTGACCCCGACGGAGGGCATCCGGACCACCCGCGGCTCCCTGCTGCACGCGGACGCCGTGCCCGGCCGGGACGCCCCGGCCGTGGCCCGGCTGCGGGCGGCGGGCGCGATCGTCATCGGCAAGACCAACACCTCCGAGGGCGGGTGGAGCGCGGCCGGCCTGAACCGGCTGCAGGGCCCGACCCGCAATCCGTGGGACCCGGCCCTGACCCCCGGCGGCTCCAGCGCCGGCGCGGCCGCCTCGGTGGCCGTGGGCATCGGGGTCGGCGCCACCGGCACCGACGGCGCCGGGTCGATCCGCATCCCCGCCTCCTTCTGCGGGGTCGTCGGGTTCAAACCCACGCTGGGCCGGATCCCGTACGTGCCCCAGAGCCCGGACGAGCTGTCCCATCTGGGGCCGCTGACCCGGAGCGTGGCCGACGCGGCCCTGCTCACCCAGGTGATGTCCGGCCACGACCCCGCCGACCCGCTGTCCTACGGCGTGTCCGGCGCGCCGGCCGGGGATCCCGAGGGGGCGGCCGCGCGGATGCCCCGCCTGCGCATCGGCTGGATCCCCTCGCTCGGCGAACCCGCGCCGCGGCCCGGCATCGCGGCCGTCGCCCGGCAGGCCGTGGAGGCGCTGGCGGCCCGGGGGCACGAGGTCGAGGAGATCCCGCCGCCCTTCGAGGACCCGTACGCGGCCCTGGAGACGATCCTGGCCGGCTGGGAGGCGGCCGCCCACCCCCGGGACCTCGACGAGGTCGCGGACCGCCTCGACCCGGGCCGGCTCCGCGTCATCCGGTACGGGCGCACGCTCAGCGCCGCCCGGCTGGCCCGGGCGTACGAGGCGCGCGCCGTGCTGCGGGCCCGCAGCACGGCCCTGATGGAGCGGTACGACCTGCTGGCCATGCCGACCGTGGCCATCGCCCCGTTCGCCGCCGACCGGCACGAGCCGCCCGACCCGGTCCCCAAGGGCGCCCTGTCCTGGCTGGCCTGGGCCCCCGAGGCCTACACCTTCAACCTGACCGGCCAGCCCGCCGTGTCCGTCCCGGCGGGGCTCTCGCCCGAGGGCCTGCCCGTCGGCCTGCAACTGGTCGGCGGGCGGGGCGAGGACCTGCGGGTCCTGGCCGCCGCGTACCAGCTGGAGCAGGCCCGCCCCTGGCACCACCACTACGCGGCGCTCTCCGCCCGATCGCCGCAGCCGGAACCGGAAAGGGAATCGACATGACCGAGGCCATCACCGCCCGCGAAGCCGACGAGCGCCGCTACGCCCGCTTCGCCACCGGCAGCGTCGGCTTCGTCGAGCGCCACGGCCTGTGGAGCGCGGAGCAGAGGGCCGCGGCGCAGGCCCTGGCGGGCACCCTTGCCGGTCTGGAGTTCGTACGGGTCGGATTCGGCGATCCGCACGGGCTGATGCGCTCCAAGACCCTGACGGTCGAGGCCTTCCGCACGGCGCTGCGCAACGGCATCGACATGAGCCCGGGCCCCTTCGTCTTCGACACCGGGCACGCCGTGGGCGTCGACTTCTTCGCCCCCGGCGGCGGCATCGGCATACCCGAGCTGACCGGAGCCGGGGACTTCCTGATCGTTCCCGACCCGCTCACCTTCAGGGTGCTGCCGTACACCGAGGCGGCCACCGGCTGGGTCGTCGCCGACGAGTACCTGCGCGACGGCAGCGCCCACCCGCTGTCCAGCCGCGCCGTCCTGCGCCGCCAGTGCGACCGGGCCGCGGAGCGCGGCCTGCGGTACGTGGTCGGCCTGGAGGTGGAGTGGTACGTGACCCGGCTGACCGGCGCGGACCAAGGCCCGGGAGCCGCCGCGCGGGCCGCGGCGACCGTCGGCGGATTCGGCGTCCAGGGCGAGCCGCCCGCCGTCGAACCGGTCAACGGCGGCTACCAGTTCAACCTCGACACCCTCACCGACGGCCTGATGCACCTCGTCACCCCGCTCGCGCGCGCCCTGCGCGAGCTCGGGCTGCCGCTGCGCACCGTCGAGCACGAATCGGGCCCCGGCCAGCTGGAGTTCACCTTCAGCCCGATGAACGGCCTCGACGCCGCCGACGCCATGCTGCTCTTCCGTACGGTCGCCAAGCAGATCTGCGCCCGCCTCGGCCACCACGCCTCCTTCATGTCACTGCCCCGGCTGGAACGCTTCGACCCGAGCGGCTGGCACCTGCACCAGTCGCTGTTCGACGCGGCGGCCGACCGCAACGCCTTCGTGCCGGCGTCGCCCGGGGACGGCGCGCTGCTGTCGCCGGAGGGCCTCGGCTACGTCGCCGGTCTGCTCGAACACGCCGCGGACACCGCCCTGTTCTGCATTCCGACCGTCAACGGGTACCGGCGGCTCGACACGCGGTTCTCGCTCTCCCCGGACCGGATCGTGTGGAGCGCCGAGAACAGGGGCGCGCTGGTCCGCGTGCTCGGCGGCCCGGGCGAGGAGTCCACGCACGTGGAGAACCGGATCGGCGAGCCCTGCGCCAACCCGTACCTCTACCTCGCCGCACAGCTCGCCGCCGGTCTGGACGGGATCGAGCGCGGGCTGCGGCCGGGCGCCCTCGCCGAGGACCCGCACGCCCCGACGGCGGCCGCGCTGCCGCGGGACCTCGCGGAGGCGGTGGCGGCGATGGAGGGCAGCGCCCTGGCCCGGGACCTGCTGGGCAAGCCGCTCCAGGACTGCCTGGCGCAGCTCAAGCGGAGCGAGGTGGCCCGGTTCGGGGAGTGGCTGGCCGTCGCCGGCCCCGCCGACCCGGGGGAGACCACCGCATGGGAGCACCGTGAGTACTTCGCCGCGTACTGACGGACACCGCCACGGGGAGGACTGGTTGACGGTCTGCGTCATCGGGTCGGGCCCGCGGGGGCTGTCCGTCCTGGAGCGGCTGGCGGCCAACGCGGACGAACTGCTGCCGGCCGGGGTGCGGCTGCGGGTCCACCTCGTCGACCCGCGCCCGGGCAGCGGCCGGGTGTGGCGCTCCGACCAGTCGCGGCACCTGCTCATGAACACGGTCGCCTCCCAGGTGACCCTGTTCACCGACGACAGCGTCACGATGGACGGCCCGGTGCGGCCCGGCCCCGACCTGGCCGCCTGGGCCGCCGACCCCGCCCTGCACGGCGGTGCCTTCCCGGCCGGGGAGGAAGTGCCGGGCCCCGACGGCTATCCGACCCGGGCCCTGTACGGGCGCTACCTGGAGTGGGTGCTGCGCACGGTGGTCCGGCGGAGCGCGGCGGACATCCGTACGCACCCCGCGCGAGCCGTCCGGCTCGACGCGGACACCACCGCGGCGGGCCGCGACCGGGTGACCCTGGACGACGGCACGGTGCTGTCCGGGCTCGACGCGGTGGTCCTGGCCCAAGGGCACCTGCCGGTCTCCCCGACCCCCGCCGAGGCCGCCCTCGCGCGGTTCGCGGCCCGCCGCGGGCTCTGCTACCTGCCCCCGGGGAACCCGGCGGACGCCCAGCTCGACGGGATCGCCCCCGGGGAGCCGGTCCTGCTGCGCGGCCTCGGACTCAACTTCTTCGACCACATGGCCCTGCTGACCGAAGGGCGCGGCGGGGCGTACGAGGCCAAGGACGCCGGGCTGGTCTACCACCGCTCCGGACGCGAGCCCGTGCTGTACGCCGGATCCCGCCGGGGCGTGCCCCACCAGGCCCGGGGGGAGAACCAGAAGGGCGCGACCGGCCGCCACCTCCCGCTCCTCCTCACCCCGGCGACGTTGGCCCGGCTGCGCCGGGGCCCGCGGCGGCCCCGTTTCCGGCGCGACATCTGGCCGCTGGTCTCCCAGGAGGTCGAGACCGTCTACTACGCGGCCCTGCTGCGGGCCGACGGCCGCCCCGAGGCCGCGGCGCGGCTGCTCGAACGGAGCGCGGCCGGGCCCTGGACCCCGTACGCCCGGGACCGTCTGCTCGACGCGCTGGGCGTGCCGGCCGGGCGGCGCTGGGACTGGGAGCGCGTCGCCCGGCCCTGCGGGGAGGGCGTCTTCGCCGACCGCGCCGCGTTCACCGGCCGGCTGCTGGAGCACCTGCGGCGGGACGCCGCCGAGGCGGACGCGGGGAACGTCGACGGCCCGTACAAGGCGGCCCTCGACGTACTGCGCGACCTGCGCAACGAGGTGCGGCTGCTGGTCGACCACGGCGGGATATCCGGCGCGGACTACCGCGACGAACTGAGCGCCCGTTACGGGCCGTTGAACGCGTACCTGTCGATCGGACCGCCGCCGCGCCGGATCCGGGAGGCGATCGCGCTGATCGAGGCCGGTGTGCTGACCGTCCTCGGCCCGGGAGCGGAGTTCGGCGCGGACGAGACCGCGGGCCGCTTCACCGCCCGCTCGCCCCGCGTCGGCGGGGGCGCGGTGCACGCGCGGGCGTTCATCGAGGCGCGCCTGCCCGAGCCCGATGTGGCGCGCACCGAGGACCCGTTGCTGGGGTACCTGTACGCCACCGGCCAGTGCGTCCCGTACGTGATCGACGACCGGCGGGGCCCGTACCGGACCGGCGGCATCGCCGTCACCGAGCGCCCGTACCGCCTCGTCGACGCGGCCGGCGCCGCGCACGAGCGGCGCTTCGCGTACGGCGTGCCGACCGAGGGCGTGCACTGGGTGACGGCCGCCGGGATCCGGCCGGGCGTCGACTCGGTGATCCTCGGGGACTCCGACGCGATGGCCCGCGCCGTCCTCGGCCTCGCCCGCGGGGCCGGCCGCCGCCACGACACGCTGACGAGGAGCGCCACCTGATGGACCGCCCCGGCACGACCCCCGACACCGCTCTCCTCTCACCGGTGCGGGCCGCCGCCGCCACCGAGGAGGCCCTCACCGACACGGCCTGGGCCCAGGCGATGCTCGACGCCGAAGCCGCCCTGGCCCGGGCCCAGTCCCGGCTGGGCACGGTGCCCGCCGGGGCCGCCGAGACGATCACGGCGTGCGCCCGGGCCGCGGCGATCGACCTGCCCGCGCTGGCCGTGCGGGCGCGCGGCGCCGGCAACCCGGTCGTCGCCCTGGTCGAGGAGTTCACGGCCGTGGTCGCGGCCGAGGACCCCGCGGCGGCGGAGTACGTGCACCGCGGCTCCACCAGCCAGGACATCCTCGACACCGGCGCGATGCTGGTGACGGCCCGCGCGCTGAGCCTCGTACGGGCCGAACTCGACCGGACGGCCGCGGCGCTGGCCCGGCTGGCCGACGCGCACCGGGGCACGCCGGCGGTGGCCCGCACCCTCGGCCAGCACGCCGTCCCCACCACGTTCGGCCTCAAGGCGGCGGGCTGGCTCGTCGCGGTGGTCGACGTACGGCGCCGGGTCGGGGCGCTGCTCGACGGGGGGCTGCCGGTCCAGCTCGGCGGGGCGGCGGGCACGCTCGCCGGCTATCTGGAGTACGCGCGGACGTCGCCCGCCCGAGCGGCGGACCGGGACGGGGGCGCGTACGCCGGGGAGCTGATCGCCCTCTTCGCCGCCGAGACGGGGCTCGCGGAGCCCGTTCTGCCCTGGCACACCCTGCGCACGCCGATCGGCGACACGGGCGCCGTCCTCGGGCATGCCGCGGCGGCGCTCGGTAAGTTCGCCACCGATGTGCAGACCCTGGCCCGCACCGAGCTCGCCGAGGTGGCCGAACCCGCCGGGGCCGGCCGCGGGGTCTCCTCCGCCATGCCGCAGAAGCGCAACCCGGTGCTCGCCGCGATGATCCGCTCCGCCGCCCTCCAGGTGCCCTCGCTGGTGCTCACGCTGACCCACTGCGCGGCGGCCGCCGAGGACGAGAGGCCCGCCGGGGCCTGGCACGGCGAATGGCAGCCGCTGCGCGAGGCGCTGCGGCTGGTGGGAGGGGCCGCGTGCACGGCGGCGGAGCTGGCCGAGGGGCTGGAGGTGCACCCGGCGCGGATGGCGGCCAACCTGCGGCTCACCGGCGGGGCCGTGGTCACGGAGCGGCTGGCCGCCGCACTGGCCCCCGTACTCGGCAAGGCGGAAGCGAAGGCGCTGGTCGGCCGGGTGGCCGTGGCGGCCGCGGACAGTGCGGAGCCCCTCGTGGACCGGCTCCTCGCGCAGGCGCCCGAACCGGCCGAGGAGTTCACCGCCGCGCGGCTGGAGCGGCTGCTCGACCCGGCCGGGTACACGGGCGCCGCCGAGGCGCTGATCGAGCGGGCTCTCGCGTACCACCGCGCCAGTACCGGCACCACCGCATGACTTCCGCGCGGCGATGGCCCGTGGCGGATCTTCCGAAGGGATGCGAACAGTGATCGTTGCGATGGACGGACCCGACGGCGCGGGCAAGAGCACGCAGGTCAAGCGGGTGCAGAGCTGGGCCGAGGGTCAGGGCCTGTCGTTCCGCGTCGTCGGCAAGTGGCAGGTGTTCGAGGAGTCCCAGGTGCCGCAGGCCCGCTTCCTGCGCGGCACCACCCTCGACGAACTGCGGGTCTGCATCGCCGAGATGCCGAACCCGGCCCGGATGCTCTTCCTCGGCTGGATGAACACCCTGGCCGCCGAGCGGGCCCGCGCCGCCGAGGCGGACCTCGTCGTCCTCGACGGCTACTGGGTCAAGCACGCGGCCACCGAACTGCTCGCGGGCTGTCCCGAGGAGCTGGTGGACGCGATCGTCCACGCCATGGCCCCGGTGGACAGCGTCGTCTTCTTCGACGTCACCCCCGAGGAGGCACTGCGCCGCAAGAAGGGGGACATCACCCCGTACGAATGCGGGCGGGACCCGCAGTGCCGGCCGGAGAGCTTCCTGAAGCACCAGGCCGCCGTCCGGGACGTCATGCTCGACTGGGCGGCCCGGCGCGGCTGGGACGTCGTACGGGCGAACACCGCCGAGGCGGCGGCGCAGCAGCTGCGCAAACTGCTGGCGCCCAAGCTGGGCGTCGAGGTCAACCCCCGCCCCACGGCGGCCGACCCGCGCCCCACGGCGGCCGACCCGCGCACCGCCGTCGTCGACGCCCCGGCGGGCCACTGATGCTGCGCGACGGACGGAGCCTGAGACGCGGCCTGGCGGCCGCACTGTTCGTCCGGTACCTCGGGGCGGGCAGCTGGGCCCCTCTCCAAGTCCTGTTCTTCGTCCGGTCCGTGGGCCTGTCCACGGGGAACGTGGTCCTGGGGCTGACGGCGGCCGGCCTCGCGGGCCTGGTCGCCGGGCCGGTCGTCGGCCGGCTCGCCGACCGGTTCGGGCCGCGCGAGGTGGGCATCGCCGGACTGGTCGCCCAGGCGGCCGCCGCTGGCGCGCTGCTGCTGGTGGAGGGCATGACCGGGTTCCTCGTGGTGATCACCCTGATCGCCCTGGGGCGCGGCGCCTTCCCCGCGATCAGCGGGGCGCTGATCGCGTACGTCGGCGGGGAGGACCGGGTCGCCTACCGGGCGCGGATCTACTCCCTGCAGAACCTCGCGATGGTCTCCGGTTCGCTCCTCGGCGGCCTCGCGCTGCAGGCCGACACCCGGACCGCGTACGTGATCGCGATCTGCGCCGACGTCGTGTCGTACCTCGTCGCGGCGGTGCTGGTGGCCCGGCTGCCGCATCTGCCGCCGATCCCCAAGGAGCCGGGGAGCGGGCGGCACTACGCGCTCACCGACCGCCCGTTCCTCGCGGTCAGCGTGCTCGCGGGCACCCTCGTCATGTTCGACGTCTTCATGACGGTGCTGATGCCGGTGTGGATCGCCGAGTACACGAAGGCCCCCCGCTGGACGGTGTCGCTGGTCTTCGCGCTGAGCTGCGCCCTGGTGGTCCTGCTCCAGACCAACGTCGCCAAGGGGGTCGAGACCCCGCGCGACGGGGCACTGGCCATGCGGCGCAGCGGGCCCGTCATCGCGCTGGCGATGGGGATCGTCTTCGCCGCCGCGCACGTGCCGATGTACGCCGCGATGGGGCTCATCCTGATCGGCACGGCGGCACTGACCTTCGGGGAGATGCTGTTCACGGCGGGGGAGTACGCGCTGTCGTTCGGGCTGGCCCCCGAGCACGCGCAGGGCGAGTACCAGGGCGTGTTCTCCGTCGGGGTCGGGATCGGCGGCGCCGTGGCGCCGACCGTGCTGAACGCGCTGTGCCTGAGCGCGGGCCCGCTGGGGTGGGCGGTGCTCGTCACGCTCATGGTCGCGGCCGGGGCGGCGGTGCCACCGGTGGCGGCGATCGCGGAGCGCGGCCGTGACCAGCGGGAACGGGAGAGGGAGCGGGAGCCCAGACCGGCCGGGTGAGCGTCGCGGCCGGTCTGGGCCCGTCTTCGGGGCGCGGCGGGGCTACCGGCCGCGCGCGTCCACCAGGTGCGCCACCCGCGACTCGATCCCCGGGTCGTGGGAGGCGAACTCCGCGCGCCGCGCCTTCTCCTCGGCGCGTACGCGGTCCAGGACCGGTCCGCTCCACGGGGCGTCGAGGACGACCCCCCACAGGGGCTGGAGCCGGGCGGCCCGGGACACCTTGGCCTGGAAGGCGTCGCAGCTCAGGTCCACGCAGTGGTAGCCGTGGGCCGCCGCGTACTTCACGGCCTCGTAGTAGGTGAGGTTGAAGTAGAGCTTGGCCTCGCGGGCGATGGAGTCGTCGAGCCCGTGCGAGCGGGCGTACATGGTGTTCCCCCAGAAGAAGTACTGGGTGAAGCCCACCATCCGGTCGCCCTGGTAGGCGCCCAGGATCCGGCAGTTGTCGTCGAACAGCGCGGCCTGCTGGGCGAAGCGCTCCGACTCGCTCGCGTCGGTGACGGGGTGCCCGTACCGGATGAGCACCTGCGCGGAGAGCGGGCCGAGCAGGTGGTGGCATTCGGAGAGCCGCTTGACCTCGGTGCGGCAGCCGGCGTCGCTGTAGCGGCGCATCTCCCGGCGGATGGAGGTGAACTGGTGCGAGGTGAACCGCCTGCGGTAGCCCTCCAGGCCGTCGGGGTCGACGGGCAGGACGGCGGTCGCGTCCATCATCACCACCCGGTCCCGGGGGCCCAGGTGCGGCAGGAGCCGTTCCACCGACTCGTCGGTGAGGTAGAGCAGCGCCGCGAGGCCGCCGTCTTCGGCGCCGAGCGCGCGGAACCGTTCCAGTACGGTCCGTACGCCCGCCGCGGCGAGCGGTGCGGCGGTTCCGGGGGCGACGAGCACCTCGCTGGTGTAGCCGAGGCGGGTGCCGCCGAGGAGCAGCGGGCGCTCCGGCGTCGCCGGCTCGGCGGCGCCGGGGAACAGGACGGCGGGATCGTAGAAGTGCGGGACCTTCCCGGTGAAGCGGTGGGTGGGGAGCCCGACCGCGTACGTGCCGCCGGAGGCGGCGACCAGGTGGCGGGAGCCGGCGTCGGCCAGCTCCTCGCCGTAGAGCAGCCAGCGGTGGGTCGAGTAGAGGGCGGCGTCACCCGCGAGGGCGTTCCACCGGTCGGCTTCCGCGTCCCGTATCGAGGCGAGCTCGACGAGCTCGGGGCTGCGCGAGCCGTTCCCGTCGCCGCCCGTGCCCCGGGTCCCGCCGTTGCCCGCGCCGTCCGTCCCTGGCGTCCCTGCCGTCCCTGCCGTCGTCACGCTGTGCGTCCTTCCCGATCGTGATCGAGTGCGCCGGTCACGGTAGCCACCTTCACCCGCCCGTGCGGTCGAGGACACGAAAGTCGGCCAACCCGGCGTCGATCCGCAGATAGGCCAGCCGGGCGGCCGTCGCACCCCGGCTCGCGTACATGCCGACGGCGGCCGCGGTGAGCTCCTCGGGGTCGGCCTGCGGGTCGGTCTCCAGGTGGTCCGAGACCGTGGTCTGGACGAGATCGGAGTCGGCGTCCACCGCCATCCGCTCGGTCAGCGTGACCGTGAGGCCGTAGCCGTTCTCCGCGGCCCAGGATCGCAGTTCGCCGTCGGTGACGAGCTGTTCGCCCGCCTGGAGGAGGAGCGCGGTCAGATGGGCCGTGCCGTCCGCGGCCAGGTGCCGGGGGAGTCCGGCGAGGACCCGGCGCCCGACGCCGAACCCGTCCTCGCCGCCGTCGTGGGCGGCCTCCTCGCCCGGGGCCGCGAGGGTGGGCAGGAAGGGGATGTTCGCGATGACGTGGTCGTACGGCCGCGCTCCGGCCGGGAGCGGCTCGTACAGGTCGCCCACGAGGACCTCGATCCGGTCGGCCACCCCGTTGATCTCCGCGTTGAGCCGGGCCACTTCGGCGGTCTCGGGCAGCAGCTCCACCAGCGTGGCCCGGGCGCCGCCGCGGGCGGCCACCAGCCCCTGGAACCCCGGCCCGGAGCACAGGTCGAGCACCCGCGCCCCCGCCCGGAATCCGGTCCGCCGGGCCAGCGCGACGGAGTCCCGGCCGAAGTAGTGGCGCACGGGGAAGGGGCTCGGCGGCTCCGCGAACAGCCACACCCCGGTGGAGCGGAACAGGCTGACGTCGAGCAGCCGGACCTCGTCCCCGCGCCGGTGCGCGACCCCGCTCCCGACCAGGGCCGGCAGCGCCCCGGCGAGGGCGGGCGGCAGCCGGTCGGCCGCCGCGGGCTCCCCGAGCAGCAGGAACCCGGCGAGGGCGCGCAGCTCCCCGTCGAGGCCGCGGGCGCCGGCGGCCCACTGGCGGCGGTCCACCGAGTCCCCGGGGAAGTCGGCCAGGAACTCGGCCAGGCCGAGCCGTTCGAGCTCGGCGACGACCCCGGTCACCGGACGGCCCCGGCGTCGGCCCCGGCGGCCGCCCCGGCCCCGCCCCGTGCCGGGAGTCCGATCCAGGTGCGGAGCATCAGCCGCCCGCCGTCCGCCGGCCCCTCCTCGTCGAACGCGGTCCGGCCGTGCACGATCGACCGGTTGTCGATGAAGATCATCTCGCCGGGCGCCAGCCGCCCGTGCGTCTGCAGATCGCGCCGCTCCAGCAGCGAGTCCAGCAGGTCCAGTGCCTTGACCTGCTCGGGCGTCAGCGGCGGCACGTGCGCGTGCCGGTGCCCGATCTCGATGTAGTCCCGCAGGTAGTACATGCGCTCCCGGCCGTCCTTGAACTCCAGTACGGGCCGCTCGGTCGTGAGCGGCACCCCCGGCGTGTCGTCCCGGGTGTCGAAGTGGACCGGCAGCCGAAGCGCCGCGAGCTCCTCGGGGTGGCCCCGGAGGATCTCCAGCAGATCGCTGACGTGCACCGTGACGAGCGCCCCGCCGCTGGAGGCCTGCCGGACGCAGAACAGCGTGAAAATGTCCGGAAGCCGCCCCGGCCGGTGCGCCGCGTCCGTGTGCAGGCTCCCGCCCTGCCTGCTGTCCGAGTAGCGGCCGGTCGCGCCCTCGCCGAGCCGCACCCCCCGGTCCCGTACGTCCCGCAGCAGCGCTCCCGCGCCGTCCTGCGGCAGCAGCTCCCCGGCCAGCCGGGAGGCGGCGACCGTGAACCGGCGGGCCTGCTCCTCGCTCAGGTGGTCCAGGCCGCTCAGCACGAAGTAGCCGGGCCGGGCGTCGAGGTGGCGCCGTACGTGGTCCGCGACGGACTCCCCGAACTCCCGGTACCAGTCCGCGCGTACGTCCTCCTCCCCGCCCTCGGCGACGGCCGTCGCGAGCGCGGGGTCGACGGGGTGGCGGACGGTCGAGAACGGATCGTTGCTGTTCATCTCAGATCAGACTCCCAAGGCCTGGCTGCCGAGGCGTTCCGGGACCAGCCCCGAACCCCGCAGCCACACGGCTATCTCTTCCGCGCACGTTCCGACCCCCGACACCCCGCTGCCCTCGACGGCCCGCAGCACCGCCCCGGCGGCCGCCCCGCGGCTCCCGCCCAGGGCCAGGACCTGCGTGACGATGTTGTCGAGGACGACCGGACTGCGCACGTCCAGCGCGCAGTTGTACGTCACCCCCGGCTCGGGCGCCAGCTCCAGGGCGGTGATCCGGCCGGACGCCGCGCCCGCCGCCGGCTCGATGAACAGGCGGGCCTCCATGCAGTGCGCGTCCCGGTCGACGCGGATGCGGCCGGGGGCGGGCAGTACACCCCTGGCCAGCTCCATCTGGAGGGCCACCACGTCCAGGCCGGTCTGCGCCTCGCACATCCGGTAGGCCAGCGGCAGCCGCCCGTTGACCTCGAGGAACCAGTGGCGCCGGCCGCCGTCGCCCGCAGCCGATCCCGCACCCGATCCCGATCCCGATCCGACGATGAACTCGACCGTCGCCACGCCGCGCAAGCCCATCCCGGTGACGAGCCGGGCCGTGTCCGCACGCATCCGCTCGATCAGCTCCGGGGCCACGCCCCGGACGGGCGAGGCCTCCAGCAGCTTCATGCTGCCGTCGACCAGCAGGCTCTCCCGCTCGCCGAGCGGGTGCACGGTCGCGGCCGCGTCCACGGCGACGGTGACCCCGACCACCGCCCCGTGCTCCACGTACCGCTCGGCGTACCAGCCGTCGCCCTCGCCGCCCTCGGCCCCGTCGCCCCCGTCCGCGCCGATCAGCGCGAGCGCCTGCTCCGCCTCGGACTCCGTCCGCACGATGCGCACGCCCAGGCCCCCGCACCCGGTGACCGGCTTGAGGATGACCGGCAGGCCGATGTCCGCCACCAGCTTGGCGATCCGCTCGTGCCCGGTCGCGTGCGGCAGCACGGGCAGGCCCAGCCGGTCGGCGGTGGCGACCGCGTGGTCCTTGTCGCGGGCCGCCGCGAGCACCTCCGCCGTCGGCCCGACGAAGGCGATGCCCGCCGCGGCCAGCAGCCCGGGCAGCTCCGGGTCCTCGGCCAGCGCCCCGTAGCCCGGATAGACGGCTTCGGCGCCGCACCGCCGGGCCGCCTCGACGATCCGGCCCGGGTGGTCGTAGGTCTGCGCGAGCCCTTCGCCTTCGAGGTACTCGCACCCGTCCGCGGCGAGCGCGTGGAGGCGCTGGGGGTCCGACGAGGCGACGACGGCGATCGGCGACCAGCCCAGCGTGCGGAAGGTGTCGGCGGCCCGGGCCGCGATCGCACCGCGGTTGGCGATCAGGACTCTTCTCATGGCCTTCTCCCAGCACCTCTCGTGGCAATCGGTGGCCCGCGGCGGTCCTCACCGGTTCGCGGCGGTTCTCGGTGGCTTCAGCTCTCGGGGTGCGGCTGCCCGAGGGCCCGGTAGTGCGTGACCAGCCGCCGCCGGTCGTCGAGTACGTGGAAGGCCAGCGCCGGGGCCAGCTCGTAGTCCACGGCGGGCAGCCCCTCGAAGGGCAGCGGGACGGTCGAGGCCACCCCGGGCGCCACGAGCAGCGGACGCCCCGCGAACGTCGTGGCCGCGGCGACGTGCGCGTGACCGCACAGCAGGGCCACGACCTGCGGATGCCGTTCCAGCACCGCGGCGAGGCGCTCCTCGCCGAACTGCCGCACCCGGTCCACGTACGGGGTGTGCAGGTCGACCGGCGGGTGGTGGAAGCAGACGAAGACGGGCAGCTCAGCGCCCTCGGCGGTCAGCGTCTCGTCCAGCCACCGCAGCGTCGGGTCGGCGAGCAGGCCCTCGTCGCTGCCCGGGATCGTCGAATCGCACAGCAGGAAGACGGCTCCGGGCGTGCGGACCACCTGGTTCAGCTCCTCGTCCCCGGGCGCCGCGTCGAGCAGCCCCGCGCGGAACGGGCCCCGCCGGTCGTGGTTGCCGGGCAGCACCAGCACCGGGTACGGCAGGTCGAACAGCTTGCGGGCCTGCGCGTACTCGTCCGCCGTCGCGTGGTCGGCGATGTCACCGGTGACCAGTACGGCGTCGATGGGTCCGGGCATGTCGCGCAGGTGGTTCACGACCGTCAGCGCGCGCTGCGTGGCGCGCTCCGAGAGGTCCAGGTGCAGATCGCTGACATGGGCGATGACGGTGGTCGTCACGGCAGGTCTTCCTTCCGGGCTCGGGTCGCCGCGGCCTGGAAACGGGCCCTGACCTCGGCGTTGGTGTGCGCCGAAGTTACCCGCGGGGGCGTGGGCCCACCCCTGGCGATGTGCAGCGCCACCAGATGCGGGCCGGGCCGGCCCTTGATCTCCCCCAGACGGGCGGTGACTTCCTCGGGCGTACGGCAGACCGCGCCCGTGCGGTAGCCGGCCGCGAGCGCCAACTGGTCCCAGCGCACGGCCGTGGTGCGGGTGCGCTGGCCGCCGGTGGAGTCGTACGCGCCGTTGTCGAGCACGAAGTGGGTCAGGTTCGGCGGCCGCCGCTCGCCGGCGAGCGCGAGCCCGCCGAGGTGCATGAGCGCCGCGCCGTCGCCGTCGATGACCACGACGTCCTGGTCGGGGCGGTTCAGCGCGGTGCCGAGGCCCAGGCCGATGGCGTGCCCCATCGACCCCTGCATGTAGAAGTTGCGCGGGTCGTCGACGACACCGAACAGCTCCCGGCTGATCATGCCGGTGGTGCTGTAGACCAGCGCGTCGCCCAGGTGCCCGGCGATGAGGGACACCGCGTCGCGGCGGTCCATCAGGGCGTCCGGGGCGGGCGCCTCCGCCGGGTGGGCGCCGACGGTCTTCGCGGGCACGAGGACGACGAAGGAACGGTTCTCGCGCCGGGCCGCCTCCGCCCGGTCGAGGAGCCCGCCCAGGCTCTCCTCCGCGGGACCGAGGATGCCGTGGGCGACCCCGAGGGCCTCCAGTACGCCGATGGTCCCGGCGCCCATGGCCGCGTGGTGCGGTTCGTCGTCCTCGGCGCGCGGCCAGCCGCGCAGGCTGACGAAGAGCAGCAACGGGATCCCGTACGCCATGGTGAGCGAGGTCAGCGGGTCGAGGAGGTTGCCGAGCCCCGAGTTCTGGGCCAGCACCACGGCCCGGGTCCCGCCCAGCTCGGCGCCGGCGGCCATGGAGAGCGCGATGCCCTCGTTGGGCGCCGGCACGTAGCTCTCCCGCCGCTCCAGCACCGCGAAGGGACCCTTGAGGAAGGAGCACGGCACCCCGCTGAAGAACCCGTACCCGCGGCGGTCCAGCTCCGCGCAGAAGAACTCGGCGCTGATCATGCGCTCCACTCCTCCCACCGGTTCACCTGCGTGAGGCCGAACAGCTCCTTCATCGGGGCGATGGTGTCCTCGACCCCGCCGGTGCCGCCCTGGAGCCGGATCTCGCCGAGGACGTCGCGCATCGCGGAGACCGAGGCGCGCAGCGCGTGGTTCGCGTAGATCACCATCGAGACGCCCGCCGCCTCGGCCTCGGCGAGGTCCCAGTGCGGATAGGTGGTCGGTACGACGACCACGGGCGTGCGGCGCTGCCAGGCCTGGAGGAACTCCAGGATCTCGATCGGCGTGGACTTCTTGGAGTGCATGAGTATCGCGTCGGCCCCGGCGTCCGCGTACAGGTGCGCGCGGCGCAGCGCCTCGGCGAGCCCGGCCCCGGCGATGAGCGCCTCGACGCGGGCGATGACGGTGAAGTCGGCGGTGGTCCGGGCCCGTACGGCGGCCTGGATCCGGCCGGCGAACTCGGCGGCGTCCTCCAGGTTCTGGCCGCCGCCGAGGAAGCTGTTCCGCTTGGGGAACACCTTGTCCTCCAGGCAGATGCCGCCGATGTCGGCCGCCTCGAACTGGCGGACCGTACGGACGACGTTGATGTTGCCGCCGAAGCCGGTGTCGCAGTCCGCGAGCAGCGGCAGCCGGGTCGCCTGGTTCACGTGCGAGCAGGCTTCGAGCAGTTCGGACATGGTCAGCAGGCCGAGGTCGGGCAGGGCCCGGGAGGCGGAGATCTCGAAGCTCGAAGCCCACAGGCCGTCGAACCCGGCCTCCTCGACGAGCAGGGCGGTCAGCGCGTCCCGGGATCCGACGATCCGGGCCAGTGCCCTGCGCTCCAGCAGTTCGCGCAGTCGCGTCGCCTTCGACACTATTCCCCGGCCCTCTGCGCGAAACGGCCGTGGTGCGTACCCGCCACGTCCTCCCCCGCCGACTCGAACACGCAGTGCCAGTGGAAGGAGCCGGGCGCGGCGTGCTCGGCGTCGGTGGCGCCGAGCAGGCGGAACCCGGGGTGCAGGCGCAGCAGGTCGGCGGCGTCCACGTACAGGTGCGGGTGCACCTTGTCGTCGGCGGCACCGGGCTGGCGGAAGGTGTTGGGGCTGACCTCGGTGCCGCGCCCGTACTCGCCGTTGCGCTTGGAGAGCATCGTGGACTGGTAGACACCGCCGGGGCGCAGGACGCGCCGGACCTCGTCGAGCACGCGGCCGAGCCCGGCCTCGTCGTTGTGGTAGACCACGTTGAAGGCGAGGACGTAGTCGAAGCTGTCGTCCGCGTACGGGAGCCGGCCGAAGTCGCCGATGTCGAGGGCGACCCGCACCCCGCGCTTCTCGCTCTCCTCGCGGGCCGCGCGTATCGCGGCCTCGCTCGCGTCGGTGCCCGAGCTGGTGAACCCGGCCTCCGCGAACCAGAGGGCGTGCCGGCCCACGCCGCAGCCGAGGTCCAGTACGTCCTGTGCGCCGAGCTTGCGCAGTCGCGCGGCCTCGTCCACGACCCACGGGTGCGGCCGCGACCAGTCGCCTGTGCGCCCGCTGTCGGTGCGCCAGACCTCGTCCCAGTAGAGATGGGCTGTCATCGGATGACCTCACTCGTGATTACTTTTCAGGGGCGTCGACGGACTCCAGGAGGCCGGCTTCGAGCGATTCGTCCAGCAGCGGCCGCATCGCGTCGAGTGCGCAGCCGGTGGCGTCGAGCGCCTCCGACAGCGGCCGGCGCCCGTCGAATCCACGCAGCAGCCGCAGCCAGTCCGCGTGGGTGAGGTGGTCGATGACGAAGCGGATGCCGCCGTCGACCACGACGTACGAGGTGTTGGCACCCGGTACGTCGTCGAGTACGAGGACGCCCTCGGCGAGGCGGAACACCGAGGCCTCCTCGATCCGTTGCCTCGGGAAGAGCTCCTGCACCTCGGCGCCCTCGAAGTCCGTGACGCGCAGTTCGTACGGGGCGGGCCCGTTCGGCGCGCGGCTGCCCGGGACGTCGACGGCCATCAGGTCGAGGATGCCCAGGTTGACCACGCGCAGGAGCAGTTCGACGTGCCCGGAGCCCTGGTCCCGCTCCAGCCGGCGCAGGGCGCGGTGCATGTTCGCGCCGTCGAGGTACTGGGCGGCGCGCGGGGAGGAGAGGGCCTGCTCGACGAGCTCGTCGCCGCTCTGCGCGAGCATGCGGGTGAAGGTGCGGTGCGTGTGCCGCACGCCCTCGCCCTCGTAGAAGGCCAGCTTGGGCCGGCTGATCACCTCGGCGGGCAGGATGTCCCGTACCGCCTCGCGGATCACCCGCTTGTCCCAGAACAGCCGCTTGCGGTAGGCGCGCGGCACGGTCGCGAGCAGCTCGATGATGCGGTGGTCGAGGAAGGGGACGCGCGCTTCGACGCCGTTGCCGGAGGCGGTGCGGTCCTCCACCCAGAAGTTGTACTGCTGCATGTCCCGGAACTTCCAGGCCAGGTAGGAGCCGTACGGGTCGTCCACCGCGCCGGGGGCGTACGCGCCGACGGCGTCGTCGCTGAGCAGCGGCAGGTCGGTGCCCTCCCACCAGACGGAGAGGGCGGACTGCGAGCCGAGGGCCTTGCGGCGGGCCATGGTGCGCAGGTTGCCCTCGAAGTCCTCCCAGTCGCCGCCGCCGGAGAGGGCGACGCTGTAGCCGCCGCTGAACTCGTCGGCGCCGGAGCCGAGCAGGATCGCCTTGAGCTCGGGGCGCTCGGCGCGCGCGAAGCGGTACATCTCGCTCTTGTAGAACTGCTCGGGGCCGCACAGCGGCGTCTCCATCAGCCAGAGCAGCCGCCGCCACTCGTCGGGGGAGGGGATCCGGTCGGCCCCGAAGGCGACCTGGTGGTTGGGCAGTCCCAGCAGGTCGGCGGTCTCGCGGGCGTACTGCGCGTCCTTGTTGACGACGGTGGCGCCGGTGAGCGCGGAGAAGGTGTGCAGCCCGGTGTGGGCGGCGAGGGAGGTGATGGCGGCGGAGTCCAGGCCCCCGCTGAGGAAGACCCCGATCTCGGCGTCGGCGATGAGGCACTCCCGTACGGAGGAGGCGAGCAGATCGCCCGCGCTCCGCACGAAGAAGCTCTCGGGCAGCCCGCCGGCCTCGGCCGGTGCGGGCAGCTCCCAGTACCGGTGCACGCGGGTGTCCCCACCGCGCAGGCTGATGTCGACGATGGCCCCGGGGGGAACCTGATCGACGCCGACGAACCAGGTCATGGCCTCGTCGTGGCTCATGACGGGCGCGGAGCTGAGCCCCTGGTCGGCGAGGGCGCGCGCCCAGTCCAGCTCACGCGGGCAGTCGGGGTGTGCGAAGAGCGCCTTGACCTCGGAGCCGAAGAGCACGGCGTCGCGGTTGCGGTGGATGAACAGCGGCTTGATGCCGAGCCGGTCGCGGGCGAGCAGCAGCCGCTGCTCCCGCAGGTCGATGACGGCGATGCCGAACATCCCCCGCACGTCGTCGAGGAAGGAGAGCCCCTTCTCCATGTACAGGTGGAGCAGCACTTCGCAGTCGGACTCGCTCCGGAACCGGACCCGCCCCTCGAACCCCTTCTTGAGCTCCCGGTAGTTGTAGATCTCCCCGTTCGCGGCGAGGATGACGTTCCCGTCCTCGCTGATGAACGGCTGCCGCCCGCCCTCGGGGTCGATCAGCGCGAGCCGCGTGAAGGACATGCACGCCGGCCCGGTGTGGTGGAACTGCATGTCATCCGGCCCGCGCGGCCGCAGCGCATGGGCCATGTCCCGGAGGATCGCATCGGCGGACCCGGCGAGAGCGCTTCCGTCCGTGTGGGCGAATCCAGCAATTCCGCACATAAGCCTTCCGATTCCCCTGTGACTGGTGACTGGAGCGGACATGCCACGCCCCCCGGACGGGAGGCGTGGCATGGGGGTCGCTGCTAGCGGACAGCGGCGACGATGGTGCCCTGGTCGACCTTCTTGGCCTCCGGCTTGACGTAAACCTTCATCTGATTCACCTCCGCTCGGCGTCAGCGGTCACCTACTGCCGAACAGCATCCCCACCCCCGGTGTCCCCCCGGTGGCCCCCCAGTGGCGCCCGGGCGCCCCGCGCCCCGGGGGAATCACCTCCAGGAACGTGTGGGACTGTCGTCCAGGTCCGCCATCCTCAACAGGTGCGCCAGAAAAGAGAATTGCCCTACCCCCCGAGGCGGGGGATAGGGCGGCACAACCACGGGCGTCAGGACACGTCGGCGCGAACCGCCTTGCCGATCAATCCGTCCGTGTACGTCACCGTCTTCGCGGTGAAGGCGCCCTTGCCGGTGATCGCCCCGGTCGCGTTCTCGCCCGGGGCGAGTTCCATCGTGGCGATCTGGTCCTCGTCGGCTCCGAGTTCTGCCGTGTGCTTGGTCCCGTTCGTGTCGGTGATCGCGAAGTACAGGGGGTTCACGTTGATCGGCTTGCTGCTGTTGTTCGTGATCGTGACGGACACGCTGGTGTAGTCCTCGCCCTGCGCGATGATGCTCTTCTTGAACTCCGCCTTCTTCGCGACGACGTCGACCGCGGCCTTCTTCTCCGGCGCGGCAGAGGACGGCTTGGAGTCGGGCGCCTTCGCCGGAGCGGACGTCGCAGCGGTCGACGGCGCGGACTCCTTCGCCGTCTTGTCGCTGCTCTCGCCGCCGAGGACCGCCCCGATGACGCCGAGGAGTACGACGAACCCCACGATGCCCAGACACGAGAAGCCGACGATCTTCCCCGCGCTGGACTTCTTCGGCGCCGGGGGCGGGTAGCCGTGGCCGGGCTGCGTCTGGCCGGGCGGCGGGAACTGCTGAGACATGGAAACCCCCACGGTGACTGGTGCGAATCCGGTCACCGTATGGGGACATGACTCCTCGTGTGCGGTAGTACCCAAACCGTGACGATCGAAGGTTCGGCCACCGGTTGCGCTCCCCTGCGATCCCGCCAGGGAGGAGAAAGCGGATCGGGCCCGTGATCAAGGCAGGGGCGACGGCCATGGGCGCAATCTCCAGGGCCACTCCGCCCCGTAGTCGCCCGGTCGGCCACCCATATACAGAGAGAGCCGGTGCAGATTGCTCTGCACCGGCTCTCGACTGGTCTTGCTCTGTCGGGGTGGCGGGATTTGAACCCACGACCTCTTCGTCCCGAACGAAGCGCGCTGCCAAGCTGCGCTACACCCCGATCGCCGCCTTGGCAGCTGCTGCTGTCCTGGCGACATCGATTACTTTAGCGGACCCTCGGCCGGAGACGAAATCCGGTTTTCGCGAGGGGGCCGCAGGGGGTGCTACGCCTTCGGGGTCAGCGTCAGGAGGGTGGCTTCCGGGGGGCAGGCGAAGCGGACCGGGGTGTAGCGGTTCGTGCCGCAGCCCGCCGAGACGTGGAGGTACGCGCGGTGCCCGTTGGCCTCGTGCGTCGAGAGCCCCTTCACGCGCTTCGTGTCCAGGTCGCAGTTGGTGACGAGCGCCCCGTAGAAGGGGATGCACAGCTGCCCGCCGTGCGTGTGCCCCGCCAGGATCAGCGGGTACCGGTCGGCGGTGAACGACTCCAGGACCCGCAGGTACGGGGCGTGCACGACGGCCATCGAGAAGTCGGCGTCCGCCTCCGGCCCGCCCGCGACCCGCTCGTACCGGTCGCGCTTGATGTGCGGGTCGTCGAGCCCGGTGAAGGCGAGCTCCAGCCCGGGCAGTTTCAGGCGGCCGCGGGTGTTGGTGAGGTTCACCCAGCCCGCCGCGTCGAAGGCGTCCCGCATCTCCTCCCACGGGTTGTGCACGGCGCCGACGACCGGCTTGTTGCCGTTCAGCCCGTGCCGCCCCTGGACCTTCTCGATCAGGTAGCGCCCGGGGTTGCGCAGCCGCGGCCCGTAGTAGTCGTTCGACCCGAAGACGTACACCCCGGGGAAGGACATCAGGGGGCCCAGGGCGTCCAGTACCTCCGGAACGCCCTCCGTGTCGGAGAGGTTGTCGCCCGTGTTCACCACGAAGTCCGGCCGCAGGCCGGCCAGCGACTGCAGCCAGGCGCGCTTCTTGTGCTGCCCGCCGACCATGTGGATGTCGGAGACCTGGAGGACGCGCAGCGGGCGCATCCCGGCCGGGAGCACCGGGACGGTGATCCGGCGCAGCCGGAACGACCGCGCCTCGAAACCGGCGGCATAAGCCACACCGGCGGCCCCCACCGCCGCGATCGACGCCGTGACCTTCAGGGGTACTCCGTAACGCGCACGCATGGCCCCATCGTCGCAGACGCGGAAAACCGGCGGGCGCCACCGCCCCTCCACCTGGCAGACTCAGGGTCATGACCACGCTCAAGGCCAAGCTCCAGGAAGACCTCACCACCGCCATCAGGGCGCGCGACGAGCTGCACTCGTCCACGCTGCGCCTGACCCTCGCCGCCATCACCAAGGAGGAGGTCGCGGGCAAGGAGGCGCGTGTGCTCTCCGACGACGAGGTCCTCAAGGTGATCGCCAAGGAGGCGAAGAAGCGCCGCGAGGCCGCGGAGGCCTTCGCGCAGGGCGGTCGTCCCGAGCAGTCCGCGCGGGAGACGGCGGAGGGCGAGTTCCTCGACACCTACCTGCCCAAGCAGCTCAGCGACGAGGAGCTGGGTGCGATCGTGGCGCAGGCCGTCGAGGAGGCCAAGGCCGCGGGTGCCGAGGGGCCGCGGGCCATGGGTGCCGTCATGAAGATCGTGAACCCGAAGGTGGCCGGCCTGGCGGAGGGCGGCCGCGTCGCCGCCGCCGTCAAGAAGCACCTGTCCTGACAGCGAGACAAAGGGCCCCGGCCGCGCGGTGCGCGGCCGGGGCCCTCCGTCTTTCCGTGCTGCCCGCTAGTCCTCGAGGCCGCCGATCACGCCGCCCGGGAACGGGTCGGTCGGATTGTTGCCTCCCGTGGCACCGCCCGTGGCGCCACCCGTCGCACCGGCTGCCGCGCCGCCGGTGGCTCCCGCCGTCTGGCCGCCGGGGCGGCCGCCGGGCTTGTTGTCGCCACCCGGCTTACCGGGCTTGCCCGGCTTGTTCGGGTTCGGATTCGGGGTGGTGGGCCGGCCGCCGCCCGCCGGTGCACCGGTCTCCGGCCCGAGGCCGACCGTGACGAAGCTCGCCGACTCCCGGCCGTCCAGCGCGCCCGAGACCGCCTGCTTCCAGATCGGGCCGGGCAGCCCGCCACCGTAGACCTTGTCGTAGTACTGGCCGCCGATGGTGATGTTCTCCATCGAGACCTGCTTCGCGCCGCCCGAGCCGACCCACGTCGCACCCGCCATGTTCGGCGTGTACCCGACGAACCAGGCGTTGTAGCGGCTGTCGGTGGTGCCGGTCTTGCCGGCGCTCTGCCGGTCGGTCAGACCCGCCGCCGTACCCGTACCGGAGTCGATCACGCCGAGCAGCAGCGTGTTGACGGTGTCGGCGGTCTTCTCGCTCATCACGCGGTCGCACTTCGACTTCGGCACGGCCAGCGCCTTGCCGTGCGCGTCGGTGATGGACTCCAGGGCGACGGGGGTGCAGTACACGCCGCGGTTGGCGAAGGTCGCGTACGCGTTCGCCATGGTCAGCGGGGACATGCCCTCGGTGCCGAGCGCGATCGCCGGGACCTCCGGCAGCTTCGTCCCGTCGGCCGGGATCACACCGAGCTTGGTGGTCATCTCGGTCACGGGGCAGAGCCCGTTCTCGGAGATCATCTCCACGAAGTACGTGTTGACCGACTTGGCCATCGCGTCCTTCATCGCGTACGGGCCGACCTCGGACTCCGACTCGTTCTCCACCCGGTCGTGCGAGGTGTTCACCCACGGCTTGTCGCCGCAGGTCTGCACCGGGCTCGGGTACTCCATGTCGTGCGGGGACTGGTACGTCTTGCCCGGCGCCACGCCCCGCTCCAGGGCCGCGGCCGCGACGAAGGGCTTGAAGGTCGAACCGGTCGGGAAGCCGAAGTTCGATCCGCCCATCCGCTTGTCGACCGAGAAGTTGATCTGCGTCTCGTTCTTCCCGAAGCCGTACGGCTTGGACTGGCCCATCCCGAGCACCCGGCCCGTACCCGGCTGCACCAGGGTGACGGCCGTGGCGACCTTGTCGTCCTGGTTGACGTGGTCCTTGATCGACTCGTTGACGGACTCCTGGGACTGCGGGTCCAGCGTCGTGCGCACCGTCAGGCCGCCCTGGTTCCAGAGCTTGGCCCGCTCCTCGCGGGTCTTGCCGAAGACGGGGTCGGTCAGGAAGGTGTTGCGCACGTAGTCGCAGAAGAAGCCCGCGCCCTTGACCGCGGTGATGCAGCCGTTCTTCGGCCGCGTCACCTTCAGCGTCACCGGCTTCTTCTTCGCCTCGTCCGCCTCGGTCTGCGAGATGTCCTTCATGTCGGCCATCCGCTGGAGGACGACGTTGCGGCGCTTCATCGCCTCCTGCGCGTCGTTCACCGGGTCGAACCGGCTCGGCGACTGCACCACGCCCGCCAGCAGCGCCGACTCGTCCAGGGTCAGGTCCTTGGCCGGCTTGCTGAAGTAGCGCTGAGCGGCGGATTCGATTCCGTATGCCTGCTGGCCGAAGTACGTGATGTTGAGGTAGTTCTCGAGGATCTTCTTCTTCCCGAGTTCCTCTTCGACCTGGATCGCGTACTTCAGCTCGCGGACCTTGCGGCCGAGGCTCTTCTCCTGGGCCTCGCGCACCTTGGTCTCGTCATCGCCGGCCTCTTCGACGAACACGTTCTTCACGTACTGCTGCGTGAGCGTGGAGGCGCCCTGTGCGGCTCCGCCCTCCTGCGCGTTGCGGTTGACCGCGCGCAGGATGCCCTTCGCGTCGACCGCGCCGTGCTCGTAGAAACGCGAGTCCTCGATCGCGACGATCGCCTTCTGCATGTACGGGGAGATCGCCGTCAGCGGCACCACCTGCCGGTCTCGCGAATAGACCGTGGCGATCAGGCCACCCTCGGCGTCCAGAATCGTCGTGCGCTGACTCAGCGGCGGTGTCTTGAGATTGGCCGGGATCTCGTCGAATCCCTCGACCGTTCCCTTGGCGGCGAGCCCGAGGGCGCCTGCGCCCGGGATCGCGATGCCGGCCAGCACAACTCCGGAGAGAACGGACACCCCGAGGAACTTGGCCGCCTGCTGCGGCCCCGTGAGCCCGGCGCCCGAGCGCTTCTTTCCCATGGAGGGCAGCCTACGTTCTCATTCGCCGGACACGCGCGAATGCCTTGGCCTAAGCTGTCCTCAACTGTCACAGCAGTGCGGTGCGACATCAACCCCTCGGCTTGATTTTCACCCTTCCCGAATGGGGTGGACGTATGTCCGAATCTCGCCCCTCACTCTGACGGTCGCTCGTCCATGGTCCGCCGATTCCACCCGAATTGCCGGAATGGTCGGGCATGTCGCCGGATCACTCCGTCGGGTGATCTGCCGCTTACCCATAGTCCGTTCGGACCATTCAAGATTGGGCCCGTCGGGGGTGTTGCACTGTGCTCGCCTTCCGTAACGTCCTCAACTGGCAGCGGTGAATATGCCGCTACCGCCGTGGGGGAGCCTCGATTCGGGAGAGGACGGCGCCGGGATGGGCTGGGTTACCGACTGGAGTGCGCAGGCAGCCTGCCGCACTACCGATCCGGATGAACTGTTCGTTCAAGGAGCGGCACAGAACAGGGCCAAGGCGGTGTGCACCGGATGTCCGGTGCGGACCGAGTGCCTGGCCGACGCGCTCGACAATCGTGTCGAGTTCGGAGTATGGGGCGGAATGACCGAGCGGGAGCGCCGCGCACTGCTGCGCCGGCGTCCCACCGTCACCTCGTGGCGACGGCTGCTCGAAACCGCACGCACGGAGTACGAGCGCAGTACGGGCATCCTCACCGTGGATGTCGATGCGGACATGGCGGACCTGGCGGACATGGACGTCGCGTACGAGACGTACGCGGCAGCCGGGTAGGCCGTACGGACGGCCGGGCCTGCGAACGGGCGGGCCTGCGAACGCCTACGCTCCGGCCGGCACCCCGGCCGCGAGTCGCTCTCCGATGGCCCGCAGCCCGGCGAGGTCGTGCACATCGCCGGGCAGGGCGGCCACCTCGGCCACCGCGACCTCGGGGTGCAGCGAGGTGAAACGATCGCGTGTGCGCTGTTCACGCGCGATCACCTGCATCCGCTCGGCATGCAGACGCAGCAGTCCCGCGGTGATCTCGTCCACATCGGCGTCCAGGTCGGCGTCGAGGTCGGTGTCCAGGTCAGCGTCGGCGTCCACGGAGCGGTCGGCACCGGCGTCCGCCGCGTCGGCCCCTGCCCCGTCGGCTTCCGCGGCCGAGTCACGAAGTCCAGCATTCCCGGACCTCTGATCGACAATGCCGCCTTCTTCAAGATTCTCTGCGGCTGCCAACGCCCGCTCGGCGGACAGCTGGTCGGCGCCGCTGCCGTGCACCCGGTTCAGTACGAGACCGGCCAGCGGCATGTTCTCCGCGGCCAGCCGCTGCACGAAGTACGCCGCCTCCCGCAGCGCGTCGGGCTCGGGCGCCGCGACCACGAGGAAGGCCGTACCCGGAGCCTGGAGCAGCCGGAAGGTCGCGTCCGCGCGGGTGCGGAAGCCCCCGAACATCGTGTCCATCGCCGCCACGAACGTCTGTACGTCCTTCAGCAGCGAGGCGCCCATCAGCTTGCTCAGCGTGCCGGTCATCAGGGACATGCCGACGTTGAGGAACTTCATCCCTGCCCGGCCGCCCACCTTCGCCGGAGCCATCAGCACCCGGATGAACTTCCCGTCCAGGAAGGACCCCAGCCGCTTCGGCGCGTCGAGGAAGTCCAGCGCGGACCGGCTCGGCGGGGTGTCCACGACGATCAGGTCCCAGTCGTCGCGGGCCCGCAGCTGGCCCAGCTTCTCCATCGCCATGTACTCCTGCGTGCCGGCGAAGCCGGCCGACAGCGACTGGTAGAAGGGGTTGGCGAGGATGGCCTCCGCCCGCTCGGCGTCCGCGTGCCCCTCGACGATCTCGTCGAAGGTCCGCTTCATGTCCAGCATCATGGCGTGCAGTTCGCCGCCGTCCGCTCCTTCGACCCCCTTCACCCGGCGGGGGGTGTTGTCCAGCGAGTCGATCCCCATCGACTGCGCGAGCCGCCGCGCCGGGTCGATGGTCAGCACGACCACCTTCCGCCCGCGCTCCGCCGCCCGTACGCCGAGGGCCGCGGCGGTCGTGGTCTTGCCGACCCCGCCCGCGCCGCAGCAGACGATGATCCGCGTCCCGGGGTCGTCGAGCAGCCGGTCCACGGGCAGCCGCGGGGCCGCGTCCATGCGGGCGCCGGCCTTCGTTCCGGTCGTGGCCTCGGTCATTCGTCGCCCGCCTGCTTCCGCAGCTCCGAGGCCAGCTCGTAGAGCCCGGCCAGATCCATTCCCGCGCCGAGCAGCGGGAGTTCGTACGTCGCCACGTCCAGCTGCTCCAGTACGGTGCGCTGCGCGCGCTCCAGCTCCACCCGGCTCGCGTGCTCGGCGGCCTGCGCGAGCAGCGGGTCCACCAGCCGCTCCGCGAGCCCGCCGCGCCGCGCGCCGCCCAGGCCCGCCCGGGACAGCGCCTTCGCCACGTCGGCCCGGCGCTCGCCGGCGGCGGCGCGCAGGGCGTCCTCGTCCAGGTGGTGCGGCCGCACCATGTTGACGACGACCCGCCCCACGGGCAGTCCGGCCTGCTCCAGCTCGGCGATCCCGTCGGCGGTCTCCTGGACGGGCATCTCCTCCAGCAGCGTGACCAGGTGGACGGCCGTCTCCGGCGACTTGAGCACCTTCATGACGGCCTGCGCCTGGTTGTGGATCGGCCCGAACCGGGCCAGCCCCGCCACCTCGTCGTTGACGTTCAGGAAGCGGGTGATCCGCCCGGTCGGCGGCGCGTCCATGATCACGTGGTCGTAGACGTACCGCCCGGTCTTGTCCTTGCGCCGGACCGCCTCGCACGCCTTGCCGGTCAGCAGGACGTCCCGCAGTCCGGGCGCGATGGTCGTCGCGAAGTCGATGGCGCCGAGCTTCTTGAGGGCGCGGCCGGCGGATCCCAGCTTGTAGAACATCTGGAGGTAGTCGAGGAGCGCCCGCTCGGCGTCGATGGCCAGGGCGAAGACCTCCCCGCCGCCCGAGGCGACGGCGATCTTCCGCTCCTCGTACGGGAGCGCCTCGGCCCCGAAGAGCTGCGCGATCCCCTGCCTGCCCTCGACCTCGACCAGCAGCGTCCGTCTGCCCTCGCGCGCGAGGGCGAGCGCGAGTGCCGCGGCGACCGTGGTCTTTCCGGTTCCGCCCTTGCCGCTGACCACCTGGAGCCTGCTCACAGCGTCTGAGCCTAACCACTCGCCCCTCGGGCTGCGCATGAGCCCTCTGTCTCACGCGTTACGCTCGCCCCCATGACCAAGAAGTTCGAATACGCGACGGTCCCCCTGCTGGTCCACGCCACCAAGCAGATCCTGGACACCTGGGGCGAGGACGGCTGGGAGCTCGTCCAGGTCGTGCCGGGCCCCAACAACCCCGAGCAGCTCGTGGCCTACCTCAAGCGGGAGAAGGCATGAGCGGCGCTGTCGAGGCGAAGCTGGCAGAGCTCGGCCTGACCCTGCCGGACGTCGTCCCGCCGCTGGCCGCGTACCAGCCGGCCGTGCGGTCGGGCTCGTACGTCTTCACCGCGGGGCAGCTCCCGATGGTCCGGGGCAGCCTGCCGGTGACCGGCAAGGTCG
This sequence comes from Streptomyces sp. NPDC001194, assembly GCF_042896985.1. NCBI lineage: Bacteria > Bacillati > Actinomycetota > Actinomycetes > Kitasatosporales > Streptomycetaceae > Streptomyces > Streptomyces sp. NPDC001194. Next base: position 169,361 of record NZ_JBIAXU010000003.1, on the reverse strand, counting down.
GCGCCGAGGTCTCGCCGGAGCAGGCCAAGGAACTGGCCGCGGTCTGCGCGCTGAACGCCCTGGCCGCGGTGAAGTCCGTGATCGGTGACCTCGACAAGATCGAGCGCATCGTGAAGGTCGTCGGCTTCGTCGCCTCGGCCCCGGACTTCACGGGCCAGCCGGGCGTGCTGAACGGTGCGAGCGAGCTGCTGGGCGAGGTGCTCGGCGAGAAGGGCGTCCACGCCCGCAGCGCGGTCGGCGTGGCGGTCCTGCCGCTGGACGCCCCGGTCGAGGTCGAGCTCCAGGTCGAGGTTTCCGCTTCCTGACCGGATGCGCCCGTCCCGTCCCGACGCGACGGGCCCTTCCTGACGCGCCGCGCCCCTTCTCGGTGCGCCGTACCCCCGCTTGACGCGCCACGCGCGCACTTCGGCCCTGGCGGGCCCCGCCGGCTCCGTGCCGCCGCGCCGGACTCCGTCCGGCGGTCCGCCGGGGCCGTTCGCGTCCGGCTCCCGCGACCCGGAGTCCCCCTCCACCCGGTCCGACACCCGTCCGGGCCCGCCCCGGGGGGCTCTCGAACATCGGGCCGGATACCCGTAGCATCCCGACATGCCGAATGGTCAGCACGGTCAGCAGCAGCCCCCCGCCGGAGGCCAGTGGTACCCGCCGGAGTGGCCCGACCGCATCCGCGCGCTCATGGACGGTTCCCTCGTCCCGGTGGAACCCCGCCGGGCCGCCACCGTCATGCTGCTCCGCGACACCCCCGCCGGACCCGCCGTGCACATGCTGCGCCGCAAGGCCTCCATGGCCTTCGCGGGCGGCGCGTACGCCTACCCCGGCGGCGGGGTCGACCCCCGCGACGAGGACCACCTCGTCGGCTGGGCCGGTCCTGGCCGGGAGGAATGGGCCGCCCGCCTCGCCACCGACCCCCGCACCGCCCAGGCGATCGTGTGCGGCGCCGTGCGCGAGACCTTCGAGGAGGCCGGCGTCCTGCTCGCCGGCGAGTCCCCCGACACCGTCGTGGGCGACACGACCGGCGACGACTGGGAGGCCGATCGCGCGGCCCTCGTCGCCCGCGAGCTCAGCTTCGCCGATTTCCTCGACCGCCGGGGCCTGCTCCTGCGCTCCGACCTGCTCGGCGCCTGGGCCCGCTGGATCACCCCGGAGTTCGAGCCCCGCCGCTACGACACCTGGTTCTTCGTCGCCGCCCTCCCGGAGGGGCAGCGCACCCGCAACGCCTCCACCGAGGCCGACCGGACCGTCTGGATCCGCCCCGCGGACGCCGCCGCCGGGTACGACGAGGGCGAGCTGCTGATGATGCCGCCCACCATCTCCACGCTGCGCTCCCTGGAGCCGTACGGGAGCGCGGTGGACGCCCTCACCGCGGCCACCGCCCAGGACCTGACCCCCGTACTGGCCGAGGCCACGCTGGAGAACGGCGAGCTGGTGCTCAGCTGGCCCGGCCACGACGAGTTCACCAAGCACGTCCGACTCGGAGGCACCCCGTGACGAACGCCGCCGCTCTGCCCGGACAGCCCCGAGGAATCGTCACTTCGGGGCCCGCCACCGCCCGCGCGGTCAACGTCCTGGCGCCCAACGCCTCCGCGATGACCCTGGACGGCACCAACACCTGGCTCGTCTCGGAGCCCGGCTCCGCGGAGGCCGTCGTCATCGACCCCGGCCCGCTGGACGAGGCCCACCTGCGGGCCGTCGTGGCGGCCGCCGAGCAGGCCGGCAAGCGGATCGCGCTGACCCTCCTCACCCACGGCCACCCCGACCACGCCGAGGGCGCGGGCCGGTTCGCCGAGCTGACCCGTACGAAGGTCCGCGCGCTGGACCCGGCCCTGCGCCTCGGCGACGAAGGGCTCGGCGCCGGGGACGTGATCCGCACCGGCGGCCTGGAGCTGCGCGTGGTCGCGACCCCCGGCCACACCGCCGACTCGCTCTGCTTCCACCTGCCCGCCGACCGCGCCGTCCTGACCGGGGACACGATCCTCGGCCGCGGCACCACCGTCGTGGCCCACCCCGACGGCCGCCTCGGCGACTACCTGGACTCGCTGCGCCGGCTGCGCTCGCTGACGGTCGACGACGGCGTGCACACGGTGCTCCCGGGCCACGGGCCGGTCCTGGACGACGCGCAGGGAGCGGTGGAGTTCTACCTGGCCCACCGCGCGCACCGGCTCGCGCAGGTCGAGACCGCCGTGGAGGACGGGTACACGACCCCGGCGGCGGTGGTCGCCCACGTCTACGCGGACGTGGACCGCTCGCTGTGGCCGGCCGCGGAATGGTCCGTACGGGCGCAGCTGGAGTACCTTCAAGATCACGGACTGATCCCGGGGGGACCCGAATGAACACGCTTTTCCTGCTGCTCGCGCTGATCGCCACGGCCGCGTGGATCACTTCTTCGGTGACCCTGCGCATGAAGGCCCTGGAGCGCCGCTCGGAGCGGCTGGAGCGCCGGCTGGGCCTGCTCCTGGACCACTTCGGCATCGAGGAGCCGGAGCCGGCGGGGCTGGACGAGGTACGGGCGCTCGTGCGCGACGGCCGCACCGTGGAGGCCATCAAGGTCTACCGGCGGATCACCGGGGCCGGTCTGCTGGAGGCGAAGCAGGCGGTCGAGGCGCTGACCGAGGTCTGACGGCCTCAAGCCGCGACGGCTCGGACGCCCTTGCGCGGCGACGGCTCCGACGCCCCTGCCCGGAGACGCCAGAGGGGCCCCGCCCGACCGGGCAGGACCCCTCCACGCACATCCGGAGCGCGGTCAGCGCGACCGCTTCGCCAGCCGCTCCACGTCCAGCAGGATGACCGCGCGGGCCTCCAGGCGGAGCCAGCCGCGGCCCGCGAAGTCCGCGAGGGCCTTGTTGACCGTCTCGCGGGAGGCGCCGACCAGCTGGGCCAGCTCTTCCTGCGTCAGGTCGTGCACGACGTGGATGCCTTCCTCGGACTGCACGCCGAAGCGGCGCGACAGGTCCAGGAGGGCGCGGGCGACGCGGCCCGGGACGTCGGAGAAGACCAGGTCGGACATCTGGTCGTTGGTCTTGCGCAGGCGCCGTGCCACCGCGCGCAGCAGCGCGGTCGCGACCTCGGGCCGGGCGTTGAGCCAGGGCTGCAGGTCGCCGTGGCCGAGGCCGAGCAGCTTGACCTCGGTCAGGGCGGTGGCGGTGGCGGTACGCGGGCCGGGGTCGAACAGCGAGAGCTCGCCGATCAGCTCACCGGGGCCGAGGACGGCCAGCATGTTCTCGCGACCGTCGGGGGAGGTGCGGTGCAGCTTCACCTTGCCCTCGGTCACGACATACAGCCGGTCGCCGGGGTCGCCCTCGTGGAACAGGGCGTCACCGCGTGCGAGGGTCACCTCGCCCATGGAGGCGCGGAGCTCCGCGGCCTGCTCATCATCGAGCGCCGCGAAGAGCGGGGCGCGCCGCAGAACGTCGTCCACGAGTGTCTCTCCTATGTCGACCGGCTCAGGGGGACCTGGTCCCCCATTTTGCCGGACGGCTCAAACAGTGCGATCAATCACTACCAAGGATGCCGGACGTACGCCCGTGCTGTGCGGTGAGAGGCCAATCAGAGTGGTGTTACCTGAGGTCCAGGCGGGTGTCGGCGCCCGGCCTTAGGCTGGCCGGGTGTCCAACAAGCCGGTGAGAGCACAGGCCAAGGGGTCCGCAGGAGTGACGGGCGGGCCCAATTCAGCTGTGGGCGAACAAGCCCCCGAGAAGACGCCCGGGAAGCGCCGGACGGCCCCGCCGAGCTCCCAGGGCAAAGGTTCGGCCAAGAAACCGGAATCGCATCTGGCGATGGTGCGCCGGGCCCGCCGCATCAACCGCGAGCTCGCCGAGATCTATCCGTACGCCCACCCCGAGCTCGACTTCCGGAACCCCTTCGAGCTGCTGGTCGCCACGGTCCTCTCCGCGCAGACCACCGACCTGCGCGTGAACCAGACGACCCCGGCCCTGTTCGCCGCCTACCCGACCCCCGAGGACATGGCCGCGGCCGTGCCCGAGGATCTGGAGGAGATCATCCGGCCGACCGGGTTCTTCCGGGCGAAGGCGCGCTCCCTCCTCGGCCTCTCGCAGGCCCTGCGGGACGACTTCGGCGGGAACGTGCCGGGCCGGATCGAGGACCTGGTGAAGCTCCCGGGAGTCGGCCGCAAGACGGCCAACGTGGTCCTCGGCAATGCGTTCGGAGTCCCGGGGATCACCGTGGACACCCACTTCGGCCGGCTGGTGCGCCGCTGGAAGTGGACGGAGCAGGAGGACCCGGAGAAGGTCGAGGCGGAGATCTGCGCGATCTTCCCGAAGAGCGAGTGGACGATGCTCTCGCACCGCGTCGTCTTCCACGGCCGCCGGATCTGCCACTCCCGCAAGCCCGCCTGCGGAGCCTGCCCGATCGCCCCGCTCTGTCCGGCGTACGGGGAGGGCGAGACGGACCCGGAGAAGGCACTGAAGCTGCTCAAGTACGAGAAGGGCGGCCAGCCCGGACAGCGGCTGAGCCCGCCGCCGGACTACCCGGGCCTCCCGGCCACGCCGCTGGGCGCGGGCCGGGGCGCCGAGGCCGCCGAGGCGGCACCGGCCGGCCCCTGAGACCGGAACGCGGGACGGCAGAAGCACGCAGCACGGCCGCGGGCCGCCGCACGGCGGCCCGCGGAGGAACCAATCCGGCCCGGGGCCGCGTTGTCCCCGTATCGGGACGGCGACGGTGTCGGCGACGGCAGGGAGCAGGGGTGCCTATGACGCGCGGAGCGCGGGACGAGAGCGGTGTGACCCAGGCGGCCGCGCCGCCGCGGCGGGGCGGGGCTCAGGACCCGTACGAGGACCAGGGCGCCCTGCGCGTCAGCACCCAGGGCCTGCCCGGGTGGCTCGGTCCCGTCGTCGAGGCGGTGCGGACGGTCCGGCCGACCCAGCTCAGCCGGTTCCTGCCGCCCGAGGACGGCCGGGGACGCCAGTCCGCCGTGCTGATCCTCTTCGGCGAAGGCCCCCGCGGCCCCGAGCTGCTGCTCATGGAGCGCGCCGGAACCCTGCGCTCGCACGCCGGCCAGCCCTCGTTCCCCGGCGGCGCCCTCGACCCGGAGGACGGCGATCCGCACACCACCGGCCCGCTGCGGGCCGCCCTGCGCGAGGCCGAGGAGGAGACCGGGCTCGATCCCGCGGGCGTCCAGCTCTTCGGCGTCCTGCCGCGCCTGTACATCCCGGTCAGCGAGTTCGTCGTGACCCCGGTGCTCGGCTGGTGGCGCGACCCCAGCCCCGTCGGCGCCGTGGACCCGGCCGAGACCGCCCGCGTCTTCACGGTTCCCGTGGCCGATCTCACGGATCCCGATCACCGGGTCACGGCCGTCCACCCGAGCGGCCACCTGGGGCCCGCTTTCACCGTCGAATCGGCTCTGGTCTGGGGTTTTACCGCCGGAGTGATCGACCGGATCCTGCATTTCGCCGGATGGGAGCTGCCGTGGGACCGATCGAGGCAGGTCCCGCTCGACTGGCGCGCATGAGACGGTGACCCTCGTGAACGTGCTGGACATCCTGTTGCTGCTCGCCGCCGTGTGGTTCGCGATCGTCGGCTACCGCCAGGGGTTCGTCGTCGGCATCCTGTCGGTGATCGGCTTCCTCGGCGGTGGTCTCATCGCCGTGTCCCTGCTCCCGCTGGTCTGGGACCGGGTGACCGACAACGGCACCCAGGTGTCCACCACGGTCGTGGTCATCGCCGTCGTCGTGATCATCGTCTGTGCCTCGATCGGGCAGGCCTTCACCACCCATCTGGGCAACCGCCTGCGCCGCCACATCACGTGGTCGCCGGCGCGCGCCCTCGACGCGACCGGCGGGGCCCTGGTCAACGTCGTCGCGATGCTGCTCGTGGCGTGGCTGATCGGCTCCGCCCTCGCCGGGACGTCACTTCCCACGCTGGGCAAGGAAGTACGCAACTCCAAGGTGCTGCTGGGCGTCTCGCGGGTGCTGCCCGCCCAGGCCAACACCTGGTTCTCCGACTTCAGCTCCACCCTCGCGCGCAGCGGCTTCCCGCAGGTCTTCAGCCCGTTCTCGAACGAGCCGATCACCGAGGTGAAGGCGCCCGATCCGGCGCTCGCCCGCAGCCCCGTCGCCGAGGCGGCCAAGCGCTCGATCGTGAAGGTCGTCGGTACCGCGCCGAGCTGCAGCAAGGTCCTGGAGGGCACCGGCTTCGTCTTCGCGCCCGGCAAGGTCATGACCAACGCGCACGTCGTCGGCGGGGTCGGCGAGCCGACCGTGCAGATCGGCGGCGAGGGCAAGCTCTACGACGGCAAGGTCGTGCTCTACGACTGGGAGCGCGACATCGCCGTACTGGACGTGCCCAAGCTGAAGGCGCCCGCGCTGGAGTTCACCGACAAGGACGCGACGAGCGGCAGCGACGCGATCGTCGCCGGATTCCCGGAGAACGGCGCGTACGACGTCCGCGCGGCGCGCGTCCGCGGCCGGATCAACGCCAACGGTCCGGACATCTACCACCGGGGCACCGTCCGCCGCGATGTCTACTCGCTGTACGCGACCGTCCGCCAGGGCAACTCCGGCGGGCCGCTGCTGACGCCCGACGGCAAGGTGTACGGGGTCGTCTTCGCGAAGTCGCTCGACGACCCGAACACCGGGTACGCGCTGACGGCGGACGAGGTCCGCGACGACATCCGGATCGGGAAGGTCTCCGACCGGCGGGCCGACAGCCAGGGCTGCGCCCTCTGATCCGTACGGGCCCGCGTGATCCGTACGGGCCCGCGTGATCCGTACGGGCCCGCGCGGGCCCGTACGGGACGGGGCGCGGCCGGCGCCACGTCCGTGTCCACGGCCCTGTCTACGTCCGTGGATGCCGCAGGCGTGCCGAGACCCAGCGGGCCCGGCGGCGCAGGATGCGTGGAATCCCGAGTCGGGGGTCGTGGCCGTCCCGGCCCGTCCTCCCGTGCGTGCCCGGCGTCGCTGCCGGGCGGCGTTCGCGTGCGGTGTCACCGTAGTCGTGCGTCCAGCCCATACAACGAGCTGTGCCCGGGCCCCAAGGTCGGTAACCCCGTCCGGGGCGGCCAATTGGCCTATGCGCCAGGCAATTGAATGTTCGTAAGACAGTCGTACTGATGGTTGGTCAGCTGAGATCCCGTCGGCTCAGCGGTCCGGCTCGGAGTCCTTCAGCCAGTTCACCAGCTCGGTCGAGAAGGCCGCGGGATCCTCCTCGTGGGGGAAGTGCCCGAGGCCGTCGAACAGCCGCCACCGGTACGGGGCTTCGACGTACTCCCCGGAGCCGGCCGCGCTCCGGGTCCGCATCACCGGGTCGAGCGAGCCGTGCAGGTGCAGCGTCGGCACGCGCACCGGCCGCTTCATCCGGCGGTTGAACTGGAGCCCGTCCGGCCGGGCCATGGACCGCATCATCCAGCGGTACGGCTCGATCGAGCAGTGCGCGGTGGACGGGATGCACATCGCGCGCCGGTACACCTCGAGGTCCTCTTCCGCGGGCGGCAGAGGACCGGACCACTCCCGGATCAGCTCGCCCACGAGCGCCCCGTCGTCGGCGACGAGCTGCCGCTCCGGGATGAACGGCCGCTGGAAGCCCCAGATGTGCGAACTGGCCCGGGTCTGGCCGAAGTCGGAGAGCATCGCCGAGCGCCAGCGCCGCGGGTGCGGCATCGAGGAGACCACGAGCCTGCGCACCAGCTTGGGCCGCATCACGGCCGCGGTCCAGGCGAGGTAGCCGCCCAGGTCGTGCCCGACGAGGGCGGCGTCCGGCTCGCCGAGGGACCGTACGACCCCGGTGATGTCCAGCGCCAGGTTCGCGGGGTCGTAGCCGCGCGGGGTGCGGTCGCTGCCGCCCACCCCGCGCAGGTCCATCGCGACCGCCCGGTACCCGGCGTCGGCGAGCGCGGTCAGCTGGTGCCGCCACGTCCACCAGAACTGCGGGAAGCCGTGCAGCAGCAGGACCAGCGGTCCGTCGCCCATCTCGGCCACGTGGAACCGGGCCCCGTTGGCCGCGACGTCCCGGTGGGTCACCGCCCTCCCGCCGGGCACATCGATCCGGACCGCCGTCGCGGCGGTGGGCGGAGTGCTGGAGTCCGGTGAGGGCGCTGTCATGAGGACGAGCGTGCCACACCCACGGCCTGGTCACTCACCGACCGCGAGTGGGGCTTGAGCGTCCCGACGACCGCCGCGGTCTGCTTGACGGAGGCGATGGTCTTCTCCGGCGGCTTGACCTTCTTGAACTTCGATACGGCGATCAGCGCCAGCAAGCCCGCGAGCAGCAGGAACGCCACGCCGACGATGAGGAACGACCAGGCCAGCCCGAGCCCGAGGTTGTGGATCCCGTACGCCGCGGCGAAGCTCAGCACGGGGAGGGCGAACAGGGCGAACACCCCTGCGATCCCGATGGCGGTGCCGCCGATGCCCACGCGCTTGACGTCCTGGCGGATCTCCGCCTTGGCGAGGGCGATCTCGTCGTGCACCAGGGCGGACATCTCGGCGGTGGCCGAGGCGACCAGCTGGCCGAGTGTGCGCTCGGCTCCTTGCGCCCCTTGGTCCACTGCGCTCATCGCTCTCTCCCTCTGTCATCTGCCGTCGTCTGCTGTCGACGCCCTGCGCGGCGGCTGTCCTTCGCCCGGCACGGCGTCAGTTCAGATCATGCCGGACGGTCGCGCTCGGCGCTGGACCCGGTGGCCGCTTCGAGCGCGGCGGCCGTGGCCGCCTCGGCCCTGCGCCGGTGCTCCGCGGCCTTCGCCTCGTAGATCTTCGCCATCCGCAGGTGGTACTCGGGCTTGTCCTGCTCGTAGATGTCCGGGATGCCGTCGAGGTCCTCGTCGCGCTCCTCGTCCTCGGTGAGGGCCCGGTAGGTGCGGTTGCGGAGCTTGAGCATGACGCTCGCGACGACGGCGGCGATGAGGGAGCCGAACAGGACGGCGGCCTTCACCTCGTCGGTGAGGGTCTCGTCGCCGGTGAAGGCGAGCTCGCCGATGAGGAGCGAGACGGTGAAGCCGATGCCGGCGAGGGAGGCCACGGCGAGCACGTCGGGCCAGGCCAGGTCCTCGTTGAGTTCGGCCCTGGTGAAGCGGGCGGCCAGCCAGGTGCCGCCGAAGATGCCCACGGCCTTGCCGACGACCAGGCCGAGGACGACGCCGAGGGTCTCGGGCCGGGTGAAGACCTGGGCGATGGCGTCGTCGGAGAGCGAGACCCCGGCGGAGAACAGCGCGAAGAGCGGGACGGCCAGGCCGGCCGAGACGGGCCGCACGAGGTGCTCGATGTGCTCGCCGGGGGAGGTCTCCTCGCCTTCCCTGCGGGAGCAGCGGAGCATCAGGCCCATGGCCACGCCGGCGATGGTGGCGTGGACGCCGCTGTTGTACATCAGGCCCCAGATGACCAGGGCGAGCGGGACGTACACGTACCAGCCGCGGACGCCCTTGCGGAGCAGGAACCAGAAGACGACCAGGCCCAGGACCGCGCCGCCGAGGGCCAGGAAGTCGATCTCGCTGGTGAAGAACACCGCGATGATCATGATGGCGAAGAGGTCGTCGACGACGGCGAGGGTCAGCAGGAAGGCGCGCAGCGCGGACGGCAGTGAGGTGCCGATGACGGCCAGGACGGCGAGGGCGAAGGCGATGTCGGTCGCGGTCGGGACGGCCCAGCCGCTCATCGAGCCGCCGCCCGCCGTGTTGACCAGTACGTAGACCAGCGCGGGCATCGCCATGCCGCAGACGGCGGCGATCACCGGGAGGGCGGCCGCCTTGGGGTCGCGCAGATCGCCCGCGACGAGCTCGCGCTTGAGCTCGATGCCGGCGACGAAGAAGAAGATGGCCAGCAGCCCGTCGGCCGCCCAGTGCTGGATCGACAGGTCCAGGCCGAGGGAGGCGGGGCCTATGTGGAAGTCGCTGACGGCGGCGTAGCTGCCGGAGAGGGCGGGGATGTTCGCCCACAGCAGGGCGGCGATGGCGGCCACGAGCAGGAGCACGCCGCCGACGGTCTCGGCGCGCAGGGCGTCGGCCACGAAGCGCCGTTCGGGCAGGGAGAGCCTGCCGAGGAACCTGCGGCTGTGGCGGTCGGTGGGGCTGGGCGCGGCCACGGGGGACACCTCCGGGTGGGTTGGACGGCATGGTGGAACTCGTTGCCGACCAGACTTCCCGGCGCACCCTGTGGACTTGCATTTTTACGCTTCGCATATTTTACAGGGTTGCGCGGGGACGTATCCGGCGATCTTCACTTTATGTGCGAAAGGGGCATCCGGCGCGACGCGCCGGATGCCCCTTTCACTCGGTCGGTGCAGCTCGGGTCCGTCCCGGGAGGGTCGTTCTCAGTCCTCGCTGGAGGCGGACGGCAGCCTGCTCTGGATCAGGTCCATGACCGAGGAGTCGGCCAGGGTCGTGACGTCGCCGACCGCGCGGTCCTCGGCGACATCGCGCAGCAGGCGCCGCATGATCTTGCCCGAGCGGGTCTTCGGCAGTTCCTGGACCGGGACGATCCGCTTCGGCTTGGCGATCGGGCCCAGCGTGGCGCCGACGTGGTTGCGCAGCTCGCCGACCAGGGTGTCGGTCTCGGAGGCGCTGCCGCGCAGGATCACGAAGGCGACGATGGCCTGGCCGGTGGTCTCGTCCTTGGCGCCGACCACGGCCGCCTCGGCGACCGACGGGTGCGAGACGAGGGCCGACTCCACCTCGGTGGTCGAGATGTTGTGGCCGGACACCAGCATCACGTCGTCGACGCGGCCCAGCAGCCAGATGTCGCCGTCGTCGTCCTTCTTGGCGCCGTCGCCCGCGAAGTACTTGCCCTCGAAGCGGGACCAGTAGGTGTCGACGAAGCGCTGGTCGTCACCCCAGATGGTGCGCAGCATCGACGGCCACGGCTCGGTGAGGACCAGGTAGCCGCCTCCGCCGTTCGGGACCTCGTGGCCCTCGTCGTCCACGACGGTGGCGCCGATGCCGGGCAGGGCGCGCTGGGCGGAGCCCGGCTTGGTCTCCGTGACGCCCGGCAGCGGGGAGATCATCATGGCGCCGGTCTCGGTCTGCCACCACGTGTCCACGATCGGGCAGCGGTCGCCGCCGATGTGCTTGCGGTACCAGATCCAGGCCTCGGGGTTGATCGGCTCGCCGACCGAGCCCAGCACGCGCAGGCTCGACAGGTCGAACTTCGCGGGGATGTCGTCGCCCCACTTCATGAACGTACGGATCGCCGTGGGCGCGGTGTAGAGGATGGTGACGCCGTACTTCTGCACGACCTCCCAGAACCGGCCCTGGTGCGGGGTGTCCGGCGTGCCCTCGTACATCACCTGGGTGGCGCCGTTGGCGAGCGGTCCGTAGACGATGTACGAGTGCCCGGTCACCCAGCCGATGTCGGCGGTGCACCAGTAGACGTCGCTCTCCGGCTTGAGGTCGAAGACGGCGTGGTGGGTGTACGAGGCCTGCGTGAGGTAGCCGCCGGAGGTGTGCAGGATGCCCTTGGGCTTGCCCGTGGTTCCCGAGGTGTACAGGATGAACAGCGGGTGCTCGGCGTCGAAGGCCTGCGGGGCGTGCTCGGCGGACTGGCGGCCGACGATCTCGTCCCACCAGACGTCGCGGCCCTCGGTGAACGCGGTGTCCTGGCCGGTGCGCCGGACGACGAGCACGTGCTCGACCTGCGGGCACTTGGCGACGGCCTCGTCGATGGCCGGCTTGAGGGCGCTGGGCTTGCCGCGGCGGTAGCCGCCGTCGGCGGTGATGACCAGCTTGGCGTCGGCGTCCTGGATGCGGGAGGCCACGGCGTCGGCGGAGAAGCCGCCGAAGACCACCGAGTGGGCGGCGCCGACGCGGGCGCACGCGAGCATCGCGACGACGGCCTCGGGGATCATCGGCAGGTAGACCGCGACCCGGTCGCCGGCCTGGACGCCCAGCTCGGTCAGGGCGTTGGCGGCCCGGGAGACCTCGTCCTTGAGCTCGGCGTAGGTGATCGAGCGGCTGTCGCCGGGCTCACCCTCGAAGTGGATGGCGACGCGGTCGCCGTTGCCGGCCTCGACGTGCCGGTCCACGCAGTTGTACGCGACGTTCAGCTTGCCGTCCGCGAACCACTTGGCGAAGGGCGGGTTGGTCCAGTCGAGCGTCTCGGTCGGCTCGGTGTCCCAGGTCAGGCGGCGGGCCTGCTCGGCCCAGAAGCCCAGCCGGTCCGCGTCGGCCTGTGCGTACGCAGCCCCCGTCACGTTCGCGGCGGCGGCCAGGTCGGCGGGAGGAGCGAATCGGCGCTCCTCCTTCAACAGGTTGGCCAGGCTTTCGTTGCTCACGACATCTCCCTTTCCCAGGGTGTCCGTTGTGTCCCCGGGCATAGCTCATCAGTCAGCGGCCCTGGTGACAAGGGGTAGCCGAAAATTGGTTTAGACCTATATCACGGCCGGGCGGACGTGCAGAGTGGCCCCTTCCCGCTGCAGGGTGCGGGAAGGGGCCACTCTGTGACACGGATACCGGAGGTTACCGGTTCGTTCGCGTCCATGATCAGGATCCGCCGGTCACGGCGATTCGGTCATCATCCGGTCATCTCTTTCAGGCGTGCTGCCCGACGTGCTGTCCGGCGTGCTGCCCCAGGTTCCGGCCGGCCTGCGGTACGCCATGCGGTTCGGCGTGCTCCCCGGCCTGGTGCCCGACGCTGTCGAAGACCCGGCAGTCGAAGAAGTCCTCGCCCTCCGACAGCAGGTAGGCCTGCGCTTCGCCCACGTGGAAGTACATCCCGTGCAGCTCCAGCGTGCCCTCCGCGAGCCGCCGGGCCACCGATTCGTGCGCCCGCAGGTGCTCCAGCTGCTGCACCACGTTGGTCAGGCACAGCTGCTCCACCGCGTCCGCCGGGAGCCGGCCCGCGATCCGGGCCCAGGCGTGGTGGCGGCTGGCCATCCGCTCCAGGCTGGGCAGCCCGTGCCGCAGCCAGCGGCGCAGCGGGGTCATCGGGCCCCCGGGCGTGGAGTTCAGCAGCGCCTGCATGGCCCCGCAGCCCGAGTGCCCGCACACCGTGATGCTGTCCACCTTGAGCACGTCCACCGCGTACTCGATGGCCGCCGCGACCGAGTCGTCCGTGGCCTCGGCGCCCGGCAGGGGGACCAGGTTGCCGACGTTGCGCACCGTGAACAGGTCGCCGGGGCCGCTGGCCGTGATCATGCTGGTCACCAGGCGGGAGTCCGCGCAGGTCAGGAAGAGCTGGGAGGGCCGCTGCCCCTCCCGGGCCAGCCGGGCCAGCTCCTCGCGGACGTGCGGTGCGGTGTCCCGCTGGAAGGCGCTGATCCCGCTGGCCAGTTGGCCGGCGCCCCGTCGGCGCGGGGCCGGGGCCGGGGCCGGAGCGGGGGCCTCCATGGCCTCCAGCGCGTCGGGGGCCGCCGCAGCGCCGGGGATCGTGGGCTCGGCCGCCGGCCGGTGGTCGCAGTGGTTCATCCACGGGGTCCAGGGGCGGCAGCACTGGTGGCCGCCGCGATGGGCCCCTCGGTGGTGGGAGCGCTGATCGCCGCGGTGCGGCTGGTGCGCCTGATGTCCCTGGTGGGCCCGGTCGGCGCGGTCCGCCCCGGTCATCCGGGTGGTGGAGCGGCCGGTGACCTCCAGCGAGCCCCCGTGCACCAGGTGGGCGTGCTGCCAGTCCTGGAGCGTCTCGTACGCCGCGTGGTCCATGAAGGAGCCGTCCAGCTCCACCACCACCCGCCCGCCGGGCGGGATCTGGTTCAGCACCCGGCTCAGCCGCGGTACCGCGAGGAAGGTCAACTGTCCGCGCGCCCAGACCCGGTGGACACCGTCCTGCACCTCGACCGTGATCCGGGTCCGGGCCAGCCGGTGCAGGGCGATCGCGACGGCCACCGCGATGCCGACGGCGACCCCTTCCAGGACCCCGCCGAGCACCACGGCCGCGATCGTCGTCACGTACACGGCGATCTCGCGGTGCCGGGTGACCGTCCGCAGATGCGTGGCGTTCACCATCTGCACGCCGAGCGCCATCACCAGGGCGGCCAGCGCGGCGAGCGGGATCAGGTCGAGGACCGGGACGAGGAGGGCGGCCGCGAGCAGGATCCAGAGCCCGTGCAGCATGACCGACCGGCGGCTCACGGCCCCGGACTTGACGTTGGCCACGCTGCGGACGGCCCCGCCCGCGACGGGCAGCCCGCCCAGCAGCCCGGACAGCACGTTCGCCGCGCCCTGACCGCGCAGTTCCCGGTCGAGGTCGGCGCGCGGCGGGCGCTGGCCCGTACGCCGCTGCGAGGCGATCAGCTTGTCGGTGGCGACCGCGGACAGCAGGGATTCCACACTGCCGACCAGGGTGACCGTCAGGACGGCCGCGAGGATGCCGAGCACCGGGCCCTCGGGCAGCTCGGGCAGGGCGTGGCTGCGCCAGGACGGCAGGTCCACCCGGGGCAGGGTCAGCCCGGACAGCGCGGCGAACGCGGTGGCCGTGGCCACGGCGGCGAGCGCGGCCGGCACCTTGCGCAGCGCGAGCCCGATCCGGCCGGGCACCCGCGGCCAGCCGAGCAGGACGACCAGGGTCAGGGCGCTGATGCCGACCGCCGCCGGCTGCAGGTTCGCCAACTGGCCCGGCAGACCCAGGACGTTGGCGAGGGCGGAGCTCTGGGGGGTGCCGCCGAGGACGATGTGCAGCTGGGCCAGCGCGATCGTGACGCCGACGCCCGCGAGCATGCCGTGCACGATGGCCGGACTGACCATGAGCGCGGAGCGGGCGGTGCGCAGCGCGGCGAGCCCGAGCTGGCAGCAGCCGGCGAGCACGGTGATGGCGCAGGTGGTGCGCCATCCGTAGCGCTGGATCAACTCGGCGGTGACGACGGTGAGTCCCGTCGCGGGTCCGCTCACCAGCAGCGGTGTGCCGCCCAGGCGCCCGGCCACGATCCCGCCGACGGCCGCGGCCACCAGCCCCGCCTGGAGCGGGGCGCCGGTGGCGAGCGCGATGCCGAGGGAGAGCGGCAGGGCGATCAGGAAGACGGTCAGGGATGCGGACAGGTCGGCGTGGAGATCGGCGCGATGGCCCTTGTGCGGCGCGCCTTCGGCCTTGGGGGAGGTGGCTGTCATAGGTCCCGTCTCCTCTGCGGAGGGATGAAGCGGCGGGAGTCTCAACACTCAGTAAATGAAAGGTAATGGAGAGTAAAGGATCGCGATAGGGAATGGGGGCAAATGGCCTAGAAATTAGCGCCCAGGGGTGATTAAGCATTTTGTACGGCTTGTCACATCATCTTCACGGCGGACCGCATGGGACGTTGCGGCACGGAAGACCCGCGATGGAACTGCGAGGAGAGGTGGACGGATGATCGCCGCCACGAAGAAGATCGCCGGCGGCCTGGTCGCCACGGCGCTGGTGCTGGGCGTCGCCGGGTGCAGCACCTCGGGACCCGCCAAGCCGTCCCCCGGCAGCCCGAACGGCAAGAAGGGCGCGGCGGCACCGGAGGCCGCCCCCGGGAGCGTCAACCGGCCCATCGGCGACGGCTCGACGGCGTACACGGGCGCGCAGCCGAACGTACGGAAGCCGCAGAAGCTGAAGCCCGGCGAGAAGCCGCCGCAGTTCGTGGTGTTCTCGTGGGACGGGGCCGGCGAGGACAGCCAGAAGCTCTTCTCGCACTTCCGCGAGGTCGGCAAGAAGTACAACGCCCGGATGACGTACTTCCTGAGCGGCGTGTACATGCTCCCGGAGGAGAAACGTTCCCTCTATACGGCCCCGCAGCACGAGTCCGGCCGCTCCGACATCGGCTTCGGCGATGTCCAGGGCATCAAGGACACGGCCGAGCAGGTCCGCGGGGCCTGGCTCGAAGGCAACGAGATCGGCACGCACTTCAACGGCCACTTCTGCGGCCCCGACGGCGGCGTCGGCACCTGGTCCGTGCCGGAGTGGAAGAGCGAGATCAACCAGGCCAAGTCGTTCGTCAAGAGCTGGAAGACGAACACGCCGGACCTCAAGGGCATGGAGCCGCTCCCCTTCGACTACGACAAGGAGCTCATCGGCGCCCGCACCCCCTGCCTCGAAGGCCAGAAGAACTTCATGCTGGCGGCCAAGGACATGGGCTTCCGCTACGACTCCAGCGGCATCAGCAAGCAGATCTGGCCGAAGAAGACGGACGGGCTCTGGGACGTCCCGCTGCAGCTCGTGCCCATGCCCGGCCGTGCCTTCGACACGCTGAGCATGGACTACAACTACCTGGTCAACCAGTCCGGTACGACCACGCAGGGCGACCCCTCGCAGCACGCGTACTGGGGTGAGCAGATGCGCGAGGGCCTCCAGCAGGCCTTCGACCGGGTCTACACCGGCAACCGGGCCCCGCTGATCATCGGCAACCACTTCGAGTCCTGGAACGGCGGCACGTACATGAAGGCCGTCGAGGACTCGATCGAGTCGATGTGCACGCAGAAGGAGGTCCGCTGCGTGCCGTTCCGCGAGCTGGTGGACTGGCTGGACGCCCAGGACCCGAAGACCCTGGAGTGGATGCGCGGCCTCGACGTCGGCGAGGCGCCCAAGGAGGGCTGGACGAAGTTCCTGACGGCGGGGCCGCCGGCCAAGCCGGCCGCCCCCGCGGTCAAGCCGGCTGCGGAGCCGGCCGAAGAGGAGTCGGGCGAGGAGTAGGGAACTCCGGGCTCTCCCGCAGGACGAAACCGGGGTCGATCTGGGCAGCCAGGTCGGCCCCGGTCTTGGCGTTGCCCCAGCTCTCCGCGTTCCGCAGGTGGAAGTGGACCATCTGCGCGGTGTACCGCTCCCAGTCGCGGTCGGCGTACGAGTCGTCCGCCGCGTCCTGGAGGGCCTGGAGGGCGAGCCGGTTGCTCGCTTCGAGCAGCTCGAAAGCCGCGGGGCGGCCCTTCTCCATCGCCCGCACCCAGTCGGAGTGCCCGACGGTGACGAGCAGGTCCTCGCCGACCTCGTCCTGGAGGAACTCGATGTCGTCCGTGCCCTGCACCTTGTTGCCGACGACCTTGAGCGCGATCCCGAAGTCCCGCGCGTACTCCTTGTACTGGCGGTAGACGGAGATGCCCTTGCGCGTCGGCTCCGCGACCAGGAAGGTCATGTCGAAGCGGGTGAACATGCCCGAGGCGAAGGAGTCGGAGCCCGCGGTCATGTCGACGACGACGTACTCGTCCGGGCCGTCGACCAGGTGGTTGAGGCAGAGCTCCACCGCCCCGACCTTGGAGTGGTAGCAGGCCACCCCGAGGTCCGACTCGGTGAACGGGCCGGTGGCCATCAGCCGTACGGGCTCCCCGTCGAACATCAGCGTCCGCGCGCAGGCCTCGTACACCGGGTTGTCCTCGGTGATCCGCAGCAGGCGCGAGCCGGTCCCCGGCGGGGTGGTCTTGATCATCGTGTCGGCGGAGGCGATGCGCGGGTTGGATCCCCGCAGGTACTCCTTGATCAGGGGCAGGTGCGCGCCCAGGGCGGGCAGCGCGGCGGCCTCGTCCTCGTCGAGTCCGAGGGCGGCGCCCAGGTGCTGGTTGATGTCGGCGTCCACCGCGACGACGGGGGCTTCATTGGCTGCGAGGTGGCGGATGAAGAGGGAGGACAGGGTCGTCTTGCCGCTGCCGCCCTTTCCCACGAAAGCGATCTTCATGTTCACCAAGAGTAGCGGCCTTGTCGCTTTGCGTGGTGCTTGTAAGTGAAGAAGACCACTCCAAGGAGGGGTCGGTGCTACGGACCCGCAGTGCGTAGGCTCCTTACTTATGAGTAGCGCTTCTGACCCGCTGGCCGCCTTCGGTTCGCTCCCGGGCGTCGCCGAATCCGTGGATTCCGTACGCAAGGCCGTGGACCGGGTCTACGGCCACCGGGTCATGCGCCGGCGCAGCGGGGAGATCACCTCGGAGGCCGCACTGCGCGGCGCGCGCGGCAGCGCGGCGCTGTCCGGGGCGGACTGGGCTCTGGAGGAGGTGCGCCGCCGCACCGACTTCGGGGCGGAAGCGGAGGCGCGCACGGTGGGCGCGGCGCTGCGCCTGACGGCGGAGGCCGGGCAACTGCTGAGCATCTGGCGGCAGTCGCCGCTGCGGGTGCTGGCGCGTCTGCACCTGGTGGCATCGGGGTCGACCGCCGAGGGCGACGTGGTGGGCCGCCCGCGACTGGCGGGCGAGCCGGTGGACGAACCGTTCGTCACCGCGCCGCTGCCGAGTGCGCAGGAGGTGGCGGGCCGGCTGGACGGCCTGTCCCGGCTGATCATCGCGGGCGGCTCGGCCCCGGCGCTGATCACCTCGGCGGTGGTGCACGGCGAGCTGCTGGCGCTGCGGCCGTTCGGCTCGTACAACGGGCTGGTCGCGCGGGCCGCGGAGCGGATCGTACTGATCAACAGCGGTCTGGACCCGAAGGCGATCTGCCCTGCGGAGGTCGGCCACGCGGAGCAGGGGCGGGACGCTTACCTGGCGGCCTTCGAGGGCTACGTCTCGGGGACCGCGGAGGGGATGGCGGCGTGGATCGCGCACTGCGGCCGGGCGATCGAGCTGGGTGTCCGCGAGTCGACGGCGGTCTGTGAGGCCCTGCAGCGCGGCGCGGCGTAACCGGTTCCGCCGTGGCGTCGCGCCCGGGCGCTCTGTCGCCCGGTGTTCCGTCCCGGCACAGGGTTGCGGCGACACCGTCTTGCTTTGGTGTCGCCGCTGGCATTCACGCCCAGTTACCAAGCGTCCTCGATGGTTGCCCATCAGGTCGGGAACTTTGCCCGTCACCTGGTGCGGCTGGCCCGTAATCGACGGGTCGACGTCGCGTGGGTGCTCGGCGTTCATGCTTCGGTCCGTGGGCCTTACTGCGTTTTAAAGATGATCCTCTCGGATGTTCTTTGGTCTCGCGGGCCGTTGACTCCTTTGTACTCCGCTTCGCTGACAAGCGGAACCCCTGCCTGCTTTTTTTACTTTCCAGGACACCGTGGGGCGAACCGGACAGGGATTGTTCGTGCAGCTCAGGGGCGGTGCCATCCCGCCGGGGCACCGGGCGGCGGCGCCGGACGGCGCCGCCGCGAGTCGG
The DNA here is from genome assembly GCF_042896985.1 of Streptomyces sp. NPDC001194. Classification (NCBI taxonomy): domain Bacteria; kingdom Bacillati; phylum Actinomycetota; class Actinomycetes; order Kitasatosporales; family Streptomycetaceae; genus Streptomyces; species Streptomyces sp. NPDC001194. The sequence continues at coordinate 150,486 of NZ_JBIAXU010000003.1, read as the reverse complement.
TCAGGCGGAGGCGGTCCCGCCCGCCGCGAGCCGGTCAGGCGGAGGCCGTCAGGCGGAGGCGGTCACGCGGAGGCGGCAGCGGCCAGTGCGCTGGCCCGTCGCCGACTGGCGTACCACACCAGCCCCGCGGTGGCGGCTGCCGCGCCCACGGCCGCCGCGGCCACCAGTGCCGGCCGCGTCGGCATGGACAGCCCCGGCAGCCGCTGCTTCAACCGCACCGGCCGGTTGAACACGAGCACCGGCCACTCCCGGGCCACCGCCTCCCGCCGCAGCGCCCGGTCGGGGTTGACGGCGTGCGGGTGCCCGACCGCCTCCAGCATCGGGATGTCCGTCACGGAGTCGCTGTACGCGTAGCACCGCGCGAGGTCGTACCCCTCGGACTCCGCGAGCTCCCGCACCGCCTCGGCCTTGGTCGGCCCGTACGCGTAGTACCCGATCTCGCCGGTGAAGCAGCCGTCCTCGCCGATGACCATGCGCGTCGCGACGACCCGGTCGGCGCCGAGCATCTCGCCGATGGGCTCGACGACTTCGGCGCCGGACGTCGAGACGATCACCACGTCGCGGCCGGCCGTGTGGTGGGCCTCGATCAGGGAGGCGGCCTCGTCGTAGATCAGCGGGTCGATCAGGTCGTGCAGGGTCTCGGCGACGATCTCCCGCACCTGCTGGACGTTCCACCCCTTGCAGAGCGAGGACAGGTACTCACGCATCCGTTCCATCTGGTCGTGGTCGGCGCCGCCGACCAGGTAGATGAACTGGGTGTAGGCGGTGCGCAGCACGGCGCGGCGGTTGATCAGGCCGCCCTGGTAGAAGGACTTGCTGAACGTCAGAGTGCTTGACTTCGCAATGACCGTCTTGTCCAGGTCGAAGAAGGCTGCGGTGCGGGGCGACGAGTGCGGCAAGGGCTGGATTTCCACGCACCGAGCATATGCGCCCACCATTCGGCGTAAGGTGTGGCGCGTGGGTTTGCCTGAGAAGGCTCTCGGGTACACCATGGAAGTCACGGATCGTTCGCGACCGTGCTAACCCGGTCTGGCTCCTCCCCCCCCCGAGTCGGACCGTGGGGACGACCCCCGCTCTCCCCCCCGGCGGGGGTCGTCGCATGTCCGGACGCGGTTCGCGTCCCTGCCTTCGGCCCCAAGTGACCATTCCCGCGGCCCCCCTTCCTCGGTGGGCCCTGCGCGGCGAAGGCCCTCACCCTTCCAGACTCGTGACGCTGCGTAGTGGTTCCGCCGCGCTGTGAACTCACCTGTTGGGGTGATGGAGTTATTCACAGGGCTCCTGTTGTCCACAGTTTTCGGGCAAGATCCACTTCTTTTTCCGGATGGCCTCACGGTGATTCCGGCCGCGAAGTCCGCGGTGCCGGGATTTGCAGTGAGAAGGGGGCGGAGATCGTGGCTGGATCGAAGTCGTGTGAACTGCCGGAGCGCGTGGAGGCAGGCGGAATCAGGCCATCGGGTGCTCCGGACGGGGCTGTGCCCGGTGGCGGGCGGCCGCTGATCGTCACCGAGGACCCGCTGCTGCTCGACGATCTGCTGCGGCTGTGCGCGGCCGCGGGCGCCGAGCCGCATGTGCACCATGCGGTGCCCGAGCAAAGCGGAGGCGGTGGCGACGGGGGTGCCGGGAGGGGCGAAAGCGGTTCCGTAGCAGCCCTGGAGGCGGGCGGGGACGTCGGATGGGAGTCCGCGCCTCTCGTGCTCGTCGGGGATGACGCCGCCCGCCGGGTGCGGGGCGCTCCGCGTCGGGGCGGGGTGCTGCTCGTCGGCCGGGATCCGGACGATCCCCTCGTGTGGCGGCGGGCGGTGGAGATCGGCGCCGAGGAGGTGCTCCGGCTCCCCGACGCCGAGAGCCGGCTCGTCGACCGCATCGCCGATGTGGTGGAGGGCGCCGGCAAACCGGCCCTCGCCGTCGGAGTGATCGGCGGCAGCGGCGGGGCCGGAGCCTCCACCCTCGCGTGCGCCCTCGCCCTCCGGGCGGCCCGCGCCGGGGAGCGGACCATCCTCGTCGACGGGGATCCGCTCGGCGGCGGTATGGACGTCCTGCTCGGGGGCGAGAACGCCGAGGGACTGCGCTGGCCGGACTTCGCGGGCTCGCGGGGCCGGGTGGGCGCCGGAGCGCTGGAGGAGTCCCTGCCGGAGCTGCACGCCCTGAGGGTCCTCAGCTGGGACCGCGGGGACCGGGTGGTGGTGCCGCCCGCGGCGATGCGCTCGGTGCTGGCCGCCGCACGCCGCCGGGGCGGGGTGGTGGTGGTCGACCTGCCCCGGCGCGTGGACGAAGCCGTGGCCGAGGCGCTGGCCCAGCTGGATCTGGTGCTGATGGTGGTGCCGGGCGAGCTGCGGGCGGTGGCCGCGGCGGGCCGGGTCGCGGCCGGGGTGCGGATGGTGGCCCGGGACGTCCGCGTGGTCGTACGGGGCCGCTGTCCGGGCGGGCTCGACGCGGAGGCGGTGGCCGGGCTGCTGGGGGTGCCGCTCGCCGGGGAGGTGCCGGTCGAGGTGGGGCTCCCGGGGCGGGTCGCCGAGGGGGAACCGCCGGGCGGGCAGGGCCGGGGAGCGCTGGCCCGGTTCTGCGACGGCTTCTGGCGGCGGGCGCTCGGCCCCGCCCAGGGGGTGACGGCATGAGCGCCGTGCTCCTGGACGCGGTGCGCCGGCGGCTGGCCGAGAGCGGGGCGGAGCCGACCCCGGCCCGGGTGGCGGCGGCCCTGCGGGCACAGGGCCGGCTGCTCGGAGACGCGGAAGTGCTCGGGGTGGCGGCCGAGTTGCGGTCCGAGCTGGTCGGCGCCGGGCCGCTGGAGGCCCTGCTCGCCGACCCGGAGGTCACCGACGTCCTGGTGGCCGCCCCGGACCGGGTGTGGGTGGACCGCGGGGGCGGGCTCGAGCTGACCGGGGTGACCTTCGCCGACGCCGATGCCGTGCGCAGGCTCGCCCAGCGGCTGGCCGCCGTCGCCGGCCGGCGCCTGGACGACGCCCGGCCCTGGGTGGACGCCCGGATGCCGGACGGCACCCGGCTGCACGCCGTGCTGCCGCCCGTGGCGGTCGGCTCGGCCTGCCTGTCCCTGCGGGTGGTGCGGCCGAGGGCGTTCACGCTGGACGAGCTGGTCGAAGCGGGCACGCTGCCGCCCGGCGGGCAGCGGCTGCTCGCGGACATGGTCGAGGCCCGGCTGTCGTTCCTCGTCTCCGGAGGAACCGGCACCGGCAACCCGGAATCTGAGCTGTGACGCCTCAAGCGATACATTGCGCAGCGTAGCCACGACGAAGCCCCGGCCAGACGCATCCGGCCGGGGCTACCTGTTCGGGTCACCGCGAGAGAATGAACCCCCGCGCAGGGCGCCTCGAGCGTGCCGCCGCCACCCGGGCCTGGACCGAAGCCGTCACAACCTGACCATCCTCGTCGACCACCATCCACCTGCCATCGTGGCGGTGCGGATTCACCGGGGCCACAACCCCAGGGATCCCGTACTGCCTCATGGCGGCGTGCAGCTCGTAAGCCTCACTGCTAGTCATGCCCTCACCCTCTCGTCGGCGTGCGCCGAAACTACTCCTCCTCGCCGCCGCCGTGGGTGGCGCAGCCACCCGGGTTGATCGGGCCGCAGCCGCCGGGCATCGGGGTGTGCCAGGTCTGCCCGCCGACGGTGACCGTGGTCTCCGTCGGTCCGGCCCACAGCTCGACGTCGGGCTCGTACCCGGTCGCGCGCATGGTGTCGAGGGTGTACTCGATGACGTCGGGGCGGAACCCGGTCGGGTTGTTCGGCCGCTCGGGGAAGTGGTGAACGAACCCACCCAGCCGCGCGCACAGCTCGGCGTACAGCTTGGTGTGGAGGATGGCCGCGTGCCAGCCTTCGTCGACGACCGGGGACGGGGCGAGGCGCTTCCCCGGGTTGGCGGCGCAGGTGGCGATGAACGCGACCCCCTCGACGACGATCCGCTCGGCCAGCGGCTGCTCCATGCCCGGGTTGTTGTCCCGGACGGTGGCCACCAGGCCGGTGAACGCCTGCTCGGTCAGCAGGTCCCGGGCGGTCAGGGGCCGGATCGCGGTGAGGGTGGCTCCGGGGGGAGCGACGGGCCCCTTGGCGTCGCAGGGCGGCGGGGGAGGCGTGGGGCGGTTGCCGCAGGCAGGAGAACTCATGGCATTGCTCCTCGGTGAGATTCCGATGGTGCGATGGACCCGCCCGGGCCCGCTGAGGGACTGCAGGCAGCGGGCGGGAGTCAGCGAGCGCCGGCCGGGGGCCGGCAGGACGGGTCGCGAATGTCGTGGGCCCAGACGTTCGGCTGCGCGCCGGGGGTCGAATCTCGGATGACCTTCTGGCCGCCGGCCTGGATCTGACGGTGGCAGCGGGCGCAGGTCTGACCCACCGCGGTGTTCACAGCTGCTCCAGCTTTGTCGGGTCAGCGGTGAACTCGCGTCCGTCAGCGCCACGGATGTACGCGACCTCGGTGAAGCAGGACAGCCCATTGACCCTGACGGGTTCGGCCACGACAGCCATGAGCTCGCCTTCGCGCTGCGACTGCCGGTCGCGGACTTTCTTACGCAGCAGCCTGTGCGCAACGTGGTTGAACGCCGTGTCCGGACCGCTCTCCCGGACTCTCATGCCGCGGCTCCCTACCGTCGTCGGCGGGAGGAGAACTCCCGCACAGCCAGTGCTCGGTACGAAGAGGTAACCCCACCACCCCAGCCCGCGAGTACCGTTGGAGGGTCGGAGAAGTATGCAAGCCATGCATCGGTCGGGAGCTGCTCATGGCGCACCACTCACGCACGCCCAACACCGGCCTACCCGTCCTGCTTGAGCAGGCCAGATGGTCACGGCAACAGTTCGCCTCGATCGTCAACCGGATCGGAGCAGAGGCTGGTCTCACGCTCAAGTACGGGCAGCCTGCCGTATCGCAGTGGATCGCAGGGCATCAACCGCGCCCGCAGGTCAGGGCTCTGATTGTCGAGGCGTTCGAGCGCAAGCTCGCCCGGCCAGTCACCTACGCCGAGGCGGGACTCACGCCACCGCCAGGCGGCGAGGAGCCGGACACTGTCCGAGACCTGGTCGACCTCGGAAGGGCAGACATGGATCCATCCCGACGCCGCGTGATCGCTGCCGGAGTCTTCTCCGCGGCCCTCTCGCTGCCCTTGTTTCCCACGCTCGCGCTAGCCGACAGCCCTGACCCGATAGGGCCAGGCAAGGGCACGACCCGGGTAGGCCAGGGACAGGTGGCCGCAGTCCAGACGATGACCGACCGGATCGCCGACATCCTCGACGAGCTCGGCGCCGGGCACGCTCGCCCGATGGCGGCTGCCTTCCTCGTCAACACCGTCGGCCCGTGGCTGAAAGCCGAAGCCGCGGCCCCGGTGCGGCGAAGCCTCCTTGCCGCGGCGTCCGACCTGGTCTATCTGACCGGGTGGATGGCCATGTACGAGCGGCAGCACCGCCTCGGCCAGGACTACTACGTGTCCGCGCTCCGACTGGCTGGGGAAGCGGAGGACCACGTCACGTACTGCCGCACGCTGCGCGGCATGTCGCTCCAGGCGTCGAACCTCGGCTACGGGCGGCGCGCTCTGGAGCTGGCCGACTCCGCGGCTGAGGCTGCCCCTGTCGCCGGGCCCCGGCTCGTAGCGTTCCTGCGCGGGCAGCAGGCTCACGGGGCCGCCATGGTCGGCGACAAGCGGCAGGCGTTCGCCCGGCTGCGGGAGGCGGAGGAAGCGCTGGCGCGCGCGGACGATCGCAGGGAGAGCATCGGCGGGTACGACCGCACCGCCTACCTGTTCCATGTCGCGCACGTGCAGAACGAGTCGAAGGACGTCCCAGGCTCGGTGCGCACCCTGCGCGAGTCGATCCGCATCCAGCCGGCCAACGAGAGGCAGGGCCGTCTTCACGCCTACGGCGTGCTCGCGCAGCGGCAGCTGGCCATCGGTCACGTGGAGGCGGCGTGCGACTCGTGGGATCGGTTCCTCGATGACTACGAGGCTCTGTCGTCCGCGCGGGGCGACGAGCACTTCGAGGTGATGATGCTGAGGCTCAAGCCCTACGCGACGGTGCGCGCTGCTCGGGAGCTGCGAGAACGCGCGCAAGCGGTCGGCGCCCTGAAGGGGTGAGGATGGGCCGCCGACTGTCGGGAGCTGGCGGCCCACGAAACCAGCGTAGACCCCGAACGCACGAAGGCGCCCCCTCCCGCCCGAAGGCGAGAGGGGGCGTTGGTCATCCCTTGATCAGCGGGGCGTCGTCCGGTGCAGGTTCGGGTACCTCGGTCCCCAGCTGGCGGAACGCCTCTTGCAGCTGGGCCACGTAACGGCGGAGCGCGCGGATCACTCGGCCGTCTGCTTCTCGGGCGGCTTCGAGATCATCGATGCGGTCCCCGGCGTCACGCAGCTGGTCGCCCTGCTGGGCCACGACCGCGGCGATACCCGCGATCGTAGTCAGGTCCGGACCGTCCTCCGGTCTTGCGGCCGGCGCCGGGTGAGGTCGGGAGATCCAGGCGACTGCGATGGACACCCCACCCCCGACGAGGATCGCGATCAGTCCGGTGGTGGATTCAGTGAGCATCGGCCCCCCCTTGTATTCGCCCCCTCGTACAGTCGGCGGCCGTGCTGCGGAGCTTGGCGAGCTCGCGGTGCATGGTGACCAGCCGACGGGTCGCTGCGGCCAGCACGGCGAGGAGTCCGGGAAACGCGGCCCACGTGATCCCCGAGTACCAGCCCTGCGGAAACTCGCCGAGCATCCGGGCCCCGGTATAGGCGACGGCCCAGATTGCGGGCATCGCGGCCGCGCTCAGCCACCCCCACCAGTCCTGCCCAGACCGGAGGACGGCGGCTGCGCACGAAGCGACGCCCGTGCAGACCCACACCCACGCCCACACCGACAGCGGGGCCCAGGAGGTGAGCGCGGTCGCGCCGCGGGCAGTGCCGAAACGCGGGTCATTCAGCAGGCCCACGCCGTAGTTGATCCAGGCAACCCCGGCGATGAGGAGCGCGGCGCCGCGGTAACCGAGGCGGCGCCCGGCTTTCTGCCAGGCGCCGCGCATCAGATCCCCTTGGCAGTCGACGCCGAGTTCGGGTCGCCGAAGAGTCTGGCTGCCAACCCCTTCACCAGGGTGCCGGCCGCGATGATCCCGGCAGTGCCGACGGACTGCCAGAAGGAGCCGTGCAACATGTCGGCCGGGCCGGACGCGACGAGCACGCCGCCGACCGCGACAGCACCGGTCCAGAGGACGCGCTCGGTGAGGTCCTTGGCGTACATCTTTCCGGTCTTGAGGATGACGTCGGAGGAGGGGAACGGGTTGGTCATCAGGACTCCTTGGGGGTAGGGGTTCCGGTCACGTCGACGTCGACGTGAACGACGGCATCGGCGATGGCCTGCTGGACGGCGGCCACGACCGTGGCGGTGTTGACGTCCTCGCGCTGGCCGAGCTGGGTGGCGAGCGCGGTGATCGCGGCGTTCGTGGCGGCGTTCTGGCGCGTGATCGTCTCGGTCTGGGTGTTGTGGACCTTGTCCATCCACGCCATGACCGCGCCCATGTCGACCGGCTTGCCGGTGGCCGCGTTCGTCTCGGTGTGGCGCCAGACGGCCTCGGCGTACTCCTGCGGGGTGGGCATGTCGTCCTCCTCGGACGGGTCGGCGCCGGACACGAGCCGCTGCGCGTAGGTGATGACGAGGTCCATGCGCGTTGCGCCGGGGTCGCCGTGGTCGTTGCCATCGGGGACGTGCATGTGGCCGCAGTGGCCGCGAAAGTTGGCCCACTCCGCGAGCGGCATGCGCTGCCCGCGGCTGTTGCCGTAGCTGTCCGGGTACGGCAGCCATGGGCGGGGCGTCGAGACGAGGGGCACGCCGTGCTCGGTGTTCAGCCAGGCGATGTAGCGGGCGTAGGCCTGGAGCAGCCAGTCCGGTGCCTCCGGCCAGTAGATGTAGTCCACGCCAGCGCGGAGATTGCCCCAGCTGGTGCGCCGCTTCGGATCGCAGGACCCGACGAGCTCGACCTGATGCGCGTTGTTGCGGTTGGTCCGTACCTCGGTGGCGGAGTCATCGACCAGCGCCCGGGCGGACATGTCCGCCGGAAAGTGGCAGTAGACCTTGATCCGCTTGTTCGGGATGTCCGGGAGGATCGTGGTGTTGGGTGCCATGGCGCCGCCGTCGTAGTCCGGCAGCGTGGTGCCCTCGGTGGTGTGGGTGACGCAGCAGTTGATCTCCTGCATCAGCCCGGGGTAACGGCCGTCGTACCGGTATGCGGTCGAGGCCCCGGGGTAGAACTGCGCGCCTGCGGACATGAGGCCTCCAGGGCATGAGGAAAGCCCCGGCCGAACGGCACGGGGCTGTGAGCGGGGTCAGGCCCGGGCGGCCATGGGGTCGCCGATCGGTTCCGGCGTGCAGGTGCAGACAGGCCCGGTCTCTCCGGCGGTGCACGAGGCCTGGTGCAGGAGGGTGCTGGCGTCCGGGTCGAGCGCGTGGTCGGCGCAGGCGTAGACGGGCACGGTGTCGTCGGGGCCGCCCTCGTCGGGCCGGGCGCGGCGCTGCCACTGCACCACAGGCGGGGCTCCGCAGGCGCAGGTGATCATGCGTGGATCCAATCGACGTACATCATGCTGGCTCCCTCGTTCACGAACGCGGTGGCCAGGGTGCCGCCGCTGTTCTGGCCGCCGGCGATTTCGATGTAGTCCCCGACGGCCAGCTGCAGAACGTGGGTGGCTTCGGGGATGCCCATCAGGGTGCCGGCGCCGTACAGCGACGCGCCGCCCTGGATGAACGCCGCGTTGATGTGGACACGTGCCCCTCGGGAGCCGGTGCCGTTGATCGCGAACGCGGCGCGGCCGGTGACCCGGTACCAGCCCGCGAGCTGGCACGTGTACCTCGAGGTGTTCGTCACGGTCGAGTGGCCGTTGTACGAGTCGATGACCTCGCTGTCGAACGTGAGGGTCTGCCAGGTTCCGTTCGCGACGTTCTGCGTGACGGTCTGTTTCAGGACGGCCATCGGCGGGTTGAGCAGCAGGGTGATCTGGTCGCGGATCTCCTGGTTCATGAGGGCCGCGGTCACGACCTCGCCGACGACCCAGGTGCGCGGTGTCGCCATCGGCTACCTCACCCTCGTCGGCCGGGTGTCGTCCGTCGGAGGCTGGCCGCCGGGCCCACCGCGCGTAGGCGGTCCGGGCTTGTCCCGGGCCGGCGGTGTCGGCCGCGGCCGGTCCCACGAATCGTCGTCGGCCGCCCACCAGTTCTGCTCATGGGGGGCGCGGGCGGTGACGGCCGCCTCTGCCTCGGCAACCCTCTCGGGGAAGACGATGCGAGCCCACCCCCAGCCGCACTCCGGGCAGGCAAAACGCGGGTCGCCAGGGGTGACCACCTGCGCACTGCCGCACAGGCAGTCGGCGACCCACCGGCCGTGGTTGATGCGGGCCTGAACCGTCGCTCCGATCAGCATGCCCGCGGGCGGTACGACCCGGCGCTGCGTCGTGTGCTCGTACCAGCGCCACACCCGCTCGGCCGGCGGGACGAAGTCCCACGCGTTGGCCGGCAGGCTCGGCGGTGGCAGATAGAAGGACTCCGTCCGGCGGACGGGCGTCTGCTGTTTCACGGGCGCCTCCCTAGTAGCCGAGCCTGGTGGACGTACCGAGCACGCTGTACGTGGTGTCGTCGAGGGTCCACACCGCGTCCGTCTGGGCGCGTGAGGTGTGGAACTGGATCCGGTGCCGCTCCTGGCCGATCTCCTCGACGTAGCCCTCGACGACCGCGGTCGCCGTCGAGGCGGGTGCCGACGCCGGAAAGCCGGTGACCTGGAGGACGGTGGAGATGTCCGCGTCCAGGAGGATCCGGTAGGTGGCCACCGACTGCGCGTATGCCTGGATTGGCAGCTCGCGCAGTTCCGGCCTGGGCACCGCGTACCGGGACACCCGCCAGTTCGCCGCGTCCAGGACCTCACCGTCGGTGATCTTCAGGATCGTGTCTTCCTTGGGGGCAGGGCCGAACGCGGCGACCGACTCGGCGGCGACGACACGTTGGGTGGCGCCGCCAGGCCGGACGACCTTGTACTGGTTGACCAGCTTCTGGTCGTCGTCGGCGAGGGAGACGTCTGCGGTCTCCAGCTCGCCGTAGTCGATGCTCAGGGCAGGGGCCGCGTTGTAGCGGATCGTCCTGCTCTGGAACAGCAGTGCATGGCCGTCACGGTGGGAGGCGAGCCGGCCGCCCTCGGTGGACTCGACGGCTCGCATCATCTCTAGGGCACTGGACCCGCCGGCGCCCTGGGAGGCGACGGCCGAGAAGTCGCCGACGGGGTCGATCGCGGCGATGCCTGCGTACCCCGAGAGCCGGAGGATCCGGGCGTCGGCGTCCTCACCGGCGTACCCGGTCGTGCCCGCGTCGTAGTGGTCGGCGATCAGGGTCGGCGTGGCGTTCCCGGTGTAAATCGCGGCGTGGGCGACGGAGCCGTCCCATAGCTGGTCCGGGTAGCCGCCGATGGACAGGTACCGCAGGGCCAGCATGCTGGTGACCGTGACCGAGATCGGCGCGCCGCCGTCGATGTACACGTCCTGGTTGAGCTCGTCGTACACGACGTGGTGCCAGGTCCCGTCAGCGAGGTTCGTCGCGTTGACGGTGCTCACGGTCCGGGTGCCACCGCTCCCGGTGTGCTCGATGATCAGATAGCCGGAGCCGGTCAGCCCGAACACGATCTCGTGCTGGAACGTGTTGGACCGGGCGGCCATGAAGTAGCGGCCCGCGGTCGACGTCTGGAACCAGCACTCGAACGTGATGTTCGTGAGGGTGGTCTGCTCCTCGGCGTAGGCGCCCATGTAGGCGTCGAGGCGGATCCCGTTTGCGGCCCCGGCCGGCGCGAACTTCAGGACGTTCACCCCGGTGGCCGCGGGGCCTGCCGTCTCGAAGAACGTGACGGTGCCGCCGGTGCCGACCTGCGCCTGGACGAGGCTGCCCGCGCCGGTGCCTGCGATGTCGCCGGCGGACACGGACGTCGAGGGTTCGGTCAACGGGTAGTAGATGACCGGCAGCAGCTCCTTGATCTCCTCCGCCAGGAGCGTGTCGAGCTGCGGCAGCTTCGACAGGATCTTGAAGAAGTCGGTGGCGGTCAGGTCGACGACGGGCTGCAGCCCCTTCCAGCCGAGGTTCCACTGGTTGACGACGCCGTAGAACCGCCAGTGCACCCGCGCCCCGACGCTGTCGAGTGAGGTCGCGGACGACCCGACCTCGACCTGCACGTCGTCCAGCCAGACGGAGTTCCCGATGCTCGGCGAGGTGAGCGTCGTAGTGAGCTGCACGGTGTGGCTGGTGCTCGTCGCGGTGAACGTCTTGGTGATCTGCGTCCAGGCGCCGGTGACGGCCGAGGCTGTACCCGGGCTGCCCCCGTCGATCAGCCAGCGCACCGAGGGCGAGCCGACCGGCACCCACACCCAGCCGGACAGTGTGTACGTCACCCCGACGTCCAGGCCGTACACGGTCTGCTCGATCACCCCGCCGGTACTGGTGTTGTTCCAGCCCACCGCCAGGGAGTACGTGCCGCTGTGCGCCTTGCCGTTGTCGGGGATGACCGCGAACACGGGGGAGGTGGTGCTGCTGGCCCACTGGTCCATGCTCGCGTTCTCGAAGCCCGGGTTCCGGACGTAGTTCTTCCCCGACAGGGTGATGACGCCGAGCTGGATCGGGCAGTCGGGGCGGACCCACGGGTAGTACGGCGAGCTGGCCAGCTCAGCGGTGAACCTGCCGTCGGTGTTGTCGAGGGTCAGGCTCATGGTGCTGGGCTGCGTCTGGGCCAGCTCGTCGGAGGCGCCCCGGGTCAGGCGGATCTGTGAGGCGAGGTCGGCCCACTGGCTGATGTCGGTCCAGGTCACCGAGGTGGCCAGCGGCGCGAACCCGAACGCGACGCGCAGCGCGATCCTCACCGTCATTGCATGATCACCCCAGTCGGTAGGCCGAAGTCGCGTTGCAGCTTGAGCATCAGCTCGCGGATCTGCCGGGCCACCGCGAGCGGATCGAGCGCACCCTGCACGGTGATCTGCGGAGCGAACACCACCCCGCTGCGCGCGGCAGGCAGAACACCGGCCGCAGCCGGGGCCCCCACCGGGGTCGGCATGCGGCCCGCGTTCAGGGTGTCGAGGAACGGCTGTCCGAGCCGGGACACCGCGGACGCCTTCAGGACGTACTCGCCGTCTGACAGCCAGGCGGGGACGCTGTCGGAGGTGCTGGTGCCCGGGCCCCGGACGATGCCGCCGCCGGCGCGCGTGAGTACGCCGTTGACGATCCGGGACCTGTTCAGCGAGGAGTCGATCAGGTTCCGGGACACGACCGTCACGGTCACGGTCTTGGAGTGGATCGAGGCGAGCTCGGCCCGCGCCTTGGCTGCCTTGGCCTCCAGGTCGGAGATGTGCGCCAGCAGCTGGGACCGCTTCGAGGCGGGCACCGACGACAACTCGCCCTTGGCCACCGCGATCTGCTGCTCCCAGCTGGAGATGTTCATCTTCAGCCGGTTCTCGGCCAGCCGCGGCGCGACCTCCTGAGTGAAACTGCGCGTCTTCTCCTCGGCGGCGTTCAGGCCACCGACGAAGTTGTTGCGGAACGTGTTGAACTCAGCGCTCGCGTTACGCAGCTTGTCGCCGAGCCCGGGGATCCACCCGAAAGACGCAGTCGCTGCGTCGACGACCATGCCGACGCTGTCGACGGCCATGGTGGCGAATCCATTGAAAGCGGACACGATGTAGGGCAGGGTCCGCAAGGCACCCTCGGCCATGGCCATCAGGGCGCTGCCGAACATCCTCGCGTATTCCATGATCCCAAGCTTGTTCCGCTCGATCGACTCGTGCAGACGCTGCAGCGGGCCGCGGATGTTCTCGACGGAGGAGCCGGCGGGGAGGAACGCGTCGAGCATCGCGCGGCCGGCCGACTTCGCCGCCACGGCGAACGGCTCGAGCAGCAGCCACACGGACTTGATCCCGTACTCCAGGTCATGGAAGAAGGGATAGGCGAACCGCACGGCGGCACCGAGCCCCTCCAGCGCCAGCTTCAGCAGGTTGCCGGTGAGGATGAAGCCCTCACCCAGGGACGGGCCGAAGGTCCGCGCGACCTCGCCAGCGAACTTGCCCAGGGCGCCGAGGGTGGTGGTCAGCATGGTGAACAGGCCGGACAGGAAGCGGCTGGAGCCGTCGACTCCGGTCTGCAGCCCCTGGAACATGGAGGGCAGCCCCTCGCCGAGCAGGCTGCGCAGCCCGCCGGACAATGACTTCAGGGTGGGCTCGCTCGCTGCGCCGAAGCGGAAGAACCCCGTGGTCAGGCCGCCGAGTCCGCTGCTCAGTTCGCGTACAAACCTGTCGCCGAGCTGCAGGACGTGAAACAGATCCTGCTGGAACCCGGAGTCCTTCAGCAGCCGGCCGACCCCGGCCGCCGCGTCACCGAACCCCTTGCCCATGATGGTCGCCGCGTTACCGACGATCTTGAGCAGCGGCCCGGACTCCTTCAGCGCCTGGGTGAAACCGGGCAACATGGCCTTCTGGACCTCGTCGCCGAGCCCGGAGAACTCCTTCTTCGTCGCGACGAGTTCCTTGGTGAAGGCGCGCGCCTCGGGAGTCAGGCCCTTGAGTGCTGCCGCGTACTCCTTCTTCCCCTTGCCCGCAGCCTCGACGGCCTCGCCGACCCCGTCGAACCCGAGCTTCATGGTGATCGCGGCGATACCGAGCCCCGCGATCATGGGGACCAGGGCGCCGAGTGCAGGCAGCAGAGACAGCGCCGCGATCCCGGCCACGGCCCCCATGGCTCCGCCCAAACCGCCGCCACTGCTGCCGAGCTCAGCACCCGCTGCGCCGGCGGACGAACCGAGCCGGGTCAGGGAGGGGCGGGCACGGTCGGCACCGTCGCCGAGGTGGCGAACCCGCACAGAGCTGTGCTCCGATGCGTCGCCCACCTCCCGGACCTCGACGGCTGTACCGGCCGCCTCCCGGGCGAGTAGATCCGCGCTCTGCGCAGCTGTGACGAACCGGCCGCGCAGGTCACGGACCCGGCCTGCGGAATCGCGAGTGAACTGCTCCACCTGGACGTTCGCATGGTGCGCCGCGTCGCCCAGCTCGCGGACTGCGGGCGCGGCGTGGCGGGCGCCGTCGCCCATCTCGGTCGCGGCGTGGCCCGCGTCGCCGAGGTCTCGGCCGAGCTCCTGCAGGCCGCCGCCCGCCGCGCGGGTGAAGGCGCGGAGCTCGCCCCCTGACTCGTCCACCGCATCGTTCAGCCGGCGGTGGAAGCGCTCGGCGCTCTCGCCGATCCGGCGGAACACCGGGCTGAGGTTGTCGTCGCCGTCGAGGATGAAGGCCATGCGCTCAGCCACTGGACCCCCTCGCTGCATCGGTCTGGTGGCGGTCGATCCAGTCGCACAGCACGTCGAACTCGTCGACGGTCAGCTCGTCGACGTCACGAGGCCCGAGGTGCAGAAGGTGAGCGAACAGCCCGAGGTACCTCAGCCGTCGCTCGGCGAGTCCGCCGCCGTCTCTTTTGGGGGCGCGGCCGCGGCGGCAAGCGCCTCGTCAACGCTGTCCGGGTCCGCGGCGTAGTGCCGCAGGTCAGCGATTGCCTGCGGCTGCCGCTCCTCGGGAAGGCTGGCGATGTCCGCGGCGAACGCGGCGACCTCGCGCGCATCGAAGCGGCTGTACAGCTCGTCGACGGTGGGGTCGAAGTCGGCCCAACGCAGAGTCGGCTGAGACCGCTTCATCAGGACCCAGACGATTCCGCGGAGCGCCGTCGGGTCGTCGTCGCGCAAGCCGATCTTGAGGTCGGCCCACTTCATGTCCGTGGTCCGCTCGACGATCTGTGCCTCCGACGTCCGTACAGACCGGGCGTCGAAGTGCTGCTCCTCGCCGTCGGCAGGGCGGTACACGATGATCAAGGGAGCTCTCCTTCATTCGAGGCGCTGGCGGACGTCGTGCAGGATCCGCTCGACCTCGCGCTCCATGCGGGGCCGGTGCCGGCGGATCGTGGACTCCCACCACAGCGGGGTGGTCGTCTGGGTCGCCCAGCGGCGCCGGTTGCCGAACACCGGGTGCCGGATCCGGCCCGAGTTCAAGACCGTGGGCATGTTGCGCAGGTCGGGGGGCAGCGCGGCCCGGTCGATCCAGACCCGGGCCCCCGGGTTGGCGGTGCCCCGGACCGAGATGCGGATCGCCGCGGCGATCGTGGCCCGCAATGGCCGGGTGGTCGGTGACGGGCCGCTGCGGCCGGCGCCGCCCGCGCTGCGGATCGGCAGCGAGCGGACGGTGCGCTGCAGGTCGTTTCGCAGCGGCTCGGCGGCCCGCCGGATCCGCCGCTGCATGGAGGCACGGACCGGGGCGCCGGCCGTAGCGTGCAGCCGCCGGGACAGTTCGAGCAGGGTCCCGGTGTTGATGATCCGGATGTCCCGGGTCACGGCTACACCGTGGTGTCGGTGGAGATGTAGACGATCGACGGCTGGTTCGTGCCGTCGTACAGCGCGGTGAAGCCGTAGCTGGGCTTGACGACTTCGAAGCCGTCGATGTTCGGCGGCGCGTCATCGATCTTGATGGCGGGCAGTGTGATCCGGAACGTCTCGTAGTACGTCGAGGCGATGTTGGCGCCGACCCACTCCAGGACCAGCGACGTCGCCGCATC
The DNA here is from genome assembly GCF_042896985.1 of Streptomyces sp. NPDC001194. NCBI lineage: Bacteria > Bacillati > Actinomycetota > Actinomycetes > Kitasatosporales > Streptomycetaceae > Streptomyces > Streptomyces sp. NPDC001194. The sequence continues at coordinate 134,915 of NZ_JBIAXU010000003.1, read as the reverse complement.
CGAGGTGTGCAGGTCATCGAGGGTGGTGGACACGTAGTCCATCTCGATCGTCCCGGTGATCTTCACCAGGTCGTTGGCGATCGGTTCCTTCTTCAGCCCCGACTGCCCGGCATAGAACCGGTCGGTGGCCATCGGCCTCTCGATCTTCACGCTCACCTTGCGGACGCCGTCGTGCGCCGTCTCCGACGCGAACGTGCCGGTCTTGACGGTGAGCTGCCCGAAGTGGAACGGGCTCCGGGCCGGGTAGCTGGCGGTGGCCAGGGTCTGCGTCTCGTCGCACGTCTTGCCGTCGATCTCCCACGACGACGTCAGCATGTCGCCGACCTCGCAGGAGAACTCCGCGCCGGTCACCTTGCAGCCGGTGAAACTCTTGTCGGTCACCGTGCCGGTCGTGAGCGGCACGCCCTTCTGAATCGTGAGCGACTTGCCGAAGGAGTCGGCGAGGGTGTGGGTCTGCAGGTAGGCGGTCGTGACTCCCTGCTGCACCGGGGTGACCGTGGTACCCATGAGGGCCTGCAGCAGCAGCCCCATCCCGCTGTTGGTGACCTCCATGTCGATCGACCCGGTGGCCTCAAGCTGGGTCAGCACGCGCCGGTTGGACAGAGGCAGCAGCCGGCCCGCGGCGATGCCCGCTGACTGGGCCGTGGTCTTCTTCAGGACCAGGGACTCCTTGGAGAACTCCAGGAACTTGGTCGGTGCCACGAACGTGCCGTAGGTGGACTCGGCGACGATGCCGAGCTGGCCGCCGAGGCCGGATCCGATCGCCATCAGACGTCACCCTTCTCGCTCTTCGCCGCGGCCTTCTTCGACGCGGTCTTCGGCTCCTCGACGCCCTCCCAGTTGGGGGGCTGGCAGACGTACCCGTCGTAGCGGTCATCGGGGACCTCGACGACCTCGTCGGGCTGGACGGTGCGCCCGCCGAGCTCGGGCACGGTCACCGGGACGTCACCGACGTAGCGGACCTTGGCCATGGGCCTTCTCCTTAGATGCGGGCCCGGCATCGGACCGTGAATGCGATGCCAGCCAGCACGCCGTCTGACTGGAGCTGGTACAGGTCGCCGGTGACGAGGTGCGCCCACAGCACGGCGCCGCCAAGGGTGGGAGCCTCGGGGGCCGCGTCGGTGGCGCGCAGCGCGTTCTCGGCCTCGGCCAGGAGCTCGAACGCCCGGGCCCGGCGGGCGGCCATGTCGGTGCCGCCGGCTCGGGACTCGGCGTAGCAGGCGATCTCGATGTCCTCGTCCCGGGTCCGGGCTCCGGCCGACGCGAACGCCTGGCTCAGACTCACAGCGGCGTCCGCCCCCGGCTGGTGCCCGACGTACAGCCAGTCCCCTCCGGTCAGGTTGTTCGTCGGGGGACCGTCCACGACGGTCACGCCATGCAGCCCGGGCGCGGACCGCAGGATGGTGAGCAGCCCGGCGACCGCGGCCGGGACGGCGGAGGTCGCCATCTACGCCACCCCCGGCGGGAGCCGGTGCGGCTCCATGAGCTGCATGGCCCGGTTCGGGATGGCGTACCCGAACCCGGCGACCGGCTCGGTCACCGAGAAGTCCTCGCCACCGCCGAGCCCGGACAGTGCGCGGCTCGCCCCGTACTTGGTGCGCCACAGGTGCTGGAGGATGATCCGCGCTGCCGCGCTGAGGTTGGACGGGACAACGGTCCGGCCGGCCACGTAGATGACCCGCAGCAGCGGCCCGAACAGCAGGCCGCCGTCGAGACGCCGCAGGATGCCGTTCGAGTCGGCGTGCAGCTCGGCACCGGCATACGTCTCGCCACCGGCCAGGACCCCCGCGGCGGACGTCACCGACAGCACCGGGGTCCGGCGCAGCGCCAGCGCGGCCACGCCCCAGGCCGACACTGTGTGATCCTCGATGACGGTCCGGCGGACGCACGGCCCGCACAGCGCCTCGACGAGCTCGGTGACCGACTCCAGCCAGGGCCGGATCTCCTCGTCGTGACTGGTGTCGTCAGAGGGGAGAGAGAGGTGCTGGCGAGCGTCCGCCAGGGACAGGATCAGCAGCGGCTCGGCAGCCCGGACGTCGAACACGTCGGTGTATGCCGCGGCCGGGGTGGTGAATGTCCAGCGGACCGCGTGGCGGCCAGCCTGGACGGTGGTGTAGTCGACGGCATACTCGCCCGTGCCGCTGGGCGGGTTCGTGACCGCCGGGGACGTGGTAGTCCCGTCGGGCAGGGTGATGGTGAGGGTAACGGTGCTGGCGTTGGTGAGCGTGCCACCCGCGTCGCAGCAGTCGGCGCGCAGGCGGACCGCGTCCCCGAGATCGAACGGCACGACTCGCTCCTACTCCGGGTCGACCTCGCCGAGGAGGTCACCGCGGTGCTTGAGGATGCCGGCGCGCGCCTGCCCCTCGGCTTCGGCGTCGAGGATCCGGCGGCGCTCGTCGAGGTCCGCGACACCGGCCAGCCGGGCCAGGACATCCTTCACATTGTCGGCGCCCGGGTCGTACCGCAGAGGCGGCGGCGGGGCGCCCAGCGTGCGAGCCTCACCGGGGACAGCCGTGGCCATCTCGGCGGCCCGCGCTGTGCGCGCCGCAACATGGGTGTCGGCGTCCTCGAAGAGATGACCATGGGTGCGCAGCACCGGATCCTTCTCGTCGACGAGCTGGCCCCCCGAATACACCCGCGGAGATCCATTCATCCAGATGGTGAACGCTGCCTTGCATCGCTTGATCGGCATGGAGGGTCCCTAGCTGTGTGAGATCGGCCGGCGCCGGGGGAAGGCGCGCACGATCGTCGCGCCGAACGTACCGCCCGACGTGGCGCCGGACGTGGTCACCGACGCGCGCAGGTAGCGCTTGGAGCCGATGTAGCCCAGCTCGTAGAGCACGTCGTCGTCGGCCGCCACCAGCGTCGGTGCCGAGCCCTGAAGGTCGGCGGCCGCCACGGTGCCCCAGGCGCTGTTGTCGTCGGACTCCTGGAGGATCACGGCGTGCGAGCCGTCGGTCATCGTCCCGGTGTGGACGATGAGCATTGCCGACCGGCAGGCGTCCTTGTTCTCGTTCAGATCCACAGTGGTGCCGTTGACCGTTCCGTTCGTGCGGGTTGCGACGGTCAACGTGACCTTGGCCCGCGCGAGGCCGTACAGGCTGTTGCGCATCAGTTCTCCTTCCGGAAGGCGGGCCCCCGCCGGCACGGCGGGGGCACTGCAGGGTTAGGTGACGTTGAGCATCCGGAACGCGCCGTCGTTCACCGAGTCGGCGCCGACGCGGTAGTACGCGTACCAGCCGCGCTGACCGGTAGGCCGCCGGTTGGAGCCGACCAGGTGCGGGATGAACTCGACGGTGACGCCGACCCGGTCAGCGATCACGTAGTTCGACCAGTCGCCGTACACCGCGAGGTAGTTCTCCGCCGCGGCCGTCACGGTCCCATCCATGTCCTCGGACTCCAGGGCGGTACGGCCGAGGAGCTGACCGGGTACGTCGGCACCAATGCGCTCCCACATCTGTGCCCCGCCACCGGAGTCGAACTGGCGGATCAGGTTGTAGACGGCCCTGTTCGCCAGCCACGCGGCGTTGGCCCGGTACCGAGCCGGCAGCGCGTTGTCGACCTTGTAGATGTCCGCCGCGGCGAAGGTATCGGTGGTCGTCGAGGTGACGATCGAGCTGGTGCCGGTCAGAGCGGTGATGATGCCGGTCGGCTGCCCGGAGCCGGTGCCGGTAGCAAACGCCGCGCTCTCCAGGACGTCGCGGCCGAACGCCAGTAGGCGGGCCACCTCCATGGTGACGTTGGCTTCGTCCTCGAGGGCCTCGATCGAGATCGGGACGAAGCCGGACGCCTTGTAGATCGGGACGCTGGGCTGCGCGAAGGTCGTGGTGTCATCGGACACCTCGGCGCCCTCCGCGTCCCAGCTCCAGGACACGGCACCGCTGCTCACGCCGTTCCAGACATCGCCGGTGGCTACGACCTGCCGGGCCACCTCGCGGATCTGGTTGCGACTGCCGTTGGCGGTGATGATCACGGTCGGGTCGAGCTGGAACGGCACCAGGTAGCCACCGGCGCTGTCGGTGAGCGACATGGCCCGCTCCAGGGCCCCCTGCTCCTCCGGCGAGATCAGGTGCCCGCGGCCACGTGCGACCTTCGACCAGGCACGCAGATACTCCGGGCCAGACGTGGCCAGGCATAGCTTGGCGATCCGGGAGTCACTGTCATCGAACTCTTCGATGATGCTCGTGCCAGCGGCCCGGACGCGGTCGTTGGCGCCGGCCATCTTCTCGATCGCGGACAGCGCGCGGGCCCGAAGCTCGTGCGCCACCGCCTCCTTGGACCGAGAGAAGGTGCGCACCTCGGAGAGGTCCCAGGGATTGCGGAACCGGCGGTCTTCTACGGAATCGGGGTTGTGGATGGGGTCGAGGTCGTACCCGTCGGAGCCATACGACGTCCCGGCCGCAGCACGGACGGCCGTGGCGGAGGGGCGGCGGTCGCTGACCGCCGAGGCGGAGCGGACCCGCTCCAGCGCTGCCAGCCGCTCCAGCTGCCGGCGGTGCTGGTCGACCTCACCGAACTCCCGGGTGAGCTCGTCGAACTGCTGCTCGTCCTCGGCGGTCAGCTCAGCCTTGGCGCCGAGGCGCTCCAGCTCGGCCTCAATGTCCTTCAGGCGGATCTTCGCCTGGGGGTAGGAAAGCTCCATGATTCACGCGTCCTTCGCGTCGATGAGCGCCAGCGTCTGGCGCATGCGGTCCCGGGCCTCGGTGATGTACGCCCGCAGACGCTCACTGGCCAGGGAAGGGGACGGGTGCCCATCGGCGGGCGGCGCGTCGGTCGTGCTGAGTGCAGGCGGGTGCTCTGGAGCGAGCGGCGCGCCTTGGATCTGTCGGAGCGAGTCGCGGACGGCGACTGCCATCCGGTCCGGGTCGATGTCGCCGCTGATGTCGACGACGAGGTGGTCGCCGCGCCGCGGTTGCCCGGGGCGGCCGAAGAGCAGCGAGGTGGCCACCTCGCGGCGCAGGTTGGGGTCTTCGGGCACCACCGGCGCTGCGGCGTCCCGAGCGAGGGACTGGCGGATTTGCCGTGCGGCATGGCCGTCGTGGACCAGCTCGTCGGCCATGCCGCGGGCCCGCACCGACACCTCAGTCCCGCCGTAGGCCGGGAACACTACGGGGCCGAGCTCGCGGCACCGTACCTCGATGATTTCCCGCTGGAGCGGACCTCGGTCTCCGGGCATCCACAGCAGCTCGCCGACCTGTTCGATCGGTACGAGCTTTCCGGCGGCGTCGCGCCACTCCTCGCGCACCACCTCGAACCGGAAGGACATGCCGTTCACGGTCTTCTCGGCGATCGCGTCGCGGATGGGCTGCATCAGCCAGTTGTCGGAGATGCGGCCCTCGACGTACAGGCCGTGGTCGTCCTCGCGGAGATCGGTGATCGCGCCGATCGGAATCGAGCCGATGAGCGGGTGCCGGCCGTGGTCGAACTGCATGACCGGCGTCGACTCCCGGATGGTCTTCCGGAAGGCTCCCTTGCGGACCGTCTCTGTGAAGGTGCCCTCCCAGGAGTCGATCTCGGTGCTCTCGCCGAAGACTGCGGCGTACCCGGCGAGGGTGCGGCCGTCGTCGGCCTCCCCGCCGGCTGGCGCCTCGGCGCGGAACGGCGCGGACCTCACCAGGTCGCGCGCGACGGCATGGACTGTGCCCATCACGGGCCCTCCTCGTCGGTCGGTGACGCCGGCTCGGCGGTCGGCATGCCGGGGGTCCCCGGCGGCTGGAGCATCACGGAGAACAGGCCGGTGTGGACCAGCAGGCTCAAGTCCTCGGAGTCGACCGCGGCGACGACGGACTCCGGGGTGTACCCGGAGTCGGTCAGGGCGCGGATCGTCTGCGAGCGCCGCCACACGATCTCGGCGGCGTCCTTGCGGTCCTCCCGGAGGAACGGCACGTCACGGGGGTCGTACCAGAGCCGCGAGGAACCTCCGATAGGCCCGATGAGGTGCGCAAAGCTCCCGGCGACGTTGGCCCACAGCGGGTGGACCGTTCCGTCGGCGAAGCGGCGGCGGGCCTGCGCGTAGTTGGAGTACGTCGCCGCGGCCAGGCCCTCGGACAGGCCGACGATGACGGGCGGCACGCCGGCCGCCGCCGCGATGCGGGTCTCACCGGCTCCCTGAACCCGGGAGAAATCCATCTGAGAGAAGGAGTTGCCGACGACCGTCACATCGGCGCCGCCGCCCAGGTACAAGGTCTTGTAGGCGTTGTGGGCGCCCTTGTGGCCCGCGTCCATCTTCGCGGCGAACTTCTCGAAGGCGTCCGGGGTGATCTCTCGCGGCATGCTGACCACAAGGTTCGGGGTGGCCGCGTTCTCGAAGAAGCGCGCCTTGTGGGCCGACATCAGCCCGTCCGTGCTGGTCTCCCGGAGGATCGGAGTCATCCATGACATGCCCCGGTACGTGGCCAGCGGGTCGGGCTTCGGGGCGAAGTGCGCGACCTCGTCGACCAGGAGTGCTACCGGCTCGGCGCCGGAGTGGATGCCACCCTCGGTGTACAGGTAGCCCAGCCGGCGCCAGCCCAGCACCCCGCTACGGAACTTCCGGGGCTCGAGGACGATCTGCACCCAGTCCGGGCGCATCCTGACGAGCTCGTCGCCGTCCCGTGCCCAGTAAGCGTTGCCTGCGAGGTCGGCGTCCTGGATGACACGGGCCAGGAGATCCTGGGTCGTGCCGCCGGGCCAGGGGTGCTCCAGCAGGGCGAGGTCGGCCGTCCCGAACATCTCGGACGGCCGGCCCTTGTGGAGGCGCTGCCAGGTGAACCGGACGGAGGAGAAGACGTCCTTCCTGACGTCCATGCAGCTCGACAGCACCCCGTTCGTAGCCGCGCGGACCGCATACGTCCGGAAGTCGTTCGGGACGGGCTCAGCGGCCTGCCCCGGCAACGTCAGCTGCACCCCCAGAGGGTTGTACGCCCCGCCCACGGCATTGACGTAGTCCTCCAACGAGGCGATCTGCCGCTCCTCGGCCGGAGCCCGGCGCCCTCTGGACGCCCGCCACAGGGTCGTCATCCGCTACCCCTCCCATCACGTCGCGGCGGGTCCACGTCGGCCACCAGCAGGCAGTACGCGGCCAGCAGCACCCCGCCTACGACCAGGCCGAGGGCCAGGCCGAGGCCGAGGCCGGTCCCGGCAGCGACGAGGGCCCCGCCCAGGACGGTACCGGCCCGCGCCAGGCCGGCGCGGCTCACAGAAAGACGGCCCACGGCTCCGGCTCCTCCTCTGGTGTGTCGTCCCTGGTCCGCAGGCCCCAGGCGGCGAGGGTCACGGCGACGAGTGGGCTGATGTCGACCGAGACCCCGCGGCGGGCCCAGGCCCATGCCTCGCCCAGCTCACGCTTCCGGGCTCCGGCGAGGGACGCGGCGAGCGGCGCCTGGTCGAGGTGCACGAGGGTCTGCTCCGTGACCGCGTCGTAGAACTGACCGCAGGCCTGGGCCACTTCCCTGACCCGGGGCACGGTCACGGTGAGTCCCGCCCGCTCCAGGTCGGCGATCAGTGCGCCTGCCGGGCCGCCGCCGTCGATGACCCAAGCGCACGGGTTCCAGCGTTCTTGCAGGTCAAGTGCCCTCTCTAGGATCCAGCCGACGCCGGGCCGGTGGTCGACGACCTCGACGTGCACCGCGTTGCCAGACACCCCGGCAACGGCGATCGCAGCGTGTGACCGCTCTGGAGTCATGTCGATTGCGAACGCCACCGGGTCGGACGGTGTCGAGTCGCTGTCGGCGAGGGCCCGCCAGGCATCCTGACCGATGACGGACCAGGTGTCAGTCCGGTCGGACGGGTAGTCGCCGACGCCGAGCCGCTCCCGGGCAAACACGGCTGGCGACATGCTCAGCCGCTCGCGCTCGATGTGCTCGGACGTGATGCGGAAGCCGAGCGCCGGGTTCGCCTTGGCCCATGCCGCCGCATCGCCCTGGTCGTCGTGCTCGGTGCAGCTGGCTGGGCACTCGACGAGGTGGGGGTCGATAGACCACTCGAAGTAGGCCAAAGAGGGGTCGGGTTCGCCCTCCAAAGCCCGCAGGGCCCGTTCCCGGAGCCTGCCGAGCTGCACGGACGGCCCTCCGATGCCTGACGAACCCAGGTACCAGATCTGCGGGTTCGGCCGGGCCGACATGGTGGGCATCAGCGCGCCCATCGCCTCGTCGCCGAGGTGCATCGCCTCGTCGAGGATGTTGGTGTCCCCGGAGAAGCCTCTGCCCGAGCCGCCGGACCGGGCGAGGAACCGGAGCCGCTGGCCCGAGAGCAGCTCGATCGACTCCTCGCCGGTGGTCCGTCGGACCCTCGCCACCCGCCTCCGCAGGTAGTCACTGTTCGTCACCAGCGCCGTGACCCGCCGGAACGCCTCGATCGCCGTCTTGAACTCGTGAGCGCTGTGCAGGATGAGCTCCTCGCCGAGGAGGAACAGGCCGGCCAGCTCCCGGGCCTCGATGATGGCGCCCTTGCCGTTCTGGCGAGGGACGTTGACCGCGACCTCGAACGCGGACCAGCGGCCGTCTGCGCGCTCGCCGAGGCCGAGGTCGAGGATGTGCTGCTGCCAGGGGTCGAGCTGCAGCCCGGCGAGGGCAGCGAGCTCGACGGCCTCTTGGCCGGAGGAAGAGAGGAAGGGCGGCGCGATGTGGAGCCGGGGCCGCTGGGCGCCGCGGGGGTCAGGCGCCACGGCGTGCGGCGCGTCGAGCAGCGAGGTCATCGAGCTCATCCCCCTCCGCCTTGCCGGGCGCGACCGCGCGGAGCTTGTCGAGAGTGGCCCGCAGTTCTCGGCCGACCACTGCCGCGCTGGTCGGGGCCTCCGCGTCATCGAGGTGCTGGGCAAGGGTGATCGCGAGAGCGCAGAGCCCGGGCGCGAGGTGCGCGACGCCGAGCGCGAGGATCTCCTCCCGGGTGGCCTGCTCGTTATCGATCTTGGCCACCTCCCCCGTGACAGTGTGTGACGGTTACGGAGAGTCGCTAAATCAGGAACGCTGCCATTCCCGAAGTAGATCTTGAAATCGGCCTGCGCAAAAAACCGGGCGACAAGTGCGGTTTGGGTCGCCCGGCGCCTTGAAATCCTCGACGGCCATAGGCCCCTCCCCCCGGGGGGTCGGGGGGTCGCAGTGTCGCGATCCGTGATGAGCTTTCGATCATGGTTCGGCGCCGCGCGGCCCAGCGGGCCGGGGCAGGCGGTGGGGTGGGGGAGCGGCTGCCGCTCGGGCTACCAGGGGCGGGAGGCCTGCGTACCGGTGCGCTCGCCCACGGTCCTACCCCGCCGGCTGTACCACCGGGTGGCCACCGCCTCCATGCCTGTGTGGCGCATGTCGCGGACGCGCTGCATGACGATGTCCCGGCCGGGGTCGACCACGATGATCTTCGCGCCGAGTCGCGTGTACCGGGCGGTGGCCTTGGCGCTGGGCATGGTGTGGATCAGGTAGACGTCGGTGGCCTCACGGTGTTTGACCGCCTCATCGATCGCGGCGAAGCGCGCCCGGAGGGAGACCTTCCGGAGGATCTCGTCCTGGTTCCAGTTGGGGGCACCCGGCCCGGAGAGAGCGAGGGTGATGCGGTCGAGGTCGATGACGATGTCGGTGGCCTGCGCGCGGGCGGCGATCCAACTGCTCTTGCCCGCAGCCGGAGGGCCGGTCACGACGTACAGCATGCAGCCCGCCTCCTCACGCCTGGCGTTCGCGCTCCATCAGCAGGTTGGCGGTGGACAGCCAGGAGCAGGCGAGCTGGTCGAGCCTCTCCATCAGCGCGAGATTGGTCTCCAGCTCCGCTTGTTGCAGCAGTCGGGCGGCGTTGCCGATGGCCTCATCCACGGTGAGCACGTCACCACCTCCTTGACGTCCCGGGTGTACGGACGGTTAGCCGGTTGCCGCGGCGGGAGTTGCACCGCCGGTGCGCACTGCGGGCATTGGCCGGATCGAGGAGGTCGCCGCCCTTGGACAGGGGGACGAGGTGGTCGAGGGTGAACGCGGCCGGGTGGCGGCCGGCTTCGGGGCCGGTGATCTCATACGGGATGTCCTGGCCGCAGATCCAGCAGGGCAAGCCGAGGGACCGTTGTCGGGCGCACAGCGTCCGGTACGGGCGCCCGTTGCGGGGGTTACCGGCCACGGCCGCCACCTCGTCATGTTGCCGGTACGGTCCACTCTGCAGGCTCGGGGAGGAGCTTGGTGGTGTACAGGGCCTTGGCCGGCCGCTGGGCGGAGGGCACGGCATACACGGTCTTGCCGCGGACGCAGTCACCTTCCTTGACAGTGGCCTCCCACGGGTATTCCGGCTTGGGGAAGTCACCGAACGTAGTGCCGCTGGGCTCGATGCGTGTGCCGTCGGTGTAGGAGAGGACCCAGGGGAACCGCGACGTGCTGACGGTGCCCTTGGTGCTGCAGACCTTGAGCTCCAGAGCTGCCCACACGTAGCCGTCGGTGCCGTTCTCCTCGTCGGCGCTCTGCTGCGCCCTGACGCCCTGCTGGTATCCGATGACCGTGGCTGTGGCGACGGAGCCGTCTTGCGCGGCGCTGGTGGTCACCGTCTGGCCGAAGGCGAGCGGTGCGGCGCGGGTGGCACTGGGTGAGGCGCTCGCGGAGGCTGAGGACTGCGCGGTGCTCGGCGAGGGGCTGACGGCGGGCTTGTCGTCCTGGGTGCTGCTGCAGGCGGTGAGGGCGAGCAGGAGTGCCGTGGTGCAGGCGGCTGTGGCGCGGGCGTGCATGTGGTCCCCCAGTGCGGTGGTGGTGAGGGAGCATCATGCGCGGGGCCGGGCGTCGGCCGTGGCCGAGTTGCCGTTTCGTGACGCGTCAGGTCACGGTGAGTGTTCCGGCGCGGCGAACGATCAGCTCGTCGTTGGGCGGGTCGATCTTGATCCAGACGTGCCAGTCACCGCGGGTGAGTGTGGCGGCGCCGTCGGGCCCGACGAGAACGCGTGCGGTGCTGCTGCCGTCCCACTGGCCGTTGACCCACTGGCCAGAGCTGGGGTTCGCCCGGTTCGCCGCGGGGAGGAACGCGAACTGCGGCGCGGTGCCGGTGAGGTCGATGCCGGCGGGCGCGGTCGTCACGGCGACGCTGACGTACTCCAGGCTGCTGGCGGGGATCACCACGGTGCTCGAACCTCCCAGCCTGGCGTAGGGGCGGCGACGGCCCAGCGCGCGGCCGGGGCACCGACGGTCAGGGTGATGTCCGGGTCGAACAGGCCGACGCTCGGGGCATACACGGCCGCGGTGGACTCGATCCGTCCCGGCGTCGCGGTGACCGGCCCGGTGGTGAGCGCGGGCGCGTACAGGGCGCCGGTGGACTCGATGCGCGCGGGCGTGGTTGTGACGGCACCGGGGGCCGCGGCGGCCGCGTACAGCGTCGAGGTGGACTCGATGCGCGCGGGCGCCAAGGTAGCGGCGCCCGGGGCCAGGGTGGCCGCGTACAGCGTGGCGGTGGACGCGAGGAGTGCGGGGGAGACGACCTGGTCCCCCGGGGCGATGGCGAGAGTCCAGGCGGAGCCGAGGGCGGACTGGTCGGCCGTCCAGACGCGGGAGCCGATCGTCCCGGACACGGTGGCGTCGGAGTCGCCCCACGCGCCGGAGCAAGCGCCGCTGCCGGAGGTGGTGAAGGCCTGCGCGCGGCGGGTGTGCCCCGCGGGCGCGGTCCAGGCCGCCGTCTGCGGTGTCGCGGCGCCGCGGGAGTCCCAGACGATGCCGATCTCGCGGCTGGCCGCGCCCACTGAGCCCAGGGACGGGGTCGTCTTGGTGGTGGCGGCCACGGACGTGTTGGACGCGGAGGCGATCGGGTTGGATGCGAGCGCGCCGCGGACGCGGCCGAGGAGGAGCACCTGGCGGATGGCCCCCGTGTTCGGGGTGACTGTGATGCTCGCGCCGAGGTCGCCGGCCTCGGCGATGCGCCACCACAGCTGGGACATATGCCCGGACTGCATGGCGGTGCCGAGGCTGGTCCAGGCGCCGGCGCCGCCGGAGATGGAGAACGTCCGGCTGCCGGACGGCATGACGCAGGCGGCGAGGAGGAGGTCACCGACGGCGACTGACCCGTCGTTGGGGACGGTGGCCGAGGCCGAGTTGCCGGAGGAGAGGGTGACGGTGTCGGCGAGGTGGGCGAGTTGACCTACGGCCATGGCGCTACCTCACAGAGCGAAGATGCCGGAGGCGTTCCACTGGATGGTGATGTTGCCGCCGTTGGGGGTCACGGTGATGCCGTCGACGTAGGCGATCAGCTCGGCGGTCGCGTCGCTGCCGGTGTGGTGGTAGAGGATGACCGCTTCGACGCTGTCGCCGGTGACCGAGGAGAGGGTGACGTCCGCGGCGTCGAACACGCCACTGGTGATCGTCTTGGAGCCGAGTGCGGCGGACACGGCGACGCGAGCGGGCGCGGGGACGTCGTCCAGGAAGTCGTGGGCTGCGCTGTACGCGTAGTCGGCGCTGTCGATGATGATCGCGCGGATGTCGGCGCTGCTGAGGTTGATGCCGCCGCCGAGGAGCAGCTGCTTGAAGGCGGGGTAGAGCGCGCTGGCCACGGGTCCTCCCGGTGGTGATCGGCGGGGTGGCGCCCGGGGCCCTCGACCCGGGCGGTTGTCCCCGCTGAGGTGCCTGTGATCCGTCTGTGACGTGCGAGAGCCCCGCACGGTGGCGGGGCTCTCTGAGGTTCGTGTCCGGGCATGCCGGGCGTGCCCTCACTGTTACACCTGCGACTAATGCCAGTCAAGCGGCCTGTGGCGTTAGTCGGGCTTGGAGTTCGTTGAGGTCGACGAGGGTTCGGCCGGCCTTGTCGTGGCCGTGGTGGGTGAGGTGTCCACGGTGGAGCCAGACGCGGATGGTGCCGGGTCTGGCTCCGGTGGCGGCGTGGGCGGCGTAGAGGTCGACGAGGAGCGGCTCGGGCATGACTCCAGTGTGCCGCTACTGCCGGCCGGGGTCGCGGCTGAGAGGGCAGCGGGCGAGGGCGCCGTGCGGGTCGCGGTGCAGGACGTTCTTGGGCGGCTCGCCGGGCGTCGAAGCTGATGGTGCCGCCGCAGCCGCAGGGTTGAGTGATCATGATTCCTCCAATTGAGTATCCGTCCCTTACTTCAATCACGGCGGTGCGGACAGGGCGCGGACCCCAACTTTTCTCGGGGTGTCCGCTACGGGCAGCCGCAGCCGGGCTTGGTCCACCACCCGCAGTTAGTGCAGTAGGTGGGGTTCGCGCACAGCCTGTGGATGAGGGCGTGGACGTGGCGTCGCATGGGCTTGTCCTGGTGGTCTACGGCCCGGTCTACGGGCGGTCTACCGCCTCTTCCGGAGGACTTTGACCTGCGTCTACATCGCCGGAAGGGGCGGGAAGGGGTTCGCGGGGGAGTAGAGCTTCGATGTCGGCGGCCTTGATGCCGGACAGGCCGGTGACGGCCCCGATACGGAGGCTCTTGTGGATTGGGAGCTGGCAGGCGACGAGGAGCGCGCGGATCCGGGCATCGTCGAGGTGCTGGCCGGCAGGGTGGCCCTGAAGGGCGTCGTACAGCTCGCGGAGGTGAATGCCGGGCCGGTCGCCGATGAGGCCGAGCAGGCCGTCGAGGAAGTCGCCTTGGAGCTGTTCGAGGCTCGGCGGGACGGGCCGCCCTGCGCGCCAGGCGGCGACGGCCAGGGCCGCCGCGGCGGCCGGTCCGGCGAAGGGGACTTCCGGGAGCGCCTGGCCGACGTGGCCGAGGGCGTAAGCCGCCACCCCGTAACGGAGAGCGAGGCTGCCGATGGTGTCGCCTGCCAGGCGGCGGCCGAGCTCTCGGGCAAGGGCCCGGCCGCCATCGGTGAGCTGCTGCGCGTGGTCGGCCCGCCGATGGAACCAGCACTGGCACGGCGGTCCGGGCGCCTCACGGAGTGACGCGAGGTCGTCCGTGAGGTCGAGGGTGTCGTCCTCGGGGCCGATCACGTCAGGCGTTGCCGACGAAGGTGGCGAGCATGCCGCCGACGCTGCCGAAGAGGCCGCCGATGAGCGCGCCGACCTGGGTGCCGGACAGGGACAGGCCGAGGCCGAGGCAGACGAAGCCGGGGAGGAGGTGGAGTTTCTTGGTGTCCTTGCCGTGCTTGTGCATCTGCCAGGCCCAGCCGGCGAGGACGATGACGAGCAGGACGGAGATGGGGACGGAGCCGCCCTGTCCGGTGGGAGCGTTGGGTGCGGCCATGGTGTGGGCGCTGGCGGTATCGATGGCGGCGAGCAGACTGGTCTTCACGTGTGGGTCCTTCAGTACGAGAGGGCGACGATGGCCGCGATGAGGGCGAGGGCTCCGAGGACGGCCCGGGCGAGGAGTTTGTGTGCGCGGCTACCGGCGGGCAGGAGGCGCAGGAGGATGAGCGCGGCGAGGATGGTGAGGAGTCCCCAGTAGCCGAGCCCGTGGTAGGTGATCACGGGTAGAACCCCGTCCGCTCGCGGTCGCTCTGGGGCTTGGGCTTGCGCCGGTCCCGGGACAGGACGGTGCGGACGTAGGGCTCATCGACGGTGATGCGGTTGATGCGCTGTACGCGGTCGACGATCTCGGCGGCCTTCGGCTTGGCGCCGAGCGCGGCGGCCGCGTCACGGATGGCCTGGGCCTTGTCGACGGCCAGGGGGCTGGTGACCTGGGGCGCATCATGCGGCGCATCAGGTGCATCGTCACGTTCAAGGGTGATGCTGGCCGGGGTGCGGCCGAGGATGAGGGCGACCTGGACGGCGTCGACGATCACGCCGTAGGTGATGAGAAGCGCGGCCAGCTCGGCGGGTGGCATATCAGGCTGCGCACCATGAGCGATGCGGATCGCATCACCCGGGTCCATTTCGGCGAACCTCTCGCGGAGCACCGCGGTCGCGGTCCGGTCCTTCGGGGGCGGGGTGGGCGCCCGGCCTGCTGCCTCGATGTGGTCGAGGGCGCGGCTCTTCATGGCTTGGCCGGCTTTGCCGGGTGCGAGGAGCCATGCCCAGCCGCCGAACGCGGGTGGCCGGTAGGGCTGTTCGCCACGGCTGGCTCGGGCGGCAGCCCGTGGACCGGCCCAGGCGAGCTCGGACACTGCGAGGAGGGCGAGGGTGGGGACCGAGAACAGCACGCTGGCAGCGGGGCCGCCGTCGATCAGGTCGGCGTGGAAGTCGTTCAGGTAGACGCTGGTGCCAGCCATGGCGAGGGTGGCTAGGCGGGCGCCGACGGCGGAGCGGCCTTCCTTGGATGCCTCGGAGGCGAGGTGCTGGCAGGCGTAGGCGATGCCGTCGAACACGGCGACGGCTGCTGCGGCGACGACCTCGGGCGCGTCGTAGTGGCGGCCGACGGCGTACAGACTCCATCCGGCCGTCAGCAGGGCGGCGAGGGACACCACGGAGCGGGCGAGCCGCCACGCGGTGATGGCCCCGGCCATGCTGACGAAGCGTGAGCTGGGGTTCACCGGTCACCCCCACTCACGATGCCGTCGAGCTGGCCTGCGAGGGTCCGCAGGTGCACGGCGTGGACGGTGAGGGTGGCGGCGAGCTGCCGGAGGCCGGCGGGGTCGAGGGTGCGGGCGAAGCCGCCCTCTTCGATGTACAGGCCGGTCTCGCGGCTGCCGCTTCCGAAGGGATACTGCGTGAGCATCGCCCTGAACAGCTCGTCGCCGTCGAAGCGGAAGATGTGCTCCGGCCCCGTGTGGCTGAGGTCGGCCTTGTACTGGGGCAGCCGGATGTCGTGCTGGGTGCACCAGGCCGGGCAGGTGAGGGTGATCAGCCCGTGGTCGACGGTTGGCACAGTGACGGTGCGCGGCGCGTTCATGCGGTCACCCCCTGGGCTGCGAGGCGCAGCTGGGCGGCGTACTCGTCGCGAGTGGTGCCGGGCCGGACAGCCGGGGCGAGGGCGAGGATCTCGCGCTCGGTGGCGATGGCGGCGGAGCAATCGGCCGTGTGCAAGAGGCCGGCGTACCGGTGTGCTTCGGTGACGCGTGTAGCCTCGTCCATGGGGTCCTGCGGGTCGACGACGATGAGCGTGTCGGCGATGCACTGCAGGAGGGTGCGGCAGATCTCGGTGGGGTGGCTGGTGATCTCGGTCATCGTGCACCGCCGGGGCGGGTGGCGCGGACGCGGCGGAGGGCCTCGTCGGGGTTCGGGTCGCTGTCGCCCGGGTGGTGGGTGCCAGCGGCGGCCAAGCGCCTGCTGGACAAGGGGGCAGGGGCGTGTTCGTGCGCACGCGCCGTAAGCTTCGGCATAGCCGAGTCCTCCTGGTTAGGTCAGGAAGTACTGGGTCAGGGAGTCGGGCGACGCGCGCGCCTTCCGGGTGTTCCACCACCTGGAAGAGCTGTCGTCCGGCTCCCGCTCTATTCGGTTGTGTCGGGGCCCGGTTCGCCGGGCCCGTTCTTCTTGATCGCCTTGTCGATGGCGTTCCAGCTCTTCCCCAGAACCCGAGCTACTTCGGCTACGGATCCGAGTTCGGCGACGCCTTCGAGCAGGGCTCCTGCTCTGCGTTTGGCGGCTTGCGACACCTGGAGTTGGAGCTGTTCCACCAGCTCGTCTTCCTGTAGGACGCGGTCCCGCCAGGACTTCGCTTCCATCTCCTGAAGCGTATCCAACCCTGGGTTGGATTGCAAGGATGTGGTGTTCAACTCGGCTGTACTCGAGCGAGGTTGGCCTTCGCGGCCTCTATCGTCCGGACCGCCGCGGCGTAGTGTCTGATGCAGATCAGGGCCTCACCATCGGGGTCGATGGCCTCGCCGGTGCAGCGGTTACCCCAACGGTCGGTCATCCGGCACGTCACGATGCGCTCTGCCATTGCCCTGCCTCCTTCTGCTCGTCGTGGTCCATCCAGGCCTTCAGGCCGGGCCAGGTCGCCGGCGGGTAGGTGCAGCCGCACCAGTCGCACGCCACGGCCTTGGCGCCGGAGTAGTGGCGGAGGATCGCCCCGCAGATCACGCCGCTCGTGTCCACGGAGGGGCAGGCGCCGAGGCGGGTACCTCGGTCGCTGCGGTCGCGCGGGTCGACGATGGAGACGACATCGCGCACGAGGTCTCGGATCTCCTCAGCGAAGGTGCCCGCGTCGGGCCAGGACACGGAGACCCAAGGCATGTGGTTGACCAGCTCGCGGACCGCGGCGCTCAGTCGTGCCGACACGGAGCCGACCGCGGAGGCCGGCCCCATGTCCCGGGCCGCACGGACAGCGGCGACCCAGTCCTCAACGATCCCGGTCATGCCGCCCGGGCCGCGCAGGCTGAGCACGATCTCGGACACCGGCATCGGCGCCGACACTGCCGCCGCCCGTCGGGCGGGGCTGCTGCCGCTCCCCGGAGTGAGGAACGGCAGCAGCTCGTCATACAGGCCGGGTAGGGCGGCCAGCCGGCCGACGGTGGCTTTCGTGCAGCAAGGGCAGAGGTGGCCGCCGGTCTCGTCGGGCTGGTTGCACAGCAGGCAGACGCTCACGGCGTCTCCCCGTCGACGAGCACGGCGCGCCACCCGTCGGTCGCCCTGTACTTCCGCGCCTGGGTGGCGGTCGCCTCGGCGTAGGCCTCGGTGCGACGAGCCTCTCGCACGGTGCTGATGGACGACGCGAGCAAACAAAGCACGACGCCGAGCTCCATGCCCGTGGCGAGCCAGGCGATCTCGTCGGAGGTCATGACAGGTCCCTCCGTCCGCCGACGTCGAGCAGCTGCTGGATGCGGTCGGCGAAGTCGTTCTCGCCGACGGCGCGCGCCCCGTCACGGAGCTGCTCCATGCCCGCCCGGTCGATGGTGAAGTCGGGTCGTCCGAAGGCGTCGGTTACCGGCCGGCTATCGACGCCGAGGCTGGCGGTGACGGACTTGAAGAGGGCGGCGTTGAAGGGTGGTGAGGCGGTCACTGCTGACTCCCGTCGGTTACGAGGCGGAGGGCTTGCGTGGGCGGGTCGGACTGCTCCCATCCGTTGAGATCGATCAGCGAGGCGAATAGGTCGGCCGCAGCGGATCGGGTGATCAAGGTCTGGTCGTCGGCCCACTGCTCGGTCAGGGCGTGCGCCCGGTCGAGAGCGCGGTACAGCCTGTCGGTGCGATCGCGCAGTGGGTCGGCGGTAGCGGCGCGATGGGGGTGCTGCAGCCGTGTGGGTACGCCCGCAGGTGCGGGGCGCTGCCCCGCACCTGCGCGAGCCTCTGACCCATGCAGACCTGCGTTGCCGTCTGAGCTAAGCGGGGTCGGACGGTCGTGGTCCATCGGCTTAGAAGGGGGGCTCGTCGGAGTAGCCAGCGGCCGCCGGAGCTGCCGCGGGGGCCGCCGACTGGCTGCCCCATCCGCTGGCCTGTGCAGCGGGGGCGGGGTGCTGCGCAGGGGCGCTTGCGGCCTGACTGCCGGCCGGGTTCTTGGTGACCACGGCGCTGGCGCGGAGGAGCGACGGACCGACCTCGTCGACGTCGAGCTCGTACACGGTCCGCTTCACCTGCTCGCGGTCCTCGTAGGAGCGCTGCTTGAGGCGGCCCTGGACGATGACGCGCATGCCGCGGGCGAGGGTGGCGGCGGCGTTCTCGGCGGCCTGGCGCCAGACGGAGCAGGTGAGGAACAGGCTGTCGCCGTCCTCCCACTCGTTCGTCGTCTTGTTGAACACGCGAGGGGTCGAGGCGACGCGGAACTTACAGACGGCGGCGCCAGCGGGGGTGAAGCGGAGCTCGGGGTCGTCGACGAGGTTGCCGACAATGGTGATCACGGTCTCGCCTGCCATGGCGGACTCCTTCAGGTTGAGTGTTCGCGGGATGCCGGGGGGAGGCCAGCCCGGTTCCTGCGGGCCGGTCGTCAGGCGGGTCAGTCGGTGATGCCGGCGCTGGCGAGGAAGGCCGCGTTTTTGACGGGGTCCTGCAGTTCGCGTGCGCTATCCACCCAGACCGCGTGCATCCTGGGGGCGGCGTCCTGGTGTTCGGCGCAGAAGGTGACTCGGTGAGTGCTGGTCTCGGCCGGCTCCTCCTGGGATAGTGTGTTGCGGATGGCGACCACACCGGGCTTCCCGCAGCTGCCGTGCCCATCGGCGCACGATCCAGTGGTGACAGGCAGGGTCTGCACGGTGAACGTGGTGGCGCGGTTGTCGCCGAGCGGGATGACGGTGACGGCGTTCATGAAGAGCTCCTTGGGTTCGTTGGCGAGGCTGCTCTTGGGCAGCCATGGGGCAGAGCCCCACGGTTGCCGAGACGGTCAGGTGCCGTTGGCCCCGGTGATGTCCTCGACTACCTCGAGGTCGATCTCGGCGGCCCAGTCGCCGAGGGTGCGCAAGGTCGTCTCGGGTAGGTCGGCCGCGAGTCGTTCGCTGACGCCGTGAATGGCGGCGGCGCCGTAGCCGGGTCCGACGGCGGCCAGTGCTGCCGCCAGTGCTTCCTGGTGTGCGGACTCCGCGTCGGACGCTTCCTGCAGGGCGTAGTGGTGGGCGATGCCGTAGGCCTCCGCCGCACGGTCGAGGAGGCGCCGGTGGGCCTTAGCGGTCAGGGGGTCCGTCGGGTCGCTGGCGAGGACCAGGCGCGGCTGCTTCGTGCTCACGGGCTCTCCTTGTCGGGGCCAGCGTGCTGGCGGTAGTTGCGCTGGCGGAGCTTGGCGGCGTTTCGGATGGCAATGCCACGCTTGCGGGCGGCGGCTCGGGCGGCGCGCTGCTTCTTGGCCCGCTCGGCGCGGGCCCGGGCGGCCGCGATGCGCTCGGCGATGACGTCGTCGACGTTCACGGCTGGGGCGGCCGGATCGCGGGACGGGTTCCGACCGGATAGTCGAAGCTGGTCCAGAGCTGGCCGTGCGCTACAAACACCGGGCAGAGGGTCGTCTCGCCGGGTGCGTCCATGACGGATGCCCAGGCGACAATCGGGCAGTTGACCGGATCACCGGTCTGCAGGTCATTGACGTTGGCAGTCCAGCCGGGTTGAGCGGTAGCGAGGCCGGTGACAGGGGTGGGCAGGTTCACGGTGGTTCTCCTGGGTCAGTCGTGACCTCGTCCTCGTCCCGAGCACCTGCAGACGGTGTTCCTGTGTGACCTCGTCCTCGTCCCACCTAAAGAAGTGGGACGAGGGACGAGGTCTCACTCACCTCGTCCCGACGAGGTGAGGACGAGGTGGGGACGAGGTCAGGCAGCTTGATCTTCGGACTCGGCTTTGGGGGTGGTCGGGAGTGAGTGGTGGGTGGCGTTCCGGGGGCCGGGACAGGCCTCGATCTGCCCGCTATCAATGAGCTCGGCGACCGCGCGGCGGACGTCGGCAGCCTTGCCGGTGACGCGGTCCTCGATGCCCTTGCCGGTGAGCGGCGCCTTGGCCTTCGCGAGGGCGTCCAGCACCTTGCGTTTGAGGGCGCCCAGGCGCTTCTGCTCCTCGTCCTCCTGGCGCTCCTGCTCGTCGCGCTGGACGGGCGCGTACAGATGCGCCTCGGCGAACTCGACGGTCTCGGACTTGATCACAAGGTCGGCGTACCAGTGCATGCCGCTGGAGTGCGGCAGGCCGTTCTTACGGAGTTGAGCCGGCCGGTCCTTGGCGATGCGGATGGTGGACTTGCCGACCACGCCCACGCCGAAGGGGCGCCGGTTCTCCATGACGTACATGACACCGTTGAGGCCGTTGAGCTTGTGTACGCCGCCGATGCTGTATCTGCCGCGGTTCTCGCTGGACTTGACGACGTGGTCGAGGGTGACGACCGCCGCCCCGCTGTTCATGATCGGGCGCAGAAGCTGGCGGCCGAAAGCAGCGATGTCGGTGTTGTCCTTGATCTCCAGCCCGTACAGGGACATGCCTTCGGTGACGCCGTCGACGATCGCCAGGGTCGGCGAGTACGCGAGGACGGCGGTGAGGTCGACAAGGTCGACGTCGCTCGGCTTGTTCTCCGGGCGAACGTAGTGGAACCGCTCAAGGACGTCCGCGGGCACGGCGCCGAGGGCCAGGAGGCGGCCGACGACTCCGCCCGCATCGTCCTCGAAGTCGAGGTACATGACGTGGTTGCCCTTGTTGATCTCCTGCAGGCAGGCGATCAGCGCGAACCACGTCTTACCCGCCTCGGACTCGCTGGCGATGCTGTTCATCCTGCCGGGGTAGAACAGGCCCGCACCGTCGTCCCGGTTCCCGACGGTCGGCTGTGGCGGCTTGTACGTGCCGTCGAGGACGCTCCGCAGGTCTTGCGCTCCCCAGGTGCGGGGTACGGGTTCCCGCGGTTGTTGCGGCGCGGCCGAGGCCTCCTCCCAGTCGTAGGGCGGCGGCTCATCATCTGGACCGAAGTAGGCGTCCATGGCCGCGTTGATCTCTGTCGTCACGCGGCCCACCTCTTGTCCGCAGGGCGGGTGGCGGCGCTGTCGAAGGAGTTCCGGGCTTCGGAGTCGGTGAGGCCGATGGCGGAGGCGGCGGACAGGAGAGCCTGCTGCGCCTCACAGAGGTCGATGAGGTTCTGGGCGGCGAGCTCGTGGGCGCGGCAGGCGGCGAAGTAGTGCCGGTTGTTGCGAGCGCCGTTGTCCGAGTCCATGACGTGCTGGACGAGGTCAGCGACAGTCCACATCTTTCCGCCTCCAGGCCGTCCCTTGTGTGACGCGGGCGGGAAGGTGCTGCGGGCAGGACGCGGCCCCGGGATGGGCCGCTTCTCCTTCCGGGGGAGGAGCGCTTCGGGCCAGGCAGCGACCGCAGGGTGATATCGGCCGCTGCCGGCCCAGCGGTATCGGTTGCCGGAGGAGTGCACGGACGGGGCGAGGAGGATGTAGCCGTTGTGCTTGAAGTCGATGCCGGGGAAGGGCTCGCCGGGCAGGTCGAAACCGGGGGATCGGTACAGCATGTGCAGACCGTCGCCTCCGGTGATCTGCATGGTGGTGCCGGGAAGGACTCCCACCCGCTGCTCCAGGGCGCAGAGCGAGGCGTAGCCTCCGTTGCGGGGGTCGACGTCGAGCACGGCCCAGCCGTTGAGCTTGCAGGGGGCGCCGATGTTGGCGTCCGGTTCCTCGGTCCACCAGTGGCGGATCAGGTTTGCGTCGGTGGTGGCTGCCCAGAAGCCGTGGCATGTGGGCACGCCGCACCGGCAGTCCTCGGGTCGGTGCTTGATGTAGGAGGGGTGCCGCTTGTCGCAGGAGTTGCAGTTGGCGTAGGGCGCCTTGTCGCGCCGGACACGGAAGACCTTGACGCCGATGGAGGCGTAGGCCAGGGCGGCATCCAGCGGAGCCGGGGGGATCTTGATGCCGACGTTCACGAACGTGCTCTTCTCTTCGAGCTGGGTTGGGGTCCGTGAAGGGCGGGCGCACCGGGTACGCCCGCCCGTGCCGTCAGGCGCTCTTCCGCAGGAGCGTGGCGCTGACGTCGTCGGTCATGGCGGTGATGGCGTCGTGCCAGCGGCGGGCGGCCGCGCGAACGCAGGCCGGGCTGGGCTGCTCTTCGAGGTCGGCGCGTACCGAGTTGAGGGTGATCTCGAATCGGGCGCGCTCGGCGTTCAGGCGGTGGCGCTGTTCGATCTCGTCGGCGGTGTAGCCGTCCTGCAGCTGGTCGAGGTCGACGGGGTTGCTGACGGGCCAATCGCCCGGGTGCGTCGTCATGCTGCTGCCTCCTGGCGGTCGGCCTGCTGGAAGATGCCGCGCAGCTTGATCCGCTGTGCGGTGCTGAGCTCGGGGGCGGCTGCGACGATGGCGTCGATGCGCGCCCAATAGGCGGCGTTGCGGTCCGGGTCCGGATCCCGGACCGGGCGGTCCATGACGGCCGGGACCGTCATAGCGCCGGTCACTGTCCGACCTCGTCGCGGTCGAGGACGGCGAGGGCGAAGTCGAAGACGGTGTCCGGGTCGCCGTTCTGGACGACCAGGTGCGCGAGGCCGTCGAGGAAGCGGGCTACGGCCGGCTCGGCGTCCTGCTTGGCCTCGGCGATGTTCACCAGCGCGCGGATGACCTTGGGGGTCAGAGCCGGCTGGGCTTGGATGCTGAGCGTGCAGTCGGTCGCGGTCACGCCTGCCCCTCCGTCTTCGGTGCGCGGGGCTGGCCCATGACGCGATGCAGGTGCCGGAGTCCATCGAGGAACGTGTCGAGGTTGTCGATGGCGCGGCCGAGGCCGTCCTGGTCGAAGGAGAGTCCGTCGTTGTCGCCGGCCCAGACGAACACGCTGGCCTTGTAGTCGAGGAGGTTCTCGTCGCTGCCGAGTTCGGCGCGCAGGCGCAGCGCCTCGTGCCCGTCGGCGAGCTCGGTCGTGTACGCAGGGCCGAGGTGCTCGGTGAGTACGGCGCCGTCGTCGTAGCGGTGAGGGATGCACCGCTCGGGCAGGCACCACGGGTGGTGGCCCGCCTGTGCGGGCGGTGTGGCGGCGAGAGCTTCGGCAGCTTCGCGGGCGGCCGTCAGCGGAGCGCCGGTGACGATGTGGTTGATGACGAGGTCGAGGCAGTCGAAGAAGGGGCGGACGGCGTGCGTGCCCTGCTCCTTCACCGCCGTCGCGGCGGCCTGGTGGACCTGGCCGCTCGCGACGGCCAGGACGGCTTCGTCGATGACGGCCTGGCGGGCGCCGGTCTCGGCGAGGGCCTGCCGGACGGTGGCCAGAAGCGGGCCGCCCACCTGGCCGGGCTCCGCCTTGGTGGCCTGCGGCTGGTCTGCGATGATGGTCATTGAGCGTGTCCCTATCTCTGCTCTCAGGCGGTCTGGGTGACGTGCTCGCTCGAAGCCGTTGGGGCTGGACCCCCAGCGGCTTCGCTGTTCTTGCCGCCTACGGTGGCGACCGCTCTAGCGATGAGCTCTGCGTCGAAACGACGGATCTCCGCCTCTGGGTAGAGGTGGCGGCGTCCGACCTTCGTGCTCCCCGGTCCGTAGCCGATGTGACGCCAGTAGCGGACCGTCCCAGGAGCCGTGCGGTACCGCTCGGCGACGTCGTCCGTAGTGAAGAACCGTTCGAGTGGCTGCGTCTGGGCAGCGCCGTCCATGGCAATCCCTTCCGGATTGGCCGGTGATCCGACATGCATTAGTAGAGCAGCGGTGGACACCGTGAGTCAATCCGGTCTAGCCTCTGATTCATGATGAATTGCGTTGGGAGGCGTTGGGTGTGACGCAGGATCCTCAGCCCGGCGACGGTGAAGACAACGTGGCGGCCCATGTGCGCTTCGAGCGCGGGCTGCGGGGTTGGAGTACTGCCGAGCTGGCCAGGTACGTCACTGAAGCCGGCTGCCCGATTAGTCAGTCCGCGGTGTGGCGCATCGAGAGCGGCGAGCCTCGGCGCAAGATCACCGTGGATGAGTTGATCGCCTTCGCCAAAGTCTTCGGTAAGGGCGTGCATGATCTGCTACGCCCCCCCACCACCGAGTACCCGGAGGCGCTTGTTTCCAGCTATATCGACAGCTGGCTGGAGAAGGAGATGACGGTTTGGCGTAAAGATCTTGACGCGCGAGTGGCCTACATGGACATCATCGCGATCCTGTCTGCCTATCCCGGGGCTGTCCCGCACTTCGCAGAGCTGGTGAGCGATCGCGTCGAGCAAAGGGAACTCGTCGTCCTGAGGGCAAAGGTTCAGACGGCCCTAGAGAACTTGTCCTCATATCTAGGGGCGAAAGGTGCGCGCACGAGCCTTCTCACGAATGGGCAGCCTCTGGTTGCTCACTGGAAGAAGCTGGGGATGTCTCATGGGCAAATGTTTAAGGAAGCTGAGCGGGTAGGGCTGAAGGACGTCATGTTCGGTGGCCTCGCTGCGCACCTCGAGGCGCTCGAAGCTGACGTTGCTCCCGCTCAGGAGGCTGAAGGTGGGCGGTCGAAGCCCTAGGGGGTGCCGAAAGGGGGGAATGCTGGGTCTCGGATCAAATACTGCAAGTGCATTCTGAGTAGGGCGCGACATCGCGGCGGGGGTAGCCCTATATGTAGGGCTTCTAGGTGTGAGAGGTGGGGCCTTGTGTTTGTTTCGAAAGTGCGAGGCGTGTCACCTACCTGTGTGAAGCAGTTCGTGTTTACTTGCCCTTCCATCGCAGAGGTCTTTTGTGTCCCGGTCTTAGCTTCCTCTAAGCCATGTAAACTTTATGGCTTCATAATCGAAACGTCCCCCATCGGGCAGCGGGCCTAGCCGCGGTCGCGTCAGCGTCACGGTGACGAGTGTGCGCAGGACGCCGCGCTTCTCCTCCAAGGGCAAGGCGTGCCACGCCTTGCCGACGTCCTTTGCGCCAACGAGCTTTACCAGCGGGTCCTTCACCGCAGCCCGCGACATCTGCTGCTGCACGCCCTCCAGCTGGGCGCGCGCTACGTCCGAGCCCTCGGTGAACTGCTGCATGTCGATCTGCCCCGACCCGAACAACGCGGCCAGATCAGTGAGGCGTCGGCGGATCTGCTCGCTCTCCACCTGTAGGGCGGCGACGTTCACGTCTGACGGGCCGGGCAGCAGGAGGTCAGCAGCGTCCGGCCGTGACAGTCGCGCGATCACGGTGTCCTGCACGTACTCGTCGACGCGATCCGCCCGTCGGCCGCCGCCGTGCGCCGTCCGGCAGCGGTAGCTGGGGTAGCGGGCGCCGCCTGACTGGGTGACGTACACGGTGGTCGGGCAGTCGTCCCGGCCGCACCGGTACAGCAGGGACCCGAGCCACTTCGGCTGAGCGCCCGGGGTGGTCCGCCGGTTCGGGTCCATGAGCACGGCCACGACAGCCCTGTGCTTCTCCTCGGGCACGATCGCTGCCCAGCCGCCGGGGCCGATCTCTTCGCCGCGGTAGACGGCAATGCCGGCGTTCCTGGCCCGCATCAGCATGTCGCGCCCCTCGGTGTGGCCGATCGGATTTCCGCGGGTGGTCGTCAAGCCCTTGTCGGCCAGCCACCGGCACCAGCCCTTGATCGTGCCGCCCGACAGGATCATGTCGATGCCTACCTCGATCGCGGCGGCTTCCTCGGGGACCAGCTGGTTCATGTCGAGGACAGGCACCTCGACTTCCTCGCCGGTCTTCCGGTCGACCTTCTTTCGGGTCTCTCCGGTGGGCACTCCCCACCCGAATGGCCTAATGCCCCCGCCCCACTTTCCGGCCTGCGCCTTCTGCAGGCGGGCGCGGGCGACGCGCTCGGCCTTGTGCTCGGACTCGTGGCGGGCGACAGCGCCATGGATCCGGGCGGTCATTCGGCCGGAGGAGGTCGACAGGTCGAGGTCGCCGGCCTGCACTGTGTGGGTGTCGATGCCGCGGCGCTGGCTGAGGTCGATGTACTCCTCGAGCTCGGTGGGGGAGCGGTGGAGCCGGTCGGTGTGCCAGGAGATGACAACGGTGGCCAGGCCCTGCTCGAGGTCGGCGAGCATCCGGCGATAGTCGGGGCGCTTCTTGCCGGAGTAGGCGGAGATGTCGTTGTCGACGTAGACCTCGACGACTTCCCAGCCGTACCGCTCCGCGAGCGCTTCACAGTCCTCACGCTGCCGGTCGACGCCGAGGTGGGCGCCGGTGCGGTCCTGCGAGATGCGGACGTAGATGACGGCACGGGTCCGGATACCGGCAGCGACGCCGATGGCACTGCGGAGCCCTGGGCTCATTAGTCTTCGCCCTCTTCGGCGTCGTCGTGCTTCAGGGCGGTCTTCTTGACGTCGTCTGGAATCGGCTGAGGGGGTGCGGCTTCATGGCCCTGGGCGGCGAGTTCGGCACGCATGATGACGCCTTGCGCCTCAGCCGAAGGGGCGGCCGCATCAGCTGAAGGCCGGCGGCGGTGGTAGGTCGCTTCGTCGTTGCGTTCTTCGTCCATGACCCGAGTGTGCACCATCAGGGGTGTCACAGTCTGTGGTTCGTGAAGACCACGCTGCTCAGCGCCCTGTTGGGGCTGGCCGGCCCCGGCGAGCGGATCGTCCTCGCCGAGGATTCGGCCGAGCTGCGCCCCGACCACCCGCATGTGGTGCGGCTGGAGACCCGGCCGGCCAACCAGGAGGGCGCCGGCCTGGTCACCCTGGCGGATCTGGTCCGGCAGGCGCTGCGGATGCGCCCGGACCGGCTGGTCGTCGGCGAGGTCCGGGGCGCGGAAGTGGCCGATCTCCTCGCGGCCTTGAACACGGGTCACGAAGGAGGCTGCGGCACGGTGCACGCGAATGCCGCCGCGCACGTGCCGGCCCGGCTCGAGGCCCTCGGGACCTCCGCCGGGCTCGACCGGGCGGCCCTGCACAGCCAGTTGGCGGCCGCGCTGACCCTGGTGGTCCATCTGGTGCGGGACCGGGCCGGGCGGCGCCGGGTGGCCGAGGTGCACGTGCTGGAGCGGGACGCCGCCGGGCTGGTGGTCACCGTACCGGCGCTGCGCTGGTCGGCCCGGGGCTTCGCGCGGGAGCGGGGCTGGGAGCGGCTGCGTCCGCTGCTGCGGGGTGCGCGGTGAGCGGCGTGGCAGCGGTGCCGGTGCCGCTGTTCGCCGGGGTGCTCTGCGCGGGGACGGCAGCCTGGGCGCTGGCCGGGGGAGACCGGGTGTCCCGGCGGGCCCGGGTGGTGCTGGCCGGGGGCGGGCCCGTGGTGCCCCCGGGGCCGGTGCGCCGTGAGCGGCTGCTGATCGCGGTCCGGGTAAGGGCCGTGCGGTGGCGGGAGTGGTCCTGCCTCGGGGTCGGGCTCGTGGTCGCGTTGCTCGGCGGGTCCGTGATCCCGCTGGCGGCGGGCGCGGCGGCGGTGCCGCTGGTGCGGCGGTGGCTGCGGGTCCGGCAGCGGGAGCGGGAGCGGGGCGCCCGGGCCGCCGGGGTGATCGAGCTGTGCGGGGCGGCGGTGGGCGAGCTGAGGGCGGGGGCCCAGCCGGGTCAGGCGCTGACGGCGGCGATACGGCGCACGGTCGCGGGCCCGGGCGGTCCGGGCCCGGCGGAGGCGGGGGTGCTGGCCGCCGCGGCGTTCGGCGGAGACGTGCCCGCGGCGTTGCGGCAGGCGTCGCGGGAGCCCGGGGCGCAAGGGCTGGCCGGGATGGCCGCGTGCTGGTCGATCTCGGTGGACGGGGGCGCGGGGCTCGCGGCCGGACTGGACCGGCTGGAGGGGGCGTTGCGGGCCGAGCGGGACCGGCAGGAGTCCCTGCGGGCCCTGTTGGCGGGGGCCAGGTCGACGACGGCGGTGCTGGCCCTGCTGCCGCTGGTCGGCCTGCTGATCGGCACCGGGCTCGGTGCGGACCCGCTGCGCGTGTTGCTGCACACCCCGGTCGGGTGGGGCTGCCTGCTGGCCGGCGGGGTGCTGGAGGCGCTGGGGCTGTTGTGGTGCCGGCGGATCGTGAGGGCGGGGGAGCGGTGATGGGTGACGTATCGATCCACAGGCTGGGGACGGCGCTGTGCCTCGCGGTGGCGGTGGTGTGGGCGGCTTCGGCGGTGGCGTCCCGGTTCCGGGCGCGGACGGCCCGGCGCAGGATCGCCGCGCTGCTGTCGGCGGCACCCGCGCGGCGGGCGCCGGTGTTCGGGTCCGCGATACGGGCGGTGGTGACGGCGTGGGCGGGCCCGGCGGGGGCGTTGCTCGCGGCATGGGTGCTGGTCGGCGGGGTGCCGGGGGTGCTGGCCGGCTGTGGTGCGGCGATCGGGGTGTGGCGCTGGCTGCGGAGGGCCCGGCCGCCGGCCGGGGTGGATCCGCGGGAGGTGCAGCGCCAGCTCCCCTTCGCGGCCGATCTGCTGGCCGCGTGCCTCGCGGCCGGGGCGGCGCCGGTGGAGGCCGCCGAGGTGGTGGGTGAGTCGCTGGGCGGTCCCGTGGGAGAGCGGCTGGCGCTGGCCGGGGCAGAGCTGCGGCTCGGAGGGGAACCGGGCGCCGCGTGGGGGAGGTTGGCGCGGATACCGGGCGCCCGGGCGCTCGCGGAGTGCCTGGAGCGGGCCGCCCGGACGGGGGCCCCGGCCGCGGAGCCGGTCTCCCGCCTGGCGACGGCCCTGCGCGAGGACCGGGCCCGGCAGGCCGGCGCTCGGGCGCAGCGGGCGGCGGTGCTCGTGACCGCTCCGGTGGGGCTGTGTTTCCTCCCCGCGTTTCTCGCGGTCGGAGTGGCCCCGGTGGTGATCGGAATGGCCTCAGGCCTTCTCTCCGCCACCTGAAGTCACATCAGGAACTTCGGTAACTCGTCTGTCATGGCGCCCCTCAACTCGGCGCCCGGAAAAGCCACTCGGACCATCGCTGAGATCACGTCAGGAACCGAATCAACAGGAGGTTGTCATGAGGATCATCTGGTTTCGTCTGCGGTCGGTGATGGGCGGTCGTGCGAACGACGCGGGCATGTCCACTTCCGAATACGCCATGGGCACGATCGCGGCGTGTGCATTCGCAGCCGTTCTGTACAAGGTGGTGACGAGTGACGTGGTCTCCACGGCACTTCAGTCGACCATCGGGAAGGCACTCGATGTGCCGTTCTGAGGAAAGGGAACGGAGGTCGGACGACCGGGGATATGTGACGGCGGAGGCCGCCCTGGTGATTCCCGCGCTGGTGCTCTTCGCGGCGCTGCTGGTGTGGGCGCTGATGGCGGCGGCCGCGCAGATCCGGTGTGTGGACGCGGCCCGGGCCGGTGCCCGGGCGGCGGCCCGCTCCGAGCCGCCGGGCGTGGCGGAGGCGGCGGCCCGGGCGGCCGCCCCGCCGGGGGCGCGGGTGGGGCTGGAGCGGGAGGGGGACCTGTGGCGGGTCCGGGTCTCCGCGCCGGCGCCGGGCCCGGGCGGGCTGCCGGTGCGGCTCGGGGCGCAGGCGGTGGCCCTGGCCGAGGACAGCGTGGGGCCGCCGCCGTGAGCCGGGACCGCGGCTCGGCGACGGTGTGGGCGGCCCTGGTCGCGATGGCGCTGGGGGCGGTGTTCGGCGGGGTGCTGCTGCTCGGCCAGGCCGTCGTGGCCCGGCACCGCGCGGCGGCGGCCGCCGACCTGGCGGCCCTGGCGGCCGCCGCGACCTGGACCCACGGCCCCGAGGCCGCCTGCGCCGCGGCCCGCCGCGTCGCCGGGGCCCAGGGCGCGGCGGTGGCCTCCTGCACCGTCCGCGGTGAGGTCGCCGAGGTGGCGGCCCGCCCCGCGAAGGGCTCCTTCGCCCCGACGATCACCGCCCGGGCCGGCCCGCCCGGGCCGGCCGCCGACGGGTCCGGGGTCCGCGTACGGGGCCGTCCGGCCGGTGCGGACCGGGCGATGGGACTCGTACGGCGGCCCTCAGGCGGGCGGGGCCTCGGACAGGAGGCGGGTGAGGAGGCGGATCGCGCCGCGTTTGTGGAGCGGGTCGTTGCCGTTGCCGCACTTGGGGGACTGGATGCAGGACGGGCATCCGGCCTCGCACTCGCAGGCGGCGATCGCGTCGCGGGTCGCCGTCAGCCAGGCGCGGGCCGTGTGGAAGGCCCGCTCGGCGAAGCCGGCTCCGCCGGGGTGGCCGTCGTAGACGAACACGGTCGGGAGGAGGGTGTCGGGATGCAGCGGGACGGAGACCCCGCCGATGTCCCAGCGGTCGCAGGTGGCGAAGAGCGGGAGCAGGCCGATGGAGGCGTGCTCGGCGGCGTGCAGGGCGCCGCCGAGGATCTCCGGGTTGATCCGTGCCTCGTCGAGCTGGTCCTCGGTCACGGTCCACCACACGGCCCGGGTGCGCAGGGTGCGGGGCGGCAGGTCCAGCTTGGCCTCGCCGAGCACCTCGCCGGTGATCAGTTTGCGGCGCAGGTACGAGACGACCTGGTTGGTCACCTCGACCGAGCCGAAGCAGAGCCGGGCCGGGCCCCAGGGGATCTCGGTCTCGGTCTCCAGGACGGAGATGGCGGTGGTGTCGCGCGCGGTGGTCGAGAACGGCGGGCTGGACTCCTCGACCAGCGCCACCGAGTCCTCCAGGTCCAGCTGCTTCACCAGATAGGTGCGGCCCTGGTGGAGGTGGACGGCCCCCTCGTGGACGGCGGTGTGGGCCGCCGACTCGTCGACCGTGCCCAGCAGCCGCCCGGTGGCCGCCTCGACGATCTGCACCGGGCGGCCGCCCTCGCCGCGGATGTCGGTCTGGTCCGAGGCCCGCTCCCGGCGGGTCCAGTGCCAGGCGGTCGCCCGGCGGCGCAGCAGCTTGGCCGCCTCCAGCTGCGGGATCAGCTCCGCGGCCGCCGGGCCGAACAGGGCGAGGTCCGGCTCCGTCAGCGGGAGCTCGGCGGCGGCCGCGCACAGGTGCGGGGCCAGGACGTACGGGTTGTCCGGGTCCAGGACCGTGGCTTCCACCGGTTGGCGGAACAGGGCCTCCGGATGGTGGACCAGGTACGTGTCCAGGGGGTCGTCCCGGGCGATCAGCACGGCCAGGGCGCCCTGGCCCGAGCGCCCGGCCCGGCCCGCCTGCTGCCACAGGGAGGCCCGGGTGCCCGGGTAGCCGGTGATCAGGACGGCGTCCAGGCCCGAGACGTCCACGCCCAGCTCCAGGGCCGTGGTGGCGGCCAGCCCGAGCAGCTCGCCGGAGTGCAGGGCCCGCTCCAGGGCGCGGCGCTCCTCGGGCAGGTAGCCGCCGCGGTAGGCCGCGACCCGCCGGGGCAGGGACCGGTCCACCTCGGCCAGCCGCTCCTGGGCGATCACCGAGATCAGCTCCGCGCCGCGCCGGGAGCGGACGAAGGCGACCGTACGGACCCCCTGGACGACCAGGTCGGTCAGCAGGTCGGCGGTCTCGGCCGTGGCGGTGCGGCGCACCGGGGCGCCCTTCTCGCCCCGCAGCTCGGTCAGCGGCGGCTCCCACAGGGCGAAGACGACCTCGCCGCGCGGGGACGCGTCGTCGGCGACCTCCAGCACCGGTACGCCCGTCAGGCGGGACGCTGCGGCCGCCGGATCGCTCGCGGTGGCCGAGGCCAGCAGGAAGACCGGATCGGCGCCGTAGCGGGCGCACAGCCGCCGCAGACGGCGCAGCACCTGGGCCACGTGGGAGCCGAAGACGCCCCGGTAGGTGTGGCACTCGTCGATGACCACGTAGCGCAGCGCGCGCAGGAAGGAGGACCAGCGGGGATGGGCGGGAAGGATCCCCCGGTGCAGCATGTCGGGGTTGGTGAGCACGTAGTTCGCGTACTGGCGCACCCATTCGCGTTCCTCGACCGGCGTGTCGCCGTCGTAGACCGCGGGCCGGACCGCGTTGCCGAGGGGAGCGGCCAGCTCTCGTACGGCGCGCCGCTGATCGGCCGCCAGGGCCTTGGTCGGGGCCAGGTAGAGGGCGGTCGCGCCGCGCCCGTTCGGGGCCTGCGCCCCGTCCGCCAGGGCGGAGAGCACGGGCGCGAGGTAGGCCAGCGACTTGCCCGAGGCGGTGCCCGTGGCGACGACCACCGACTCGCCGTCCAGGGCGTGCTCGGCGGCCGCGGCCTGGTGTTCCCACGGATGGTCGATGCCCGCGGCCCGGATCGCGGCTACGACATCCGTTCGGATGCGGTCGGGCCAGACTGCATGACGACCCTCCCGAGGGGGCAAGTGCTCCGTATGGGTGATGCGCGCAGCTCGAGAAGGCCCCCGTGAGAGCCGGTCCAGGACCGTGCCGGGAGTGGGTCGAGGGTCCTCGGGTGCCGTGGGCCGACCGGGACGGTGAGTATTGGCCATTGGAACCGAGTGTGTCACCGGCGTGCGGGACAATGGTCGGAAGGCGTCGTGCGCGCCTGCCGGTAAGTGATTGAATGCCATCGCGGCAGCCAATCCCTCCCCTGCCTACGGGTGGGGAGGCCCCTGGGGGGCGCCGCTCGATAGCAAGGTGCTGGAGGATCCGTGGACCTGTCCCTGTCGACTCGCACTGTCGGCGACCGCACGGTCGTGGAGGTCGGTGGCGAGATTGATGTGTATACCGCGCCCAAGCTGCGCGAGCAGTTGGTCGAGTTGGTGAACGACGGCAGCTACCACCTGGTTGTCGACATGGAGCGAGTGGACTTCCTCGACTCCACCGGCCTTGGTGTGCTCGTGGGAGGTCTCAAGCGCGTCCGTGCTCATGAGGGCTCGCTGCGTCTGGTGTGCAACCAGGAGCGCATCCTGAAGATTTTCCGCATCACCGGCCTGACGAAGGTGTTCCCGATCCACACGACCGTGGAAGACGCCGTCGCAGCCACCGACTGACGGTTTCGCCTTCCGCGGCGCCGCGAGGCGCCGCGGAGGGGAGCCGAAGAGGAGCGGGGGCGCGGGCCGACAGCGGCCCGGGCCTCTGTAAGGCACGCCCGTAGTCCGAGGGGGACGCGCATGGCCACCGTTGAACTGCGCTTCAGCGCCCAGCCCGAGCACGTCAGGACGGCCCGCCTCGTCGCGGCCGCCGTGGCGCGGCGGGCCGGCGTGGACGAAGCCGTGCTCGACGAGGTCCGCCTCGCCGTGGGCGAGGCCTGCTCGCGCGCCGTCGGTCTGCATCTCAGCAACGGGCTGACCGCGCCCGTCCGGGTGGTCCTGACCGAGGAGGAGAAGCTGTTCTCCATCGAGGTCGGCGACGAGGTGCCCGGACCGCCCGGCGGCCCGGAGGGCGCCGTGTCCGGCATCGACGCCGCCCTGGACCCGGACACCGAGACCGAGGACGAGATGGGTCTCGCGGTGATCAGCGGGCTCGTCGACGACGTCGAGGTGACGAGCGGGGAAGCGGGCGGGACCATCCGGATGAGCTGGCCCGTGTCCGGCGCGTCCGATCTCCCGTAAGCCACGTCGGGCTTCGCACGTCCCGTCGGGTTTCGCACGTCCGGCCAGTCCCGCCGGTATCACAAGTCCCACGGTTCGGAGATTCTTCCGATCTTCATCAAGGCCCTGCCGAGCAGGGCCTTTTTTCATACCCCGGGGCAATTCCTAGATCGATGATCAAGCGTCAATGCCTTTGCCCCATTACCTCTTTCGAGGGTAATGGAGTGACGCGATCTATTGCTGAGGAGCAAGAGCAGGCCAATTCCGTTTCCTGCGCACTGTTTTGATCGGGAAGAGCTCCCTACAATCCGTCCACATCTTGAGCTCATCACGTCAAGGAGGACGAATGACGGGGCTCTTCACCCCCAACGCGCCGATCGGCAACTCCGATCTGGCAGCCGCCGTACTCACCGATGACAATCGGCTCATCGTCATGGTGATCGCGGCCGTGGCACTTGCCGCACTCGTCGTCGCGCAGATCCTGGTCCGCCAGGTACTCGCCGCCGACGAGGGAACCGACAGCATGAAGAAAATCGCCGCCGCCGTCCAGGAAGGCGCCAACGCCTACCTCGGCCGACAGCTGCGCACCCTCGGGATCTTCGCCGTCGTCGTGTTCTTCCTGCTCTTCCTGCTCCCCGCCGACGACTGGACGCAGCGGGCAGGGCGTTCCGCCTTCTTCCTCGTGGGCGCCATCTTCTCGGCGGCCACCGGCTACATCGGCATGCGCCTCGCGGTCCGCGCCAACGTGCGCGTCGCCGCCGCGGCGCGCGAGGCCACCCCCGCCGAGGGCGAGCCCGCCAAGGACCTCACCGACGTCTCGCACAAGGCCATGCGGATCGCCTTCCGCACCGGTGGCGTCGTCGGCATGTTCACCGTCGGCCTCGGCCTGCTCGGCGCCTCCTGCGTCGTCCTGGTCTACGCCGCCGACGCCCCCAAGGTCCTGGAGGGCTTCGGCCTCGGGGCCGCCCTGATCGCGATGTTCATGCGCGTCGGCGGCGGCATCTTCACCAAGGCCGCCGACGTCGGCGCCGACCTGGTCGGCAAGGTCGAGCAGGGCATTCCGGAGGACGACCCGCGCAATGCCGCGACCATCGCCGACAATGTGGGCGACAACGTCGGCGACTGCGCCGGTATGGCGGCCGACCTCTTCGAGTCGTACGCCGTCACCCTCGTGGCCGCGCTCATCCTCGGCAAGGCCGCCTTCGGCGACCTCGGCCTGGCCTTCCCGCTGATCGTGCCCGCGATCGGCGTCGTCACCGCCATGATCGGCATCTTCGCGGTCTCCCCGCGCCGCTCCGACCGGAGCGGGATGACCGCCATCAACCGCGGCTTCTTCATCTCCGCCGTGATTTCGCTGGTCCTGGTCGCGATCGCCGTCTTCGTCTACCTGCCGTCCAGCTACAAGGACCTCATCGGCGTCGAGAACGCCACGATCACCAACCACTCCGGCGACCCGCGCATCCTGGCCCTCGTCGCCGTGGCGATCGGCATCCTGCTCGCGGCCCTGATCCAGCAGCTGACCGGCTACTTCACCGAGACCAACCGCCGTCCCGTCCGGGACATCGGCAAGTCCTCCCTGACCGGCGCGGCCACCGTCGTCCTCGCCGGCATCTCCGTCGGCCTGGAGTCGGCCGTCTACACGGCGCTGCTCATCGGCCTCGGCGTGTACGGGGCGTTCCTGCTCGGCGGTACGTCGATCATGCTCGCGCTCTTCGCGGTGGCCCTGGCCGGCACCGGCCTGCTCACCACCGTCGGCGTCATCGTCGCCATGGACACCTTCGGGCCCGTCTCCGACAACGCCCAGGGCATCGCGGAGATGTCCGGCGACGTCGAGGGCGCCGGTGCGCAGGTCCTGACCGACCTGGACGCCGTCGGCAACACCACCAAGGCCATCACCAAG
Source organism: Streptomyces sp. NPDC001194 (assembly GCF_042896985.1). Taxonomy (NCBI): domain Bacteria; kingdom Bacillati; phylum Actinomycetota; class Actinomycetes; order Kitasatosporales; family Streptomycetaceae; genus Streptomyces; species Streptomyces sp. NPDC001194. Next base: position 99,733 of record NZ_JBIAXU010000003.1, on the reverse strand, counting down.
GGCATCGCGATCGCCACCGCCGTGCTCGCCGCGGCCGCGCTGTTCGGCTCGTACAACGACGCCATCGCGAACGCGGTCAAGGAGGTCGGCGCCAAGGCGGGGGAGATGAACCTCAGCCTGGACATCGCCCAGCCCAACAACCTGGTCGGCCTGATCCTGGGCGCGGCCGTCGTGTTCCTGTTCTCCGGCCTCGCCATCAACGCGGTCTCCCGCTCCGCGGGCGCCGTCGTCTACGAGGTGCGCCGCCAGTTCCGCGAGCACCCCGGGATCATGGACTACACGGAGAAGCCCGAGTACGGGCGCGTCGTGGACATCTGCACCAAGGACGCCCTGCGCGAGCTCGCCACGCCCGGCCTGCTCGCGGTCCTCACCCCGATCGCCGTCGGGTTCTCGCTCGGCGTCGGCGCGCTCGGCTCGTTCCTCGCGGGTGCCATCGGCACCGGCACCCTGATGGCGGTCTTCCTCGCCAACTCCGGTGGCGCGTGGGACAACGCGAAGAAGCTCGTCGAGGACGGCCACCACGGAGGCAAGGGCAGCGAGGCCCACGCCGCGACCGTCATCGGCGACACGGTCGGCGACCCGTTCAAGGACACCGCGGGTCCCGCGATCAACCCGCTGCTCAAGGTCATGAACCTGGTGGCGCTGCTGATCGCCCCCGCGGTCGTGCAGTTCAGTTACGGCCCCGACACCAGCGCGACCGTGCGCGCGATCGTCGCGGTCCTGGCCATCGGCGTCATCATCGGCGCGGTCTACATCTCCAAGCGCCGCGGCATCGCGGTCGGGGACGACTCCGAGGGCGAGGGCTCGCCCGCCGAGCGCGTGGCGCAGCAGGCCGATCCCGCGGTGGTTTCCTGACCCGAGGGGTGACCTCCCCAGGGGTCTGCGGGCCGCCCGGCCCGAGGACTCGAAGGTACGCCCGAACGGCGGACGGGCGGCGCGGACTGACGCGCCGTCTGTCCGCCGTTCTGCGTGCCCGGATGGCGGACGTGTATCTTCCGGGCCGAGAGCCTTCGAAGGGACCAATCCGGTGAACAAGAAGTTTGCGGCCGCGGTGTCCGGCGGTGCGGTACTGATGATCGTGCTGTCCGGTTGCGGCGGCGACGACGGGGACGAGAAGGCCAACGCCTGGGCCAAGAAGGTCTGCGACAAGTGGCAGCCCGAGCTGAAGAAGATCGAGACCGCCAACGCGGACATCAAGCGGGTGGCGACCGAGAGCAGCAAGCCCGAAGAGGTCCAGACGACCGACTCGGCGGCGTTCGGCACCATGTCCACCTCGTACAAGGCGATGGGGACGGCCCTGCAGGGCGCGGGAGTTCCGCCGGTCAAGGACGGCCAGACGACGCAGGCGACGGCGATCAAGGGCTTCGAGGAATCGTCCAAGGGCTACGCCGACCTGAAGACGAAGATGGACGCGCTGGACCCGAAGGACCAGACGAAGTTCGCCGAGGGCCTCAAGGACGTGGCCGGCGGACTGGAGGAGGCCACCAAGGGCGGCAAGAACGCGCTCAGCACGCTCAAGGCCGGCGGCCTGGACAAGGCGATGAACGGCCAGAAGGGCTGCCAGGTGGCGGCGCCGTCGGCCTCGCCGAAGTGACGTGGCCCGCGGCCGCCGCCCAGGGCGGCCGCGGCATGCGTACGCGGACCGGGTCGGCCGGGGCCGCGAGGAACCCGGCCGCCCCGGCGCACGCCGGGCCGTCGGCGGCACCCGTGGAAGGCGGCCACCGGCCACGCGCCGGAGGGCGCATCGGCGCCGTCAGCGGCCGCGCGGCATACGCATCGGGGGCGGCAGCCGACACAATGGACCGGTGAGTACCACCAGCCTTCCCTCGCCCGACCGCGCCGCCGAGCTCCGCACGGCCCTGCTCGCCGCCGGCTTCACCGCCGACGGCCTGCTCGACCTGCTCGGCGCCCCCGCCTACGCCGCGCTGGCCCGCAGCGAGACGGTCCCCGCCCTGCGCGCCACGCGCGGCCGCGGTGACGGCCCGCTCGCGAGCCTGGTCCGGCTGTTCCTGCTGCAGCAGCCGGAGCCGTACGTGAACGCCGCCCGGGCGCTGCCCGTCGAGGCCGCGCTGGCGGACGGCTGGCTGCGCCGCGAGGGCGATGAGCTGCACGCCACCGTCGACGTGCGCCCGTACGGCGGTCCCGACGGCGAGGACTGGTTCATCGTCTCCGACCTCGGCTGCGCCGTCGGCGGGGCCGGCGGGATCGGCAGCCGCGAGGAGGGTGTCGTCCTCGGCGTCGGCGGGGCCTCCACCACCCTGGCCGGGATCACCGTCCGCACCCCGGTCGGCAGCGCCCTCGACCTCGGCACCGGATCCGGCATCCAGGCCCTGCACGCCGCCCAGCACGCCACCCGGGTCACCGCCACCGACGTCAACCCCCGGGCCCTGGACTTCACCCGGCTGACCCTGGCGCTGTCCGGCGCCCAGGAGGCCGAGCTGCTGCAGGGGTCGCTGTTCGAGCCGGTCGGCGAGGCCACGTACGACCTGATCGTGTCGAACCCGCCGTTCGTGATCTCCCCGGGCGCCCGACTGACGTACCGCGACGGCGGGATGGGCGGCGACGACCTGTGCCGGACCCTCGTCCAGGAGGCCGGCGCGCACCTCAACCCGGGCGGGTACGCGCAGTTCCTCGGCAACTGGCAGCACGTGGAGGGCGAGGACTGGCACGACCGGGTCCGCGCCTGGGTGCCGCGCGGCTGCGACGCGTGGATCGTGCAGCGTGACGTGCAGGACGTCACGCAGTACGCGGAGCTGTGGCTGCGCGACGCGGGCGACCACCGCACCGACCCCGCCGAGTACGCGCGGCGGTACGAGGACTGGCTGGACGAGTTCGAGGCGCGCAAGACCAAGGCCGTCGGCTTCGGTTGGATCACCCTGCGGCGCAGCGACGCGGCGGAGCCCTCGATCGTGGTGGAGGAGTGGCCGCACTCGGTGGAGCAGCCGCTCGGCGACGCCGTCGTGGCCCACTTCGCCCGGCAGGACTACCTGCGGGACCACGACGACGCGGCCCTGCTGGAGGCCCGCTTCGTGCTGGCGGCGGAGGTCGTGCAGGAGCAGGTCGGCGCGCCCGGCGCGGAGGACCCGGAGCACGTGGTGCTGCGGCAGAACCGCGGGATGCGCCGGGCGACCAAGGTCGACACGGTCGGGGCGGGCTTCGCGGGAGTGTGTGACGGCTCACTCACGGCGGGCCGGATCCTGGACGCGATCGCGCACCTGGTGCAGGAGGATCCCGTCGTGCTGCGGGACCGGACTCCGGAGGCGATCCGGGTGCTGGTGGAGCAGGGGTTCCTGGAGCCGGCCGGCGGCTGACCGGGCCTTCGGCCGACCGCTGACCGGGTCCTCGGCCGGCGTCCGACCGGGCCTTCGGCCGATGCCCGCGCCGCTCCCCGCCGCTTCCGAGACGGCTCCCGCGCCCGTACCGCCGCGGTCTCTTCCGGGGCGTCCGGCAGGGCGTCCGGCCGTGGCCGAAACCTTCATGTAACCCCGGGTTCGCACGCCGTTACGCAGCGTCTGGCAGCCTCGTTCCCGGGGGGCCCGCGCGGACCGGCCGCGGGGGATCCGGGGGGATCCGTCCGGGGCCCGCGGAGCGGCCGGGGAGCAGGCGGCAGTAAGGGGGGAACGGCATGGAGAGCGGTCCGGCGATCTTCGCGGCGACCGTGTTCCTGCTGTTCGGAACCGCCCTGCTGGGCTGGACGGGGGCGTGCGCGGCGCGCCGGGCGCCGGTGGCCGAGGGTGTGCGCCCCGCCGTGGCCGTTCCGCTGGCGCTGCTTGCCGCCGGGACCTCCCTGGCGCTCGGCGTCTGGTGCCTCGTACGACTGTGACCGGGGGCCTGCCCGCGGGCCGGATCCGAGCCTGATCGCCGGCCCGCCACCGACGCGCCGACCCGCGCGGCCGCGCTTCGTGAACAAGGACGTCAGAGGGCGTGCGGGGGCGGGGCCAGACGGCCCTCTGGCCACCCGGCCCGGTGATCGCTACGGGTCGGGCGCGGTATCCGGGCGGCAGAAATGGCACTTGTCGGGTTACCGTTCGAGTGGCCGTTGCGGGCTTCTGCCGTTTGACACGGGGGCGGGTTGTACCGTCACACTCCGCAGCGTCGCCGTACCGCGACCGAGTGCCGACCGGAGAGAAGAGCCAAGTTGTCCCCGACTAGCGAGACCGCAAAGGGCGGCCGCCGACTCGTCATCGTCGAGTCCCCTGCCAAGGCGAAGACGATCAAGGGCTACCTCGGCCCGGGATACGTCGTCGAGGCGAGCGTCGGGCACATCCGCGACCTCCCGAGCGGCGCGGCCGAGGTTCCCGACAAGTACACCGGCGAGGTCCGCCGTCTCGGCGTCGACGTCGAACACGACTTCGCGCCGATCTACGTCGTCAATGCCGATAAGAAGGCCCAGGTCAGGAAGCTCAAGGAGCTGCTGGCCGAGTCCGACGAACTCTTCCTCGCCACCGATGAGGACCGCGAGGGCGAAGCCATCGCGTGGCACCTGCAGGAAGTCCTCAAGCCCAAGGTCCCCGTCCACCGGATGGTCTTCCACGAGATCACCAAGGACGCGATCCGCGACGCCGTCGCCAACCCGCGCGAGCTGAACCAGCGCATGGTCGACGCCCAGGAGACCCGCCGCATCCTCGACCGCCTCTACGGCTACGAGGTCTCGCCGGTCCTGTGGAAGAAGGTCATGCCGAAGCTGTCGGCGGGCCGCGTCCAGTCGGTGGCCACCCGCCTCGTCGTCGAGCGGGAGCGCGAGCGCATCGCCTTCCGCTCCGCCGAGTACTGGGACCTGACCGCAACCTTCGCCACCGGCCGCGCCGGCGACGCCTCCGACCCCTCGACCCTGGTCGCCCGTCTGAACACGGTGGACGGCAAGCGGATCGCGCAGGGCCGCGACTTCGGCTCGAACGGGCAGCTCAAGAGCGAGGTGCTGCACCTCGACGAGGCGAACGCGCGGGCGCTGGCCGCCGCGCTGGCGGACACCTCGTTCGCCGTCCGCTCGGTCGAGTCCAAGCCGTACCGCCGCTCCCCGTACGCCCCGTTCCGCACGACGACGCTCCAGCAGGAGGCCTCGCGCAAGCTGGGCTTCGGCGCGAAGGCGACGATGCAGGTGGCGCAGAAGCTGTACGAGAACGGCTTCATCACCTACATGCGTACGGACTCCACCACGCTCTCCGACACCGCGGTGTCGGCGGCGCGGGCGCAGGTCACGCAGCTCTACGGAGCCGACTACCTGCCGGAGAAGCCGCGCGTCTACGCGGGCAAGGTCAAGAACGCGCAGGAGGCGCACGAGGCGATCCGCCCCTCGGGTGATCGTTTCCGCACCCCGGCCGAGACGGGTCTGACCGGTGACCAGTTCCGCCTGTACGAGCTGATCTGGAAGCGGACCGTCGCCTCCCAGATGAAGGACGCGGTCGGCAACTCGGTCACCGTCAAGATCGGCGGCCGTGCCTCGGACGGCCGGGACGCCGAGTTCAGCGCCTCCGGCAAGACGATCACCTTCCACGGCTTCATGAAGGCGTACGTCGAGGGCGCGGACGACCCGAACGCCGAGCTCGACGACCGCGAGAAGCGGCTGCCGCAGGTCGCGGAGGGCGACGCGCTGTCGGCCGAGGAGATCACGGCGGACGGCCACTCGACCAAGCCGCCGGCCCGCTACACCGAGGCCTCGCTGGTCAAGGAGCTCGAAGAGCGCGAGATCGGCCGCCCGTCGACGTACGCGTCGATCATCGGCACGATCCTGGACCGCGGGTACGTCTTCAAGAAGGGCACGGCGCTCGTGCCGTCCTTCCTGTCGTTCGCCGTGGTCAACCTGCTGGAGACGCACTTCGGGCGGCTCGTCGACTACGACTTCACCGCGAAGATGGAGGACGACCTCGACCGCATCGCGCGGGGCGAGGCCCAGTCCGTGCCGTGGCTGAAGCGGTTCTACTTCGGCTCCGAGGACGCGACCGAGGTCGTACCGGCCGACGGCGACCACCTCGGCGGCCTGAAGGAGCTGGTGACCGACCTCGGCGCGATCGACGCCCGGGAGATCTCCTCCTTCCCGGTCGGCGAGAACATCGTGCTGCGCGTCGGCCGCTACGGGCCGTACGTCGAGCGCGGCGAGAAGGACGCGGAGGGCCACCAGCGGGCCGACGTGCCGGAGGACCTGGCGCCCGACGAGCTGACGGTCGGGTTCGCGGAGGAGCTGTTCGCGAAGCCGAGCGGCGAGTTCGAGCTGGGCAAGGACCCGGTCAGCGGGAACGAAATCGTCGCGAAGGACGGTCGCTACGGGCCGTACGTGACGGAGATCCTGCCCGAGGGCACCCCGAAGACCGGCAAGAACGCGGTCAAGCCGCGGACGGCCTCGCTCTTCAAGTCGATGAGCCTGGACACGGTCACGCTGGACGAAGCGCTGAAGCTGATGTCCCTTCCCCGGGTCGTGGGCGCGGACGCCGAGGGCGTGGAGATCACGGCCCAGAACGGCCGCTACGGCCCGTACCTGAAGAAGGGCACGGACTCGCGGTCGCTGGAGACCGAGGACCAGCTGTTCTCGATCACCCTGGACGAGGCCCTCGCCATCTACGCCCAGCCGAAGCAGCGGGGCCGGGCCGCGGCCAAGCCGCCGCTGAAGGAGCTGGGCACGGACCCGGTCAGCGAGAAGCCGGTGGTGGTCAAGGACGGCCGCTTCGGGCCGTACGTGACGGACGGCGAGACGAACGCGACGCTGCGGCGGGACGACGACGTCGAGACGATCACGCCGGAGCGCGGCTACGAGCTGCTGGCGGAGAAGCGCGCCAAGGGCCCGGCCAAGAAGACGGCGAAGAAGGCCCCGGCCAAGAAGGCGCCCGCGAAGAAGGCCACGGCGACCAAGACCGCCGCGGCGAAGAAGACGACGACGGCGAAGAAGACCGCCGCCAAGAAGACGACGACGGCGAAGAAGACGGTCGCCAAGAAGGCGGCGGCCGCCGCCCCCGCGTCGGACGACTGACCGGCCCCCGGGCCCGTGCGGATCGCACGGGCCCGGGGTCTTCGCGCCGCGGTGGGGCCGGGGTCACACCGGATGGTCATCCACAGGCTCCGCAGCCGCCAAGCGCAGCGGATAGGCTGGGCGGATGACGCGAGCCGAGCAGCCAACGGTCGTGACCGCCCCCGCGAACCCCACCTACGACGAAGCCCTCGCCGCGGATTCCCGCGAGCGTGCGGTGCGCGCCCTGCTGCGCACCCCCAGGCTGCGCCGGCTGTGGAGCGCCCAGCTGGTGAGCGGCATCGGCGATGCCCTCGCCCTGTTGGTGCTGGTGCTGCTGGCCTTCCAGACGGCCGTCTCCGAAGAGACCTTCGGCAGCGGCTACCAGGGCTGGGCCCTCACGATCGCCGCCGTGTTCGCCGTCCGGATCCTCGCCACCCTGATCTTCGGCGCCGTCCTGCTCGGTCCGCTGGCCAAGCTCCTCGCTCCGAAGGAGGCCGGCGGCAAGCTGGACCGCCGCTGGACGATGATCGGAGCCGACGGCGTCCGGCTCGGCCTGTTCGTCGTCGCCCCGCTCTGGCTCGACTGGATCCCGGCCCAGGCGCTGACCGCGCTGCTGGCCACCGTCTTCGTCTCCGGCGTCGCCGAGCGGCTGTGGACCCTGTCCAAGGACAGCGCGGCCCCCGCCCTGCTGCCCTCGCCGCCGCCCGAGGGGGCGACCGTACGGCCGCTGCCCGACCACCTCGACGCGCTGCGCCGGCTGAACCTGCGCACGTCCTTCGCCGCGCTGCCCGTCGCCGCCGCCGTCCTGCTCGCCGCGACCCTGGTCGGCAAGGCCCTCGGCCTCGGCGTGGACTGGTTCGCCGAGAACCAGGCCGCCCTCGGCTCGTACGTGGCCTCCGGCCTCTTCGCGGCGTCCGTGTCGCTGCTGCTCCCGCTCGTGCTGCCCGCGGCGAAGACCCCGCGCCCGCGGTCCCCGCTGGAGGGCCTGCGGGCCCCCAGGACGGGGGACCGCCCGGAGAAGGGGCGTACGGGGGCCATTCCGCTGCTCGTCCTGGCCTGCGCCGCCGTCGCCGGAGCCGTGGCCGGTGCGGCGGCCGTCGCCGTCCTGCACGCCTTCGACCTGGGCGGCGGCCCCGCCACCTTCTCCCTGCTCGTCCTGGCCCTGCTCGGCGGCACCGCCGTCGGCATCCGCGCCACCCAGGCCGGCAAGGTGCTGCCCGCGCTGTCCCGGCGCCGGCTGCTGGCCCTCGCCATCGCCGTGGCCGGGCTCGCGCTGCTGCTGACCGGGCTGGTCACGGACACCGCGACCGTCCTGTTCCTGTCGCTGCTCGCCGGCACCGCCGCGGGCGTGGCCGCCAACACCGGGCACACCCTGCTCGACCAGGAGACCGAGGAGTTCCGCCGGGCCCGGGTCACCGAGCACCTGCAGGCCGTCGTACGGGTCGCCGTGGGCACCGGAGCCGTCCTCGCCCCGGCCCTGGCCGCGGCCATCGGCCCGCACCGGCTGGCCTCCGGGGACGTCGTCTTCGAACACGGCGGGGCCGCCTTCACCCTGATGCTCGTCGGCGCCCTGCTGCTGCCGGTCGCCGTCGTCGTGCTCGCCAAGGCCGACGACCGCAGCGGCGTACCGCTGCGCCGTGACCTGCGCGAGGCGCTGCGCGGCGGGGAGCCGGTGCAGGCCGCCTCCGACGCCGGGTTCTTCATCGCCCTGGAGGGCGGGGACGGCGCCGGCAAGTCCACCCAGGTCGAGGCGCTGGCCGACTGGATACGGGGCAAGGGCCACGAGGTCGTCGTGACCCGCGAGCCGGGGGCCACCCCGGTCGGCAAGCGGCTGCGCGCGATCCTGCTCGACGTCTCCTCGGCCGGGCTGTCGAACCGCGCCGAGGCCCTGCTGTACGCCGCGGACCGCGCGGAGCACGTGGACACCGTCGTCCGGCCCGCCCTGGAGCGCGGGGCGGTCGTCATCTCCGACCGCTACATCGACTCCTCGGTCGCGTACCAGGGCGCCGGGCGCGACCTGTCCCCGACCGAGATCGCCCGGATCTCGCGCTGGGCCACCGACGGGCTCGTCCCGAACCTGACCGTGCTGCTCGACGTATCGCCGGAGACGGCCCGCGAGCGGTTCACGGAGGCGCCGGACCGGCTCGAGTCGGAGCCGGCCGAGTTCCACCAGCGCGTCCGGGCCGGGTTCCTGACGCTGGCCGCGGCCGACCCCGGGCGCTACCTGGTGGTCGACGCCGGGCAGGACCCCGAGTCCGTGACCACCGTCGTGCGCCACCGCCTGGACCGGATGCTTCCGCTCTCGGAGGCCGAGGTGGCCGCCCAGGCCGAGGCCCGGCGCAAGGCCGAGGAGGACGCCCGGCGCAGGGCCGCGGAAGAGGCGGCGCGCAAGGCGGAGGAGGAGCGGCTGCGCGCCGAGGAGGAAGCCCGGCTGAAGGCCGAGGCGGAAGCCGCCCGGATCAAGGCCGAGGCCGAGGCCGCCCGCAAGGCGGAGGAGGAGCGGCTGCGCGCCGAGGAGGAGGCCCGGGCCCGGGCCGAGGCCGAGAGGCTGCGCGCGGAGGCCGAGGAGAAGGCACGCGCCGCGGAGGCGGAGCGGCTGCGCAGGCAGGCCGAGGAGGAGGCCCGGCTGCGCGCCGAGGCCGAGGAACGGCGGCTGGAGAAGCAGCGGCGGGCGGAGGAGGCCCTGCTGAGGGCCGAGGAGGCGCGCCGGCTGGCGGAGGCCTCGGCGGCAGCGGCGGCTGCGCAGGCCGCGGCGGCAGCGGCGGCTTCGGCTCCGGCTGCGGCCCCTGCTCCGGCTCCGGCGGCTCCGGCGGCTCCGGCGCCCAAGGTGGCGATGACCAAGGATCCGCTGCCGGACGACGCCGTGACCGTGGAGACCCCGATGGTCAAGCGGGTCGTCCAGCCGGACGACGTGACGCAGACCGTCCCGGTGCCGAAGATCGACCCGGCGGCGGAGACCTCGGTGCTGCCGGCCGTTCCGCCGGCCGGCCCCGCGGACGAGACCGCGGTCCTGCCGCCCGTATCGCCGGCCGGCCCCACCGACGAGACGGCGGTCCTGCCGCCCGTACGCCCGTCCCGTACGAGCCCCGCGGCCGGTCAGGCCCCGTCCGGCCCGGCCCGGTCCGCCAAGCGGCCGACGGCACGGCGTCCGGAGGAGAGCCCGGCCGACCGGGTGCCCCCGGGCATCTTCCGGGACGCCGAGGACGCCACGCGCGAGCTCCCGGTCTTCGGATCCGACGGGCTCCCGGGCGGGCAGGACCGACAGGACGAGTCGGCGCGGCCGGGCCGGCCGCGGCCCGCCTGGGCCGAGGAGACCCCGCTCGACGACCTGCCGACGCTGGCGGACGAGCTGCTCGGCCCGCGCCGGGACGACGAGGGCGAAGAGGGCGGTCCGCGCCGGCGCTGACGGGGTGTGTCAGCGGCGCCCGCCACACTGGGGGCGGGCAGGAGCAGGACGAGCGGTACGGACGGCCGAGGCGACGACGGCCGGTGAAAGGCGGTGGGCGGGATGCCCGTATGGGACGACCTGGTGGGACAGGAGCGGGTGCAGGCGCAGCTGGCCGCCGCCGCCCGTGACGCCGACGCCCTGGTCACCGCCGTCGAGGCCGGGACCGCGCCGCCCGCCGCGTCCAAGATGACCCACGCCTGGCTGTTCACCGGCCCGCCCGGCTCCGGGCGGGCCACCGCCGCCCGCGCCTTCGCGGCCGCGCTCCAGTGCACCAGCCCCGACCGCGCCCTCGGGGGCGAGCCGGGCTGCGGGTTCTGCGACGGCTGCCACACCACCCTGATCGGCACGCACGCCGATGTGGAGATCGTCCGTACGGACCTGCTCTCCATCGGTGTGAAGGAGACCCGCGACCTGGTGCGCCGGGCCCAGCTCTCCCCGGCCGTGGGCCGCTGGCAGGTCATCGTCCTGGAGGACGCCGACCGGCTGACCGAGGGAGCGGGCAACGTGCTCCTCAAGGCCGTGGAGGAGCCCGCTCCGCGGACCGTGTGGCTGCTGTGCGCGCCCTCCCTGGAGGACGTGCTGCCCACCATCCGCTCCCGCTGCCGCCATCTGACCCTGCGGACCCCGCCGGTCGCGGCCGTCGCCGATGTGCTGGTCCGGCGGGACGGCATCGAGCCCGCCGTCGCCGCGGCCGCCGCGCGCGCGACGCAGGGGCACATCGGCCGGGCCCGCCGGCTCGCCACCGACGAGTCCGCCCGGACCCGCAGGGCCGCCGTCCTGAAGCTCCCGCTCCGCATCGACGACGTGGGCGGCTGCCTCAAGGCCGCCCAGGAGCTGGTCGACGCCGCCGCCGAGGACGCCAAGCAGGTCGCGGAGGAGGTCGACGCGAAGGAGACCGAGGACCTGAGGGCCGCGCTCGGCGCCGGGGCGGGCACGGGCGGCCGCATGCCGCGCGGCACGGCGGGCGTGATGAAGGAGCTCGAAGACCGGCAGAAGCGCCGCCGTACCCGTACCCAGCGCGACACCCTCGACCTGGCGTTGAGCGACCTCACCGGCTTCTACCGGGACGTGCTGGCCCTCCAGCTCGGCTCCTCGCTGGCGATCGCGAACGAGGAGCTGCGGGCCGACCTCGACCGGATCGCCCGGGCGTCCGGACCGGAGCGCACCCTGCGCCGGATCGAGGCGATCATCGCCTGCCGCACGGCCCTGGACCGCAACGTGGCCCCGCTCCTCGCGGTCGAGGCGATGACGATGTCGCTGCGCGCGGGCTGACCGCCCGCGGCGGCGGCCGCGTTGACCGCTTCACCCGTATGAGCGATCCGGCGAGGTCGGGCCGCGCGGTGCGGGCTCCGGGCGGGCCTGCGGCGGGCCCCGGGCGGCCGTCGGCCGGTCGGCGTGCGCTCGCCCGGCCGGGTCGCCCGGCAGGCCGTAGGCTCCGAGGATGGACACCAGTCGCCTGCTGCGTACCACCGGAACCGTGATCGCAGCCGCCGGGCTGCTGCTCTCCGGGTGCACCTCGAACGGTTCGGGGGGCCTGCAGGCGGCAGCCTCCCCGTCCGGGCCCGCCGCGCAGGCGGCTCCGCCGGCGGTCCCGCCGGCGCTGCGCCCGTACTACGAGCAGCAGCTGAAGTGGCGCGACTGCGGTGTCCCCGGGTTCCAGTGCGCCACGATGAAGGCCCCGCTGGACTACGCGCACCCCGAATCCGGGCAGGACGTGGACATCGCCGTGGCCCGCCGCCCGGCCACCGGCCCGGGCAAGCGGCTGGGCTCGCTCGTGGTCAATCCGGGCGGACCGGGCGGCTCCGGCATCGGGTACCTCCAGGCGTACGCGGGCATCGGCTACCCGGCATCGGTCCGCGCCCAGTACGACATGGTCTCCTTCGACCCGCGCGGGGTGGACCGCAGCAGTCCGGTGGAGTGCCTGACCGGGCCGCAGATGGACAAGTTCACGCAGGTGGACCAGACGCCGGACAACGCCGCGGAGCGGGCCGAGCTGGTGACCGCCTTCAAGGAGTTCGCGGACGGCTGCAAGGCCCGCTCCCAGCGGGTCCTGCCGCACGTCTCCACCGTCGAGGCGGCCCGCGACATGGACATGCTGCGCGCGGCGCTGGGCGACGAGAAGCTGACGTACGTCGGAGCCTCGTACGGAACCCTCCTCGGGGCGACGTACGCGGACCTCTTCCCGGGCCGGGTCGGCCGCCTCGTCCTGGACGGCGCGATGGACCCCTCCCGCCCGGCGCTCGAAATGAACCGGGACCAGACAGGGGGCTTCGAGACCGCGCTGCGCTCCTTCGCCAAGGACTGCGCGAAGCAGTCCGACTGCCCGCTCGGCCAGGGCGGCCCGGAGGCGGTGGCGCAGCGGCTGCAGGAGTTCTTCCGCAAGGTCGACGCCCAGCCCGTGCCCAGCGGCGATCCGGCCCGCCCGCTGGGCGAGTCCCTCGCGACGACCGGGGTGATCGCGGCGCTGTACGACGAGAGCGCGTGGCCGCAGCTGCGCGAGGCGCTGACGGCGGCGATGAACGGCGACGGGTCCGGGCTGCTCGGCCTCGCGGACAGCTACTACGAGCGCGAGCCGGACGGGAAGTACGCGAACCTGATGTTCGCGAACGCCGCGGTGAACTGCCTCGACCAGCCGCCCGCCTTCGCCGGCCCGGCGGCGGTGGACGCGGCCCTGCCCTCCTTCGAGAAGGCCTCCCCGGTGTTCGGGGCCGGCCTCGCCTGGGCCTCGCTGAACTGCGCGTACTGGCCGGTGAAGGCCACCGGCGAGGCGCGCGCCCTGACCGCGAAGGGCGCCCCGCCGATCGTGGTGGTGGGCACGGTCCGCGACCCGGCGACCCCGTACAAGTGGGCCCAGGCACTCGCGCAGCAGCTCGACTCGGGAGTCCTGCTCACGTACGACGGCGACGGCCACACCGCGTACGGCCGCGGCAGCACCTGCATCGACACGGCGATCAACGCGTACCTCCTGCAGGGGACCGCGCCCAAGGACGGCAAGAAGTGCGCGTGACGCCCGGATACACCCGGTATGTGACACACGTCCCACCCCGCGCAATGCGGTTCAGGGCACCCCGTTCGAGCCTGTAGACTTGGCGCCGCTGCTGATGAGAGCTCCTCTCCAAGGGAACACTTGTCTAACCAGCGGTGCCGCCTTAGCTCAGTTGGCCAGAGCAACGCACTCGTAATGCGTAGGTCTCGGGTTCGAATCCCGAAGGCGGCTCTGTGGAAGCCCCAGGACTCACTCGCCGTGACCTGGGGCTTTTGCTATTTCCCCCCAGGCCGGGGCAAGGACCTGATGTGTGGCGCGCCGTTCTGCGTGCCCATCGCGTGCCCGTCGCGTGGTTGATCTGCCGGGCCCCTTGCGCCGGGCCGGAGTTGGCGGCTCCGCCCGGGACTCGCTCCGGATGCGCGTGCCGCCTCCGAAGGCGAAGCCGACACCCCCGCCGCGCCGATCGCCGTCCACTACCCCTTGTGATCGGCCGGTGCTTGCGAGTGGGGCGGCCGGGGCCCGGTCGCTGGGGGGTGGGGGTGGGGCTACTTTGGGAAGGCTGGACCTGGGCTACGCGTGGTAGGAGGTCGGCATGTCTACACGGGTGCGTAGAGCGGCGGTGGGGGTGGTCGCCGTGGGGCTGGTGGTGGTGCCGCTCGGGGTGGGGTACGCGTTGGAGTCCCCGCCGGCGGCGAGCGTCGTCCGGGCATCGGCCCCGGTCGCGGCCGATGAGGAGTTCCCGCAGCTCACACCCGCAGTCGCGCGGCAGTTGGACGATGCCGTCCTCAAGGTGATGAGCCAGGCGAAGATACCCGGGGTGATGGTCTCGCTCTCGGCCCCCGGCAAGGGCTCGTACGTGCGGGCCTTCGGGGTCGCCGACAAGGCCACCGGCCGGCCGATCGCCACGGACATGTACATGCGCATCGGCAGCGAGACCAAGACCTTCACCGTGACCGCCCTGCTCCAGCTCGTCGACCAGGGGAAGGTCAAGCTGGACGACCCCATCGGCAAGTACGTGTCCGGGGTGCCCAACGGGGACCGGATCACGCTGCGCGAGCTCGCCGGGATGCGGAGCGGGCTGTACAACTACTCCGAGGACGAGGACTTCTTCAAAGCCCTGACGAGCAATCCCCGACGGCCCTTCACCCCGCAGGAGTTGCTCGGGTACTCCTTCAAGCACCCGGTGCTGTTCGAGCCCAACGCCAAGTTCTACTACTGCAACACCAACCTGATCCTGCTGGGGCTGGTGGTCGAGAAGCAGACCGGGCAGAGGCTCAACGACTACATCAACCAGAAGGTCGTCGCCCCCGCCGGGCTGCGCCACACCCTGTTCCCCGTCGGGGCGGAGTTCCCCACCCCGCACTCCCAGGGCTACACCGACCAGACCGCCACCGGGAAGACCGAGGACTCGGCCGACTGGAACCCCTCCTGGGGCTGGGCCGCCGGAGCCATGATCTCCGACCTCGACGACCTGAAGACCTGGGCGAAGGTCGTGGCCACGGGCACGCTGCTGAAGCCCGCCACCCAGGCGGAGCGGCTGAAGGTGGTCCAGGCGCTGCCGGGCACCGGGTACGGCCTGGGCATCTTCAACGTCCAGGGCTGGATCGGCCACAACGGCTCCCTGCCCGGCTACCAGTCGCTGACCGTCTACCTGCCGCAGGCCAAGGCCACGCTGGTGGTGCTGCTGAACACCGACATCTCCTACCAGGGCTCCGAGCCCAGCACCCTGTTCGGCGAGGCGATCACCAAGGTCGTCACCCCGGACCACGTCTTCTCGCTGCCCGCCCAGTCCGTTACCGCACACTGAGGGAATGAGCGATCAGAGTGTGGTGCTGCGCGTTGCCGGTCAGGACGATCTCGACGTCGCGGGTGCGCTGTTCCGCGGCTACCTCGACTTCTACGAGGTGAAGCTCGAGGACCCGGACGCACCCCGGACCTTCCTCGCCGAGCGGATCCGGGCCGGCGAGTCGCTGGTCCTGCTCGCCGACGTGCCGGAGGCCGGCACGGTCGGTTTCGCGCAGGTCTACCGGACCTTCTCCTCCCTCGCCCTGCGGCCGATGTGGATCCTGAGCGACCTGTACGTCGAACCGTCCGGCCGCCGCACCGGCGCCGGGCGGGCGCTGCTGCGCGAGGTGCTGCGCCGGGCGCGGGAGGCCGGGGCGTCCGGGGTGCAGCTGGAGACGGCGTACGACAACCACGTCGCGCAGGCGCTGTACGAGGCGGAGGGCTTCGAACGCGAGGAGTTCCACGTCTACTTCCACGGACCGGAGGTCCGCGCGGCGGGGTGAGGGCCCGCTATTTGGCGTCCGCGTAGCACCGCACGACCGCCGTCGTGAACGGGAAGCGGACCGGGGTGTCGCCGAAGGCGATGCGGCCGGCGCGGTCGCCGGCGGTGCGGATCGCCGCGGCCACCGCCTCGGCCTCCTCGGCCGGGCAGTGCACGATCACCTCGTCGTGCTGGAAGAACACCAGCTCGGCCCGCAACCCGGCGCCCGCGATGGCCTGGCGGAGGGCCGCGAGGAGCAGCAGGGCCCAGTCGGCGGCGCTGCCCTGGACGACGAAGTTGCGGGTGAACCGGCCGCGGGCCCGGGTGTTGGTGGAGGCGTAGCTCGGGGTCCAGCCCTCCTCCCGGTCCTGCGGGATGCCGGCTTCGCCGTCCTCGTCGGCGCCGACCGGAGGCGGGCAGGTCCGGCCCAGCCAGGTCCGTACGAGGCGGCCCTCCTCGCCGGCCTTGGCGGCGTCGTCCACGTACGCCACGGCCTGCGGGAAACGGCGGCGCAGGGCGGCGAGGTTCTTCAGGCCGTCGCCGGAGGTCTGTCCGTACACGGCGCCGAGGACGGCCAGTTTGGCCTTGTCACGGTCGCCGGAGAAGCCCTGGCGGGAGACGGCCGTGTAGAGGTCCTCGGGGCGCCCGGCCACCTCCATGAACGCGGGGTCGCGGGAGATCGCGGCCAGGACGCGCGGCTCCATCTGGTCGGCGTCGGCGACGACGAGCCGCCAGCCGGGGTCGGCGACGACGGCCCTGCGGATCACCTTCGGGATCTGCAGGGCGCCGCCGCCGTTGGTGACCCAGCGGCCGGTCAGGGTGCCGCCGGGGACGAACTCGGGGCGGAAGCGGCCGTCGCGGACCCAGTCCTGGAGCCAGGACCAGCCGTGGGCGGTGTAGATCCGGTACAGCTTCTTGTACGCGAGGAGCGGCTCGACGGCGGGGTGGTCGAGCTCCTGGATCTCCCAGCGGCGGGTGGACTTGAGCCGGATCCCGGCCTCGGCGAAGGCCTTGATGACATCGGCCGGCAGGTCGGGGCGCACGCGGCGGCCGAACGCGGCGGAGACCTCCTCGGCCAGCTCGGCGAGGCGGCGGGGCTCGCCGCCGCCGGCGTACCGCTCGCCGAGGAGCTCGGTGAGCAGGGCGCGGTGGACGTCGGCGCGCCAGGGGAGGCCGGCGCGCTGCATTTCGGCGGCGATGAGGAAGGCCGCCGACTCGGAGGCGGTGAGCAGGCGCATGCGGTCGGGGTGGGCGGTGGCGGCCGTGCGCTTCGCCTGGTCGCGGTAGACGGCGACGAGGGCCTCGAGGGGGAGGGGGACGAAGGCGGGACGGGGGTCGAAGAGGGAGTCCTGGGCCTGGGTCTGGGCGGTGGGGGCGGCCGATCTGGCGGGGGGATCGGGGGGCACGGGGGCGCCGGTGAGGCGGGCCCAGGCGGCCGCGGCCGAGCGGGGTTCGCCGGAGCGGCCTTCGTGGGCGAGGAGGAGGAGCTCGGCGTCCTCGATGTCGTGGCAGCGGTCGACGCGGGCGCCCGCGGCCAGCAGACGGGGGTAGACGGCGGTGGTGCTGCGCCAGATCCAGCGGGTGGGAGCCGGGGCGGAGCGGATCGCCTCCGCGGGGTCTTCGAAGGTGAGGTGGTCTGCGCCGGCGACCGCGGCGGCGGGGGCGGTGGGCGTGCCGGGGGTGGCGGGCGCGGGGGTGAGCGGCATCGCGTGCCAGAGGCCGTCGGGGGCTTCGGCCAGGGCCCAGTGGGGGATGGGGTCGCTCATGGGTGCGAGTGTCCCACCGGGGGCTGACAGTCCGGCCTGGTCGGCGCGCCGGGGGCGGGGTGGGCGGGGCGTGACAAGCTGGGGTGGTGAGAGAGATTGTCGATCGGGCTTGTCAGGCCGCGCTCTACAGCCAGGACGATGCCGGGTTGGACGCCGGTGCCTCGGTGCTCGTCGGGGACGGCGGGCAGTGGGGTGAGGTCGGGCGGGAGCTGCTGGCGCGCGGGGAGGCGTACGTACGCCAGGCCTGGGAGCGGGGGTGGCAGCCCGCCGATGTGCTCCGGCTCGTGGGGCGGGACCTCGGCGACCGGCACCTGCGGATCACCGGCGACCTGATCGCCGCCGAGGCGCGCCGGTACGCCCGGCTGCCCGAGCGGTGGACCGACGCCGAGGTGTGGTGGGGAGACGACCGCGCGTACGGGGAAGCCCTCGTGCGGCGGGAGAAGAGCGATCGGTTCAGCCTGGCCACCGCCGTGCTCGAGGTGTTCCGGCTGTTGATCCGGTTGCCCTCCATCGAGGCGGTCGGGCCACTGCCCGGGGACCCCGTCGGCGACGCCCTGGAGCACGCGCACATCGAGCCCCGCATGCTCTCGCGCATCCGGGCGCTGCTCGCCAAGGCCGAGGCGACCAACTTCCCGGAGGAGGCCGAGGCGCTCAGTGCCAAGGCGCAGGAGCTGATGGCCCGGCACACCGTCGACGAGGCCGTGCTCGCGGCGAGCGGCAAGGGGCCCGCACAGCTGCCCGCTGCCTGCCGCATCGGGGTCGAGGCCCCCTACGAGGAGGCGAAGGCGGTGCTGCTCGACGCCGTGGCCACCGCCAACCGGTGTCGGGCGGTGTGGAACAGCGCCTTCGAGTTCTCCACCGTGGTGGGGTTCGAGAGCGATCTGGAAGCCGTCGAGCTGCTCTACACGTCCCTGCTCGTGCAGGGCACCGCCGCCATGACACGTGCCGAGGCCGCGCAGCGCTCCGGCGGGCGGAAGCGGACCAAGACCTTCCGGCAGTCTTTCCTGCTCGCGTACGCCAGCCGGCTCGGCCAGCGCCTCGCCGAGACCGCCGAGCACACCGTGGCCGAGGCCCCCGGCAACCTGCCCGCCCTGGTGGCCCGCGACGTCGCCGTCACCTCCCGGGCGGACGAGATGTTCCCCCGGACCACCACCACCCGGCTGCGCGGTGCCACCGACCACGCGGGCTGGGAGGACGGCACCGCAGCCGCCGACCGGGCCCACATGGCGACCGGGAGGCCACCGCTCCCGCGTTGTTAGTGCTGCCGCTCAGTGCCGCCGTCCGTCGCCCTCGCCCCGCAGGGCCTGCGTCTCCGACTTCAGGATGCGCATCGACCGGCCCACCGAGCGGGCCATGTCGGGCAGCTTCTTCGAGCCGAAGACCAGTACGCAGACCACGAGGAGCAGGATCAGGTGCCAGGGCTCAAGGGCGTTGCGGAGCATGCGCGGTCCCCTTACGGGTGATGGGAATTCCGGTGCGGTCCCGACCATCGAACAGCGCCGCCCGCGTACGGACAAATCTGAAGAAGGCCTGAAGGGCGGACGGCCCCCGCCGCCGACCGGAGCTTGATCCAGGCTTTATAAGGGTCTGATTCGCCCCTGATCCACCCGAGTTCTTCCCTGACAGTGATCGGGGCAGCACCCTCCGCGTGCACGTGCATCTGCCCATGCATGCGCTTATGAACACAGCTATGATCCGGTGCAGTTGACATCTGCACTATCGGGGGCTTCCTGTGGACCACGCGTACAACGGGATGGCAGCTGCAGAACTCGACGGAGTGACCTGGCAGAAGAGCAGACACAGCAACTCGCAAGGTTCCTGTGTCGAGTTCGCCAAGCTGCCGGGTGGCGCTGTCGCCATGCGCAACTCGCGCTTCCCGGACGGGCCGGCGCTCGTCTACACGCCGGCCGAGATAGAGGCGCTGCTGCTGGGCGTCAAGGACGGCGAGTTCGACCACCTCATCGCCTGAGCGGCCGGAGGGACGGCCGGAGGAACGGCGCGCTGATCAAGCCATGCACGTGCACTGGCCGGGACTGATCGCAATGATCAACCCCGGCCAGTCTCCATCGCCAAGTCCCTTTTGCGGCCCCGAGCCCCCGGCCCCGAGCACCGGCCCCGAGCACCGGCCCCGCGCCTGGTGCCCCGCGCCCCGCCGCCCTACTCGGGCAGCATGAACAGCGCCCAGACGACCTTGCCGGTCAGCCGGCCCGCGAGCGGATGCCAGCCCCAGCTGTCGCTGTAGGCGTCCACGAGGAACAGTCCGCGCCCCGACTCCAGGTCGCAGTTCTCCTGCGTGCGTTCCGGCGCGAACGATCCGCCCGGCCGGTCCTCGCTGGGGTCGCGCACCGCGCACACCAGGCGGGTGCTCCACCGCATCAGGTGCAGCCGCACCGTCGGCTCCGGCTCGCCCGGGCCCAGGCCCGAACCCGTCCCGGACCCGTGCCCCGAGGCCGGGCCCGAACCGGCGCCGACCCCGGCGTCGTCGGGCAGGGCGTGGCGCAGCGCGTTCGTGACGAGTTCGGAGACCACCAGGGCCACGTCGTCGAAGCGCTCGTCGAGACCCCACTGCGACAAGGTCGACCGGGTGAACGAACGGGCGCCCCGCACCGCCTCGAAGCGGGCGGGCAGAGCGCAGGAGGCGGACCCGGAGACAGCCGTGGGGTCGACCGGGGGCAGCCCCTGCCGTAACGGCTCGAGCATGGTCGATCCATTCGTCCCCATGCGAGGCACTCCCGGGATTCGCGGGCGGAGCGGCGCGCTCCGTCCAGAAAGAACTGCGGGGTGGGTCCGGCGCCGGCGCGAAAGAGCACGCAGGTGCGCGGCACCATCGTTCCGAATGCAGAAGCTGGATGCAAGGGCAGATGCACGTGCACGCGCCGGACCTGTCCACTCCCGTGATGGTTCTTGCTCATTTCTTCCTACGCATACTTACGGACTTCTTTTCCGGGAGCCGGGATTCCGTTACAGAACGAGTACGGACCGATGCGTTTTGGTGGCAGACTGCGGGGCCTGGGGTGCGGGGGCCCCGGCGACGCACATCACGCGCAGACCACGCGTACACATGGCGATGGGGAGGGCAGGACTAGTGACCGCAGAAGCAAGCGGTTCTGTGGTGCGCCGCATCCTCCTGGGCTCTCAGCTCAGGCGACTCCGAGAATCCCGCGGCATCACCCGTGAGGCGGCCGGCTACTCGATCCGCGCATCCGAATCGAAGATCAGCCGCTTGGAGTTGGGAAGGGTGAGCTTCAAGGCAAGGGACGTGGAGGACCTCCTCACGCTCTACGGAGTCACGGACGGCGCGGAGCGGGAGTCCCTGCTGGGGCTCGTCCGCGAGGCCAACGCGGCCGGCTGGTGGCACAGCTACGGCGACGTGCTGCCCGGGTGGTTCCAGACGTACATCGGCCTGGAGGGCGCGGCCTCGCTCATCCGGATCTACGAAGTCCAGTTCGTCCACGGCCTGTTGCAGACCGAGGCGTACGCCCAGGCCGTCGTCAGCCGCGGCATGCCCGGCGCCACCAAGGCCGAGATCGACCGCCGCGTCGCGCTGCGCCTGGAACGCCAGAAGGTGCTCGTCTCCGAGAACGCCCCGGTCTTCCACGCCGTCCTCGACGAGGCCGCCCTGCGCCGCCCGTACGGCGACCGCGACGTCATGCGCGGCCAGTTGGAGCACCTCATCGAGGTCTCCCAGCGGCCCAACGTGCAGCTCCAGGTGATGCCGTTCTCCTTCGGCGGCCACGCGGGCGAGAGCGGAGCCTTCACCCTGCTGCGCTTCCCGGAGTCCGACCTCCAGGACATCGTCTACCTGGAGCAGCTCACCAGCGCCCTCTACCTGGACAAAGACGAGGAAGTCGCGCAGTACGAAAGGGCGATGGAGAGGCTCCAGGCCGACTGCCCCGATGCCGACCGGACGCGGGATCTTCTCCGCGGACTGCTCCAACTGTCTTGATTCGCACGTAGTATGACGTCTGATCAGTGCATGATGACCGATCGGTCTCCGGTGCAGCGCACGGGTGCGCGCTCGCAGTAAGGGATGGCATGTCCATATTCGACGACCTGGCTCACCAGTACATCGACGGCGAATGGCTGGCCGGCACCGGTTCGTGGGACATCATCGACGTCAACCCGTACAACGGGGAGAAGCTCGCGGCCATCACCGTGGCCACCGTCGAGCAGGTGGACCGGGCCTACCGCGGTGCCGAGCGTGCCCAGAGAGAGTGGGCCGCCACCAGCCCCTACGCCAGACGCGCCGTCCTGGAACGCGCCCTGCGCATCACCGAGGAGCGCGAGAAGGAGATCATCGAGGCGATGATCGACGAGCTCGGCGGGACCCGTCCCAAGGCCGAGTACGAGGTGCACCTCGCCAAGGAGTTCATCCGCGAGGCGATCCAGCTGGCGATCCGTCCCGAGGGCCGCATCCTCGCCTCCCCGGTCGACGGCAAGGAGAACCGGGTCCAGCGCCTCCCGGTCGGCGTCGTCACCGTGATCAGCCCGTTCAACTTCCCCTTCCTGGTCACCCTGAAGTCGGTCGCCCCGGCCCTGGCCCTGGGCAACGCGGTGGTGATCAAGCCGAACCAGAACGCACCCGTGGTCGGCGGCGGGGTCATCGCCAAGATCTTCGAGGACGCGGGCCTGCCCGCCGGACTCCTCAACGTGCTGGTCACGGACATCGCCGAGATAGGCGACGCGCTCCTGACCCACCCCGTCCCGAAGGTCATCTCCTTCGCCGGCTCCGACCGCGTCGGCCGGCACGTGGGCTCCGTCGCCGCCCGCCACTTCAAGCGGACCGTCCTGGAGCTCAGCGGCAACAGCGCGCTCGTCGTCCTCGACGACGCCGACCTCGACTACGCGGTGGACGCGGCCGTCTTCAGCCGCTTCGTCTACCAGGGCCAGGTCTGCATGGCCGCCAACCGGATCCTCGTGGACGCCTCGATCGCCGAGGAGTTCACCGAGAAGTTCACCACCCGCGTGCGGAGCCTGAAGACCGGCGACCCCCACGAGGCCGACACCCACATCGGCCCGCTGATCAACTCCTTCCAGGCCGACGCGCTGACCGCGCTGGTGGACCAGGCCGTCGAATCCGGCGCCCAGGCCCTCGTACGCGGGTCTACGCGCGGCAACCTGGTCGAGCCGACCGTCCTGGCCGGCCTGCCCGAGGACTCCCCGCTGCTCGGGCAGGAGATCTTCGGCCCGGTGGCGCTGCTGGTGGTCTTCGACGGCGAGGACGACGCGGTACGGCTGACCAACGCGACCCCGTACGGGCTGAGCGGCGCCGTGCACACGCGGGACGTGGAGCGCGGCGTGCGGTTCGCGCAGCGGATCGAGACCGGGATGATCCACGTCAACGACTCGACCATCGGGGACGAGCCGCTCGCCGCGTTCGGCGGGGAGAAGGCCTCGGGTCTGGGCCGGCTGAACGGCGAGGCCACGATCGAGGCCTTCACCACCCAGAAGTGGATCTCGGTGCAGCACGGCCGCAGCACTTTCCCCTTCTGACACCGGCTGACACCGGCGCCCTTCCGGCCCCTGATCCACTTCCGGCCTCGTCTCTCCTTCCGGGGTCGCTCTAGACTCGTGCGAGTCAGTGGCGGGCAGCGTTCCGGGGGAGTCCTGAGTTGAGCAACATTCCGGAGACGGGGCGCACGCCCCGGGTCCAGAACCGCCTGGTCGTCATCCAGGTGGTCGTCTTCTCCCTGCTGCTCACGCTGGGCGGACGCCTGTGGTACCTCCAGGTCCGCAACGGCCAGGAGTACACGGACGAGGCCAAGAACAACCACACCCAGCAGGTCGTCCAGCCCGCCGTGCGCGGCTCGATCCTGGACTCCCGCGGGGTGCCCCTCGCCGACAACGAGACGCGCATGGTCGTCTCCGCCAGCCGTACCGACCTCACCAAGATGAAGGACAAGGGCAAGGACGTCCTGACCCGGCTCGCCGGCGTCCTGGGCCTCAACCCGGACGAGGTGGTCAACAGTGTCCGGCTGTGCGACGCCAAGACCCCCAAGCCGTGCTGGAACGGCTCCCCGTACCAGCCGATCCCCGTCACCGACGAGGCGACGACGGACCAGGTGCTGGAGATAAGGGAGCAC
This sequence comes from Streptomyces sp. NPDC001194, assembly GCF_042896985.1. Lineage (NCBI taxonomy): Bacteria > Bacillati > Actinomycetota > Actinomycetes > Kitasatosporales > Streptomycetaceae > Streptomyces > Streptomyces sp. NPDC001194. The sequence goes on along the minus strand of NZ_JBIAXU010000003.1, from coordinate 76,244 downwards.
GCCGAGCAGTTCCCCGGCATCACCGCCGAGCCGACCGCCCTGCGCCGCTACGCCGGACCCGACGGGGCCAACACCTCGCAGGTGCTCGGCTACCTCTCGCCCGTCACCGATGCGGAGATCACCAAGGCCAAGAAGACCGACTCCCCGTACCTGCGCTCCGACCAGGTGGGCCGTTCCGGCCTGGAGCGCACGTACGACAAGGAGCTGCGCGGGAAGGCGGGCGTCACCCGCTACGAGGTGGACAACCTCGGGCGCGTCATCGGGCAGGCGCAGGCCGACAAGCCGACGCCCGGCTCCAACATCGTCACCTCGATCGACTCGCGCGTGCAGGCGGTCGCCGAGCGCGAGCTGAACGGCGCGATGGTCGAAGCGCGCAAGACGTACGACAAGATCACGCACAAGAACTACGAGGCCGACTCGGGTGCGGTCGTCGTCATGGAGGCCAAGACCGGCCGGATCGTGGCCATGGCCTCGAACCCGACGTACGACCCGAACGCGTGGGTGGGCGGCATCTCCGCCAAGGACTACGCGTCCCTCACCGACAAGGAATCCAACTACCCGCTGCTCAACCGGGCGATCCAGGGCCAGGCGGCCCCCGGCTCGATCTTCAAGGTGGTCTCCTCGACCGCCGCGGTGAACGCCGGGTACCCCTTCAACGGCCGGTACGGCTGCCCCAGCTCGTACTCGGTCGGCAGCCAGACCTTCACCAACTTCGAATCACAGGGCTACGGCGACATCACCATCGGCCGGGCCCTCGAAGTCTCCTGCGACACCGTCTACTACGGCATCGCGGACAAGGAGTGGAAGAAGGACGGCGGGATCAACCCCAAGAAGGACCCGAGCGACTGGTTCTACAAGACGGCCCACGAGTTCGGGCTGGGCAAGGCGACCGGCGTCGACCTGCCGAACGAGGTGAACGGCCGGGTCCCCGACCGCCAGTGGAAGAAGGACTTCTTCGAGGCGAACAAGGCCGCCTGGTGCCGGGACGGCAAGAAGGACGGCTCGTACGCGGAGAAGATCGCGTACGAGAACTGCCGCCAGGGCAACCAGCTGCGCGAGGGCGACGCGATCAACTACTCGATCGGCCAGGGCGACACCCTCGTCACCCCGATCCAGATGGCGTCGATCTACGCGGGCATCGCCAACGGCGGCATGATGCACCAGCCGAGCATCGGCAAGGCGGTCGTCAGCGCCGACGGGACCTCGGTCAAGGAGATCGCGCCGAAGGAGCAGGGCCGGCTGCCGATGGACGAGGAACTGCGCGACGACATCGACGGCGCGCTCGCCTCGGTGGCCACGACCGGCAGCGCGGCCTGGCGCTTCGGCGGCTGGCCGCAGAAGCAGATCCCGATGCACGCGAAGACCGGTACGGCCGAGGTCCAGGGCAAGCAGACCACCTCGTGGTTCGCCTCGTACACCGAGGACTACGCGATCGTCATGACGATCTCCCAGGGCGGTACGGGCTCCGGGGCTTCCGGGCCGGCGGTCCGCAAGATCTACGAGGCGATGTACGGGCTCGACGAGAAGGGCGCCCAGGACCTGTCCAAGGCGCTCCTCCCCAAGCCGCAGACCGAGCTCCCTGCCATCCGCCCGGAGGGTGCCGGAAACTAGGCCCGACACCGGCGGGATTGAGGACAGAACCTGACCGCGACCCTTCGTAACGTGTTCCTTGTCAGCGGGAAGACCCACGAAAGAGGCGGTTGGTCATGGCTCACATCTCCGAAGAGGTCCCGGGCGACGAGCGCGGCACGCTCCTGCTCTTCGTCGAATCCCAGCGCACGGCGATCCGCGAAACGCTGGCCGGACTGACCGCGGAGCAGGCGGCGAGCCGCCCCAGCGCCAGCGAGCTGTCGCTGTCCGGGCTGGTCAAGCACGTGGCCGGGGTCGAGCTGACCTGGCTGCGGATGGCGCAGGGGCGGGCGGACGAGACCGAGCAGAGCCCCGAGTCCTGGGCCGATGCCTTCCGGCTCGTCGGGGACGAGACCCTCGAGTCCGTCCAGGCCTTCTGGGACGGGGTCACGGCCGAGCTGGTCGCCTTCGTACGGGACCTCCCCAGCCTGGACGAGACCTTCCCGCTGCCGCCGGCGCCCTGGTTCCCCGAGAACGCCAAGGTCTCGATGCGCTGGATGCTGCTGCACCTGGTGGAGGAGTTCGCCCGGCACGCGGGCCACGCGGACGTCATCCGCGAGTCCCTCGACGGCACCAAGGCGATGGGATAGCGGCGGCTCCGGCGGGGACCTTCGGGGCGGACTTGCACCTCACGCGGCGTGAGGACCCAGAGTGAAGGGCGTACCGACCGAAGGAGCGGAAACCATGAGCTACTCCGTGGGACAGGTCGCCGGATTCGCCGGAGTGACGGTGCGCACCCTGCACCACTACGACGAGATCGGCCTGCTCTCCCCGGGCAGCCGCAGCAGTGCGGGTCACCGGCGCTACGACGACGCCGACCTCGACCGGCTGCAGCGGATCCTGTTCTACCGGGAGCTCGGCTTCCCGCTCGAAGAGGTCACGGTCCTGCTGGACGATCCGGAGTCGAACCCGAGGGAGCACCTGCGCCGGCAGCACGCCCTCCTGTCCGACCGGATCGCCCGGCTCCAGCAGATGGCCGAGGCCGTTGAGCACGCCATGGAGGCGCAGAAGATGGGCATCAACCTCACGCCCGAGGAGAAGTTCGAGGTCTTCGGGGACTTCGACCCCGACCGGTACGCGGACGAGGCGCACCGGCGCTGGGGGAACACGGACGCGTACAAGGAGTCCGCCCGCCGGGCGGCCGGCTTCACGAAGGAGGACTGGAAGCGCTTCCAGGACGAGGCGGACGAGATCAACCGGCGGTTCGCCGCGTTGCTGGACTCCGGCGCGGCCGCGGACTGCGAGGAGGCCATGGACGTGGCCGAGGAGCACCGCGGCTGGATCGACCGCAACTGCTACACCTGCTCGCACGAGATGCACACGTGCCTGGGGGAGATGTACGTCGCGGACGAGCGCTTCACGGCCTACTACGACAAGATCCGGACCGGCCTGGCGGTGTACGTGCGGGACGCGATCCTCGCGAACGCCGTCCGCAGCGTGTAGGGCCCGTCCGGGCAGCCTCGTGTTCCCCACATGGCCCCCTCCCGGTACCTGGAACCGGGAGGGGGTCCTGTGCGTTGATAATTGAAACCGCCGTCTTGTCCGGCGCACCCGCGGACGCCCGCCGCGACACCCCCAGATCCAGGAGAGCCCGGAACTCGTGTACACGCTTGCGCTCGGCCCTGAGTGGCTGTCCCCGGAGTATCTGATCGGGCAATTCGGTCTGATCGGCATCCTGGTCATCGTTTTCGCCGAGTCCGGCCTCTTCGCGTTCCTGCCCGGGGACTCGCTGCTGTTCACGGCGGGCCTTTTCACCGCGAGCGGGACGATCACTCAGCCGCTGTGGCTGGTCTGCACCCTGATCTCGGCCTCCGCCATCATCGGTGACCAGGTCGGATACATGATCGGCAAGGTCTTCGGCCCGAAGATCTTCAACCGGCCGAACTCCAAGCTCTTCAAGCGCGAGAACCTCGACTCGGCACACGACTTCATGGAGAAGCACGGCCCCAAGGCCATCGTGCTCGCGCGGTTCGTGCCGATCATCCGCACCTTCGCGCCGATGGTCGCGGGCGCGACGGCGATGAAGTACCGCACCTTCCTGACGTTCAACATCATCGGCGGCATCCTGTGGGGCGCGGGCGTCACGATCCTGGGCTACCAGCTCGGCCAGTTCGAGATCATCAAGAAGAACGTCGAGCCGATCTTCATCGTCATCGTCCTGATCTCCGTCATCCCGGTGATCTTCGAGGTGGTGAAGGCCCGCAAGGAGAAGAAGGCGGCGGCCGCCTCCGGCGGGCTGCCCGCGGCCGAGGAGGACCCGCAGGCCCCGGGCCGGCGCGGTGGCCGCCACGCCAAGCGCTGAGCCCCGTACAGGCCCGTCCGAAGGCCCCGGCGACCCGAGAGGTCGGCCGGGGCTTTCGCATGTGCGGGGGCCGCGGGGGCCGCCGGGGCCGCTCCGGGACCGTCCTAGAAGCCGCGGGTCCGCTTGGCCGCGCGCCGCTTGGCCGCGCTCGCGGCCCCCGGGATCCGCATGAACAGCCGCGAGGTCTCCGACCCCAGGTTGACCCCGATCGCGATGGCCAGCGCGATGGCGGCGGCGTTGACCAGCGAGCCGAGGCCCTCGTTCAGCCGGTTCTCGGCGATCAGCAGCAGCCCGTAGTACGTCGCCGAGCCGGGCAGCAGCGGGCCGATGGCCGCCGTCGTGTACGGCAGGGCCGAGGCGAACCGGTAGCGGGAGAAGAGCTGGCCGAAGAGGCCGACCAGTCCGGCGGCGATGGCGGTGGAGGGCACGGGCGGGATCTCGCCCGCGTAGTGTAGGGCCCCGAAGGTCACCCAGGCGACCCCGCCGTTCAGCGTCACGATCCACACGGTGGAACGTTCCTGCTGGAGCAGGATCGCGAACGTGAACACCAGCACCATCGATGCCGCGATCTGGATCAGCGGTCGCTGGGTGATCTGGAGGACCTCCTCCGGCTTCGGCGAGGAGCCCAGCTGGAGCCCGAGGTACAGCACGACCAGCACGCCCATGATGATGCCGATGAAGAGGTACATGACCTCCAGCAGCCGGGCGGAGGCGGTGATGTAGAAACCGGTCAGGCCGTCCTGCACCGCCGCGACCAGGGCCCGCCCGGGCAGCAGCGCGAACAGCCCGCCGGTGATCACCGCGGAGGCGCGCACGTCGATCTCGCCCAGTTTCAGGGCCACGCCTATCGCGGCCGGCGGCATCGCGGCCACGACGAACTGGTAGAACTCCGGCAGCCCGCGCCCGGCGCACAGCCAGGCCAGCCGGTCGCCGAGCATCGCACCGATCGCGGCGGCGAAGAACACGAGCACCCCGCCGCCGACCAGGGTGGAGGCGGCCCCGGCGAGCAGCCCGGCGGCGGCCGTCAGGACCCAGGAGGGGTACGGGTGCCGGTTGCGGCGGATCTCGGCGAGGCGCCGGTAGGCCTCCTCCAGCGAGAGCTCGAACTCGTGCGCGCTGATGTCGTCCACCAGCTGGTAGACCGCGGCCAGCCGGGTGTAGTCGGTGCCGCGGCGGCGCACGGTCCGGCTCGCCGAGACCGGGTCGTCGACGAGCGAGGGCTGGTGGGTGATCGACAGGAGCGTGAAGGTGACCGTCGGCTCGCAGCGGTCCAGCCCGTAGGAGCGGGCCACCGCGAACATCGCGGCCTCCACGTCCTCGGCGCCCTCGCCGCCCGCGAGCAGCAGCTCGCCGATGCGCAGGGTGAGGTCGAGCACGCGGCCCACGGCGGGTCCGGACTCGGTGTGCTTCTGCACGGCCTCCGGGACGGGCCGGACGTCGACCGGCATGCGCAGCATGGTGCGCATGCGGTCCTGCCAGGGGGATTCCTTCATCAGGGAGACGGGGAACCCCGCGCCGGGGGTGTAGGCGGGAGGGGAGTGCTGGGCACTGTACGTGGCCGGCGGCGCGAAGGCGGAGCCCTCGGGGCCGGGCCCGGCGGCCGGCTCGGGAACCCCTTCCGGCACGGCGAACTCGGAGGTCGGCTGGTCGTCGTCGACCGGCTCGGGCTCGATTCCGGCGGGGGGAGCGAAGGCGCTGCGCGCCTCGTCGGATTTCGGCTTCCGGTCCTCCGTGCCCCCGGATCCCTCGCCCTCCGCCACACGTCCTCCAGTCCCCGACCAGCCCGGGTATCAGTATGCGGAACCGCTTCGTCCTCGGCGAAACCAGACGACGAACGGGCGGTACCCCCTCGGTGAAGGGGTACCGCCCGTTCTTGTCATTCAGGGGCTGAGCGGACTCAGTGGTGGCCGCCCTGCGCCTCGAGGCGCTTGAAGGAGGCCTCGATCTCGGCCTCGGCCTCGGCGCGGCCGACCCAGTTCGCGCCCTCGACCGACTTGCCCGGCTCCAGGTCCTTGTAGACCTCGAAGAAGTGCTGGATCTCGAGGCGGTCGAACTCCGACACGTGGTGGATGTCGCGCAGGTGCTCCACGCGCGGGTCCGAGGCCGGCACGCAGAGCAGCTTGGCGTCGCCGCCCGCCTCGTCGGTCATGTTGAACATGCCGATCGCGCGGCACTTGATCAGGCAGCCCGGGAAGGTGGGCTCGTCCAGGATGACGAGGGCGTCCAGCGGGTCGCCGTCCTCACCGAGGGTGTTCTCGACGAAGCCGTAGTCCGCCGGGTAGCTGGTGGAGGTGAAGAGGCGACGGTCCAGACGGATCCGGCCGGTCTCGTGGTCCACCTCGTACTTGTTCCGCGAACCCTTGGGGATCTCGATGGTGACGTCGAACTCCACGTCCTGCTCCTCCATGATCAGCTTCATTTGCTTCGGGACTGCATTGATTCATCTGCTCGCGGGTCGTCCCCGGCCCTGCAGGGTGGGGTGCCATGCTCGCGGCAAGACGCAGTGGTTAAGTGTCCCTCACGCATATGTGTGATCGCGAAAGGGGCTGGTCCGAGGTGCCATTGGTCAAGACGTGGCAGCTCATCGCGGTGTCGGCCGTCTCCGGCCTCGCCCTGTCGGTGGCCGCGGTGGCCGCCGCCGGTCCTTGGGACTCCGGCCAGCGTAAGGCCGAGCGGGACAGGGCCGCCTCCCGGGGCCTTACGGGTGGCGCAGATCACGGCGGCGGCCGCGCCGGCGGGCCGCTCCCGCAGGCCGCGCCCAGCGCCCCCGGGGTGCTCCCGGGGATCGGCCCGGGGGCCGTGCGCACGGCCGGCAGCGGGGTCGCGGCCGCCGATACGGGGCGGTTCGCCGAGGTGCTGCGGCCGCTGCTGGCCGACCCCGCGCTCGGGAGCGTCCGTACGGCCTCGGTGGTGGACACCGCCACCGGGCAGGTGCTCTTCGAGTCCGGACCGCGCGAGGCCATGACCCCCGCCTCCACCACCAAGATCGCCACCGCGGCGGCGGCCCTCGCCGCGCTCGGCCCCGAGCACCGGATCCGGACCACCGTGGCCCCCGGGGCGGGTCCCGGGGAGATCGTCCTGGTCGGCGGCGGCGACCCCTCCCTCACCGCCAGGAAGAAGAGCCCCGCCGGGTCCGGTGGCAGCCTCGTCGCCCTCGCCGCCGACACCGCCCAGGCCCTCAAGGCCGCCGGCACCGACTCCGTGCGCCTCGGCTACGACGACACCCTCTTCACCGGCCCCCTCCGCCACCCGATCGGCGAGAACCCCAACATCGCGCCGGTCACCGCGCTGGCGGCCGACGAGGGCCGCACCGACGACTCCACCTCCGGCCCGGTCGACCGGGTGGCGGACCCCGCCAAGGAGACGGCCCGCTCCTTCGCGGCCCTGCTGAAGGACCGCGGCATCAAGGTCACCGCCGACCCGGCCAGGGCCACGGCGCCCGCCGGGGTCCAGCCGCTCGCCACCACCCTCTCCACCCCGCTCGCCGGGCTCGTCGAGCGGATGCTGACCAACAGCGACAACGACATCGCCGAGGTCCTCGCCCGCCAGACCGCCCTCGCCTCCGGGCAGCCCGCCAGCTTCGAGGGCGCCGAGAAGGCCGTCACCGGCCGGCTCACCGCCCTCGGCGTCGACACGTCCGGCTCCCGCTTCGCCGACGGCAGCGGCCTCAACCGCGCCGACAAGATCAGCACCGGGCTGCTCGCCGCACTCCTCGCCAAGGCCGCCGACCCCCAACGGCCGGAGCTGCGGCCCGTGCTCACCGGACTGCCCGTCGCCGGCTTCACCGGCACCCTGCGCAGCCGCAACACCGGCACCTCACCGGCGGCCGGCCTGGTCCGGGCCAAGACGGGCACCCTGACCGGCGTGAACTCCCTCGCCGGGACCGTCGTCGACTCCTCCGGGCGACTGCTCGCCTTCGCGTTCCTGACCGCGAACACACCCGACTCCGGGGCCGCGGAGAAGGGCCTCGACAAGCTCGCCGCGGCCGTGGCCCGCGCTTCGTAGCACCTCCCGGCGCCTCCGGGGGGATCCGCCGCGGCGCCGGTCCACGTACCGTTGACGCATGACGAGCATCGGTGGTGCCGAGATGGTCGACTGGAATCTCGCGGTGGCGACCGCGACCCGGCTGGTCCGGCCCGGTCCCGAGGTCAGCCGCGACGAGGCCCGCGCCGTGGTGGCGGAGCTGCGCGGGCACGCGAAGACCTCCGAACGACACGTCCGCGAGTTCACCCGGATGATCCCCGAAGGGGCCGTCGTCCCCGACACCCCCGTCCTCGTCGTCGACCGGGCCGGCTGGGTCCGGGCCAACGTGGCCGGCTTCCGCGAGCTCCTCGCCCCGCTGCTCGGCAAGATGCAGGACCGCCGCGCCGGCGCCCCGGCCGGCGCCGTCCTCGGCGCGGTCGGCGGCAAGGTCACCGGCGTCGAGCTGGGCATGCTGCTCAGCTTCCTGGCCTCCCGCGTGCTCGGACAGTACGAGACCTTCGCCCCGGCCGGGCGCGACCTGCCGGGCTCGGCCGCGGGCGGCGGCCGGCTGCTGCTCGTCGCCCCGAACATCGTCCACGTCGAGCGCGAGCTGGACGTGCGCCCGCACGACTTCCGGCTGTGGGTCTGCCTGCACGAGGAGACGCACCGTACGCAGTTCTCGGCCGTCCCCTGGCTGCGCGACCACCTGGAGGGCGAGATCCAGACGTTCCTGGGCGCCACCGAGGTCGACCCGGCGACCGTCCTGGAGCGGCTGCGCGAGGCCGCCCAGTCCTTCGCCGGCGCCCGCCCCGACTCCGAGCAGGGCGACGAGGGCCGCTCCCTGGTCGAGCTCGTCCAGACCCCCGAGCAGCGCGAGGTGCTCGGCCGCCTGACCGCCGTCATGTCCCTGCTGGAGGGCCACGCCGACTACGTCATGGACGGCGTCGGCCCCTCCGTGGTGCCCTCGGTCGCCGAGATCCGGGAGAAGTTCCAGCAGCGCAGGGCCAGTGGGGCGGGACGCCTCGACGCCGCGCTGCGCAAGCTGCTGGGGCTCGACGCCAAGCTGCGCCAGTACCGCGACGGCGAGCGGTTCGTACGGGCCGTCGTCGGACAGGTCGGCATGGACGGCTTCAACCGGGTCTGGACCTCCCCGAACACACTGCCGACGAAGGCGGAGATCGCCAAGCCCGCGGACTGGGTCGCGCGGGTGCACCGCAAGGGCGAATAGGAGCGAAGGGGAGTGACTCAGGGGGCGTAAACATGTCCCACTGGGGGAAGAAGCGTCACCCGTCCGAGGGACCGTGGGGCGTGGAAGGGCGTGCGATGCTCAGGGAACGGCTCGGCTCTGTCACCATCGACGCACTCTGAGTGACAACCCTCATCCCGCGGGGGCTCCCCGCGGGGGGCTCCTCACGGGAGCCGGGGCACCGGGCAGCGTCGAACAGCACCGAACAGCAGCCGTTCCAGCACCACACCCCCAGCCTTCGAGGCATCCGAACTCCACCGAAGGGCACCGGACATGGGTCCCCATCCTGCGGTCGCGGCGATACGCCTGGCGGTCCGCCGCGTACTCCACGACGTCCTCACCGACCTCACCGACCGTCCCGCCGACCACCACGGGCCCGCCGTGGCCGGCGGCACCCCGCCACTCGTGCTCGTCGCCTGCTCCGGCGGCGCCGACTCGATGGCCCTCGCCTCCGCCCTGGCCTTCGAGGCGCCCAAGCTGGGCATCCGGGCCGGCGGCATCACCGTCGACCACGGCCTCCAGGCCGGCTCCGACCTGCGCGCCGCCGAGGTCGTCACCCGCATGACCGCGCTCCGCCTCGACCCGGTGGAGTCCGTCGCCGTGCGCGTCGGCCGCGACGGCGGACCCGAGGCCGCCGCCCGGGACGCCCGCTACGCCGCCCTGGACGAGGCCGCCGACCGCCTGGGCGCCGCCGCCGTACTGCTCGGCCACACTCGGGACGATCAAGCCGAAACCGTCCTGCTGGGCCTCGCCCGCGGCTCCGGGATCCGCTCGCTGTCCGGCATGGCCGAGGTGTCGGGCGGACCGGGCCGCAGCCACCGCTACCGCCGCCCCTTCCTCCAGATCGACCGGCAGACCGCCCGCAAGGCCTGCATGGTCCAGTCCCTGCCGGTCTGGGACGACCCGCACAACATCGACCCCGCCTACACCCGCTCCCGGCTCCGCCACGAGGGACTGCCCGCCCTCGAGAAGGCGCTGGGCAAGGGAGTGGTCGAGGCGCTGGCCCGCACCGCCCAGCTGTCCCGCGACGACGCCGACGCTCTCGACTCCTGGGCCGCCGAGGCCGAGAACGGCGTACGGGACGAGGACGGCCGGCTGGAGTGCGCCAAGCTGTACGCCCTGCCCCCGGCCGTCCGCCGCCGTGTGCTGCGCAGGGCCGTGGTCGCGGCCGGTTCCCCGGCGGGTTCCCTCTTCGCCCGTCACATCGAGGAAGTGGACCGGCTCATCACCGGATGGCGGGGCCAGGGTGCCATCAACCTGCCCGGCCGGGTCGAGGCCCAGCGGCAGGGTGGCAGACTTGTCATCCGGCAGGGCTGATTGGTGCTGAAACACGGCTGAGTCCTCCGGGGGCACCCCCGGAGCCGCGGCCGCAAACGAAAGTGATGCGGGTGGACGAGAAGGACATGGGCAGCGACCTCCAGTCGGTGCTCATCACCAAGGAAGAGATCGACGCGAAGCTGGCCGAGCTGGCCGCGAAGATCGACGCGGAGTACGCGGGCAAGGACCTGCTCATCGTCGGCGTCCTCAAGGGCGCGGTGATGGTGATGGCGGACCTGGCGCGTGCCTTGTCCACCCCGCTCACCATGGACTGGATGGCGGTGTCCTCGTACGGCGCCGGGACCCAGTCCTCCGGTGTGGTCCGGATCCTCAAGGACCTGGACACCGACATCAAGGACAAGCACGTCCTGATCGTCGAGGACATCATCGACTCGGGCCTGACCCTGTCCTGGCTGCTGTCGAACCTGGGCTCCCGCCAGCCGGCCTCGCTCGAGGTCGTCACGCTGCTGCGCAAGCCCGACGCCGCGAAGGTCGCGATCGACGTGAAGTGGGTCGGCTTCGACATCCCGAACGAGTTCGTCGTCGGCTACGGCCTCGACTACGCGGAGAAGTACCGCAACCTGCCGTTCGTCGGCACCCTCGCCCCGCACGTCTACGGCGGCTGACGCCCCCGACGGGAGCGGGCCCCGGTCGGGGCCCGCTCAGGGGAACCCTGGAACGATTCCTGCCGTTGGAGCAGGGGAAAGCAGTTCTGTCAGCCGTCCCACGAGGCCGCGGGTGACAATACAGGGGTACATTCCGAAGAACAGTCTTTACTCACAGCAGCATTTACCTACGGGCAGGAGGGACGGGGCGCCTGGCGCCCCGTATGGATGGACGTGAAGCGATACTTCCGTGGGCCGGTCATGTGGATCGTGCTGGCCGTCCTCGCCGTGGTCGTGTTGATGAACGTCGTCGGCTCCGGCGGCGGCTACAAGTCGGTGGAGACCAGCGAGGTCATCAAGGCGATCAACAGTGGCCAGGTGGAGAGCGCCAAGCTCACCACCGGTGACAGCCAGATGATCAAGATCGAGCTGAAGAAGGACCAGAAGCTCGGCGACAACGACGGCACCAAGTTCCAGGCCAACTACATCGGAGACCAGGGCGTCCAGCTCGCCCAGAACCTCCAGACCAAGTTCGAAGCCGGTCAGATCCCGGACGGATACACCGTCTCTCCGGACAAGACCAGCCCGTTCCTCAGCGTGCTGCTCTCCCTGCTGCCCTTCGTCCTCATCGTCGTCGTCTTCCTGTTCCTGATGAATCAGATGCAGGGCGGCGGCTCCCGGGTGATGAACTTCGGGAAGTCCAAGGCCAAGCTCATCACCAAGGACACCCCGAAGACGACGTTCGCCGACGTCGCGGGCTCGGACGAGGCCGTCGAGGAACTCCACGAGATCAAGGAGTTCCTGCAGGAGCCGGCCAAGTTCCAGGCCGTCGGTGCCAAGATCCCCAAGGGCGTGCTGCTGTACGGCCCGCCCGGTACCGGCAAGACCCTGCTGGCCCGCGCCGTCGCGGGTGAGGCCGGCGTCCCGTTCTACTCGATCTCCGGTTCCGACTTCGTCGAGATGTTCGTCGGTGTCGGCGCTTCGCGTGTCCGCGACCTGTTCGAACAGGCCAAGGCCAACGCCCCGGCGATCGTCTTCGTCGACGAGATCGACGCCGTCGGCCGGCACCGCGGTGCGGGTCTCGGCGGCGGCCACGACGAGCGCGAGCAGACCCTGAACCAGCTGCTCGTCGAGATGGACGGCTTCGACGTGAAGGGCGGCGTCATCCTGATCGCCGCCACGAACCGTCCGGACATCCTCGACCCGGCGCTGCTGCGCCCGGGCCGTTTCGACCGGCAGATCGCGGTCGACCGTCCGGACATGCAGGGCCGTCTGGAGATCCTCAAGGTCCACCAGAAGGGCAAGCCGGTCGCTCCGGACGTCGACCTCTCGGCCGTCGCCCGCCGCACCCCCGGCTTCACCGGTGCCGATCTGTCCAACGTCCTGAACGAGGCGGCGCTCCTCACCGCCCGCTCGGACCGCAAGCTGATCGACAACCACATGCTGGACGAGGCGATCGACCGCGTCGTGGCGGGCCCGCAGAAGCGGACCCGGATCATGTCGGACCGGGAAAAGAAGATCACCGCGTACCACGAGGGCGGCCACGCCCTGGTCGCGGCGGCCTCCCCGAACTCCGACCCGGTCCACAAGATCACGATCCTGTCCCGCGGCCGGGCCCTGGGTTACACCATGGTCCTGCCCGACGAGGACAAGTACTCGACCACGCGCAACGAGATGCTCGACCAGCTGGCGTACATGCTGGGCGGGCGCGCGGCCGAGGAGCTGGTCTTCCACGACCCGACGACCGGCGCGGCGAACGACATCGAGAAGGCCACGGCGACGGCCCGCGCGATGGTGACCCAGTACGGCATGACCGAGCGCCTCGGCGCGATCAAGTTCGGCGGGGACAACACCGAGCCGTTCCTGGGCCGCGAGATGTCGCACCCGCGGGACTACTCGGAAGAGGTCGCGGCGCTCGTCGACGAAGAGGTCAAGAAGCTCATCGAGACGGCGCACAACGAGGCCTGGGAGATCCTGGTCGAGAACCGCGACGTCCTCGACAACCTGGTCCTCGCGCTCCTCGAGAAGGAGACGCTGGGCAAGGAGGAGATCGCCGAGGTCTTCTCGACGATCGTGAAGCGCCCGGCCCGCCCGGCGTGGACCGGATCCTCGCACCGCACCCCGTCGACCCGTCCGCCGGTGCTCTCTCCCAAGGAGCTCCAGCTGACGAACTCGGCGAACGGCACCTCGGCGGCCACGCCGGCCGTGTCCGTGGAGAAGGACCCCGCGCCGGAGGACCGCGCCGAGTAGCCCTCGGCCGGACCGTCCCGGAATGGATGCCGCGCCCCCCAGGTTCTAGCCTGGGGGGCGCGGCACTTTTGCGTGCCCGTGAGGCGCCAGTGCACACAGGAACGAGGAAGAAATGACCGACCCAGTGACCCTGACCGGTGACGAGGGCACGATCGGCGAGTTCGACGAGAAGCGCGCCCAGGCTGCGGTCCGCGAACTCCTGATCGCGGTCGGCGAGGACCCGGACCGCGAAGGCCTCCTCGAGACCCCGGCCCGCGTGGCCCGTGCGTACAAGGAGATATTCGCCGGCCTCTACCAGAAGCCCGAAGAGGTCCTGACGACCACCTTCGACCTGGGGCACGACGAGATGGTCCTGGTGAAGGACATCGAGGTCATGAGCAACTGTGAGCACCATCTGGTGCCCTTCCACGGCGTGGCGCACGTCGGCTACATCCCGTCCGTCGACGGCAAGATCACCGGGCTGTCGAAGCTGGCCCGCCTCGTGGACGTGTTCGCCCGCCGTCCTCAGGTACAGGAGCGGCTGACCACGCAGATAGCGGACTCGCTGATGGAGATCCTGGAGCCGCGCGGGGTCATCGTCGTCGTCGAGTGCGAGCACATGTGCATGACCATGCGCGGGGTCCGCAAGCCCGGCGCCAAGACGATCACCTCGGCGGTCCGCGGCCAGCTCCGCGACCCCGCGACCCGCAACGAGGCCATGAGCCTGATCATGGCGCGCTGAGCGCAGGGGCCGGGGCGCCCCAGGGCGCGGGGCGAGCGCGCGGCGCCCCACCGGCCCCGCAGCGGCCGGGTGGGGCCCGTCAGGCGCGAGAGGGGGCCTGGGGGGCCGTGTCGTCGTCCTCGGGGAGCTTGAGGACGTGCTCCAGGAAGAGGGCGGCGGCGATGACGGCCGCGCCCGCCAGGACCGCGAAGCCGGCGTACCAGGTCTGGTCGCGGCGGGCGGGGACGTCGAGGGAGTCCATCAGCAGGAAGACGCCCACGCCGCCGTACATGCCCGCCACGAGGGCCGCCACGAGCGCGCTGGCCTGTCCGAAGACGACCGCGCGGGCCGCCATCAGCGGCTCCACGCCCTTGGCGCCCGGCCGCCGCTCGCGCTGCGCCTTGAGGCGGGCGCGAAGCGAGAGGGCCGTGGCCAGCAGGACGACCGCGATGGCTCCCAGCACGATGGGTGCGGCGAGCGGGACGCCGGGCAGGGTCCCGTACGCGTTCCACAGCCGGGCGCCCGCCCAGGACAGCACCCCGGCGACGGCGAAGATCCCCGCCAGGACCGCCGGCCTCAGTTGCTTCACGTACCCGTTCCCCGCTTTCCGCGCCGCCGACTCATCGGCGTTCCTCGGCTCCAGCCACAGGTTAACGACTACTCGGGCAGGCGGAGTTCCAGGTCCGGGCGCGGCGTGACGCCCGCCAGGCCGATTCCGGCCAGCAGCGCGGCGACGGGGCCGCGGCCCGGGATCTGCGCCTCGGGGTCGACGTCGTTCCACGGGGCCAGGACGAAGGCCCGCTGGTGGGCCCGCGGGTGCGGGAGGGTGAGGACCGGGTCGTCCGAGACCACGTCGGCGTACGACACGATGTCGACGTCGATCGTGCGCGGACCCCAGCGCTCCTCGCGGACGCGGTCGAAGGCCTCTTCGATGGCGTGTCCGCGCTCCAGCAGGGAGGACGGCGGCAGGGTCGTCTTCAGCGCGACGACCGCGTTGAGGTACGAGGGCTGCGAGCCGGGCTCGACGCCCCACGGCTCGGTCTCGTAGACGGGGGAGACCGCCTTGACCCGCAGGCCGGGGGTGTCCCCGAGGGCGTCGATGGCGCCCTGGAGGGTCTCCAGGCGGTTGCCGAGGTTCGCGCCGAGCGCGATGACGGCCCACTTGGGGTTGGAGAGGGTGGTGTCGGCGGCGTCCACCGTCTCCACGACGGATGCGGGCACCGGCTGGACGGTGGGGTCGCTCGGGGCGTTCAGTCCGTTGTTCACACGCGGCTCCGGGTGATCGTGATGGTCACGTCGTCGAAGGGGACGGTGATGGGGGCGTCCGGTTTGTGGACGACGACCTCCACCTGTGCCACCGCTTCGTGCTTGAGGCACTGCTGGGCGATCCGCTCGGCGAGGGTCTCGATCAGGTCGACGGGCTCTCCCTGGACCACATCGACGACCTCTTCGGCGACCACCCCGTAGTGCACGGTCTTCGCCAGGTCGTCGTCGGCCGCCGCGGGGCGGGTGTCGATGTGCAGCACGAGGTCGACGATGAAGGTCTGGCCTTCCTCGCGTTCCCGGGGGAAGACGCCGTGGTGCCCGCGAGCCTTGAGGCCGCGCAGCGCGACACGATCCACGCGAATCACTCCTGCTTTCGTAGGTGCTTCCGGTCCGGGACTCCCCGGATCCATGGGCCTACGCCGAGTGCGGTCGGCGTCGTCCGTCTTCGAATTTACCTGCGAAAGACTTCGGCCCCCGCCGTTGGGGTCAGGCGGAGTCTTCCTCCTCGTCCTCCTCGGAGTCCGTCAGCACCGGAGAACCGTGGTGGGACCAGAGCCGCCAACCCTGCGATGTGCGTCGGAACACATTCGTGGCGACGACCAGCTGGCCGACGAGCGGGCCGAGCTCTCCGCCGTCCTCGGCGGGCCCGCCGCTGAGGATGTTCTCCGTACAGGTCACCAGCGCTGTGTCACCTATGACGGCGACCTTCGTGTCGGTGAGGAAGAACTGGATGTAGTCGGTGTGGGACATGATCAGCGCGTACGAGCGCAGCACCTCGCCGCGGCCGGAGAGCACCGGCCAGCCCGGATGCACGCAGGAGATCTCGTCCTCGAGCCAGAGCGCCGACAGTGCGTCGAAGTCCCCCCGCTCCATGGCCTCGTAGAAGGCCGTGTTGACCTCGTCGACCGCTTCGATGTCGGTTCTGCTCACCGTGCTCCTTCTCGTTCGATGGTCACAGCGCTCCTTCCACGGCACGGGCCACCCGAACCGCGTCGGCGGTCGCCCGTACCTCGTGGACCCGTACGGCCCAGGCCCCCTGGTGGGCCGCGATGGCGGAGACGGCCGCGGTGGCCGCGTCGCGCTCGCGGGCGGGCGGCGGGGCGGCGTCGGCCGCGCCGGCCAGGATCCGGCCGAGGAATCGTTTGCGCGAGGCGGCGACCAGCAGCGGGAAGCCGAGGGCGCGCAGTTCGGGGAGGTGGGCGACCAGGGCCAGGTCGTGCTCGGCCATCTTCGCGAAGCCGAGGCCGGGGTCGACGAGGAGCCGCTCGGGGGCGATCCCGCCGGCCACGACGGCGTCGATGCGGACCCGGAGCTCGGCGGTGACCTCGGCGACGACGTCCTCGTAGACGGCGAGCTTGTTCATGCCGTCGCTGAAGCCGCGCCAGTGCATCACCACGAACGGCACCTCGGCGGCGGCGACGGCCGGGATCATGCCGGGGTCGGCGAGGCCGCCGCTCACGTCGTTGACCAGCATCGCGCCGGCCGCGACGGCCTGGGCGGCGACGGAGGCGCGCATGGTGTCCACGGAGACGGCGATCCCCTCGGAGGCCAGGCCGCGCACCACGGGGACCACGCGGCGCAGCTCCTCCTCCTCGTCGACGCGGGAGGCGCCGGGGCGGGTGGACTCCCCGCCGACGTCGACGAGATCGGCGCCCTGGGCGACGAGGTCGAGGCCGCGCTTGACGGCGGCGGTGGTGTCGAACCAGCGCCCGCCGTCGGAGAAGGAGTCGGGGGTGACGTTGACGACGCCCATGACCCCGCAGCGGTCCCATTCCGGCAGGCCTGCGACCCGGCCCCTGCCGGTGGCCCCGCGCTTGATGTTCATGGCTCCAGGGTAGGGCCGCCGCCCTGGCCGGGCCGTATGCGGCCGCCTTGGCCGCCCGCCGCCGGGCCGGGCGCCCCGGCCGCCCGCCGCCGCGCCGGGCGCATACGCCGAAGCCCGGTCCGCCGGGGATGCGGCGGACCGGGCTTCTTGCCTGGGGGCGGGCCCCCGGGCGGGCTCTACGCGACCTGGACCTCGCGCTCGGCCTTGGCCTGGGCCGGCACCGGGGCGGTCAGGTGCGTGTGGGCGCAGGTGCGGACCGGCTTGGGACGGCGGCGGCTGGCGAACAGCCGGGGCAGGGCCAGCGTGACGAAGCCCTCGGCCTGCATCACGGCGAAGCCGATGCGGGGCAGGTCGCGGCTGTTGCGGTAGACCATGAAGCGCGGCTCCCAGCGGGGGCGGAACTTCTCGTTGAACTTGTACAGCGACTCGATCTGGAACCAGCGGGACAGGAAGACCAGCAGGCTGCGCCACATGCGCAGGACCGGGCCGGCGCCGATCTTCTCGCCGCGGGCCAGGGCCGCGCGGAACATCGCGAAGTTCAGGGAGACCTTCTCGATGCCCAGCTCGGGGGCCTGCTGCAGGGAGGCGACGATCAGCAGCTCGTTCATGCCCGGGTCGGCGGCGCGGTCGCGGCGCATCATCTCCAGCGACATGCCGTCCTTGCCCCACGGCACGAAGTGCTGGATGGCCTTGAGGTCGCCGAACGGGCTGGTGTCGCCCTCCTCGACCCGGTGGGCGGTGGCGATGAAGCAGTCGCCGTCGCCCTCGTCGCCGACGCGGCCCAGGGCCATGGAGAAGCCGCGCTCGGTGTCGGTGCCGCGCCAGGCGACGGCCGCGCCGCGGACCTGCTCCAGCTCCTCCTCGGTCAGCTCGCTGACGCGGCGGACCTTGGTGGTGTAGCCGTTGCGCTCGATGCGCTTCACCATCTGGCGGACGTTGCGCATGGGGCGGCCGGTGAGCGAGAAGTCTTTGACGTCGACGATCGCCTCGTCGCCGAGCTCGAGGGCGTCCAGCCCGGTCTCGCGGGTCCAGACCTCGCCGCCGGTCTCGCTGCAGCCCACGACGGCCGGGGTCCAGGAGTGGGCCTTGGCCTCCTCCATGAACCGCTCGATGGCGCCGGGCCAGGCCTCGACGTCGCCGATGGGGTCGCCGGAGGCGAGCATCACGCCGGAGACGACGCGGTAGGTGACGGCGGCCTTGCCGCTGGGGGAGAAGACGACGGCCTTGTCGCGGCGGAGCGCGAAGTGGCCCAGCGAGTCGCGGCCGCCGTGCTTGGCGAGCAGCTCGCGCAGCTTGGTCTCGTCGTCGGCGGTGAGCCGGGCGGCCGGGTGCTCGGGGCGGAAGGCCAGGTAGATGGTGGTGAGCGCGGTCAGCATGCCGAGGGCGCCGAGGGAGTAGCCCACGGTCCAGGAGACGCGGCCGGAGTAGTCGACCGGTCCCTCCATGCCGAAGAGCCCGTACACGACGTGGCTGATCTGCTCGTAGATACCCGGATGGCCGACGACGCGGCCGGGGTGGGAGTTGACGATGACCAGGCCCAGGCCGATGGAGCCGGCGCTCATCAGCACGAAGTTGGCGAGCGCCTTCCAGCGGCTGCGCGGGTCCGGCAGCGCCTTGAATTCACCCTGGTGGCGCACGATGAGAGCCAGGAGCACCGCCGCGAGGACGACGCTGATGACGGAGTGCCGGTACATGAACTGCGCCGCGGCCCCGGCCGGGAGCAGGACGACGGCGGCCCGCCAGGCCCGGCGCTTGCGGCGCTTGAGGCCGTGGGCGAGCAGGAGGAGCAGGACGCCCGCGCTGATGGCGAGGGCGGCTGCGAAGGGGCCCAGAGAACCGGGCAGGACCTCGGTGACCGCGTGGATCCGGCTGTGCCGGAACCGCGGGAACACTCCCGCCGCGATGTCCAGAAGGCCGACGATCATGACGGCCGTACCTACCAGCCCGGGCACCGACTCCGGTCGTGGGCCGCGGAAGATTCGGCGGACCTGCTTCGGAACCTGTCCCGACTTATCGCCATCTATCCTGCTAGACATCGCTTCCCGTTGCTCCGCGAGAGATCATGTGGCCGAAGGCCGCTACAGCCTCCGGAGTGTGGTGCGTCCACTAGGACGACATCGGGGTCGAGCGGGTTCACTCTTCCGCCGAGAAAAACTAGTCCTGCCATCAGAAAGTCGACTGACTGCTCATGGGTCTCACCAGTAATACGGTTCTGGCGCTGGCCATCATCGCCGGTGTGCTGCTGTTCGCAGCCACGGTGTGGTTCTGGCCCCGGCTCTCGGGCCGCACCTGGCGTGCGCTGCTCGGCCGGGTCGGCCTCCTGCTCGCGACCCAGCTGGCGCTGTTCTCGGCCGTGGGCCTGGCGGCGAACAAGTCCTTCTCCTTCTACGGCTCGTGGGCGGACCTGTTCGGCCAGCAGACGTCTGTCGGCAAGGTCGTGGACCACTCCATGAGCAGCAAGGACATCAAGGTCGTCGACAAGCAGAAGCTCGACGTGCCGGGCGGGGCCCAGCCCCAGGTCGGCGGACAGATCCTGAAGGTTGCCATAACCGGGCAGAAGTCGAAAATAACGAGCCCCGGGTACGTGTGGCTGCCGCCGGAGTACTTCCAGCCGGCGCACAAGGAGCAGAACTTTCCGGCCTCCATCGTGCTGACGGGGTACCCGGGTACCGCCGAGAACCTGATCAAAGGGCTGAACTACCCGATGACGGCCTTCAAGCAGGCCAAGGCGGGCAAGATGAAGCCGATGATCCTGGTGATGCTGCGCCCGACCATCGCGCCGCCGCGCGACACCGAGTGCGTGGACATACCGGGCGGGCCGCAGACGGAGACCTTCTTCGCCGAGGACCTGCCGCAGGCCATCCAGAACACGTTCCGGGTCGGCGACAAGCCGCAGAACATGGGCTTCATCGGGAACTCGACGGGCGGCTACTGCGCCCTGAAGATCGCCGCGCACTACCCGCAGACCTTCGGCGCCGCCGCGGGTCTGTCCGCGTACTACGACGCGGCGAACGACGCGACGACCGGCAACCTGTTCCAGGGCGACGACAAGCTGAAGAAGCGCGCCGACGTCCTGCACAGCATCGAGCACAAGAAGCCGAGCGGTACGTCCTTCCTGGTCACGAGCAGCGAGACGGGCGAGCCCAACCTCGACGACACCAAGAAGTTCATCAAGCTGGTCAAGGGCCCGGACCGGGTCTCCTCGATCATCCTCGACAGCGGCGGCCACAACTTCAACACCTGGCGCCGCGAGATCCCGCCGATGCTGGTGTGGATGAGCAACCGCATCCAGGCCTGACGCCCGGCCCGAGACCCGAGGCCGGGCCGCCCGGGCCCGGGCGGCCCGGAGCCCCTACGCCTCTTGCAGCCGGGCCCGGCGCAGCGCCCGGTGGACCCCCTCCGGGGTCAGTACGCCGGCCAGCTCGCCGGAGTCCGGGTCCGTGACCCCGATCCGGCCGGAGTCCTCCTGCAGCAGCAGCGCGAGCGCCTCGCGCAGACTCGCCCCCAGCGCCACTTCGGCGGTGGGGGCTTTCCCGTCCGCCCCCGCCCCCGCCTCCGTCAGATCGGCCCGCTCCACCGGGGTGACCGCGAGCCGCTTCAGCCCGCGGTCCGCGCCGACGAAGGAGGCCACGTACTCGGTGGCAGGCGCGGCCAGCACCGCTGCCGGGCGCGCGAACTGCTCGATGGTGCCCGTGCCGTAGACGGCGATGCGGTCGCCGAGCCGGATCGCCTCCTCCAGGTCGTGCGTGACCAGCAGGATCGTCTTGCGCACGGTCCGCTGGAGCTCCAGGAACTCGTTCTGGAGCCGCTCGCGGACGACCGGGTCCACCGCCCCGAACGGTTCGTCCATCAGCAGCACCGGCGGATCGGCCGCCAGCGCCCGCGCCACGCCGACGCGCTGGCGCTGCCCGCCGGAGAGCTGCTCCGGGTACCGGCCCCCGTACACGGCCGGGTCCAGCCCCACCAGTTCGAGGAGCTCGGCCGCGCGGGCGCGGGCCTTGGCCTTGGGGGTGCCGATCAGCTGCGGGACGGTCGCGGTGTTCTCCAGCACCGTCTTGTGCGGGAACAGCCCGACCTGCTGGATGACGTACCCGATGTGCCGGCGCAGTTCCACGGGATCGGCGCTCGCGATGTCCTCGCCGCCGAGCAGGATCCGGCCCGAGGTCGGCTCGATGAGCCGGTTGACCATCTTCATCGTGGTCGTCTTGCCGCAGCCTGACGGGCCCACGAGCGTGACCAGCTCACCCTCCGCCACCTCGAAGGACAGGTCCTCGACGGCCGTGGTCCCGTCGGGGTAGCGCTTGGTCACATGCTCGAATCGGATCACCTGCCCATCCTCCCCCACACGCCGCGGGTTGTTTGTGACGGGAGTATGACCCCGGTGCGAAGGTTTCCGGCCATTGTCCGCCCCGGGGGTTATGGTCGCTCTTGACCGTGCCCGTTCGGACGGGTGTACGTGACGGCGGCAGGGGGTGAGGGCATGGCCGGGCAGAACTGCCTGGTGGCGAACGACTGGATCTGCTGGGACTACGTCACGTCCCGCTCCCAGGAGCTGACCGACGCCACCGTCCAACACGTCTGGATCACGGGCGTTTCGGTGCTTGTCGGCCTCGTCGTGTCCCTCCCGCTGGCCCTGCTGGCCCGCCGCGGCCGGCGCTGGGCCGCGCCCGTGCTGGGCCTGACCACCCTGCTCTACACGGTTCCCTCGCTCGCCATGTTCTCCCTGCTGCTGCCGCTGTTCGGGCTGTCGGCCTCACTCGTGGTGACCGGGCTGGTCCTCTACTCGCTGACCATCCTGGTCCGCAACGCGATGGCAGGCCTGGAAGCCGTTCCCGAGGAGGTAAGGGAGGCCGCGCGCGGGATGGGGTACGGGCCGGGCCGGCTGCTGTGGCAGGTCGAACTGCCGCTGGCGCTGCCCGCGCTGCTCGCCGGGGTGAGGATCGCCACGGTGTCCACGGTGGCCCTGACCACCGTCGGCTCCATCGTCGGCAAGGGCGGCCTCGGCAACCTGATCGCCCCCGCGGTCAACAGCTCCTTCAAGGCCCAGGTGCTCACGGCCTCCGTCCTGTGCGTCCTGCTCGCCCTGGTGGCGGACCTGCTGCTGCTCGGCGTACAGCGGCTGCTCACGCCGTGGACCCGGGCGACGCGCGCGCCGCGGGCGGCCCGGCGGAGGAAGCCGGAGCCCGCGGCGCCGGCCCCGACGACCGCGAAGGGGGCCTGAGGAGATGGGCGTGCTCGCAGGAGCCTGGGACTGGCTGGCGAACGGAGCCAACTGGTCCGGGGAGAACGGGGTGTGGCACCGGCTCGGGGAGCACGTCTACGTCAGCGGGATCTCCCTCGCCGTCGCCTGCGCCGTGGCCCTCCCGATCGGGCTGTGGCTCGGCCACATCGGCAAGGGCGGCGCGCTCGCCGTCAACATCTCCAACGTCGGACGGGCCGTCCCCGTCTTCGCGGTGCTGGCCCTGTTCATGGTCTCGCCGCTGCGCAGCGCGGGCTATCTGCCCACCATCGTCGCGCTCGTGCTCTTCGCCCTGCCGCCCCTGCTGACCAACGCGTACGTCGGCATGCGCGAGGTGGACCGCTCGGTGGTGGAGGCCGCCCGGGGCATGGGAATGTCCGGCGGCCAGCTGTTCTGGCGGGTGGAACTGCCGCTCGCGCGCGAGCTGGTGATGACCGGGCTGCGCTCGGGCGCCGTCCAGGTGATCGCCACGGCCACGATCGCGGCCATGGTCGGGCAGGGCGGCCTCGGCCGGATCATCACCGCCGGCTTCAACACGTACAACACTCCGCAGGTCTTCGCGGGGGCGCTGCTGGTGGCGGCGCTGGCCCTGCTGGTCGAGGGCGCCCTGGTGGCCGCGGACCGGCTCTTCCCCCGTCCGGCGGCGCGCTGACGCGTCCGCCCGTCCCCGGGCCCTCCCCCGTTCGTTGGTCGTTCCCACTCCCCTGGAGGAGCACAAGATGAGCAAGTCCACGCGCGTCCTCGGCGCCGTACTGGGGGCGGCGGCCCTGACCGCCTCCCTCACCGCATGCGGCGGCGACAGCCTGGAGAAGAGCAAGGACACCGGGTCGGGCGCCTCCGCCCCCTCGGACTCCGGCTCCGGTTCCGCGAAGGGCAAGGTCGTGATCGGCGCGGCCGGGTTCACGGAGTCCAACGTGCTGGCGGAGCTGTACGCGCAGGTGCTCAAGGACGCGGGCTACAGCCCGTCGATCACCACGGTGAGCAACCGCGAGCTGTACGAGCCCTCGCTGGAGAAGGGCGAGATCGACGTCGTCCCGGAGTACGCGGCCACCCTCGCGGAGTTCCTCAACGCCAAGGTGAACGGCCCGAAGGCGCCGGAGGAGAAGCCGGTCGCGTCGAGCGACGTGGCGGCGACGGTCGCGGGGCTGGAGAAGCTCGCGGCCCCGCTCGGACTCAAGGCGCTGCCGGCCGGCCCGGCGGTGGACCAGAACGCTTTCGCGGTGTCGAAGGAATTCGCCCAGAAGAACAACCTGAAGACGCTTTCCGATCTTGGCAAGTCGGGGCTGAAGGTGAAGATCGCGGCGGGCGACGAATGCGCCGTACGGCCCTTCTGCGCACCGGGGTTGAAGAAGGTGTACGGAATCGACGTTTCCGGTATCGACCCGAAGGGCGTCGGCACCCCGCAGGCCAAGCAGGCGGTCAAGGACGGCGTGGACCAGCTGGCGCTCACCACGACCACGGACGCCACGCTCGACACCTTCGGCCTCGTCCTGCTGGAGGACGACAAGAAGCTCCAGAACGCCGACAACGTCCTGCCGGTGGTCAACGCCAAGGACGCGGGATCCCCGGAGATCGCGGCCGCGCTCGACAAGCTGACCAAGGTCCTCACGACCGCCGACCTCGTCGAGTTGAACAAGCAGGTGGACGCTCAGCGCGAGAAGCCGGCGGATGCCGCGAAGGCCTATCTGAAGGCGAAGGGCCTCACGAAGTAGGAGTAGTTACGGGTTTGGTGGAGAAATGACGGGTAACTGCCCGGCCACAGATTGCCGGGCAGTTACCCCACGCGCCCCCCACGCCCTGTAAATTTCAGGCCATGCCCCGTGGACGCCACCGCAATCCCGAACCCCTGCACCGGCTGCTCACGCCGACGACCGTGGCCGGAGTCTCCGTCGCCAGTGCGGCCGTGGCCTGGCTGCTCGCGGATCCCCTGCCCCTGCGCCTGCTCGTGGCCCTCGCGGGGGCGGCGGGTGTGTCCGGCGCGGTCCTCATGCGTGCCTGGGACCGTGCGGCCGGGCGCCGCGTGGCCGAACTCGCCCGCGAGCGGGTCAAGGACGAGTGGAAGACCGAGGAGCGGATAGCCGAGCTCGAGTCCGACCTCGAAGAGGCCAGGGCGCTGCGCGCCAAGCTGGACGCGAAGCTGCGGGCCAAGCGGGTCGAACTCGCGGGGCTGCGCGGCGAGCACGCGGCGCTGCTGCGGCGCTACGCCACCGCCGAGACCGAGCGGGCCAGCGCCCTGGAGGGCCGCCGGCTGCTCGCCATCGAGGCCTCGGCCGCCCCGGAGTCCTCGGCGCCGAAGGAGCTCCCGCCGGTGACCGAGGAGCGCACGTCGAGCGGTGCGCCCACCAGCGTCGGCTACGCCCGGGCCAATGCCGCCATGGCGGCCCTCGTCCGCAAGGCGGAGGCGGCGGCGAAGAACGAGGGCAAGGCCGAGAGCGCGGCCGAGGGCACGGCGCAGGCGCAGCCGGCCCCGCCGAAGGTGCTGCAGGCCAAGGCCGCCGAGCCGATGGCGCTGGAGGCCGGGCACGCCCGCCCCGGCTCCGTCCCCGCACGCCGGCCCTCGGCCGCGGTCGCCCCCTACTCGGCCGCGCGCCGCTCGGCGTCGCGGGTCGAGGGCGGCTTCGACTTCTTCGGCACCAAGACCGCGGCCCAGGCCCGGGCGGTCATCGAATCGGTCCAGAACGAGGACCTGGCCGACGTGGTCGGCGCGGAGGCCCTCGCGGTGCACCAGGCGGAGTCGGCCCAGGCGGAACGTACCGCCTCCGAGCAGCCGGTCAAGGACCAGGGCTTCAAGCAGCCCACCCCCGAACAGCGCGCGGTGGGCCAGGTCATCGACCTGACGGCCCACGACGAGACGGAGCCGATCGACGTGGTCCGCCTGCGCACCGCGATTTCCTAGGGACGTCCGGCCGGTCGGGCCGGGCTCTCGGCCCGACCGACAAGACACCCCCCGGGTCCCAGCCTCAGAACAGCGGGAGCTGGCCCGGCAGCGGCGCGAGGGCGAAGCCGTCCAGGGTCGGGGCCGAGGCGCCGAGCACCACGCGGGCCCGGGAGCCGGGGCAGGAGATCAGGTCCGCCCGGCCGCGGCCTGCGGGCGGGTCGTGGCGGGCGATCCGGCCGGCGGTCACGGCGCAGTCGCGTCCGCAGGCGGGGCAGGCCCGTCGGGGGGAGTGGGACATGCCCCAAGTCTGCACCCCCGTACCGACATCAGCGCCGGGCGGCCAGCCATGTCTCGTGGGCCGCGCAGACCCGGCCCCACAGCGCCGTCCGGTCCGCCGGGGTCAGGTCGTCGAGCTTGCGCTCGAAGAGGCCGCCCACCACCGCCCAGAACTCGCCCGGCGTGTCCAGGACCCGCTCGGTCGTCCCCTTCGCCGGTTCGGTCCGGCTCAGCACCCGGCCGCGCAGCGCGTCGGTGCCGTGGGCGTCGCGCCGCAGCAGCGCGAGGGTCCGTACGAAACCGGAGTCGGGGGCCGTCGACAGCCGGACGTGCGTGGCCTCGAAGTCGGCCGGGATCGCCGCCGGCGCCGAGAGGATGTTGACCACCGGGCAGGGTCCCGCCTCGTAGACGTACCTCCAGCCCGGCAGGTCCCCGCCCAGCGGGCCCAGCTCGTACGTGAACCTCCCCTGCCGGTGCGTTCCGGCGCGCAGCGGCAGCGGCTCGTGGGGGCCGTCGCCGAGCCCGGCGTCGACGAAGTACTCCTCGCCGCCGACCCGGACCGTCAGCGCGAGGTGGTCGCCGTTGACGTCGCGGCGCTCACGCTCCGCCGCGACGAGGACGCCCGCCAGGTGCCGGGTCACCGCGAAGCCGAGGTGTTCCAGGAGCAGTGCGAAGGCGCCGTTGAGGTGGAAGCAGTACCCGCCGCGCCCGGCCGCGATGCGGCGTGCGGACAGCTCGGGGTCGATGCCGGGCGGCCGGCCGAGCTGGATGTCGAGGTTCTCGTACGGGATGCGCTCGACGTGGGCGCGCTGGAGGGCGAACAGCGCCTCGGCGGTGGGCCGGGGCGGCCGCGCGAAGCCGAGCCGCCGCAGGTAGCCGTCGAACAGGCCAGGGGTCATGGCCGCACCCTAAGCAGGAAACGCCCGCGCAGTCGCGGGAGTTCCCGCGTCTTATCACTTGTCGATGTCTCCCACGACGAAGAACAGCGAGCCCAGGATCGCCACCATGTCCGCGACGAGCTGTCCCGGGAGCAGCACCGCCAGCGCCTGGATGTTGTTGTAGGAGGCGGAGCGCAGCTTCAGCCGGTACGGGGTCTTCTCGCCCTTGGAGACCAGGTAGTAGCCGTTGATGCCGAGGGGGTTCTCGGTCCAGGCGTACGTGGCCCCCTCGGGCGCCTTCAGCACCTTCGGGAGGCGCTGGTTGATCGGCCCGGGCGGCAGCTCTGCCATCCGGTCCAGGCAGGCCACGGCCAGGTCGAGCGCGTTGTGCGTCTGGTCCAGCAGGCATTCGAAGCGGGCCAGGCAGTCGCCCTCGGTGCGGGTGATCACCTTCAGGACGTCCTGGAGCTCCCCGTACGCCAGGTACGGCTCGTCGCGGCGCAGGTCGAAGTCGACGCCGGAGGCGCGGGCGATCGGGCCGGAGACCCCGTACGCGTGCACCGCCTCGGCGGACAGCACGCCCACCCCGCGCGTGCGGCCGCGGAAGATCTCGTTGCCGTGGACGAGCTTGTCGTAGACGTCCATGCGGGTGCGGACGTCGGCGATCGCGGCGCGCGCCCGGCCGAGCCAGCCCGCCGGCAGGTCCTCCTTGAGGCCGCCGACCCGGTTGAACATGTAGTGCATGCGGCCGCCGGAGATCTCCTCCATGACGGCCTGAAGCTCCTCGCGCTCGCGGAACGCGTGGAAGATCGGGGTGATGCCGCCCAGTTCGAGCGGGTACGAGCCGAGGAACATCAGGTGGTTCAGCACCCGGTTCAGCTCGGCGAGCAGGGTCCGCATCCACACGGCCCGCTCGGGGACCTCCATGCCGAGCATCCGCTCGACGGCCATGACCACGCCGAGCTCGTTGGAGAACGCGGACAGCCAGTCGTGCCGGTTCGCGAGCATCACGATCTGCCGGTAGTCGCGCGCCTCGAAGAGCTTCTCGGCGCCGCGGTGCATGTAGCCGACGACCGGCTCGGCGCTGACGATCCGCTCGCCGTCCAGGACGAGGCGCAGCCGCAGCACGCCGTGCGTGGAAGGGTGCTGCGGTCCGATGTTGAGCACCATGTCGGTGCTCTCCGCCGCTCCGCCGATGCCGACCGTGGTCTCCGTCATGGCGGCATTCTCGCAGCCGCAGGGGCCGACGTGCCGCCCCCCTAGTCTGAACCCATGGAAACGGGGACTTCGGGTGAGACGAGCCGGCCCGGATGGGTGGGGCTGCCGGGCGGGCTGCTCAGGCTGCGGCGGCTGCTGCTGGTGATCTGGGCGGTGCCGCTGGCCGTCGGGACCGCGCTGCTGCTCGGGCTGACGGCCGGTCCCGCGTGGGCCGCCGCGGGGGCGGTCTGGCTGGTCGCCCTGGTCTGGGGGTGGGTGGTGCTCGGCCGCAACTGGCGGTCCTGGCGGTACGCGGAGCGCGCCGACGACCTGCTGATCAGCCGGGGCGTGCTGTGGCGGGCGCAGACGGTGGTCCCGTACGGGCGCATGCAGCTGGTCGAGGTGACCTCGGGGCCGCTGGAGCGGCGCTTCGGGCTGGCCTCCGTACAGCTGCACACGGCGGCCGCGGCCACGGACGCCAAGATTCCGGGACTGGTCCCGGCCGAGGCCCAGCGGCTGCGGGACCGGCTGACGGAGCTCGGCGAGGCAAGGTCGGCGGGCCTGTGAGCGCCGAATCGGCCGCCGCGGCCGAATCCGCCGTCGAGCGCCGGCTGCACCTGCTCACGCCGCTGCGCCGGGCGTGGGTGCCGATCGCCGCGACCGTCGGCGTCGTCGTCCAGCAGGCCGACCAGCTCCGGCGGTGGTCGAGCGGGCTCTCCGTGACCCTGCGCGCCCTCGCACTGCTCGCCCTGGTCGTGGTGTTCGGCGTGTACGGGTTCCTGAGCTGGTGGTTCACCCATTACGCGGTGACCGACACCGAGCTGCGCATCCGCAGCGGTCTGCTCTTCCGGCGCACCGCGCACATCCGCCTCGACCGCATCCAGGCGATCGACGTGACCCGGCCGCTGCTGGCGCGGGTCGCCGGCGTCGCCAAGCTGCGGCTCGACGTGATCGGCACCGAGGACAAGGACGAGCTCGCCTTCCTCGACGAGCGCGAGGCCGTGGCGCTGCGCGCCGAGCTGCTGGCCCGGGCGGCCGGTTTCGCGCCCGCGGAGGCGGTCGTGCTCGGCGAGGCCCCGCAGCAGGAGCTGCTGCGCGTCGGCCCCCGGGACCTGGTGGTGTCGCTGCTGCTCACGCTCTCGGCGTGGGGGGCGCTGGCCGCCGGCCTGGGCGTGCCCGTCGCCGTGTGGTGGTTCAGCGGGAACCACTGGGCGACGATCGCGACGATGCTGCCCATGCTGGGCGGGCTCTGGTCGGGCACGGTCGGCCGCTTCCTGAACGAGTTCGACTGGCGGGTCGCCGAGTCCCCCGACGGGCTGCGCCTCGACCACGGGCTGCTGGACCGGGCGCACGAGACGGTGCCGCCGGGGCGGGTGCAGACCGTACGGATCGTGGAGCCGCTGCTGTGGCGGCGCCGCGGCTGGGTACGGGTGGAGCTGGCGGTGGCCGGCTCGAAGAACGACGTCCTGGTGCCGGTGGCCTCGCGGGAGGCCGCCCAGGCGGTCGTCGCCCGGGTGCTGCCCGGCGTGGACCTGGCCGGCCTCGCCTTCGGCCGGTCCCCGAAGGCCGGGTCGCGGTGGGTGGTGCCGGTGTGGTGGAGGGGCTATGCGCTGGCCGTCTCCGCGGACGTGTTCGCCGTCCGCAAGGGGCTGCTGTGCCGCCGTACGGAGATCGTCCCGCACGCCAAGGTGCAGAGCGTCCGGCTCACCCAGGGCCCGTGGGAGCGGGTGCAGGGCCTCGCCGACGTCCATGTGGACACCGGCGCCAACGGAACGGTCACGGCGCGGCTGCGCCCGGCGGCCGGGGCGGCCGGGCTGCTGGACGCCCAGGCCGCCCGCTCCCGCACTTCCCGCGCTGACGCCCGCCCGGACCGCTGGATGACCTGACCTGACCCGACCCGCCCGGCGGGTGCTACGCGCCGCCGGCGCGGACCAGTCCCGTCTCGTACGCGAGGACGACCACCTGGACGCGGTCGCGCAGGCTCAGCTTGGTCAGGATGCGGCCCACGTGCGTCTTGACCGTGGCCTCGGAGAGGACCAGCCGGGCGGCGATCTCGCCGTTCGACAGGCCCTGGGCCACGAGCAGCATGACCTCGCGCTCGCGCTCCGTCAGCCGCTCGATCTCCTTGTTCTGCGGCTCCTGCGTGTTCGTCGGGAGCATCGGTGCGAAGCGGTCCAGCAGGCGCCGGGTCGTGGACGGGGCCACCACCGCGTCGCCGCTGTGCACCGAGCGGATCGCGGCCAGCAGCTCGGCCGGCGGCACGTCCTTGAGCATGAACCCGCTCGCGCCGGCCTTCAGCCCCGAGAAGGCGTACTCGTCGAGGTCGAAGGTGGTCAGGATGATCACATCGGGGTGCTCGTCCCGCTCGCAGATCCGGCGCGTGGCCTCGACCCCGTCGAGCTTCGGCATGCGGACGTCCATCAGCACCACGTCCACCTTCGTGGAGCGCAGCACCTCCAGCGCCTCCAGGCCGTCGCCGGCCTCGGCGACGACCTCCATGTCCGGCTGGGCCGCGAGCACCATGCGGAAGCCCGTGCGCAGCAGTACCTGGTCGTCGACCAGCATCACTCGGATGGACATCAGTTACCTCGACCTCGTCATTTCTTCTTGAGCGGGAGCAGTGCGCTGATCCGGAAGCCGCCGCCGGGACGCGGGCCCGCGTCCAGGGTGCCTCCGACCATGCCGATCCGCTCGCGCATGCCGATCAGCCCGTGCCCGGCGCCGTCGGCGCCGCCGTCCTCGTACAGCTCGTGGGCCGCGCCCCGGCCGTCGTCCTCGACCAGCAGGCCCAGCCCGTCGTCGAAGTAGACCAGCCGGACGCTGGCCTTGGCGTCGGGGCCGCCGTGCTTGCGGGTGTTCGTCAGCGCCTCCTGCACGATGCGGTACGCGGTGAGCTCGACGCCCGTGGGCAGCCGGCGGGGCGCGCCCTCGACCTGGAAGTCCACCGTGAGCCCGGCCGCCCGTACCTGCTCGACCAGGACCTCGATCTGCTCCACGTCGGGCTGGGGCACGTAGTCCTCGGACTCCTGCGGCTCCCCGGTGCGCAGCACGCCGAGCAGCCGGCGCATTTCCGCGAGGGCCTGGCGGCCGGTGCCGGAGATGGTCTGGAGGGCCTCCTTGGCCTGCTCCGGGGCCACGTCCATCACGTACGCGGCGCCGTCGGCCTGGACGACCATCACCGAGACGTTGTGCGCGACGACG
The DNA here is from genome assembly GCF_042896985.1 of Streptomyces sp. NPDC001194. Classification (NCBI taxonomy): domain Bacteria; kingdom Bacillati; phylum Actinomycetota; class Actinomycetes; order Kitasatosporales; family Streptomycetaceae; genus Streptomyces; species Streptomyces sp. NPDC001194. Next base: position 45,472 of record NZ_JBIAXU010000003.1, on the reverse strand, counting down.
TCGTGCAGCTCGCGGGCGATCCGGGCGCGCTCGGCGGCGACGGCCACCTTGGCCTGGGCCTCGCGCTCCTTCTCCAGGCGCTGGTTCCGCTCGACGAGCTGGGCGTAGTAGGCCCGGCGGGTGCGCAGGGAGTCGCCGAGCACCCAGGCGAGGGCGAACGGGACGATCGCGAAGATCGCGGTCAGGACGTTCTCGGAGGTGTCGAGCCGGTCCGCGCGGAAGGCCAGCACGTACGCCGGTGCGGCGGCCAGCCCGATGCCGAGGGCCGTACGGGACAGCCAGCGGGGGATCTCGGCCGAGGCGGCCACCGTGTACAGGATGATCAGCATCGCGAGGTCGGAGTTGATCAACTCGGTGTGGGTGACCAGCTTGTAGACGCCGGTGCCGACGGCGAGCCAGAACATCTGCTCCGTCCACTTGCGCCGGAAGGCCACCACCACGCCCATCGCGAGCACGGACGGGACGGCGATCAGGCGGGCGGCGGTGCTGTTGAAACTGTCTTCGGCGACTTGCAGCAGCCCGAACCCGACCAGGAGGACAGCCCAGAAGCTGTCGACGCCCGTCGGGTGTCTGCGGAGGAAGTCGTAGAGGCGCTGCACGTAACCCAGAGTAGGCAAAGGAGATAGGTGCTGGAGTCAACCACAGGTGCGATCCGTGTGACGGGGGCGTACTCCCCAAGGTGGAGGCCGAGCTTAACCTTTCGGGGATGAGGACTGAGGGAGAAGTCGCAGATCCCGATCCGGTTCCGGATGATCTTCCGGTCGGGTGGAAGGAAGCGATGGAGGCCGCGCTGTACGGGCCGGACGGTTTCTACGTACGGCCGGGCGGGCCGGGGCCGGCCGGGCACTTCCGCACGTCCGTGCACGCCTCGCCGCTGTACGCGGGGGCCGTGGCCCGGCTGCTGCGATGGGTGGACGCGCAGCTCGGGCATCCGCCGGAGCTGGACCTGGTCGACGTCGGGGCCGGGCGGGGGGAGCTGCTGACCGGGGTGCTGGGCGCGCTGCCCGCGGAGGTCGCCGGGCGGGTGCGCGCGGTGGCCGTGGAGCGGGCGGAGCGGCCGGCGGGCCTGGACGGGCGGATCCGGTGGGCCGCGGAGGTGCCGCGGGAGACGGCGGGGCTGCTGTTCGCGAACGAGTGGCTGGACAACGTGCCGCTGGACGTGGCGCAGGACGGGCACTACGTACTGGTCGACCGCGAGGGTGCGGAGACCCGCGGGCCGGCGGTGACGGGGGCGGACCGGGCGTGGCTGGAGCGGTGGTGGCCGGGCCCCGGCCGCGCGGAGATCGGGCGGGGGCGGGACGAGGCCTGGGCCGGCGCCGTGCGCTCGGTGTCGCGCGGCCTCGCGGTGGCGGTGGACTACGCCCACACCCGGGACGCGCGGCCCCCGTACGGCACCCTGACGGGCTTCCGGGCCGGCCGGGAGGTGGCGCCCGTGCCGGACGGGAGCTGTGACGTCACGGCTCACGTCGCGCTGGACGCCTGCGCGGGCGCGGGTGCGGCCTTGGTGTCGCAGCGCGAGGCGCTGGCCCTCCTCGGGGTCTCGGGGGCCCGCCCCCCGCTGGCCCTGGCGTCGACGGACCCCGCGGCGTACGTGCGCGCCCTGGCCCGCGCCGGCGAGGCGGCGGAACTCACCGCCCGCGGCGGTCTCGGAGACTTCGCCTGGCTGGTCCAGCCGGTCGGCGTGGCTCCCTGGCCCGGCTGACCGGTTCCGCCGCGCGGGGGGAAGGCCCCGCGCGGCGGATGCCCGCGGCGGATGCCGCTACTGCGCGAGCTCGTGGTCGTGGCCCGGGCGCAGGCCCCCGCCGGTGCTGCCGCCCGTGGTCGGGGCCGGGGGGACCGGCTTCGACAGCGGAGCCAGGTCGAAGGCGTAGTGGCCGACCGCGTTCGCGATCACGTCCACGTTGATGTCCAGCGCCTTCTGGTCGATGTTCGTGATGTCGTCGCCCTTGCCGTGGTAGTTCACGTCGTACGCGACCCCGGCCTCGCCCCCGAACTTCGCCGCCTGCGCCGCCGTCTTGATGCCCTCGGCGCCCGTGTCCGTACCGCCGGACGGGATGCCCGCCTCGATGAACGGGCCGTAGTCCGAGCGGCCCGTGAAGTCGGACCCCTCGTGCGGGATCTTCTGCGCGTCGAGGAAGTCGGTGATGCCCTTCTCCAGCTGCGCCGAGCCCTCCGGCCCCGGGCCCGAGCCGACCTTGTCCGAGTCGTCGCCGTCGTAGACGAAGTACGCCGCGTTCGGCGAGGCGATCATGTCGAAGTTCAGGTAGAGCCGGATCTGCTTCTTCTGCGCGTCCGTCAGACCGCCGACGTACGCCTCGGAGCCCAGCAGGCCGAACTCCTCCGCCGACCACCACGCGAACTTGACCTTGTTCTTGATCTTGGTCTGGCTGCTCGCGAGGCGCTGGGCGACCTGGAGGATGCCGGCGGAGCCCGACCCGTTGTCGTTGATGCCCGGACCCGCCGCGACCGAGTCGAGGTGCGCGCCGAGGAAGACGGTGTTGTTCTCGTCGCCGCCCCGCGTCTCCGCGATCACGTTGTAGGTCTTGCGGTTCTCCCGGAACTCGCGGATGTCGAGGGTCACCTCGACCGGCCCGGCCGTCGCCTCGGCGGCCAGCCGCTCGCCCTCGGCCTGGGAGAGCCCGCCGGTGGGGACCTTGCCCGCGTTCGCGTCGCCCAGGGTGCCGTTGAGGGCGCCCGCGGTGTTGTTGTAGATGACCGCGCCGACCGCCCCGGCCGCCGCCGCGTTGGCCTGCTTGACCGCGAAGGTGCAGCCGCCGCGCTTGATCAGCGCGATCTTCCCGGTGAAGGCGCCCGCGGCGAAGTCGCCGGGCTCGCAGCCGTTCGAACCGTCCGCGTCCACCGGTGCGACGGCGATCCGCGCGGTCACGCCGGCCTCCGGGCCGCTCGCCGTGTACGTCATCAGCTTGATCGGGACGTCCCGCCCGCCCGCGCCGTTGACCTTCAGCGTCTCGGCGATCGTCTCGACGTACACGAAGTCGAACTCGTTCTTCGAGACCTTGTAGCCGGCCGCCCGCATCACGGCCTCGACGTACTGGGCGGACTGCACGTGGCCCTTGGAACCGGCCACGCGGGTGCCCTTGTTGTAGTCGGCGATGGCCTGGAAGACCTTCAGGTGGTTGTTGGCGCCCTTGCCGGTCGAGTCCTTGACCAGTTTCCGGGCCAGCGCGTCACCCCGCGCGGCATCGCTCTGCGGGCTTCCGGCGGCGCCGGCCGGCCCGGCGAGCATCAGCGGGGAGACGAGGGCCGCGGCGGCCAGGGCGGCGGTTGCTGCGGCTATACGGCGTGAGGGCATGAAGGTCCTTCCACGACAAGTACGGGCAGACAGACGGATGATCGGGCGTCGGTGGTGCGCGGTGGACGCACGGTATAGACCGTCCGGCCGATCTCGCCAGAGGTTTCGCTGATTCCGGGTGACGTCCTCCGCATATCGGTGAAAGCCCGCCGCCGGCTTCAGCGCAGGATGCCCTCGATGAACTCCGAGCCGATCCGGGCCACGACCTTCAGATCCAACTGGTGCTGGACGTAGCGCCCTTGGCGCCAGGTGTGCAGCAGACCCGCCTTCTTCAGCGCCGACAGGTGCCGCGAGACCTCGGGCGCCGTGATCCCGTGCACGGTCGCCAGCTCGCTCGTCGTGTACGGCGCCCGGGCCAGGCTCCGGCACAGCATCATCCGCATCGGGTGCGCCAGTGCCTCCATCCGGCGCTGGAGCAGCTCGACCGAACCCGGCTCGGGCAGTTCGGGGGAGCGGATCGGATAGTGGACCACCGGCATCCAGCCGGGCGCGTGGAGCACCAGCAGGTGAGGCCAGCCGAAGTTCGTCGGGATGAAGACCAGGCCGGGGCCTATCTCCGGGTCCGTCGCCGTGGCCGAGCCGTGGACCATCTTGTCGACGGTGATGGTGGTGGCGGCCGCGTCGACGCTCAGCGCCGGCGATACCTCGTGCAGCGTCGCCGCCAGCCCCTTGCGCCGCAGGACCTCCGTCTTGTGCCGGGCGTCCGCGCTCTGCTGCGGCTCCAGCCGCCGCCAGGTCTCCGCGAAGAACGCCTCCTCGCAGTCCTCCAGGAGCCGCCGCAGCCACACCCGTACGGCGGCCGTGTCGTCCAGCAGCCGCAGCGAGAACTCCAGCTGGCGCGGGCCGCGCGCGGCGGCCGTCTCCAGCGCCTTGGTCCTGGCCTGCGGGTTCTTCAGCGGGGAGGGCCCACCGCCCTCGTTGTAGAGCGCCAGCCAGCAGTGCTCCAGGGCGGCCATCACGAACCGCTCGTCGTCCATCCGGTCGAGTACGTCGAGCTCCTCGGCCAGGGTCGCGGCGGGCAGGCCGCTGCCGCCGGGGATCCCCGCGAAGGCCATGAAGATGTCGGAGAAGGAGCTGCGCCACATGAAGTCGCCCTCCAGCAGCCGGTCCGCGAGGCAGGGCTCCAGCGCGGCCGCGGTGGCCGTGGTCCAGGAGGCCAGGCCCGGGTGGTGGGCCGGCTGGGAGAGGGCGTGCAGCGTCATGCAGAGCTCGGAGAGCGGAGAGGGCGCGAAACGGATGCGCTCCGCGGGGAGACCGGCGATGTCGATGGTGACGCTCATCGGGCCATTCTGACCTGTCCCGAGCCCGTGACCTGGACGGACACGGTTCGATTGACGGGGAGCGTCAATCGTCGTGCGAGGTGGACCGAGCGGGTCCAGGGTGGAGGAATGACAGCGATCGAGCAGTACCTCATAGACACCTGGCGGGCATCGCAGCAGGGTGTGCCGATGCCCCCGCCGCCGGGCCGCGACGACGTCGCCGTCCTGCGCTCGGCCCGTACGTACGCCCAGTTCCGGGCCGTCATCGACGGCGGGGAGGCCCGGCACCCCTGGTGGGCCGCCCTGCGCCGGCTGACGCACGCGCACGGGGCCCGGTAGTGCGGCCCGGCAAGCGCCGGTGACGCGGAGCGGTCAGCGGTCCCCGGGGTGGAAGTCGATCTCGTACGCGATCTCCGAGCGCCGGTCCGCGACCACGATGTCCGCGGTCTCCACGGCCCGGCCGTCCACCGCGTAGTACGTCCGCTCGATCTCGGTGATCAGCTCGCCGACGCCGATCCCGAGCAGACCGGCCTGCGTCTGGTTCGCGCGCGCCGGGCGGGGGACCTCGGTCGCCGAGGCGACCAGCACGCCGATCGAGCGCATCCGCTCGATGACCCCGGCCCCCTTGAACGGACCCGCCTCCGGCAGGACGACCGGAGTGCCGTCCGTGACCGCCATCGGCTCCCAGGACTCGCAGATCTCCACCGGCCGGCCCTCGGCCAGGAACTCGTACGTGGTGTGCACGCACGGGTCGCCCGGCGCGACGGCGAGCCGCTCCGCGATCCGCTCCGGCGCCGGAGTACGGGCCGTGGAACGCGATTCCCAGGTCAGGCCGCCACCGCCGAGCCCGGCCCGGCGGCGCCGCCGGGAGCGGACCATCCGCAGCCGCTCGCGCGGAGCGCTCAGGTAGGTGCCCGATCCCGCCCGGCCCTCCAGGAGCCCCTCGATGATCAGCAGCTCCAGCGCGCGCTGCGTGACGCTCTGCCCGACCTCGTACTCCCGGGCGAACCGGGACCGCGACGGCAGCTTGGCGCCGACGGGCCACTCCCCGGCCCGGATCCGCGCCCGCAGCGCGTCGGCCACCTTCAAGTACGCCGTATCACGGGCCATTTGAGCCGTCCTGTACCTGTCGACGAGTTGGGCTCAAGCTAATTCATCAGGTCGAACCCGGGTCTTCGGAACGGCGCGGAGTGAGACGAGCGCCACACCGCCGCCCGGCCGCCCGCACGCCGGCCGCGGGCGGCCGGGCGGGGGCGGCCGGGCGGGGGCGGGCCGGGCGGGCCGGGGCCGGCGGCAGGCGTACGTCGGGCGCGCGGCCTCAGTCGAAGTTCGGCGCGTTGCGCTCGTAGACCAGGCGCAGCCCGATCAGCGTCAGCCACGGCTCGTGGTCGTCGATGACCGAGGACTCGCCGAGGACCATCGGCGCCAGGCCGCCGGTGGCGATCACCCGGACGTCGCTCGGGTCGCCGTGCGGTCCGGCCAGCTCCTTGGCCATGCGCGTGACGACCCCGTCGACCTGACCGGCGAAGCCGTAGACCACGCCCGACTGCATCGCCTCGACCGTGGACTTGCCGATGACGTTGCGCGGCCGCGCCAGCTCGATCTTGCGGAGCTGGGCGCCCCGTACGCCGAGGGCCTCCATCGAGATCTCGATGCCCGGGGAGATCACCCCGCCCACGTACTCGCCCTTCGCGGACACGGCGTCGAAGGTGGTCGCCGTACCGAAGTCGACCACGATCGCCGGGCCGCCGTAGAGCTCGACGGCGGCGACCGCGTTGATGATGCGGTCCGCGCCGACCTCCTTGGGGTTGTCCATCAGGATCGGCACGCCCGTCTTGATCCCGGGCTCCACCAGCACCGCGGGGACGTCGCCGTAGTAGCGGCGGGTCACCTCGCGCAGCTCGTGCAGCACCGACGGGACGGTCGAGCAGATCGCGATGCCGTGGATGCCGTCGCCGAGCTCGCTGCCGAGCATCGGGTGCATGCCCATCAGGCCCTGCATCAGGACGGCCATCTCGTCGGCCGTCCGGCGGGGGTCGGTGGAGATGCGCCAGTGCTCGACGATCTCGTCGCCGTCGAACAGGCCGAGCACGGTGTGGGTGTTGCCGACGTCGATGGTCAGCAGCATTACCGCTCCTCGCGCAGGTCCAGGCCGATGTCCAGGATCGGGGAGGAGTGCGTGAGCCCGCCGACCGCGAGGTAGTCGACGCCCGTCTCCGCGTACGTACGGGCGTTGGCCATGGTCAGCCGGCCCGAGGACTCCAGCACCGCGCGGCCCTGGACCAGCGCGACGGCCTCCTCGGTCTCGATCGGCGTGAAGTTGTCGAGCAGGATCAGGTCCGCGCCCGCGTCCAGGGCCTCGCGGACCTGCTGGAGGGTGTCGACCTCGACCTCGATCGGCAGGTCGGGGAACTGCTCGCGGACGGCCTTGAACGCCTCCGCGACGCCGCCCGCCGCGATCACGTGGTTGTCCTTGATCAGCGCGGCGTCCGAGAGCGACATGCGGTGGTTGACGCCGCCGCCGCAGCGCACCGCGTACTTCTCCAGGGAGCGCAGGCCCGGCGTGGTCTTGCGGGTGTCGCGGACCTTCGCCTTGGTGCCCTCCAGCTCGTCGGCCCACGTGCGGGTCGCCGTCGCGATGCCGGACATCAGGCAGAGCAGGTTCAGCGCGCTGCGCTCGGCGGTCAGCAGGTCCCGGGTGCGGGCCGTGACCGACAGCAGCACCTGGCCGGCCTGCACGCGCGCGCCGTCCTCGACGTGGCGCTCGACCTGGAAGGTGTCGGTGAAGACGACCGACAGGACGGCCTCGGCGACCCGCAGGCCGGCGACCGTGCCCGCCTCGCGCGCCGTGAAGTCGGCGGTGGCGACGGCGTCCTCGGGCACGGTGGCGACGGTGGTCACGTCCTCGCCGCCGTCCAGGTCCTCGGAGATCGCCATGTGGGCGATGTCCTCGACCTCGATGGGGTCCAGGCCCGCATCGGCGAGCAGCTGGGCGAGCGCCGGGTCCAGGCCGCTCTCCTCGCCGTCGCCGCACGCGCAGTCGTCGCCGCAGCCGCCCGCGGACTGGTCGAGGAGCGGCAGCTCCGCGTGCTCGTGGTCGTGCTCGTGCTGTTCGGGGGTGCTCACGATGACTGCTCCTGGCTCAGGGGGTGCTGTACGGACGGAAAGCCCGCGGAGTCGGTGGGGGTGACGACCAGGGCCCGCCTCTCGGTGGCGGACAGCCGGACGACGAGGTGGCGGCGCCACGCGGCGTCGTCCCGGTCGGGGTGGTCCTCGCGCCAGTGGCAGCCGCGGGTCTCCTCGCGGCGCAGGGCGGCGGCGACCAGGACGCGGGCCACGCACAGCAGGTTCGTGGCCTCCCAGGTCTCGACACCGGGCACGGCGGTCTTGCCGTCCGTCTCCAGCGCCGTGAGGGCCGTCGCGTAGAGGTCCTCCAGGGCGGCGGCCGCCGTGCGCAGGGAGGCGGCGGAGCGGAGCACGCCCGCGCCGTCGGTCATGATGCGCTGGACCTCGTACCGGGCCTCGGCGGGCTGGAGCGGTCCGGTCGCGGGGACCGGGATGCCGGGGCCGCTGCCGGCGGGCGCGCCGCCCGCGATGTCGTCGGCGATCCGCTCGGCGAAGACCAGCCCCTCCAGGAGGGAGTTGGAGGCGAGCCGGTTCGCGCCGTGCACGCCGGTGCAGGCGACCTCGCCACACGCGTACAGGCCGGGGACGGTGGTGCGGCCGTGCAGGTCGGTCCGTACGCCGCCGGAGGCGTAGTGCGCGGCGGGCGCGACCGGGATGGGCTCGGTGACCGGGTCGATGCCGTGGGAGCGGCAGGCGGCCAGGATGGTCGGGAAGCGCTGCTCCCACATCTGCGCGCCGAAGTGCCGGGCGTCGAGGTACATGTGCTGCGCGCCCTGCTCCTGCATGCGGCGCATGATGCCCTTGGCCACGATGTCGCGCGGGGCCAGTTCGGCGAGCTCGTGCTGCCCCTGCATGAAGCGCACCCCGTCGGCGTCGACGAGGTACGCGCCCTCGCCGCGGACGGCCTCCGAGACCAGCGGCTGCTGTCCCTCGGCGTCCGGGCCGAGGAAGAGCACGGTCGGGTGGAACTGGACGAACTCCAGGTCGGAGACCTCGGCCCCGGCCCGCAGCGCGAGCGCGACCCCGTCGCCGGTGGACACCGACGGGTTCGTGGTGGCCGAGAAGACCTGGCCCATGCCGCCGGTCGCCAGGATCACGGCCGGCGCGTGGACGGCGCCGACCCCGTCGTGCTGGCCCTCGCCCATGACGTGCAGGGTGACCCCGGCCGTGCGGCCCTCGGCGTCCTGCAGGAGGTCCAGTACGAGCGCGTTCTCGACCGTGCGGATGCCCGCGCGCTGGACGGCTTCGACCAGCGCGCGGGAGATCTCCGCGCCGGTGGCGTCGCCGCCCGCGTGCGCGATCCGGCGGCGGTGGTGGCCGCCCTCGCGGGTCAGCTCTATCTCGCCGGTCTCGGCGGAGGTGTCGAAGACCGCTCCGGTGGCCATGAGCCGGCGCACGGCGTCCGGCCCCTCGGTCACCAGGAGCCGTACGGCGGCCTCGTCGCACAGCCCGGCGCCCGCCACCAGCGTGTCGTCCAGGTGCTGTTCGGGGGTGTCGCCGTCGCCGAGGGCCGCGGCGATGCCGCCCTGCGCCCAGCGGGTGGAGCCGTCGTCGAGCCGGGCCTTGGTGACCACGACCGTACGGCGGCCGGCGGCGGCGCACCGCAGTGCCGCGGTCAGGCCGGCGACGCCGGAGCCGACGACCACGACGTCGGCGTCGACGGCCCAGCCGGGGGCGTTGGCGTGCAGCCGTATGCCGGTGCCTGCGGTGCCGGTGCCTGGGGTGCTCACGTGTGTGCTCCGAACTCCAATGGGATGTTGTCGATCAGCCGGGTCGTCCCCACCTTGGCGGCGACGGCCAGGACCGCCTGCCCGGTGAAGTCGGGGCGGACGTCGGTGAAGTCCTGCGGGTCCACCAGCGCCAGGTAGTCCAGCTGCAGCGGCGGATCGTGCCGGCCCGCCTCCTCCAGGACGTGCCGGGCGGCGGCCCGTACGGCGTCCGGCAGCCCGGTGCCCGCGGCGGACACGGCGTGCGCGTCGGCGGCGGACCGGATCTCGCCGAGCCGGGCCAGGGCGGTGGCCCGCTCGTCGCTGGCGGGGGAGGCCTCGGCGCGGGCGCGCAGCGCGGCCTGGGCGGCGAGCCGGTCCTGGCCGGCGAACAGGGCGCGGGACAGGGCCAGGGCGGTGCGGCGCTCCTGGGCGGAGAGGTACCGGTTGCGGGAGGACAGCGCGAGCCCGTCCTCCTCGCGCACGGTCGTCACGCCGACCACCTCGACCGGGAAGTTCAGGTCGGTCACCATCCGCCGGATCAGGGCCAGTTGCTGCGCGTCCTTCTGGCCGAAGAGGGCCAGGTCGGGGCGGGTGAGGTGGAGCAGCTTGGCGACGACGGTGAGCATGCCGTCGAAGTGGCCGGGCCGGGTGGCCCCTTCGAGGCGCTCGCCCATCGGGCCGGCGGTGATCCGCACCTGGGGGTCGCCGCCGGGGTAGACCTCGTCGACGGCCGGGGCGAACACGGCGTCGGCGCCGGCCGCGCGGGCGATCTCCAGGTCGGCGTCGAGGGTGCGGGGGTAGCGGTCCAGGTCCTCGTTGGCCCCGAACTGCAGGGGGTTGACGAAGACGGTGACCACGACCTGGCCCGCGTCCCCGGCCCGCTCGCGGGCCGTACGGATCAAGGTGGCGTGGCCCTCGTGGAGGGCGCCCATGGTCATGACGACGGCGCGGGGGCCGCCGTCGGTGCGCGGGAGCTTGTGCAGCTCCTCGGCGGTGTCGATCAGCAGCAGGCCGGTCACTGGTCCCCACCCTCGGGATCGGCGAGCACGCCGAGGAGGTCCTCGGCGAGTTCGGGCTTGAGGAGGCCGTGCGCGAGGGCCCGGTCGGCGGTCGTACGGGCCATCGCCAGGTAGCCGGAGACCGACGCCGGGGCGTGCTTGCGCAGCTCGGCGACGTGTGCGGCGACCGTACCGGCGTCGCCGCGGGCCACGGGTCCGGTCAGTGCGGCGTCGCCCGAGCGCAGGGCGTTGTCGAGGGCCGCGCCGAGCAGCGGGCCGAGCATCCGGTCGGGGTGCTCGACCCCGGCCTTGTGCAGCAGTTCCATGGCCTGGGCGACCAGGGTGACCAGGTGGTTCGCGCCCAGGGCGAGGGCCGCGTGGTAGAGCGGACGGTTCTCCTCCGCGATCCACTCGGGTTCCCCGCCCATTTCGATGACCAGGGCCTCGGCCGCCAGCCGCAGCTCCTCGGGGGCCGTGACGCCGAACGAGCAGCCTGCGAGCCGCTGGACGTCGACCTCGGTGCCGGTGAAGGTCATCGCGGGGTGCAGGGCCAGCGGGAGCGCGCCCGCGCGCCGGGCCGGATCCAGCACGGCGGTCCCGTACCGCCCGGAGGTGTGGACGAGGAGCTGGCCGGGCCGGATCGCGCCGGTCTCCGCGAGCCCCTCGACGAGGGCCGGCAGCGCGTCGTCGGGCACGGTCAGAAGCACCAGGTCGGCCAGCTCCAGCACCTGGGCGGGCGGTACGAGCGGCACGTCGGGCAGCATCCGCGCGGCGCGCCGGCGGGAGGCGTCGGAGACGCCGGAGACGGCGACCGGCCGGTGTCCGGCCTGCTGGAGCGCACGGGCCAGCGCGGGGCCGACCCGGCCTGCGCCGACGACACCGACGGTGAGCCGGGCGGGGCGCGGTTGCTGGGATGAGTTCACGCGGGGAAGGCCTTCCGTTCCAGTCCGCGGGGGGTACCGGACGATACGTCGCCATGCTAGCCCCTGGGCGTGTTGGCCGGTCGGCGATGATCGGGGGCATGACGGACGACGATGATCTGACGGAGCGGCTGCTGGTGGCGGGGCGTACGGCGGACCGGACGCTCTCGCCGGGCGCTCGCGAGGCGACGGTCGGGGAGCTGCTGGCGGGGCTGGCCGCGCCGGATCCCGACGAGCCGGCCGACGTGTACGGGGACGGGGTGGTGGCCCGGCTGGAGCGGCGGGTGGCGGAGCTGCTCGGCACGCAGGACGCGGCGTTCTTCCCGTCGGGGACGATGGCCCAGCAGATCGCGCTGCGCTGCTGGGCGGGGCGGACCGGGAACCCGGTGGTCGCGCTGCACCCGATGAGCCATCCGGAACTGTGGGAGGGCGGGGCGCTGTCGCTGGTCTCGGGCCTGCGGACGGTGCACCCGACGACGGACCCGCGCCAGCCGACGGCGGAGGAGGTCGCGGACCTGGCGGAGCCCTTCGGCACGCTGATGCTGGAGCTCCCGCTGCGTGACGCAGGGTTCCTGCTGCCGTCCTGGGAGGAGCTGGAGGCGCTGGTCGGCGCGGCCCGCGAACGGGACGCGGTGGTCCACTTCGACGGGGCCCGGCTGTGGGAGTCGACCGTGCACTTCGGGCGGCCGCTGGAGGAGATCGCGGGGCTCGCGGACTCGGTGTACGTCTCGTTCTACAAGTCGCTCGGCGGCCTCGGCGGGGCGGCCCTGGCGGGCTCCTCCTCCCTGGTCGCGGAGGCGCGGGTGTGGCGCCACCGGTACGGGGGCCAGGTGTTCCGGCAGTTCCCGCAGGCCCTCTCCGCACTGGCCGGCCTGGACGGGGAGCTCCCGCGCCTGCCCTCGTACGTGGCCCAGGCCCGCGTGGTGGCCGGGGCCCTGGCGGAGGCACTGGCCGGCGGACCGGTCCCCTGGTTCCGGATCAACCCGGAGACCCCGCACACGCACCAGTTCCAGGTCTGGCTGCCGTACGGGGCGGACCGGCTGACGGAGGCGGGGGTCCGGCTGGCGGAGGAAACGGGCACGCTGCTCTTCCGCCGCTGGTCGGCGGCGCCGGTCCCGGGCGTGTCGGTGACGGAAGTGACGGTGACCGCGCCGGGGCTGAGCTGGACCCGCGAGGAGGTCCGGGAGGCGGCCCGGGCCTTCGCGGACCGTCTCTGAAGGGGCCGCCGCAGATGTGCGAATGGTCCCGTCGCTGCAACGACGGCGCACCGATTTCCGCCGAAGTCATCGGTCCGGCGCCACCTCCCGGTTACCTTCGCTGCACGGGAAAGCAACGGAGCCGTCCCCCGGAGGAGACACCATGACCGCTCACCCCGACTGGCAGAAGTCCACGTACTGCGGCGAAGGAGACAACTGCGTGTACGTCTCCGCGGCCCCCGGCCACCTCGTGCGCGTCGCCGACCGGGCCGACCCGGCGCACCTGGTTCTCGCCACGACCCAGTCCGCCTGGGCCGACTTCCTTGACGCCGTCAAGGCGGACGGGTAGCCGTCGGCGCGCCCGGAATCATGCCGCTCAGGGGATTTTGTCCGATTAGCGCGTATCTTCGGCCCATGCCCACGCCCTACGGATCCCGCGGCGGCATGGCGTTCAGCGCCGCCGAGCTGCACGTGCTCAGGCGAACGCTCGCCCACGCCCTCCAGTCCTCCACGGCCCCCGCCCCCCTGACGACCCCCGAGGTCCAGGACTGCCTGCGCCTGGCGCAGTCGGTGGACGACGCGGTCCAGGAGGCGGGGCGGCTCAGAGAGTTCCTCCTCGCCGACCTGGCCCGCTACCGCGGCGCCCTGCCCGGCAGTCTCTCCGGCTACCTGGAGCTGCTCCAGGACGCCCTGGCCGCGGGGTACGAGCCCGCGCCCGACGATCTGGCCGCCCTGCGCGCACTGCGGGCCAACGCGGTCGCGGCGGCGCTGCTGGAGCGCTGCCAGGGCATCGCGGAGCGCTCCGTACGCCGGCGGCTGTCCACGACCCCGCAGCCGCGCACCCGCCTGCTGGCGCTGTCCGGGGGCAAGGACACCAGGGAGGCCAGGGCGGCCAAGGACGGCAAGGACGGCAAGGACGGCAAGGAGGAGCCCGCCCGGCCCGCGCCGGCGCCCAAGGAGCCGCCGCGCCCCGAGCGCCCGTCCGAGCGCCCGTCCGAGCGGCCCATCCCGACCCCCGGTGAGGTGTTCCCGCCACGCCGCAAGCCCACCCCGCCCCCGGCGGCCGGGCTCGCGGCCGGGTAGCTACGCTGGGGGCATGGACTACGTTTCCGCGCTCGTGCCCCCCGTAGTGATGGCCGGATTCTTCATCGCGCTCGTCGTGACGATCGTGAAGAGCCAGGGCGGCGCCAACAAGGCCAAGGAAGACGCGGCCGTCGACGCCGTGATCGCCCGCGCCGAGGCCGCCAAGCAGACGCAGCCCGGCCAGTAGCCCTTCCGGCCTTCCCCCACTTCCCGAGCGCCTCTCCCGCGCGGCACCGCCGTAACGCGGTGCCACCGCATTCTCGCGGCGCGTTGCCTTCCGAATAGCCGGGCAATTCCGCACATTCCGCACTATCGTGCTGTTGTGCCTCGCCCCTTGGGAGAACTCGAAGACGCGGTCATGACGCGGGTGTGGCAGTGGAACCGCCCGGTCACTGTTCGTGAAGTTCTGGAAGACCTCCAGCAGGAACGGTCCATCGCGTACACCACGGTCATGACCGTTATGGACAATCTCCATCAGAAGGGCTGGGTCCGCCGGGAAGCTGAAGGCCGCGCCTATCGATATACCGCGGTCTCCACCCGCGCCGCCTACTCGGCCGCACTGATGAACGAAGCCTGGTCGACGAGCGACAACCCCGCGGCCGCCCTCGTGGCCTTCTTCGGCATGATGTCCGCGGAACAGCGCGACGCACTGCGCGACGCCTTCCGCATCGTGGGGTACGACGACGGGTCGGCCGCCGAGCCGCCCGCCGGGTCCGCGGCCCCGCCCCCCGCCGGGACGCCCTCGGAACCCCCGCCCGCCGAAGGGGACTCCGCCGGGCGCGGGACCGAGCCCGGGCGATAGCGTCCGGGCATGGGTGAGTTTTCCGCTGAACACGCAAAAACAGTGACGATCCGCCGTGCCCGCACCGGCGATGTTCCCGCGCTGCGACGCCTCCTCGACCAGTACGTGCAGCAGCGGATCCTCCTCGACAAAGCCCCGGTGGTTCTTTACGAGGACATCCAGGAGTTCTGGGTAGCGGAACGCGACCGGGACGGCCAGGTGGTCGGCTGCGGCGCTCTCCACGTCATGTGGGAAGACCTGGCCGAAGTTCGCACTCTCGCGGTGGACCGGGAGTTGAAGGGCGCCGGAGTCGGCCATCAGCTGCTGCGGCAGTTGTTGGACACCGCGCGGGCCCTCGGTGTCGCCAAGGTTTTCTGCCTGACCTTCGAAGTGGACTTCTTCGCGAAGCACGGCTTCGTCGAGATCGGCGAGACCCCGGTCGAGACGGATGTCTACATGGAGCTCCTGCGTTCCTATGACGAGGGCGTCGCCGAGTTCCTCGGTCTCGAACGAGTGAAGCCGAACACCTTGGGCAACAGTCGGATGCTTCTGCACCTCTGAACGATCACGGCGGCTTTTCCCGTGCTCCGCGCACCTGTGGCCTATGTCCGAATCGCGCACGTTTCCCGCCGCGTTGCGGTCTCGAACCTCTCGTCGGGGGTTTGTGTTTTCCAGGGAAAAGCGGTTTCCTTTCCGCGTACTGCTTTTCGATGAAAGGAAATCCCGGTGGCACAGAAGGTTCAGGTCCTTCTTGTCGACGACCTCGACGGTGGCGAGGCGGACGAGACCGTGACGTTCGCTCTGGATGGCAAGACCTACGAGATCGACCTCACCACCGCCAACGCGGAGAAGCTGCGCTCCGCGCTCGCCGACTACGTCAAGGGCGCCCGCCGCACCGGTGGCCGCGCTTCGGGCGGTCGCGCCAAGACGCGTACGGCCGCGACGTCCGGCAACCCGGACACCGCCGAGATCCGCGCGTGGGCCAAGGCCCAGGGGATGAGCGTCAACGACCGCGGGCGCGTTCCGCAGGAGATCCGCGAGGCCTACGAGAACGCCAAGGGCTGACCCTCGGCCTCTCGTTCCCTCAGCGCCCGCGGGCCGGGGGACGGGGCCCGCGGGGGCGTACGCCGCCACAGGCGCGCCCGGTGGCATTCCGTCGCCGCCGCGGCGACCAGGCGTACGAGATCGGGACCGGCACCACCGTGCCGGGGACCGGCGCCCTGCCCCGGACCGGGCAGGGAGGGCAGCAGTGCCTCACACCCCTGCTCGGGGGGTCGCAGCCACACGGCGGCCCCCCGGGGACTTCCCTGGGGGTGTCCGGGCGGGACCGGGGCCGAGATCCGGCCGCCGGCGCCCAGCACGCCGAGGTCCAGGTCGACCCCGCCCCACTCCAGCCAGTCGAGCAGCCCCTCCAGCTCGTCCGCGCTCCCCGCGGCCACCAGGAAGCGCATCCTGAGCCCCGAGAGCGCCACCGGACCCGTGGCGACCGGCCCGCGCAGCAGCCGCTCCCCGGCATCGGCCGGCAGCTCCAGCACGTCGAACAGCACCCCGGTGACCAGCCGGGCGGGCGGTCCGGCGGCTACGGGCCAGCCGAGCACCTCCTCGTACCAGGACGCGTACGCGTCCCGGGGCGGGTACGCGGGTGAAGCCTCGGGCGCGACGCGCGGCGGTGGAACGGTGGCGGCCATGAACGGAGCAACTCCGGAGGGACGCTCGAGTTACGCTGCGCGGCGGCCTCAATGCGGAACGTAAACATCCGCCGAGGTGGCGTCCCACATTCGGGACGCAATCGTGTTCGCCCGTAGCGGAGGGAACCGGCGCCACCGGCATGGAGTGTCAGTCCTTACGGGTAAGACATTCCTAGTGGATCGGGGCGACACGCTGATTTGGGCGGCTTCCGTTCGCCATCGGCGTACACGTGTGACGGGTATCTGCCTGGCCTGCGGGAACATCGTCTCGCACCATCGGGTTGGAGCAGTTGTCGGCTGTTGAAGCCGGTTTTCCCCACTGACGTGGGGGTGATCGCGGACGGATGTCGGCAGTTGGAATGAGCTGTCCCGCCCCGCGGGACTAGCATGCGGAAGGACAGGGCGGGGACCGACCCCGAACTGCCCGACCGCTCTGAGGAGCGATAAACGATGTTCGAGAGGTTCACCGACCGCGCGCGGCGGGTTGTCGTCCTGGCTCAGGAAGAAGCCCGGATGCTCAACCACAACTACATCGGCACCGAGCACATCCTCCTGGGCTTGATCCACGAGGGTGAGGGTGTCGCCGCTAAGGCCCTGGAGAGCCTCGGGATTTCGCTCGAGGCTGTTCGCCAGCAGGTTGAGGAGATCATCGGTCAGGGGCAGCAGGCCCCGTCCGGCCACATCCCCTTCACCCCGCGGGCGAAGAAGGTCCTGGAGCTTTCGCTCCGAGAGGCCCTCCAGCTCGGCCACAACTACATCGGCACCGAGCACATCCTGCTCGGCCTCATTCGCGAGGGCGAGGGCGTCGCCGCCCAGGTCCTGGTGAAGCTGGGCGCCGATCTCAACCGAGTCCGGCAGCAGGTCATCCAGCTGCTCTCCGGCTACTCCGGCGGAGGCAAGGAGTCGGCCACGGCCGGCGGCCCGGCCGAGGGCACCCCCTCGACCTCCCTCGTCCTGGACCAGTTCGGCCGCAATCTCACGCAGGCCGCCCGCGAATCCAAGCTCGACCCGGTCATCGGGCGCGAGAAGGAGATCGAGCGGGTCATGCAGGTCCTGTCCCGCCGTACCAAGAACAACCCGGTCCTCATCGGCGAGCCCGGCGTCGGCAAGACCGCCGTCGTCGAGGGCCTGGCCCAGGCGATCGTCAAGGGCGAGGTGCCCGAGACCCTCAAGGACAAGCACCTCTACACCCTGGACCTCGGCGCCCTGGTCGCGGGCTCCCGCTACCGCGGTGACTTCGAGGAGCGCCTGAAGAAGGTGCTCAAGGAGATCCGCACCCGCGGCGACATCATCCTGTTCATCGACGAGCTCCACACCCTCGTGGGTGCGGGTGCCGCCGAGGGCGCGATCGACGCCGCCAGCATCCTCAAGCCCATGCTGGCCCGTGGTGAGCTCCAGACCATCGGTGCCACGACGCTGGACGAGTACCGCAAGCACCTCGAGAAGGACGCGGCCCTCGAGCGCCGCTTCCAGCCGATCCAGGTGGCGGAGCCTTCCCTCCCCCACACGATCGAGATCCTCAAGGGGCTGCGCGACCGCTACGAGGCCCACCACCGCGTCTCCATCACGGACGAGGCCCTCGTCCAGGCGGCGACGCTGGCCGACCGGTACATCTCGGACCGCTTCCTGCCGGACAAGGCGATCGACCTGATCGACGAGGCCGGCTCCCGGATGCGCATCCGCCGGATGACCGCGCCGCCGGACCTCCGCGAGTTCGACGAGAAGATCGCGGGCGTGCGCCGCGACAAGGAGTCGGCCATCGACTCCCAGGACTTCGAGAAGGCGGCTTCTCTCCGCGACAAGGAGAAGCAGCTGCTGGCGGCGAAGGCCAAGCGCGAGAAGGAATGGAAGGCCGGCGACATGGACGTCGTCGCCGAGGTCGACGGCGAGCTCATCGCCGAGGTCCTCGCGACCGCGACCGGCATTCCCGTCTTCAAGCTCACCGAGGAGGAGTCCTCGCGACTGCTCCGGATGGAAGACGAGCTCCACCGTCGGGTCATCGGCCAGAAGGACGCCATCAAGGCGCTCTCCCAGGCGATCCGCCGTACCCGTGCGGGTCTGAAGGACCCGAAGCGCCCGGGTGGCTCGTTCATCTTCGCCGGCCCGTCCGGTGTCGGTAAGACCGAGCTCTCCAAGACGCTCGCCGAATTCCTCTTCGGCGACGAGGACGCGCTGATCTCCCTCGACATGTCGGAGTTCAGCGAGAAGCACACGGTTTCGCGCCTCTTCGGTTCGCCCCCCGGCTACGTGGGCTACGAAGAGGGCGGGCAGCTCACCGAGAAGGTGCGCCGCAAGCCGTTCTCCGTCGTCCTCTTCGACGAGGTCGAGAAGGCCCACCCGGATATCTTCAATTCCCTTCTCCAGATCCTGGAGGACGGTCGCCTGACCGACTCCCAGGGCCGGGTCGTGGACTTCAAGAACACGGTCATCATCATGACGACCAACCTGGGTACGCGGGACATCTCGAAGGGCTTCAACCTCGGTTTCGCCGCTGTCGGCGACACCAAGACCGGCTACGAGCGGATGAAGGCGAAGGTCAACGAAGAGCTCAAGCAGCACTTCCGGCCCGAGTTCCTGAACCGTGTCGACGACACGGTCGTCTTCCACCAGCTCACCGAGGAAGACATCATCCAGATCGTCGACCTGATGATCGCCAAGGTCGACGAGCGCCTGAAGGACCGCGACATGGGCATCGAGCTGAGCGGTGACGCGAAGCTCCTGCTCGCCAAGCGCGGCTACGACCCGATCCTGGGTGCCCGGCCGCTGCGCCGGACCATCCAGCGCGAGATCGAGGACGTCCTGTCGGAGAAGATCCTCTTCGGCGAGCTGCGTCCCGGTCACATCGTGGTCGTCGGCAAGGAGGGTGACGGCGAAGAGGCCAAGTTCACCTTCCGCGGCGAGGAGAAGTCGGCCCTGCCGGACCTCCCCCCGATCGAGGCCACGGGCTCCGGCCCGGACCTGTCGAAGGGCGCGTAACGCGCGTCGGCCGTACCGAGGGGCGGCCCCGGAACCGAAAGGTTCCGGGGCCGCCCCTTTGGCGTGCCGGGGGCGGCGGAGGTCCCGCGCCGGTGACAAGCCGCACAGGGCAAAACGGACCTACTAGGACGTCTCGTAGATCGGATGTCCGTTTTGCCCCTGTCCGGGCAGGGCCTCGGGCCAGTAGGGGCGCGGTCAACCGGCTGCGTCACACCCTCCGGCCCTACGAGCCCCGGTAGTAATCAGGAGGTTTGGGGATACCGCGGGGCACGGGTTACCAAGGGTGGGCAAGCCCGGCATCCGCTCTCCAGCGTGCCGGGTGGCTTCTTGCCCGAAGCACTCCCTTGTCCCCGGCCCGGAGGTCTCCTTATGTCCGCGAAGCGCAACAGCACCCGTCGTACCCGTATCGCCATCGGCGCCACCGCTCTCGGTGCGGCCCTGGCTCTCGGGGCGGGGACGACCGCCGCCTTCGCCGACACGGCTCCCGAGACCGCCCTGACCGGTACCGCCGCGCTGGTCGCGGCCCAGGCGAAGTCCCAGGCCTCCGCGGCCGCCGCCAACACGGCCGCCAAGGCCGTCGTCGCCTGGCAGAAGCCGGTGTCGACCTACACGCTCTCCGCCACCTTCGGCAAGGGCGGCACCATGTGGTCCCACAAGCACTCGGGCCAGGACTTCGCCTGCCCCGTCGGCACCCCGGTCAAGGCCGCCTCCGCCGGCACCGTCGTGAAGGCCGGCCCGAACGGCGGCGGCGACGGCCCGGCGTACGGCAACGCCATCGTGATCAAGCACGCGAACAACACGTACTCGCAGTACGCGCACCTCTCGAAGATCAAGGTCCGGATCGGCCAGAAGGTCGCCAAGGGCTCGCAGATCGCGCTGTCCGGCAACACCGGCAACTCCAGCGGCCCGCACCTCCACTTCGAGATCCGGACCACCCCGAACTACGGCTCGGCCGTGAACCCGGTCGCCTTCCTGCGCACCGCCGGCGTCACCGTCTGACCCCTCCGGTCCCTTCAGGGGTTCCGCTGACCCGGGTGCCGTGTCCCGTTGACCGGGGCCACGCCGACCCCGGTCCCGCCGACCGGGGTCAGTACAGGAGCCAGGAGCCCGTCGGCTTCGTCTTCGCGTCGACCCGGCCGGCCTTGAGGGTGTCGATCTGGGCGGGCGACAGCACCGAGGCGTAGGTCTGCACGCTCTCCATCGCCCCGTTCCACGGCGCGGTCCACTTGTCCTCGTGCCGGGAGCGGGCCAGCTCCAGCGGCCCCTGCGCCTGGAAGATCCCGGGGACGGGGGCCTCGCCGGTCTTCTTGCCGTTGACGTAGAGCGCGATCTGCTTGCGTTCCGCGTCGTAGGTTCCGGTCAGGGTGGAGAAGGTCTTCTCCATCTTCGGGCTCTCGCCGGTGACGGTCACGGCGGTGGCCTCGGCCCCCTGGTCGCCGGTCTGGACGCGGAAGACCCATGCGGGCTTGCCGTTCACCTGGTCCAGGCCCAGCTCGAACGAGAAGGACTTCTCGTTGCCCTGGCTGAGGGCGATCTGGCGCCCCTTCGGCGACCTGTTCCAGACGCGGGCCGAGACGGTGAAGCTCTTGGCCGTGTCCACCACGCGCTTCTCGGACTCGGCGTACGAGTTCTCGTTGCCCTTCGTGCGGACCTCGAAGCGCTTGTCGATCGGGAAGACCCCGGTGTCGGGGCCCATCTTCAGCGGGGCCTTTCCGCTGCGGTCCCGGATCTGCGTCGGGTCGTCCTTGACGGTCGGGGTGTTGTCGACCGGCGCCTTGCTCTTCGACCCGCTGGGGGAGGGCGAGGCCGATGCGGTCGGGGACTCCTTGTCGTCCACCGCCTCGTTCTTGCCCTTGTCGTCGCCGCCCATGAGCAGGAACGTTCCGCCGCCGGCGAGCAGCGCCAGTACGGTCACCGCGCCGCCGATCATCCACAGCCGCTTCTTGCGCTTCTCGGCCGCCGAGCGGTCCGCCATGGCCTCCCAGTCCGGCTGGTCCGACTGCGGCGCGAACGGCCCGGGGGCTCCGGGGAACCCGGGACCGCCCGGAGCGCCGGGGGGCGTCGGCGCGCTCATGTCAGGGAGTCCCTGGGCCCACTGCTGCGGGGCAGGGCCGAAACCACCACCGCCGCCTCCCGGTGCCGGAGCACCGGGCGGGTAGCCGTAGCCGGCCGCGGGGGCCGGCGGGACCGGCGGGAACCCGTAGCCTCCGTCCCCGGGGGCGGGGTGGGGCTGCGGGTTGCTGGGGGGATTCGTACCGTCGGTCATGCCAGGGATGCTAAAACACCGGCCCGCACATCCGTACGGCCCGGTCCGGGTCCGGTCGTGGCCCGACTCCGCTCCGCGACCGGCTCAGCCGGGCCGCCGCGCCCCGGACCGCTCCAACATCCCTACGCCTCCGACAGCTTGATGGTCGGGAAGCTCCCCGTCGCCGTCGGCGCGTGCTCCGGCAGCCACAGCACCGCCACCGCCCCCGCCGCCGCGCCCTCGCGGTCCACCCCGCCCGGGGCCGCCACGTTGCGGAAGGTCAGCCGGGCGCCCAGCACCCGCGCCTGCCCCTCCGCGATGGTCAGGCCGAGCCCGTGCCCGACGCCCGCCCGGTCCGTCGACCCGGTGCGGAACCGGCTCGGCCCCTCGCGCAGCAGCGCCTCCGGGAAGCCCGGCCCGTGGTCCCGGACCCGTACGACCCGGCCCTCGATGTCGACCTGGACCGGCGCCTGCCCGTACCGCGCGGCGTTCGCCAGCAGGTTGCCCAGGATCCGCTCCAGCCGCCGCGGGTCGGTGCTGACGATCTCGTCCGCCACCACCCGTACCGACGCCTCCGGCATCAGCGCGGTCACCCGCCGGCTCACGAACTCGCCCAGCGCCACGTCCTGCAGCTCCGCCCGCTCGGACGCGCTGTCCAGCCGGGCCACCTCCAGTACGTCCTCGACCAGCGCCCGCATCGCCTGCGCCCGGTCCCGCACCAGCTCCGTCGGCCGCCCCGGAGGCAGCAGTTCCGCCGCCGTGAGCAGGCCCGTCACCGGGGTGCGCAGCTCGTGC
Organism: Streptomyces sp. NPDC001194; assembly: GCF_042896985.1. Taxonomy (NCBI): domain Bacteria; kingdom Bacillati; phylum Actinomycetota; class Actinomycetes; order Kitasatosporales; family Streptomycetaceae; genus Streptomyces; species Streptomyces sp. NPDC001194. The sequence continues at coordinate 23,383 of NZ_JBIAXU010000003.1, read as the reverse complement.
GCGATGTCCGCGGTCACCCGCCGCTCGGCCTCCAGCCGCTGCTGGAGGGCGTCCGCCATGGCGTCGACGGCCCGCGCGAGGTCGTCGGTCTCGTCCCGTACGACGCCCCCGACGGCGTCCCGCACCCGTACGTCGGGATCCCCGTGCGCCACCCGCTGCGCCGCGGTCGCGGCCTTGCGCAGCCGGCGCGAGATCTGGCCGCCGATGAGCACGCCGAGCGCGGCGCCCGCGACCACGACGGAGATCGACCCGACGACCAGGGCCCGGTCCAGGTCGCGCACCATGTTGGCGCTCTCCTTGAACTCGTTGTGGAGCGACAGCACCTGCCCGTTCCCGAGCGGCACCGCGGCCCACACCTCGGGCACACCCCTGCGCGATTCCTGGACGTACGTCCCGCGCCGCCCCGACCGTGCCTTCTCGCGCAGCGCGACGGGCAGCTCGGGGTCGTTGATCTTCGCCCCCAGGGCCGGCTTGCGCCCGGCCTCGACGAAGCGGGCGATGACGTTGACGTTGGCGAGCTGGGCCTCGCGGGCGCTCTCGAGCATCGACACGCGGGCAGCACTGTGCACGACCAGGCTCAGTGCCACGGCGACGAGCGCGCCGACGGCGGCGATGGCGAGCGTGATCTTCCAGCGGATCCCCGTACGGAGGGTGAAGCGCCTCATGCCTTCAGCTTGTATCCGAATCCCCGGACCGTTTCGATGCGGTCCTGCCCGATCTTGGTGCGCAGCCGCTGGACGTGGACGTCCACGACGCGGGTGTCGCCGCCCCAGTCGTAGTCCCACACCCGCTCCAGCAGGCGGTCGCGCGAGAGAACGGTGCCGGGCGCGGAGGAGAATTCCAGCAGCAGCCGCATCTCGGTCGGCGTCAGCGCCACGGGGGCGCCGGCCTTGCGGACCTCCATGCCCTCGGTGTCGACCTCCAGGTCGCCGAAGAGCAGGACCCCGCGCTCCTCGGAGCCGTCCTCCTCGTGCACTCCGGGCCGGCCGTTCTGCGGGCCGCCGGCGTGGCCGAAGCGGCGCAGCACCGCGCGGATGCGGGCGACGAGGACCGAGCCGTCGAACGGCTTGGTGACGTAGTCGTCGGCGCCCGCCTCCAGGCCCAGGACCACGTCGATGGAGTCGGCCCGCGCCGACAGCATGATCACCGGGACGGTGGACTCGTCGCGGATCCGGCGGCACAGGCTCACGCCGTCCATGCCGGGCACCATGACGTCGAGCAGGGCGATGTCCGGGCGGTTGGCCCGGAAGGACTCCAGGCCGGACAGGCCGTCGGGCATGGCGGTGACCACGAACCCGTCGCGTTCCAGCGCCAGGGTCGTGGCCTCGCGGATGACGTCGTCGTCCTCCACGAACAGGACATGGGTCTCGGCCATGCGGGGAGCCTCGCCTCGCTGCTAGTTCTTCTGGGTGACCGCGGGGGCGGGCTGGGCCCCGCCGTCGACGTTGCTGTAGTCGGTGTGCACCCGGTCCTGCTCGGTGAACTTCTCCCCGTCCCAGCGGTACGTGATCACGTCCTCGCCGGACGGGTACGCGAGCGCGTCGCTCTTGCCGTACACCGGCTTGGTGACCACCAGGTCGCCCCGGTCGATCTCCGCGTAGACGGGCGGCTGCTCGTCCGAGAACACATTCTCGTACGACCCGCCCGCCGACCGGTACACGTACGAGCCCCGCCCCAGCGCGTCGGCGCAGGACAGCACGTTCACCACGATGTCGACGACCGAGTTCCCGGTGACCTTCCCGTAGCTCACGTCGATCGGGTAGTCCTTGCCCGTGCAGGGCTTGAGGTCCCGCTTGACGTCGGCGCTGACCTTCGGGTCCGCCTTCAGCAGCGCGACCGGGTCGACCTTCTTCGAGGGCTTGCCCGAGGCGCCGGTCGTGGCCGGGACGTGGTCGGGCGGCGTGGCCGCCGGCGAGCCGGTCTTGGCCACGGGGTCGGTGTGGGCGGGCCCGCCGTCGCGCAGGCCTGTCCCGCCCGCGCTGCATCCGGCCGCGAACAGCACAGTGCCGGCGAGGACGACCGTCCCCGCCGACATCAGTACCAGCGAACTCGTGCCCCTCAGGGATTGGCCGTTCAGGCCGCGCACCGCTCACGCCCCTCGTACCGGATGGTGTGGTCACCGCGGTGGTCACCGCGCTCCAGCGCGCGCATGTCCAGATCCCGGCTCTCCAGTTCCTGTCGGAGACGGGCCAGTGCGCGGTGCAGGGTGCTCTTCACAGTACCCGCAGACATGCCGAGCGCGGCGGCGGTCTCCTCGGTGCTCATCTGCTCCCAGTGTCGCAGCACCACCACGCTGCGCTGCTTGGGCGCGAGCACCTTGAGGATGTCCATCAGCAGGGCGCGGTCGGCGCGCTGGTCGGTGCCGTCCTCGACCGAGGCGTCCGGGAGCTGCTCGGTGGGGACTTCCTCCAGCTTGCGGGCGCGCCACCACTCGGTACGGGTGTTGATCATGACGCGGCGCATGTAGGCGTCGGCCAGGGACTTGTCGGCGATGCCGTCCCAGCGCCCGTACGTGCGCACCAGGGCGGTCTGCAGGAGGTCCTGCGCGTCCGTGGGGTCCGGAACCAGGCGACGGGCACTGCGCAGGAGCGCGTCCTGCCGAGTGCGTACGTACTCTTCGAATCCGAGTACCTCGCCGTGCGCCATCTCAGACCGCCTCCGTCCCGTGCAACCGCTCGTCCGTTGCGCTTCGCCTTACGGATCCGAAGGTACGGAGGGGTTGTCACGGGCCTGTGCGAGCCAGCCTTCGGTGGGCGCACGGACACCCATAGGTTGTGTAACAGTGCCGTGAGCTGGGGTTTAGCCGAGATAAACGGAATCTCTGGCTCAGCTTGCGGGGGTGCTCGCGGAGGGGCTCGTGGGGGTGCCCGAGGGGGTGCCCTGCGGCAGCCGGTACAGCCCCGCCGCGAGCGGCTCGACCAGCCCGTCGGAGACCAGTCCGTCCAGTGCCCGGGCCCGCTGCACCGGTTCGTCCCAGACCGTGTCGAGGACGGCCTGCGGAACGGCCCCGACCGCGTCCCGCAGCACCGCGAGGAGCTTGCCGCGCACCTGCCGGTCGGTCCCCGCGTACGTCTGCCCGCGCCGCGGCGGGCCGTCGTGGGCCGGCTTCCCGGCGAGGCGCCACGCGCACAGTCCGGCCACCGGGCAGCGGGCGCAGTCCGGGGACTTGGCGGTGCACACCAGGGCGCCGAGCTCCATCGATGCCGCCGCCCAGCGGGCCGCCGTGTCCTCGTCCTCGGGCAGCAGGGCCCGGGCCAGGCGCCGCTCGGCCGCGGTGGTGGCGTTCGGCGGGTACTCGACCCCGGTCGTGGTGCGGGCGAAGACCCGCCGCACGTTGGTGTCGAGCACGGCGTGCCGCTGCCCGTACGCGAAGGAGGCGACGGCCGCCGCCGTGTACTCGCCGATCCCGGGCAGGGCGAGCAGCTGCGCGTGCTCCCGCGGTACGTCGCCGGCGTGCCGCTCCGTTATCGCGACGGCCGCGCCGTGCAGGCGCAGGGCCCGCCGCGGGTAGCCGAGCCGCCCCCAGGCCCGTACGGCCTCGCCGGGGGCCTCGGCGGCCAGGTCGGCCGGGCGGGGCCAGCGGGCGAGCCACTGCTCGTACACGGGCAGGACCCGGTTGACCGGGGTCTGCTGGAGCATGAACTCGCTGACCATGACCCCCCAGGGGCCGGCCTCGGGGCGGCGCCAGGGCAGGTCGCGGGCGTGCTCCTCGAACCAGGCGATGACCGGGGAGTGCAGCGCGTGGGACGCGACGGGGGAGGTCTCGGGGGAAGGGCTGGTGGATGAAGTCATGGCAACGGCATCCTGGCACGTTCAGGGCCGCCGTGCGGGGCCCGGGCCGGTGAACCAGACAGCGGCGCGGCCTCCGCTCGCCCGCATGGCGGTGGTGATCGTACTGATCGGACCGGTCAGGACGGGGACGGCGAGCGCGGCGAGCGCCCCGCCGAGCAGCAGGCCGGCCAGGACGTCGTGGGGGTAGTGGACGCCGACGAAGACCCGGGAGAAGGCCATCAGCACCGCGAGCGGGACGGCGAGCAGGGCGAGGCGGCGTACGGCGAGGGCCAGCGCGACGGCGGCGGCGCCGGCGATGGCGGAGTGGTTGCTGGGGAACGACCAGTCGCCGGGGGCCGGGCAGGCGACGAGGGAGGCGGCGGCCCCGGCGACCGCCCGGCAGGGCCGTTCCTCGTCCACGGAGGACTTCACGAGCTCGGAGGCGGCGTAGGCGAGGGCGGTGGCGAGCGGGGCGGCGACGGCGAGGTCGACGGCCCTCGGGCCCGCCTGGGTGCGCGCACGCCACCACACGGCTATGAAGAGCAGGCCGAAGAGCAGCAGCCCGTACTCCGTCCAGACCTCGAACGCCGACTGCACCCAGCCGGGTGCGGAACGGGCGGAACCGGTGATGTCGCGGTAGAGGCCGGAGGAGTCCATGCTCACCGACCGTACCCAAAGCCGATCAAGTCCGGCGTCGGACTCTTGGCCGGTTCTCGACGGTCGGGGACCGGCCCGCAGGATGATCATCGGCAAAACAAGCCGGTTGCGCGGCATGTGGGGCGCGGATCGGGCCGCGGACTCTCGTAAAGTTCCGTCCGTGGGATCTATGCGCAATCCGGTCGGGCCGCTCCCCTCCTCCATCTACTGGCGACGGAGGGCCGTGCTGGCGTCCGTCGTCGCGCTCCTCGCGCTGCTCGCCGTATGGACCGTCAGTTCCGGTGGCGGCAGGTCGAGTACGAACGGCAAGGGCGGCGACAAGGGGCCGAAGCCCGTCACGTCGATCACCCCGGGGCCGGCCGGGACGGGCCCGGCGATCAGTCAGGCACCCGGCGGGCGTGCGGAGTCGGGCGGCGGCGCGGGCAAGAACGGCGAGCCGGGCGGCACTTCGGGGGCGGGTTCCGCTTCGGGCGGTGTCTCCGGTGCCGGCGGCAGCGGCGGTACGGCCGGGAGCCCGGCCCAGGTCCCGGCGGACTCCCCCCTCCCCACCTGCGCCCCGGGCGGGCTGCAGTGGGAGGTCAAGAGCGTGAAGAACGAGTACGAGACGAGCGAGAAGCCCCGCCTCGAACTGGTCGCGCGCAATGTGTCGGGTACGACCTGCAAGGTCGATCTCGGCCCGAAGCAGGCGGTCCTGACCATCCTTCAGGCCAGCACCAGCAAGGCGGTCTGGTCCTCGGCGGACTGCCCGTCCGGCGCGGGCAACGCGTTCTTCCGCGTACCGTCGCAGGGCGAGACGAAGCAGTCGCTGGAATGGGACAGGAAGTTCAGCGCCCCCGACCAGTGCCAGACGCCTCCGGCGGGCGCCGCGGCTCCCGACACGTACGTGGTGGAGGTCAAGTCCCCGGGCATGCCCGTCGCCCGGACCTCGTTCGTCCTGAAGCAGGACTGATCCCGGCCGGGGCCCCGGCGTCGGACGGTCGGTGGCGATCGCCACCGACCGGCGGGAGGGTCAGACGTAGCGCTCGAGGATCGAGGACTCCGCGAGGCGGGAGAGGCCCTCGCGGACGCTGCGCGCACGGGCTTCGCCGACGCCGTCCACGGCCTGGAGGTCGTCGACGCTCGCGGCCAGCAGCTTCTGCAGGCCGCCGAAGTGCTCGACCAGCCGCTCGATGATGGCCCCCGGCAGCCGCGGGACCTTCGCCAGCAGCCGGTACCCGCGCGGGGACACCGCGGAGTCCAGGGTCTCGGGCGAGCCCGTGTACCCCAGCGCCCGCGCCACGATGGCCAGCTCCAGCAGCTCCGGATGCGTCAGCGCGTCCAGCGCCGGCAGCGCCTCCTCGACCGTGCGGGAGCGCTTCGCCGTCGGTTCCGGAACGTAGTCCCGGATCACCAGCTCCCGCTCCTGCTCGATCCCGACCGTCAGCTCGTCCAGCTGGAGTGACAGCAGTCGCCCGTCCGTGCCCAGCTCGACCACGTATTCAGCGATTTCCGTGGCGATGCGGCGCACCATTTCCAGCCGCTGCGCGACCGCCGTCACGTCGCGCACCGTGACCAGGTCCTCGATCTCCAGCGCGGACAGCGTGCCGGCGACCTCGTCCAGGCGGAGCTTGTACCGCTCCAGCGTGGCCAGTGCCTGGTTCGCCCGCGACAGGATCGCCCCGGACTCCTCCAGGACGCGCCGCTCCCCGTCCACGTACAGCGCGATCAGCCGCATCGACTGCGACACCGAGACGACGGGGAACCCGCACTGCTTCGAGACGCGGTCCGCGGTGCGGTGACGGGTGCCCGTCTCCTCCGTCGGGATCGACGCGTCCGGCACCAGCTGGACGCCGGCCCGCAGGATCTTGGTGAGGTCCTTGTCCAGGATCAGGGCCCCGTCGAGCTTGCACAGCTCGCGCAGCCGGGTCGCGGTGAACTCCACGTCCAGGACGAAACCGCCCGTGCACATCGCCTCGACGGCCTTGTCCATGCCGAGGACGATCAGGCCTCCGGTGTTGCCCCGGACGATCCGCTCCAAGCCGTCGCGCAGGGGCTGACCGGGGGCGACCGCACTCAGCGAGGCGCGCATCAGCGCGTCGTGCTTGGAGCTCGCGCCGGACTTCCCGGGTGCTGCTGCCCCGTCCTTGGCTGCCACTGCACTCCTCCGGTCGCGGGTTGCGCCGCCTGCGTACGGCCGGGCGGACCAGCACAAAGTCTACCGGCGTGCGCTGCGCGCCCGCCGTGGCTTGGCCAGGTGCGCCCCCGCGGGATCCCGTACGGGCCCCCTCATACCCCCCGCCACCAGCGGCTACTCCTTGGCCGCCGCCCGCGAACGCCCACGCGGCAGCACCCGCAGGGCGTCGCCCATGTCCGCGACCTCGATCACCTTCATCCCGGCCGGGACCTTCCCCGGATCGCCCGGCACCAGCGCGTGCGTGAAGCCGAGCCGGTGCGCCTCCGCGAGCCGCCGCTGCACGCCCGTGACCCGCCGCACCTCGCCCGCGAGCCCGACCTCGCCGATCGCCACGAGGTTCTTCGGCAGCGGGACGTCGCTCGCCGCCGAGGCCAGCGCGAGCGCGATCGCCAGGTCGGCGGCCGGCTCGGTCAGCTTCACCCCGCCCACGGTCGCGGAGTAGATGTCGCGCTTGCCGAGCGCGGTGATCCGGCCGCGCTGTTCCAGCACGGCCAGCATCATCGAGACGCGCGAGGTCTCCAGGCCCGAGGTGGTCCGCCGGGGCGAGGGGATCTGCGAGTCCACGGTCAGCGCCTGCACCTCGGCGACCAGCGGGCGCTTGCCCTCCAGGGTCACCGTCAGGCAGGTCCCGGGGACGGCCTCCGCGCGCCGGGTCAGGAACAGCCCGCTCGGGTCGGCGAGCCCGGTGATCCCCTCGTCGTGCAGTTCGAAGCAGCCGACCTCGTCGGTGGCGCCGTACCGGTTCTTCACCCCGCGCACGAGGCGCAGCCGCGCGTGCCGGTCGCCCTCGAAGCTGAGGACCACGTCGACGAGGTGCTCCAGGAGGCGGGGGCCGGCGATCGCCCCGTCCTTGGTGACGTGCCCGACCAGCAGGGTGGCCATGCCGCGCTCCTTGGAGGCGCGGATCAGGGCCCCGGCCACCTCGCGGACCTGTGCCATGCCGCCGGGCGCGCCGTCGATCTCGGGCGAGGCGACGGTCTGTACGGAGTCCAGGATCAGCAGCGAGGGCTGTACGGCGTCGAGGTGGCCCAGTACGGCGGACAGATCGGTCTCGGCGGCGAGGAAGAGGTGGTCGTTGAGCGCGTTGATCCGGTCGGCCCGCAGCCGGACCTGGCTCGCCGACTCCTCTCCCGTGACGTAGAGGGTGCGGTGCGCTTCGCTCGCCGCCTTCGCCGCGACGTCGAGCAGCAGCGTCGACTTGCCGACGCCCGGCTCGCCGGCCAGCAGGACGACGGCGCCGGGTACGAGCCCGCCGCCGAGGACCCGGTCCAGCTCGTCCACGCCGGTGCTGCGGGCGGTCGCCGTCCGGCCGTCGACCTGCGCGATCGGGAGCGCGGGCGCGGAGACCCGGCCGGCGGCGGTGGTCCGTACGGCGGGCGCGCCGCCCATCTCCTCGACGGTGCCCCACGCCTGGCACTCGGGGCACCGCCCGAGCCATTTCGCGGTCGTGTACCCGCACTCGGAGCAGCGGTAGGACGGCCGGTCCTTGGCGGATGAACGAGATGTACGGGCAGCCATGCGGCCACGGTATCCGGAGCCTGTGACAGCGGGCCGCGGCCCCGGCGTCAGGGCCGCGGTCAGCACGCGTTCGATCTGTTCACCCGTAAGGGCTAAAACAGCTGAAGGCTTCACGGCCGTCGCGGGCGCGCGGCCTACCTTCGCCAGGGTGAACAGCAGCAATCAGGAAAGCCCCGCCCAGCGCACCGGCGCACACCGGGCGCACGGGCGCACTCCCCCCGCGGGCCCCCCTGAACGTCCCGAGGGCCTCGGAGCAGACCCCGCGGGTGCCGAAGGCTTCGCAGGTCCCGCAGGTGCCGTACGTTCCGGAAGCCCGGAACGGGAACAGCCGACCGCGCCGCCCCCGTTCCGCCACGAGCCGTATCTGGACGGCCTGTTCACCTACTGCCTGTCGGTCCTGTGCGACCACGACGCCGCCACCGACGTCCTCGCCGACGTCCTCGCCGTCGCCGAGCGCCACCCCGGCCGCTGTCCCGACGAGGGCGACCGGCGGGCCTGGCTGTACGCCCTCGCCCGCTGGGCCTGCCTGCGGCGGCTGGCCGAACACCGGCGGACCCGGCTGGGAGCGCATTCCGCCCGGCGCACGCCGGAGCGCAAGGATGCCGAGCACGCGCAGGAGGCGTACCGTTCCGGCACCCTCGACGTGAGCGCGTACCGGCGCACGGAACTGGCCCGGCTCGCCTGGCCCGAGGCCGCCGGGACCACGCCCGCGCAGCGCGAGGCCCTCGAACTCGCCGTCCGCCACCGCCTCGGCCTCCCCGAGCTCGCCGCCGTGCTCGGCACGCCCCCCGCCCTCGCCCGGGAGCTGCTGGCCGGCGCCGCCTGCGAGGTCGAGCGGACCCGCGCCGCCCTCGCCGTCGTCGAGACCGGCGGCTGCCCCTCCGTGTCGCAGCTCACCGGCGACGGCGACGGACAGGTGCTGCTGTCCACCACCCTGCGCGCCGAGCTGGTCCGCCACGTCGACGACTGCCCGCGCTGCCGCCGCGTCGCCGAGCGCGTCGACGCCGCGGCCCCCTGGCCCGGCACCGGCGGCATCGACGCAGCCCTCCCGCTGGTCCCCGCCCCGCGCACCGCCGTCCGCGCGGCCATGGTCCGCTCCGGCGGCCGCCGCGGGCGCCGCCCCGGCCCGCGCTTCGACCGCACCGGCTTCCCGATGGACCCCCGGGACCGCGCGGCCCGCCGCGACCGGCTGCGGGCCCGGGCCGTGACCACCACCGTCGTGGCCACCGTCGTCGCGGCACCCGTCCTGGCGCTGTGGGCGGCGTACCGCGGCGCCCCGGAGACCGGCGAGCCCGTCGGATCGGACGGCACCCGGATCTCCGCGAGCGAGTCCGAGCTCCCGGTCCCGGGCCGGGACGGCCGCCCGCTGCGGGCGTACGACAACGCCGGCAACACCGCGCACACCACCGGCGAGCCCGGCTTCGCCCAGGGCGGCGCCGGCCCGGACGGCTCGGACGTCTCCGTCGAGGTGATCAGCACCGGGGAGTCCACCGCACCCGACGGCCGGCCGGGGAACCCCGGGCGGCTCTCCGTCGCCGCCTCCTCGCACGGGGGCACCACCATGCTCACGCTCACCGCTTCGGGCGGGGCGCCGGTGGACTGGCAGCTGTGGTCCGACGCGCCGTGGCTGAAGGCGAGCCGGTCCGCGGGCACGCTGGATCCAGGGGCCTCGTTCACCGTGTGGATCACCGTCGACACCGCGGCCCAGCCCGTGGGCGCCTGGTCCGCCCGGATCGGGGTGGAGCCGGGCGGCGCGGTGATCTCCATCCAGGGCCGCGGCCGCCCGGCGCCCACGCCCCCGCCGGAGCCCGCGGACCCGACGCCGAGCCCGACGCCGACGCCCACGCCGAAGCCGACGGAGACCCCGGCGCCGACGCCCACGCCCACACCGACGCCGACTCCCACCGCGACGCCCGGCGCGCCAGGAGGAACGGTTGGCCCGTCGGCGGATCCGAGCGGGCCGGGGCCGTCCTGAGGCTCACGGGTGACGGGTGACGGGTGAGGGACGGGTGACGGGTGAGGGACGGGTGACGGGGTGAGGGGATTGCGGCCTTACGGGGAGGCGGGCGCGGCGGGGTCCGCGGGGTGCGGCGCCATCGGCAGCAGCGAGGACAGCCGCGCCTCGCACAGCCGCACGAGCGCCTCGTACCCCTCCTTGCCCATCAGCTCGGTCAGCTCGGCGCGGTACGACACGTACACCGGATCGCCGGCGCCGTGCGCGGACGTCGCCGACGTGCACCACCAGTGCAGGTCGTGGCCGCCCGGACCCCAGCCGCGCCGGTCGTACTCGCCGATCGACACCTGGAGCACGCGGGTGTCGTCGGGCCGGTCGATCCACTCGTAGGTCCGGCGGATCGGCAGCTGCCAGCACACGTCGGGCTTGGTCTCCAGCGGCTCCTGGCCGCTCCGCAGCGCCAGGATGTGCAGCGAGCAGCCCGCCCCGGCGGGGAAGCCGGGCCGGTTGAGGAAGATGCACGCACCGTCCCAGCGGCGGGTCTGCTTCTCCCCGTCGTCGTCGAGCTGCGTCCACCCGGTCTCGCTGCCGACGTCGTGGAACTGCCACAGCTCGGGGGTCAGCCGCGCCACGTGCTCGGCGACCCGCTTCTCGTCGTCCTCGTCCGAGAAGTGCGCGCCGAGGGTGCAGCAGCCGTCGTCGGCCCGGCCGGCCTGGATGCCCTGGCAGCCGCTGCCGAAGATGCACGTCCAGCGGGAGGTCAGCCAGGTCAGGTCGCAGCGGAAGACCTGCTCGGCATCGGCGGGATCGGGGAACTCCACCCAGGCCCGGGGAAAGTCGAGCCCCTTCTCGTCGTCACGAGCGGCGGTGGAGGCCGTGGCGGAAGCCTTGGTGGAGGCCTTGGCCTTCTTCGCCTTGGCGGACTTGTTGGCCTTCTTCGTATTTGGCACAAACCCAAGCCTAAGGGCCCCTTACTCCACCCATACTCCAGCCGCACAGTAGCGTTTCCTCGTATGAGACTCGGTGTCCTTGACGTGGGTTCGAACACGATCCATCTGCTGGTGGTGGACGCGCACCCCGGCGCGCGCCCGCAGCCGGCGCACTCGCACAAGGTGGAATTGCGGCTGGCGGAGCTGCTCGACGAGCGCGGAGCGGTCACCCCGGAGGGCGTCGAACGCCTCGTCTCGGTGATCGGCGAGGCGGCGCAGGCCGCCGAGGACAAGGGCTGCGAGGACGTCCTCCCCTTCGCGACCAGCGCCGTGCGGGAAGCCACGAACGCGGACGAGGTCCTGGCCAGGGTGCTGGCCGAGACCGGAGTCGACCTGCCCATCCTGAGCGGTGAGGACGAGGCGCGGCTGACGTTCCTGGCCGCCCGGCGCTGGTTCGGCTGGTCCGCGGGCAAGCTGCTGGTCCTCGACATCGGCGGCGGCTCGCTGGAGATCGCGTACGGCATCGACGAGGATCCCGACGCGGCCGTCTCGCTGCCGCTGGGCGCGGGCCGCCTCACCACGGGCTGGCTGCAGGGCGACCCGCCGGACCCGGCGGACGTACGGGCCCTGCGCCGGCACGCGCGGGCCCAGATCGCCCGTACGGTCGGGGAGTTCAGCCGCTTCGGGGCGCCGGACCACGTGGTGGCGACGTCGAAGACGTTCCGCCAGCTGGCCCGCATCGCGGGCGCGGCCCGCTCGGCGGACGGCCTGTACGTCCAGCGGGACCTGACCCGCAAGTCCCTGGAGGAGTGGGTCCCGAGGCTGGCGGCGATGACCACGGCCCAGCGCTCCGCCCTCCCGGGCGTCTCCGAGGGCCGCGCGTCCCAGCTCCTGGCGGGAGCGCTGGTCGCGGAGGGCGCGATGGACCTCTTCGGCGTGGACGAACTGGAAATCTGCCCCTGGGCCCTGCGCGAGGGCGTGATCCTCCGCCGCCTGGACCACCTGCCGTCCTGAGGGCGTTGCGGCGACCGGGTTCCGGGTGTCGGCGGGCGGCGTGGTCGGCGTCACGGCCCTTCCCGGCCGTGACCCGTACCCTGTCCCCGTGGCAGAACCCGTTCGGATCCCGACTGCGAAAGTCGCCCTTTCCACCGCCTCCGTCTATCCGGAGTCGACGGCGACCGCCTTCGAGATCGCCGCGCGCCTCGGCTACGACGGCGTCGAGGTGATGGTCTGGACGGATCCGGTCAGCCAGGACGTCGACGCCCTGCGGCGGCTGTCCGACCACCATCAGGTGCCGATCCTGGCCGTGCACGCCCCCTGTCTGCTGATCACGCAGCGCGTGTGGTCCACCGATCCCTGGACCAAGCTCCAGCGGGCGCAGGCCGCCGCCGAGCGGCTGGGGGCCTCCACCGTCGTCGTGCACCCGCCGTTCCGCTGGCAGCGGCAGTACGCGAAGGACTTCGTCACCGGAATCTGGCGGATGGCCGACGAGACCGACGTCCGGTTCGCCGTCGAGAACATGTACCCCTGGCGGTACCGGGACCGCGAGATGCTCGCCTACGCCCCCGAGTGGGACGTGACCAAGGACGACTACCGGCATTTCACCGTCGATCTCTCGCACACCGCCACCGCCCGTACGGACGCCACCGCCATGATCGACCGCATGGGGGACCGGCTGGCGCACGTGCACCTCGCCGACGGGAACGGCTCCGCGAAGGACGAGCACCTCGTCCCCGGCCGCGGCACCCAGCCCTGCGCCGAGCTGCTGGAGCGGCTCGCCCGGGCCTCCTTCGACGGGCACGTCGTCATCGAGGTCAACACCCGCCGCGCGATGTCCTCCGCCGAGCGCGAGGCCGACCTCGCCGAGGCCCTGGCCTTCACCCGCCTGCACCTCGCGACCCGTCCCGCCGGCGCCCCGATCAGGACCCCCCGCCCATGACCGAAGCCGCCAAGCCGCGCCGCGGACCCGGCCGGCCCCGCCACGACGAGGCCGAGGAAGGCCCCGGCACCCAGGAGCGCATCCGGCTCGCCGCCCGCGAGGTGTTCGCCGAGCGCGGGTACGACAAGACGTCCGTACGCGGCGTCGCGAAGGTCGCCGGCGTGGACCCGGCCCTGGTCCACCACTACTTCGGCAGCAAGGACGACCTCTTCGCCGCCGCCATCGAGGTCACGATGGAGCCGGCCCTCGTCGTCCCCGCGATCGTGGGGGAGGGCCCCGAGGGCATCGGGGAGCGCCTGGCCCGCTATTTCCTGGGCATCTGGGAGAACCCGGCCAGCCGGGCCCCGCTCCTCGCCGTCATCCGCTCCGCCCTCACCCACGAGGCCGCGGCCGCGGTGCTGCGCCGGCTGGTCCTGCGCCGGGTCCTGGAGCGGGTCGCGGCCGACCTCGACGTCCCCGACCCCACCTTCCGCGCCGAGCTCGCCGCCTCCCACATGATCGGCATCGCGCTCCTGCGGTACGTGGTCCAGGTGGAGCCCCTGGCCTCCGCGGACCCGGAGGACATCGTCACCCTGGTCGCGCCCACGCTTCAGCGATACCTGACCGAGGAATGAGCCTGTCGTCCCGCCATGCGGACAACCTGTCCGCATCGCGGGCCGGGAGCGTAGCCTCGTAACCGAGCCATATCCACAGTCATGCACAGTCGCGGCGGTCGTGCGAACGCCACCGCACCCATGGGGAGTGAACCCGATGCCCGAGCTGAGGTCCCGCACCGTCACCCACGGCCGCAACATGGCGGGCGCACGCGCCCTTATGCGTGCGTCGGGCGTAGCGAGCGCGGACATCGGGAAGCCGATCATCGCGGTCGCCAACTCCTTCACGGAGTTCGTCCCCGGCCACACGCACCTGGCCCCCGTCGGCCGGATCGTCTCCGACGCCATCCGCGCCGCCGGCGCGATCCCGCGCGAGTTCAACACCATCGCGGTCGACGACGGCATCGCCATGGGCCACGGCGGCATGCTGTACTCCCTGCCCTCCCGCGACCTGATCGCGGACAGCGTGGAGTACATGGTCGAGGCGCACTGCGCCGACGCGCTCATCTGCATCTCCAACTGCGACAAGATCACGCCCGGCATGCTGATGGCCGCCATGCGCCTCAACATCCCCGTCGTGTTCGTCTCCGGCGGCCCGATGGAGGCCGGGCAGGCCGTCCTCGTCGACGGCACCGTCCGCAAGCTCGACCTCATCGACGCCATGGTCGACGCCTCCAACGAGAACGTCTCCGACGAGGACGTGCTGCGGATCGAGGAGAACGCCTGTCCGACCTGCGGGTCGTGCAGCGGCATGTTCACCGCCAACTCGATGAACTGCCTCGCCGAGGCCATCGGGCTCGCGCTCCCCGGCAACGGCTCTGTCCTCGCCACGCACACCGCCCGCCGCGCCCTGTACGAGGACGCCGGCCGGACGGTCGTCGAGATCACCAAGCGGTACTACGAGCAGGACGACCACTCGGTCCTGCCGCGCTCCATCGCCACCCGCCAGGCCTTCGAGAACGCCATGGCCCTCGACATCGCCATGGGCGGATCGACGAACACGATCCTGCACCTGCTCGCCGCCGCGCAGGAGGCGGGCCTGGAGTACGACCTCACCGACATCGACGAGGTGTCGAGGCGGGTCCCGTGCCTGGCCAAGGTCGCGCCGAACGTGGCGCCCGGCGGCACCTACTACATGGAGGACATCCACCGGGCCGGCGGCATCCCCGCCATCCTCGGCGAGCTGCACCGCGGCGGGCTCCTGAACAAGGACGTCACGACGGTCCACTCCGAGAACCTGGAGGACTGGCTGGCGAAGTGGGACGCGCGCAGCGGCACGGCGAGCGAGACGGCCATGGAGCTGTGGCACGCGGCCCCGGGCTGCGTGCGCTCCGCCACCGCCTTCTCGCAGTCCGAGCGCTGGGACACCCTCGACCTGGACGCGGAGGGCGGCTGCATCCGCTCGGTGCAGCACGCGTACTCCAAGGACGGCGGGCTGGCGGTCCTGCGCGGCAACATCGCGGTGGACGGCTGCGTCGTGAAGACCGCGGGCGTCGACGAGTCGATCTGGACCTTCGAGGGCCCGGCGGTCGTCTGCGAATCGCAGGACGAGGCGGTCGACAAGATCCTCCGCAAGGAGATCAAGGCGGGCGACGTCGTCGTCATCCGGTACGAGGGCCCGCGCGGCGGCCCCGGCATGCAGGAGATGCTCTACCCGACGTCGTTCCTGAAGGGGCGCGGGCTCGGCAAGGTCTGCGCGCTCGTCACGGACGGCCGCTTCTCGGGCGGCACCTCGGGCCTGTCCATCGGCCACGCCTCCCCGGAGGCGGCGTCGGGCGGCGACATCGCCGTCGTCGAGGACGGCGACCGCATCCGGATCGACATCCCGAACCGCTCGATCGAGCTGCTGGTGGACGAGGCCACGCTGGCCGCGCGCCACGCGGCCCTCGGCGGGGTCTACGCCCCGAAGAACCGCGAGCGCAAGGTCTCGGCGGCGCTGCGCGCGTACGCGGCGATGGCGACGAGCGCCGACAAGGGCGCGGTCCGCGACGTGTCGAAGCTGGGCGTCTGACCCCTGCCGCCCGGGCCGGACCCCCGGCCCCGCCGGTCCTGCCCGTCCGGCCGGCACCGTACGAGAGCCACCGCGAACCCCGCCGGAACACTCCGGCGGGGTTCGCCGCGTTTCCGTCCCGCGGGGTCCGCCCGAACCCGCCCGGCCCCGCCGGTGGCGAGGCGGCGGCCGGGCGGCGTCACCATCGGGCCGGGTCGGCGGCGCCGACCGCGAAGACCGATCCGTCCGGGGCCGTGGCGTAGACGCGGCCGGCGGCGGGGACCGGGGGCGGCAGGGTGGCCGTGAACCCGGCGCGGCCGTCGCCCGGGCGGGGGCGGGTCTGCCCGACCAGCCGGCCGGTCGCGGCGTCGACCGCCAGCAGCCTCCCGTCCGGCGCCGTCAGGTGGATCCGGCCGTCGGCCGCCACCGGGCGGGACGCCACGGCCAGGCCGGTCTCCAGCCGCCACTGCTCCCGCTCCGCGCCCACCGCGACCAGCGCGCCCGAGACCCCGGCGGCGTAGACGACGCCGTCCGCGCCCACCGCCGCCTCCGCGTCGAACAAGGGCACCGACAGCCGGACCCGCCGCACCGCCTGCGTCGCCGTGTCCACCCGGACCACCGCGCCCGTCTTGCCTTCCGCGTCCGCGTCCAGCAGGTACAGCCCGCCCCGCGCGGCGCCGACCGGACGCAGCCGCCCCGCCGTCCGCAGCTGCCAGCGCACCGCACCGCTCGCGGGATCCACCTCCGCCAGCTGCGAGCTCCCGCCGCCGCCGTCCGGAGTCGACACGTACACCTCCGGGCCGCCACTGCCCCACCACACGGAGCCCACTCCGCCGAGCTGCTTCGTCCACCGCACGGCGCCGCTCGCCGCGTCGAGCGCCGTCACGCTCCCGTTCGGCGGCACGAGCAGCACCTGCCCGCCCGCCGCCACCGCCCGCGCACCGTCCGGCAGTTTCCGCTGCCAGCGCTCGGCGCCCGTACCCGGGTCCAGCGCCTGCAGCGTCCCGCTGCCCGGCGCGGCCACGAGCACCAGCCCGCCCGCGTGCAGCGGCGCGCCGTCCGCCGCCGTCCGCGTCCGCGGGGCGGCCGCCTTCAGCGACCACACCACCGACCCGTCCGCCGGGTCGAGCCGGGCCGCCGCCACTCCCGGCCCCGCGCAGTACAGCGCCGCGGGCTCACCCCAGGAGCACGAGCCGGTCCGGCCGCCCCCGCCCGCCTCGCCCAGCGCGACCGCCCACGGTGCGAACGGCTTCCCCGGAGCCGCGGCCGCCGCCGGATCCGCCTTCGCGCCGGTCCGCTCCGGGGGTCCGGCCCCCGCCCCGAAGTGCAGGTAGCCGCCCACGGCCCCGCCCGCCAGCAGCAGCCCGACCGCCGCGGCCCCCGCCGTCCGCGCCCGGCGCCGCCGCCGGCCGGGGCGCCCGGCCCCGACCGGGATCCGCTCCCGCCGGTGCGTGGCTTCGGCGGCCGGTCCCGCCGCGGGGACCGGGCCCGCCTCGGCGGCCGGCCCCGCCCCGACCGGCTGCCGCGGCTGCGGCACGAACACCTGCGTGTCCTCGGAGGTCGGGTACGCCACCGCCCGCATCTCCGCGATCAGCTCCGCCGCGGTGGGCCGGTCGGCCGGCTCCTTCGCCAGGCACCGGGCCACGAGCGGCACGAGCTGCTCCGGCAGCCCGCTCAGATCGGGTTCGGCATGCACGACCTGGTACGCCACCAGGTAGTGGCTGTCGGAGTCGAACGGTCCGTGCCCGGTCGCCGCGTGGACGAGTACGGCTCCCAGCGCGAACACGTCCGCGGCCGACCCCACCTCCCGCGGCCGCTGGAACTGCTCCGGCGCCATGTACGGCGGAGTCCCGATCAGCTTCCCCGTCTCGGTCCGCAGATCGCTGTCCGCCGGCCGTGAGATGCCGAAGTCGATGACCCGGACCCCGTCCGGGGCCATCAGTACGTTGCTGGGCTTCAGATCCCGGTGGACGACCCCCGCCCGGTGGATGTCCCGCAGCGCCTCCGCCAGCCCCGCGGCGAGCCGGGCCAGCTCGGCGGGGTCCAGCACCCGCTCCCGTACGCGCTCGGCCAGCGTCGGGGCGTCGATGAACAAGGTGGCCATCCACGGCCGTTCGGCATCCGGATCGGCGTCCACGACGGGCGCGGTGAACGCCCCGCTCACCCGCCGCGCGGCGGCGACCTCCTGCCGGAAGCGGGCCCGGAACTCCGGATCCACCGCATGCTCGGCGTGCACGATCTTGACGGCGAGTTTCAGCCCCGAACCGGAGGTGGCCAGATGGACGACGCCCATCCCGCCGGAACCGAGCACCGATTCCAGCCGGTACTGGCCGGCGTACTCCGGAAAACCCACGTAGTCCGCGCGCAGCGAATGCACCGCTCAACCACCCCCGCCGGAGCCTAGTCGATGGGCCGTACGAATCTCCAAGGGTCCTGCTACCCTGCGCGAGTTGCGCACGGCAACACCCGTGGGGGGAGATTTCACATGTCCGTGGAGAACGATTCCAGCCAAGTCCAGAGCCTCGCCGCAGGCTCGGGATTCCAGACGTTTCCGGTTGCTCCGGGCTACCGGGTGAACGTCCGCAGCGGTCCGGGGACGAACTACTCGGTCATCGACACCCTGCCCTACGGCGCGAGCGTCACGATCCGCTGCCAGTGCGACGGCACGACCGTCTCGGGCCCGTACGGCACGACGGACATCTGGGACTGCATCGGCAACGGCCGCTTCGTCTCGGACGCGTACGTGAAGACCGGCAGCGACGGTTACGTGGCCAACAGCTGCGGCTGACCGGCCGCCGAGGCGGGGCCGCCTGCCGTCGTGGCGGGCCGCCCGTCTGCCACGTGAGACACCCCCGGCCGGGTCGCCGCGGAGAGGGATAATCGCCGGTGTGAGCGACGACGACCAGCGAGACCAGACCCCCGCCGACCCGGCCGCGCAGGCCCCCGCGGCGCCTGCGGCCGCCGCCGGTCCGGAGCCCGAGCCGATCCGGTTCTTCGAGACCACCTGGGTGAACCACGACGGCGGCTACGCCCTGCGCCGCGTCGCCGTCGGCGCCGGCTCGCTCATCACCGCCATCGCGGCGGCCGTTCTGCTCCGCCTCTCCTACGAGGGCCTGGAGATCGGCAACGTCGGCCCCTTCCTCAGCATCTCCGTCGTCGTCCTCTTCGCGATCGCCAGCTCCATCGCCTTCGTGAAGACCTGGGACTCCTTCAGCCGCCGCCCCGCCCCGTCCTCCGACGAGGCCGCGCTCAAGGGCCTGAAGACGATCGGTTTCATCGGCTCCCTCATCGCGTACTTCCTGCGCTGCTTCTTCGAAGCCCCCGGTGAGAAGCTGCGCCGCGCCGAGTACGAGCGCGCCACCGCCGAGTTCGCCCGCCGCCGCAGCACCCGTACGGGCAATCCGGCCGCGCGCCGCCCCAAGCGCAAGAAGTAGACCGGCCCGAGCGGCCCTGTTGACGCCCCGGCACCGCCAGGAGCATTATTCATCACATGATGAATAACCAGCAGACGGGTCTCACCGAGCCCGCCTCGCCCGCCGTGCCCGCCGTGCACGCCCGCGGGCTCACCGTCCGCCGCGGCACCGGCCGCACCCCCCGCACCGTCATCGACTCCATCGCCTTCGACGTCCCCCGCGGCCGCATCACCGGCCTCCTCGGACCCTCCGGCTGCGGCAAGTCCACCCTCATGCGCTCCGTCGTCGGCACCCAGGCCCACGTCACCGGCACCCTCGAAGTCCTCGGCCGCCCCGCCGGCCACCCCGAACTCCGCTCCCGCATCGGCTATGTCACCCAGGCCCCCTCGGTCTACAACGACCTCACCGTCCGCCAGAACCTCGACTACTTCGCCGCCGTCCTCACCCCCGGCCGCGCGGCCGCCGACCGCCGCCGCGCCGCCGTCACCCGCGCCATCGCCGACGTGGACCTCACCAGCCGCGCCGGTGCCCTCGCCGGGAACCTCTCCGGCGGCCAGCGCAGCCGCGTCTCCCTCGCCGTCGCGCTCCTCGGCACCCCCGAGCTCCTCGTACTCGACGAGCCCACCGTCGGCCTCGACCCCGTCCTGCGCCGGGACCTGTGGAACCTCTTCCACGACATCGCCGCCACCCGCGGCGCCACGATCCTCGTCTCCTCCCACGTCATGGACGAGGCCGAGCGCTGCCACGAACTGCTCCTCATGCGCGAGGGCCGCATCCTCGCCCAGGACACCCCCGACGCACTGCGCACCCGTACGCACTCCGCCACCGTCGAGGAGGGCTTCCTGCGCCTCGTCGACGAGGCCGACGCCGAAGCGAAGCCCGAGGTCGCCCGATGAGCACCGCCCGCACCGCCGCCACCGCCGCCCGCGTCCTGCGCCAGCTGCGCCACGACCCGCGCTCCATCGCGCTGATGCTCCTGGTCCCCGTACTCATGCTGACGCTGCTGCGCTTCGTCTTCGACGGGAACCCGCGCACGTTCGACAGCATCGGCGCGTCCCTCCTCGGGATCTTCCCGCTCATCACGATGTTCCTGGTGACCTCGATCGCCACCCTGCGCGAGCGCACCTCCGGCACCCTCGAACGCCTCCTCGCCATGCCGCTGGGCAAGGGCGACCTCATCGGCGGCTACGCCCTCGCCTTCGGCGCCGTCGCCGTCGTACAGTCCCTCCTCGCCACCGGCCTCGCCCTCTGGCTCCTCGGCCTCGACGTCGTCGGCTCGCCGTGGCTGCTCCTGCTCGTGGCCCTGCTGGACGCGCTCCTCGGCACCGCCCTCGGGCTGTTCGTGTCCGCCTTCGCCGCGTCCGAGTTCCAGGCCGTCCAGTTCATGCCGGCCGTGATCTTCCCGCAGCTCCTGCTGTGCGGCCTGTTCGCGGCGCGCGACACGATGCAGCCCGTCCTCGAAGGACTCTCGGACGTCCTGCCCATGTCGTACGCCGTCGACGGCATGACCCAGGTCCTCACCCACACGGACATGACGGCCGACTTCGTCCGCGACGCCGTGATCGTCGCCGCCTGCGCCCTGCTCGTCCTCGCCCTCGGCGCGGCCACCCTCCGCCGCCGCACTCCCTGAGCGGGCAGCCCTGCGCGGGCAGCCCTGCGCCGGCAGCCCTGCGCCGGCAGCCCTGCGCGGGCAGCCCTGCGCCGGCAGCCCTGCGCCGGCAGCCCTGCGCCGGCACCACTGCACCGGCACCACTGCACCGGCACCACTGCACCGGCACCTCTACACCGGCACCCCTGACCGCACTGCGGACAGCACCTCGCCGTCCGTCCCACGAGTGAAAGGATGAGGAGGCAAACGCATCACGCGTGAAACGCGTGCGGAAAAGTTCGGCGAGGTGAATCGGGCATGACCCAGACAGTCGCGGTCCTCGGTACCGGCAAGATCGGCGAGGCGCTGCTCAGCGGAATGATCCGCGGCGGCTGGCCCGCCTCCAAACTCCTCGTCACCGCCCGCCGTCCCGAACGGGCCGAAGAGCTCCGCTCGCGCTACGGGGTCGAGGCCGTCGGCAACGCCGAGGCCGCCAAGCGCGCCGACACCCTCATCCTCACCGTCAAGCCGCAGGACATGGGCAAGCTCCTCGAAGAGCTCGCCCCGCACATCCCGGCCGACCGCCTGGTCATCAGCGGCGCCGCCGGCATCCCCACCTCCTTCTTCGAGGAACGGCTCGCCTCCGGCACCCCCGTGGTCCGCGTCATGACGAACACCCCCGCCCTCGTCGACGAGGCCATGTCCGTCATCTCGGCCGGCAGCCACGCCACCGCCGAACACCTCGCGCACACCGAGGAGATCTTCGGCGGCGTCGGCAAGACCCTGCGCGTCCCCGAGTCGCAGCAGGACGCCGCCACCGCCCTCTCCGGCTCCGGCCCCGCCTACTTCTACTTCCTCGTCGAGGCGATGACCGACGCCGGCATCCTCCTCGGGCTGCCCCGCGCCCAGGCGCACGACCTCATCGTGCAGGCCGCCATCGGAGCCGCCGTGATGCTCCGCGACAGCGGCGAGCACCCGGTCAAGCTCCGCGAGGCCGTCACCTCCCCGGCCGGCACCACCATCAACGCGATCGTCGAGCTCGAACGGCACGGCGTGCGCGCCGCCCTGATCGCGGCCCTCGAAGCGGCCCGCGACCGCAGCCGCGAACTCGCCTCCGGCAACAGCTGAGACGGCCGGCCCAAAGGTACGGGCCCCGCGGCGAGCGGGAGCCCGTACCTCTCCCCGGTCAGGGCTCCAGCAGCCCGATGGCCCGGTACGCCCGGTCCACGATCGGCCGCGCCAGGGACCGAGCCCGCCCGGCCCCCTCGCGGAGCACCTTCTCCACCGCCGCCGGGTCGGCCGCGAGCTCGGCATGGCGCTCCTGCACCGGCCGCAGCAGCTCCACCACCGCGTCGGCGACGTCCCGCTTGAGCGCCCCGTACCCGCTGTACTCCTCCGCGAGGGCGGCCGGATCCCCGCCGGTGCAGGCGGCCAGCACGTCCAGCAGGTTCGCGACGCCCGGCCGTGCCTCCCGGTCGTAGACGACCCCGCCGTCCCCGCTGTCGGTCACGGCCCGCATGACCTTCTTACGGATCACTCCGGGCTCGTCCAGCATGAACACGACCCCGGGGCCCGCCCCGCCGGACTTCCCCATCTTCGACGTCGGCTCCTGCAGGTCCATGACCCGCGCGGCCACCTCCGGCAGCGTCGCCTTCGGCACCGTGAACGTCTGCCCGTACCGCTGGTTGAACCGCACCGCCAGATCCCGGGCCAGCTCCACGTGCTGCCGCTGGTCCTCACCGACCGGGACCTCCTCGGTCCCGTAGGCCAGGATGTCGGCGGCCATCAGCACGGGGTACGTCAGCAACGACAGCCGTACGCCCTCCCCGGACGCCTGCGCCCGCGCGGACTTCTCCTTGTACTGGATCATCCGGCGCATCTCGCCGTCGGTGGCGGTGCACTCCAGCACGTACGAGAGCCGGGTGTGCTCGTCGACGTGGCTCTGCATGAACAGGGTGCATTTCTCCGGGTCCAGCCCGGAGGCGAGGAACAGGGTCGCCACCTGCCTGCTGAGCCGGCGGACCCGTGCCGGATCGTGCTCGACGGTCAGTGCGTGGAGGTCCACGACGCAGAACAGCGCTTCGTCCGGATGCTGGTCGGCGGCGACCCACTGCCGGAGGGCCCCCAGGTAGTTCCCCAGCGTCAGGTGCCCGGTCGGCTTGATCCCGCTGAAGATCCTCGTCATGTCCTGTCTCCCTGTTCGTGGCTGGTGTGGGGACCGCCGCGTCGGGCGACCGAGCCACTCCCGGGAGGGGAGAAACAGAAAACGGCCGCCGTAAGCGGCGGCCGTGAGCGCATGCGTGCTCGCGTGGAAGGTCGGCCGCCGTCAGGCGGCCCACCAGCGAAGGCTGGACGTGAGCGCATGCGTAGTCATGGGGGCAAGGCTAGCCCTTCGGGTGGCCCCTGTCCCGGGGTTGACACACCTGGACGAGGTCCGTAAGGTTCTTCGAGTTGTCCGACGTGAGCGCCGACCCCGGTCGGTCCCCGGACAGCCATCCCGCACTACACATTCGAACGAACGACGCACTGTGTCGTCTCGTTTTCATGCGTATTTGCGAATGAGGAATCCGTGTCCGAGGACGCGGCCGCCGATTAGGTTCGGGGGCAAGGAATCCGCTACTGTCTCACTCGCCGCAAGGGCCCAACAGCCCGAGCAGCGAAACCCGCTGACTGGGAGTCAGGCCCGAAAGGATCTGATAGAGTCGGAATCGCCGGAAAGGGAAAACGCGAAAGCGAAGAACCCGGAAAGCAAGCGGAACTGACTCTGATAGAGTCGGAAACGCAAGAACGAAGAACGAAAGCCCGGAGGAAAGCCCGAGAGGGTGAGTACAAAGGAAGCGTCCGTTCCTTGAGAACTC